>CAZWSI010000001.1:0-143634 GCA_964636405.1 uncultured Oscillospiraceae bacterium
TGTTTATCGAGTCTATTTCGCTGATCCGCAACTGCAAATCCAAACATAAATCTGATTTGGTGAGCACGATTACGGGCGTGGCGCCGCTGTCCCACGCGATTGTCAAATACCTCTCCATGCGCCGCAAATTGAAATCCGCGTTGAGGGACATGCATAGAAAAACCGTATCTATATTGGCCGCGACTACTTGCAGCGTGTTTGATGTTCCGGCGGCTTTGCGGGTAAAGGCGCTCTTTCGGGTAAGCGTATGCCGGATTATCGCGTTCCCGCCAGTATCGTGTAAGCGGTCGATCATCACCCAATCGCCGACTGCCGGCAATTGATGCGCGGGGCCGGATTCATGAACAAGCTTTCCGGACAATACGGCGTTTAGCTCGCCGTTTTCACTGACTGCGCCATATAAGTCGCGATGCTGCTTGCTTATGCGTGCAATAAACAAACCGTCATATTGAGAGGCTTCCTGCTCCCATCCGGCAGTCAGACCATACTTTTTAAGAGTTGAGTAAATCATATTCCTCCAAATATCGTATCAGGTATCCTTTTGGAGGGTTATTGATTGTTAGTATTCAATGCCCTCCATATTGACTGCAATGGCGGCAAATGAATGCGCAGACATCAAGCAACCTCTTTTCTTTTTCGAAAACCCTTGGGTTTTCGGCATTTTCGCTATTTTATACAGCATGATAAGTATACCACAGGAAGAGCAAATGGAATATCCCTGGCGTTGAGTATGTTTTCAGGCATATTCATCGCCCCTGCGAATTGGAATTTGCAAGCAAATATTACATGGATACTATAATTATGAAAGGGATACAAATGTACAGCCAGCGATACCTGATGTGGAAAGCGCAGCTCGATTTGCGAATTTATGAAAACAGAAACGGGCATCTTCCTTCCGCACGCCCAATGTCGTGTTCCGCTTCATCTCGTAGGTAGCGAGGTATCGAATGCTTGCCGGACAATGATGCTTGTGTCAGCCTGCATCTTCAATTTCCCCATACGGATCCCCCCCCTTTCGTTGGCCAAAAACCGTTTGGGTATCAGCATGAATTCCAGAATAACAAAAAGCTCCTGTACCGTGGTATTTCCAGCGGTTACGGGAGCTTTCTTGGTGCGGATGAGGAGATTCGAACTCCTAAGGTTTCCCCGGCGGATTTTAAGTCCGCTGCGTATGCCGTTCCGCCACATCCGCATGTTCGGAATTCCCGGATTTCGATGGTTTGTAAAGGTGTGGCGCTCGCCGAAAATTCTTTGAAACACCGGGCTCCAGCGCATCTTAAATATTGTATCACGCGGCAAAGTTTTGTCAACGAAAAGGGCCTGCGCGCGTGATAAGCGCATAAAACGGGGTATATTCAATTTAGCGCGTTGACATTCCTGTGGGCGCAAACTACAATATATAGTGTTAATTGGTATTTATTCTACTATATTTCGTGCGTGAAAGGACAATTTCATGGAGCTGAGCAAAAACGCCGTAACGGTGCTGGAGCGCCGGTATCTTACAAAGGACGAGCATGGAAACCTCGTTGAAACGCCGGAGCAGCTGTTCCGCCGCGTGGCGCGGGCCGTCGCCGCGGCGGACGCGCGCTTTGGCGATGCGGATACGCAGCCGGCTGAGCGGGAATTCTATGAGCTGATGACGTCCAAGCGCTTTTTACCCAATTCGCCCACGCTGATGAACGCGGGCAAGCCGCTGGGGCAGCTTTCCGCCTGCTTTGTTCTGCCTGTAGGCGACTCTATGGATGAAATATTCGACGCCGTCAAAAACGCCGCTCTCATACACAAAAGCGGCGGCGGCACGGGCTTTTCCTTCTCGCGCCTGCGCCCGGCGGGGGCGACGGTGCGCTCCACCGGCGGCGTGGCCTCCGGCCCCATCAGCTTTATGAAGGTGTTCAACTCCGCCACCGAGGCCGTCAAGCAGGGCGGCACGCGGCGCGGCGCCAATATGGGCATATTGCGGGTTGATCACCCGGATATTCTGGAGTTTATCCACTGCAAAAAGAACAATCAGGACATTACCAATTTCAATATTTCCGTTGGCATTACGGAGGCGTTCATGCGGGCCGTGGAGCGCGACGAGGACTATGCGCTCATCGACCCCAAATCCGGCAAGGCCGTGGGCGCCCTGCACGCGCCGGAGGTGTTCGGGCTGATTGTGGACGCTGCGTGGGAAAACGGGGAGCCGGGCATCGTGTTCCTCGACCGCCTCAACCGCGATAACGTGCTGCCCGCCATGGGCCGGATCGAGAGCACGAATCCTTGCGGCGAGCAGCCGCTGCTGCCCTACGAAAGCTGCAACCTCGGCTCGATCAACCTCACCAAAATGCTGCGCGAAACAGACGGGAAAGCGGAGCTGGATTACGAGCTGCTGGGCAAAACGGTGGACGAGGCCATCCATTTCCTCGACAACGTGATCGATATCAACCATTACCCGCTCGCCCAAATCGGCGAAACGACCCGCGCGGGCCGCAAGGTGGGCCTGGGCGTGATGGGCTTTGCGGATCTTCTGCTTTTGCTGGGCATTCCGTACGATTCCGAGGAGGGCGTGCGGCTGGCCGATACGCTCATGGGCTATATCGACGCGCGCGCGCACGCCGCGAGCCGGGCGCTGTCCAAAGCGCGCGGGGCCTTCCCGGCCTTCGGGGAAAGCACGCTCAAGGATGGCGCGCCGCAGCGCAACGCGACGGTCACGACCATCGCGCCCACGGGCACGCTGTCCATCCTCGCGGGCTGCTCGAGCGGCATCGAGCCGGTGTTCGCCTATGCCTACATTCGCAACGTCATGGACAATACGGAGCTTGTGGAAACCAACCCCATCCTGCTTGACAAGCTGGACGAGCTGGGCCTAAAGAGCGACGCGCTGCTGAAAAGGATCGCCTCCGAGGGCACGGTGGCGCACTGCGACGCGCTCCCCGCCGCGCTGCGGCGCGTGTTCGTCTGCGCGCACGATATCGCGCCCGAGTGGCATTTGCGCATGCAGGCGGCCTTCCAGCGCCATACGGACAACGCGGTGTCCAAGACCGTCAATTTCGCAAACAGCGCCACCCGCGCCGATGTGGCGGCGGTGTACCGCATGGCCTATACCGAGGGCCTAAAGGGCGTCACGATCTATCGCGACGGCAGCCGCGACGCGCAAGTGCTCAATATCGGAAGCGTGAACAACGGAAAGGCCGCCGCGGCGCAAGCCGGGCCGCCGGTGTGCGATTGCGAGGGAGAAGCGAAGGAATGCGCCGCGCCCGCGTCCGCCGCGTACGGGCACATCGAGCCCAGGCCGCGCCCGCCGGTTACGAGCGGGTTTACCGAAAAAATGAAGATCGGCTGCGGCACGCTGTACGTGACCGTCAATTATGATGAAAACGGCATTTGCGAGGTGTTTACGAGCACAGGCAAGGCGGGCGGTTGTCCGAGCCAGAGCGAGGCGACGGCCAGACTCACCTCGGTGGCGCTGCGCAGCGGCATTTCGGTGGAGGAGGTCTACAGCCAGTTGAAGGGCATCCGCTGCCCCTCCACAATCCGCCAGCCGGGCATGAGCTGCACCTCCTGCCCGGACGCGATTGCCAAGGTGCTCATGAAGGTATCGCGCTTTATCCGCGAGCCCGGCGCGCTTTCGCCCGGCACGACGCCGCCCGCGTTTTCCGCCTCTTCGCCCGCGTCGGCCAAAGCCGGCTCCGCGGGCCAGGCAAACCCTGCCGCGCCCGGCGCGCACACCGCTTCGCCCGGAGCCATCCACGCCTGCCCGGAGTGCGGCAGCCCGGTCGAGCACGAGGGCGGCTGCGTCATCTGCCGGAGCTGCGGGTTTTCGCGCTGCGGCTGACGCCCGTCGCGGCTGCGCGCCGGAAACGAACGGATCTGCGATACGATGGCTTGATCGCCTGTAAAAACATCGAAATAGAATAGGAACGGCTATGGATCAATTGGAAAACTACAATCGCTTTCGCAGCGGCATGATTCTAAGGGACTATCTTGCGCGCGACCGCACGGAGCTTGCAAACGAGCGCACCTTCCTCGCGTATGTGCGCACCGCGCTGGGCTTTGTGGCCACGGGCGCGGGGCTGCTCAAGCTGTTTGACTCGGCCGCCGCCGCTTGTTCGGGCTATGCGCTCCTCGCGGTTTCGCCCCTCATACTCATTGCGGGCGTCGTCAAATACAGCCGCATGCGCAAGCGCCTGGCGCCCCTTGCCGCCGTGCCCACCGAGCAAGGGTCGGCCGAAAAAGGAGCCTGAGTCCGGCGCTAAAACGCCGCAATCGGCTCCGGCTTGTCGCTCCGGGGATAAATATATTCCATCTTGGGGGGCATGGAGTTGTACACGCGCTCGATATCCAGCATGGAGACGAGCCCCTTGCCGGCGGAAAAGTGGCCCTTGACCAGAACGGACTCCATATTGAGGTTGAGCGCGAGCACCGCCGCCCTTACGCCGTCTGGCACGGCGCGCAGCTCGTGTCCAAAGGGCACCCGGGAGATGGCCACGCGGTCGCTCCCCGCGCAGCCCGCCTGAATGACGGGCACGGTGTGCGGCGCGCCGCTTTCGTCGAACCACGCGAGAAATTTTAAGCCGTCGAGCTGATTAAAGAGCCGCCTGCCCACGGGCCGGAGGATCTTTTTTTTGCGCCTTGCGTGAAAGGGCGCGCAGAGGCGGGTCAGGAGCGCGCCGCATACGATCTTGTTTCGGTTGAGCGTCTCAAGGGGCGCGATGGACTCCAGCGCAAGATAATACACCGTGTGATAGCCGAAATAGCTGTTATAGCGAAACAAAGGCTTGTTGTTGTAGAGGTCGTACTCAGCGCCGGTATTGGCCTTATGCGTATAGGCGGCCGTGCCGCGCACAAACTGCATGCCTGCGTTCAGCGCGAGAAAGCCCGCGCGCGGCCGCTCCTCGATAAACGTCTTGGACAGCCCGGCGCAAAACGCCCCGAAGGTCAGCTCGGTTTCCCCAAGCGCCTGTAACGACGAAATAAATGTGATGTGCGGATAGCCCTCGCCATCCCGCGTAACGAGCAGGCCGATCTTGGAATCGTTGTCCATCATCCGCGCGGACGCTTCATCAATGGTTGCTCGCGTTTCCATGCTCATAACCACCCTTCCCTTCAACCCGGCCGGGCGTACCATGCAAAACCGGCTTCGGCAGTCTGTCCTTGTCCTGAGAAAAGCGCGGCAGCCGGTTCGCGTGCCGTACCGCCCGTCCAACCAATCTTATTATAGTGGAAGATCGGTTGGGTGGCAAGCTTGGCCGCGGGCAATTTCATAAAGCCGCGTAAGGTAAAGTCATAAAGGCCTTGAAGTGTTTACTGACGCTGTATTAATATAATCAGTGTTTAGCGAAGGGATATGTGCTTGGAAAAGTTGTGAAATATGATATAACGGAATGCACTGACAGTTGTAACGAAAGGGAGACGTGCATGGAAGACAAGATTCTGTTGGTCGACGATGAAAAAGATATTGTGGATTTGCTCGCAGAAGTGCTGCAAAGCGACGGCTTTACCAATATCCGAAAAGCGTATACGGGCAGGGATGCGCTCACTCTTTGTCAAGCTTACCAGCCGGACGTTGTTGTACTGGACGTGATGCTGCCGGACATGGACGGCATTGAGGTTTGCAGGCAGATACGGACATTCTCGCATTGCTCTGTTCTCTTTCTTTCGTCAAAGGGCGACGATGTGGACAAGATTCTCGGCCTTGCTTCCGGCGGCGACGATTACGTGGTAAAGCCGTTCAGCCCGAAGGGAATCGTCTATCGCATCAAGTCGCAGCTTCGCCGGCAGCAGTTTGGCAGGGGGGAAACAGATGAACGGCGCGTTCCGCTGTGCGTAGGCGTTTTGCATCTGGATAGCAATGCCTGTACGGTATACAAGCTGGATCGTCCGCTGGAGCTTACCGCGAAAGAATACCGGCTCATGCAATATCTCATGGAAAACGCCGGAAAGATCATCAGAAAGGAACGCTTATATGAGGCGGTATGGAGCCAAAGCAGCGCAGTATGCGACTATATCTACTTTGTGACACTCTACAATATCTTCAATGAGTTCCTCGAAGAAGTATCGGAGGACGTTCTGCCCAACGAGGCAACAGGCTTCAAGAACAGCAAGATATCCTCGTTTCGCTGTACTCCGTGATCTGCTTCGGCTTATATGCCGAGTTATGCGAAATAAGGAACGCGCCCTTGTCCGTTACGCGGAACTCTTTTACATATGGGAATCGCTACTCATGGATTGATGAAATCAGCAATCCTGAGCTGCATAATACGATTGTTGCCATGAAGCCGGACTACATCGAAATCATCACCTTGATGATGGAAGGTTATTAGCAAGCTCCAAATCGCCCGAAAAAAGCGATTAGCAAAGTGAGCGTTTTGATTAGCAAAAAACGCAAAATCCGAAGCTCTGATTAGCAAGCGGAGGAAGCAGCGAAACAAAGGTTTGATTCAAAACTCCGGTATGCTAAATACTCAAACTCAACATTAGACGAATATCAAGAGCAAAGGAAAAGCCCCATTTCTGGGGCTTTTTGGCGTTCCCGGGGCGACTCGAACGCCCGGCCTACCGCTTAGGAGGCGGTCGCTCTATCCGACTGAGCTACGGGAACATGGACTTTGCTGAGTGGCTCAAGGCGAGTGTAGTTCCTCACATTTAGGAGGCGACCGCTCTATCCGGCTGAGCTACGGGAACATGCGAATAAATATTCGGTTTGCTCCGCTGTCTGGGCGGAAAGCGGCTCTTTATGCTGCGCCCGCTCCCGTGGGGGAGGAGCGCCGCCGCGCCGCGCCGCTTGCCTGCAGGGAGAAAACGTTTCGCCCTGCCGCAAGGTAGATTATAGCGGCGAGGCGGGGGTATTGTCAATGCATGCCGTGCGAATCCGCTTGCGGCTTTTGCAGGAATGGGCGGCATGGAAGCGGCGCTGATGCGCGCCGTGGCCACGCTCGACCTTGCCGCCGTGACGGGGCAAGTAAGATACGTTTGTTAGGGTAAATAAGCTTAGGCGGGGCATGCCGGTTGGGGGGCATCGTATGAAAAAGCGAGTTTTGGCGGCAGCCTTGCCGGCGGTCATGCTCGGGATGCTGCTGCTTGCGGGCGCGGCGGCTTGCCCCGCTCCGCAATTTGCATGAGAAGCATTGCAACTATGCGCGCTAACGCATATAATGTGGGCGATACTTTTTTATGGAACGGGGCTTGCAAATGGACTATATCTCGACCCTCGAGGCCGCCGCAAGGTGGGGCGTATCCCTGCGGAACGTGCAGCGGCTTTTGCGGGAAAACAGAATCCCGGGCGCGAAGAAATACAGCGGCGCATGGCTGCTCCCCGCCGATGCGCAAAAGCCCCTTGACCCCCGAATTGCTCGCAACCGTGGGAAAGGCACGCCGCCTTATTCCTTTCCCACCGCCATCCCTCTGCCCAGGAACAACCCGGATGGGGCGCTAAAAACCATTTCCGGCGCCTATCGCGCCCTTGCCGCCGCCGACCTTGCCTATCGCCGGGGCGACCCGGAGCCCGCCAAGGAATGCTGGAAAAGGACCGGCTGCCGGGACGAAACCAAGCTTTCCGCCGCTTCGCTTGCCACCGCCGCCGCCATTAGCTCGGGGGATTATGCCCTTTATTATGAAATAGACAGTTTCCTAAAGGGTTGCATGGCAAAGGCGAGCTCCGATGAGGCGCGCGCGCTGCTCTCCCTGCCGGAAACGCTTGCTTCGGTGAGCATGGCCGCAAACGATATGACCCCGAATTGGCTCAAGCGCTGCGATTTCTCACTCTTTCCAATCGAACTGACCCCCTTTTTGCTGTACCTTTATATGCTGCATCTGCGCAACACCGGGGAATACGCCGCCCTGCTGCATACCGCCAACACCGCAAGGCTATTATGCGCGCAAACGCATACTTTTACCTGGTTGGATTTGTACGTTCTGCTGCTTGCCGCTGCGGCCAGCTTCGGCCTGGGCGACGAGGCGCAGACGACGGCCTATCTTTGCGACGCGCTGGAGCTGGGGCTGCCCTGCGGCTTTATCATGCCCTTTGCCGATACGTTGGGCGCGTTCGGCGGGCTGTCGGAGCGGCTCCTCAGCCAGCGATACCCGGCGCAATTGGCCCCCATAAACGGCCTGTGGAGCCGTTCCTTCAAGAATTGGATGCATTTCCACAATCGGTTTACCAAGGAGAACATCACCACCATTCTAACGGCGCAGGAGTATCAGGCGGCGCATTACCTTGTGCGCGGCGCGACCTATGCGGAAGCCGCCCGGTGCATGAATCTTTCGGTCGGGCGCATCAAAAACCTCCTTCTGGATGTTTACGCCAAGCTGCATATTCAAAAAAAGGAGCAACTAAAGGCGTTTATCCTGTGAAACGGACGCCCAAAAAGCATCCGATTTTGTTTCGAAACGGCACTGGTCAAATTGTGAATAATGTGTTAAGGTGAAAAAAGGATATTTGTACACACCCATACGGGAGAGGCGAGGTTTATATGAAGATTAAGCGTATCATCAGTCTGTTGATTGGAATGGCGCTGGCGCTGACGCTGCTGCCCGCGGCGGCGCTGGCTGCGGCAGACTACACCATGGACTTTTCGTAAACGGGCTCAGTAGCGTGGGGATCACAACCGGCTATCAATTATTCTACCACAGACGCCACTGGCACGGGCTGGTCTTGGAAATGGAGCACCAAGACCCTCACCCTCTCCGGGCTGAATTTTTCAACCAGCAGTGCTTGTGCAATCGCACTGCCAGACGGTGCAACCATCACACTTGCAAGCGGCACGACCAGCACTGTGAACGGCGGTACGGCAATTGGCAGCTCCACCCCCAGCTATGGCATATTTTGCTTTGGCGCGCTCACCATCGAAGGCGGCGGCACCCTTACGGCTACCGGTGGTAATCTTCCTGGGGACAGCGTAGAAAGAACCGCTGGCATAGGGGCAAACGGTGGACTCACCATCCAAAGCGGCACGATCCACACCTTTGGTGGCGCTTGCCTTTCAAATACCTCTGTGGGCGCAGGCATATGGTCCGGGCCGTTTATTCGCATCAACGGCGGCACGGTAAACGCAACCGCAAACAATACAGCAACAAATTATGCCATGTATTCCAATGGCGGCGACATCACGATAAACGATGGCACGGTAACCGTCACCGCAATGAGCAACATCACGCAATCTTGCCGCGGCATATTAGCATCAGCGTATTCCGTTATCATCAACGGCGGCACGGTAATCGCCAACGTATCCTCTCAAGACCGTGCACAAGGCATATTTGCTAAGGACATCTCCATTACAAACGGCAAGGTAACCGCTACCGCAACCAGCGTCAGCCCCAGTAACACCCGCCAGATTAGGGGATTGTATGCCACAAATGGCATTGCTGTCAGCGGCGGCTCGGTAAAGGCTTTTGCCTTGGGAGCTGCGCAGAACAGCTACGGGATGGAATCCGATACCATCCCCTGCAGGGTAACGGGCGGCACGGTCTACGCAACAGGCTTCAATAGCGCCATGCCTGATAATGTCCCTTCGCCCAGCGGCTTGACTATTACCGGCAGCACAACCACAAACGCCGCTGAAAGTTCGCTTGGCGCTGTCATATGGGACGGCACAAGCAAAAACTATTACATGGGATCTGTTGCCCCTGCGAACGTGGCAAAAACGCTGAAGCTGGCGGTGGCAGCGCCCATTCAGGTTGATATCGCGCTTTCTCCCGTCGCGACCTTCCAGCAGGGCAACGCGCCGTCCAATCTGGTGATCAACGTGGGCAGCGCAGGACAAACGCCCTCCACAGGACACTTTAGCACCCTTGAAATCAGCCCGGACGGGAACAACTTTACCGCGGTGGATTCAAGCAATTACAGCGTTAACTACGGTTCCATCCATATTGCGCTGAACCAAAGCTGGCTCAACACGCTGACCCCCGGGGTATATACCCTGCGGGTCAATCTAGCCGGCGCTTATGCCGGCATGCAGCGTTCCACACAATTGACCGTGACTGCGCCCGCCGCAAGTGCAGCAATCGGCGATGCAACGATAAGCGGCACGGTAAATATGCCGCTGACTTCGCAGACGGCGACCATCACGCTGACAAACGATACCTTTACCAATACGAGCTACGTGGATTGTGCGTCTTGGTTTACCAACCTGCCTGCGGGCATAACTGCAAGCGCAACGGTGGCAGGCGGCAACGTGGCAACCATCACCTTTAACGGTACGCCCACGGCGGTACGCACGGCGGCCATGGCGGTGACGATTCCCGCTGCCAGCCTTGTTAGAAACGCCGCCGTGACCGTGACTGCCAACGCAAGCGCAAAGTGGGACATCGCCTTTCGCATCTATGTTACGCTGCCCTCCGGTTCCACTATCACTATAACCGCCAGCCCAAGCGACGCTGTTGAAAGCATCAAATCAAAGATTCAGAATGCTACCAGCATCTCGCCCGACCAACAGCTGCTGTATTCGGGAACGACGAAGCTCGAGGATGGGCGCACTCTTGCCGATTATAATATTCAAAGCGGAGCCACAATCCGGCTTGAGCGTGGGACGTTTACCATTACCTACAACCCCAACGGCGGCAGCGGAACGATGACAAACGGCACAGCAACGGCGGGAACAGCCTTCACGCTCCCGGCCTGCACCTTCACTGCACCTACAGGTCAGCAGTTCAAGGAGTGGGCGATCGGATCGACTTCTGGAACAAAGGTGAATGCAGGCGGTACGCATACCTTTACAGGCAATACCACCGTGTACGCAATTTGGGAGGCTATACCGACTTACACCATATCCGTCGCGCCAACCGCCTACGATTTCGGCACAAAGTCCAAGAATTACTGGTTCCGTCCGGCCGCGCAGACCTACACGGTCACCAACACCGGCACGGGCAGCGTGACGCTGAATGCGCTCACCGGCTCTACGGCGTTTGAGATCGTAACGCCAAATAACTGGACGGATGCGCTTGCGCCGAATGCGTCACGGACATTCACGATTCAACCCAACAGCGGTTTGGACACGGGAACGTATGACGAAACCTTCAACGTTTCCACCACGGCGGGAACGAGCGCCACGGCGGGCGCAAAGTTCGTAGTTGAGGGACAGATGCAGGTGAACATCACAGGCAATCCTGCTAATCTCACGATTATCAACGGGCAATCCATCGTGCTCACAGCCAACGTAGCAGGCGGCACGGCGGGCGCAAGCTATACCTATGCGTGGACGATTCCGGCGGTGTTCACAACGAACGTGGTTTCCACAAGCAACCCTGCCACCTTTAGCCCCACGGCGAGCACCACCTATCAGGTGGAGGTGACGGAGGTAAACAACAGCAGGAATACCGCGACGGCGACGGTGACCGTCATCCCCGCGACCTATGCCGTCACCTACAACCCCAACGGCGGCAGCGGCACAATGGCCCCCGGCACGGCCACGGAGGGCGTGGCGTTCACACTCCCGTCCTGCGGCTTCACCGCGCCGACGGGCCAGCGGTTCAAGGAGTGGGCGATCGGCTCCGCCTCCGGCCCAAATGTTGCGCCGGGCAGTGCGTATACCTTCACAGGCAATACCACCGTATATGCGATATGGGAGGCGATACCCCCCGCGCTCACCATCACCGTCTCGCCCGTCTCGACCTTCCCGCAGGGGAACGCGCCGCAGCTTGTCGTGACGATAGGCGAGGGGCGGCAAAGCTTCGACGCGACAGGCAACTACAACGGCATCTACCCCACGTCAGAGCTGACGCCCGCTCTGGGTACGGTCGGCACGTCCGGCAGGGACGGCAAGGTGGAGAACGGCTCCATCAAGCTGACGCTGTACCCAAGCTATCTCAATACACTCGCGCAGGGCGAATACCTGCTGCGCATCGGGCTCAAAGGCTCGGGCAATCCGGACTTTGTGCAAACGCGCATCGTGGTGACCGCGCCGGACGGCACGGGCGCGGACATACCGAAAACGGGCGACGGCTCCCTGCCGGGGCTTTGGCTTGGGCTGCTGCTGCTTGCGGGCGCAGGGCTTGCGGCAAGCGCTGTGCTCGGGCGGAGAAAACGCGACAGCCACTAAATCGCGCGCCATAAAAAGCCCGCTATGCAAGCATTACGATTATGGAATGCTGCACGGCGGGCTTTATTCATCCCGCCAGGGAAACAAGGGAACAAGCGGGAATATGAACGAGGGGCGATGGCTCCTGATATCAATCCCACAGAAAAAACACGACAAAACGCGCCCGCGTTCAGCGGGCGCGCTTGTTGTTTGCTTGCCGGAAAGGACGCCGTCCGCTCCCGCAAATCGGTTGCGGGCGATTTGATGCGGTTTTCCCTTATGCCGCCGGGGTGTCCAGCACGCCGATAAAGAGCGGCAGGCCGGAGGCGAGATCGACCACGGCGTAGACGAAGGGGCGGTCAAAGCGCAGCTCCAGGGGCTGCTCGGGGATGAAGCCCGCGCCCGCCATGGCCGATTCGGTGACGGCAGCCGCCTCCGTGCCCTTTTCGTTCACTTCGATTTTTACCTTCTGGAACACCTGCGAAAGATACAGCGCTCCGTCCGTGCTCGTGCCCATGCGGGTGAAATTCGCCTCGCCGGGGTTGAACGCCGCCTGCAAGCCCAGGTCGGAAAGACAGGCGTTGAGCGGGAGCGAGAATTCCACGGTAAACTTGGGAAGGCTCAGATTCACCAGCGTATCCTCGGCCGCCGCAAGATAGGCGGCAAAGGACGCGGGGGTCAGCGACGCGGCAAAGCGCCTTGCGTCGCCCGCTGTGGGCATAAGTGCGATGAAAGCGGTTTTGCCGTCGTCATAGGGCAGCAGCACGCCCTCCGCGTCTGCGGTGCGGATGCAATCGCGCTGCGCGTAGCTTGCGTGCATAAAGGGAACCTCGGCCCGCGCGCCGTCCGCCGCCGTAAAGGCCTCGTCATAGGTCAGCCAGCCCATAAACTCGTCCTTCCACGCCGCCTTAAAATAAAGCGTGTTGAGCAGCACGAGCACGGTGCTCGGGGAATAGGGCTCGTCGTGCAGGGTGGGGATAAGGCCGTTCGTCTTTTCGTTTACCCACGCGTTGATGGCGGCGAGCGCCTCCGCAGACGACAGATCGGCCGAATATACGTCCGCGCCGAACCAATCCGTAATGTCCTGCAAATACTGCTGCTCGAGCTTGGCCTTGCCGCTGCTGAGCCACGCGGAATTCGCAATGGAAAGCTTCGTGCTGCCTGCGGTATCGAGCAAACCGTCGGACAGGGCGCGGCAGAGGCGGTTGAGCGCGTCGGTATCCGTGCCGAGCACGGACGCAAAGGCGCGCAGCGTATCCGCGTTCGCGCCGTTTTGCACCATGGCGAGGCAAAGATAGGCCGACAGGGGCGACAGCACCGGGTTTTTCTCCGCGTCGGACAGCGCGCGGGCAAGGAGCGAAAACGAAAAACCGGCTGCCGGCGCATAATCCGGCTTGTCCGCCGCCGCCGCTTCGCCGCGTGTCAGGCCCGCCGTAAGCAGCGTGACCCCGCCCTCCTGCGTGGGCGCACCGGCGGGCGCTTCGGGCGCAGGCTGGCCGGTTGGGACGGGCGCTTCGGGCGCGCCGGGGGCGTTGGGGGCGGTACTCGGCGCGCAGCCGCAGGCAAGCAGCATGGCCGCAAGCAGAAGGGGAAGGAATCGTTTCATCATCATCTGCACCTCACATCATCTTTCTGGCTATAACACGCGGCAGGGGACGCAACGGTTGCATCACGCAATCGGCAGGTTTCCGCCGGCCGTATCGTCCGTTTCGGGGGTTGCGGCCGCGTCCGGCGCGGCGGAGCGGAAGAGCGCGCTGCGGCGGTAAAAGAGAATGAGCAGGCTGCTGCACAAAACCCAGCCCGCCGGGTAGGCCAGCGCCACGGCCGGGAAGCCGAAGCCGAGGAGCTTGGTCACAAAGAGATAAAGCTGTCTGAAAACCACAAAGGAGCAGAGCATAATGATCATGGGCGTGCGGGCCTTGCCGATGCCGCGCAGCGCGCCGCCGTAGATCTGGTTAAAGCAGATGGTCACGTAAAAGGGCGAGATCATGGCGATAAAATACGCGCCGTATTCCACGACGGCGGGATCGGTGGAAAAGAGCTCGAGCAGCGGGCGGCGGCAAAAAATGACCAGAACGCTTAATAGCGCTGTGACGCAAAGCGACATGCGCAGCGCGGTGCGCACGCCCTCGCGCGCGCGGCTAAGCTTCCCCGCGCCGTAGTTTTGGCCCACAAAGGTGGTCGAGGCGAGCGCGATGCTCTGCACGGGAATGAGGATGAAGATATCGATTTTGTTATAGCTCGACCAGCCCGCCATGCAGGCGGAGCCGAAATGATTGATATAGGCTTGCACGAACACATTGGAAAAGGAGGTCACGGCCTGCTGCACGCCGGAGGGGAGGCCGATGGAGAGAATGCGCCCAAGCACCGCGCGCCGGATGGCGAGCTTGTTCCAGCGAATGCCATACGCAACGTCGCTCCGGGTAAGGGAGGCGAGGGCGAGCAGGGCCGAAACGCCCTGCGCGAGAATGGTTGCGTACGCCACGCCCGCCACGCCCATTTGGAAGCGAATCACGAAAAGCAAATCGAACACAATATTCACCACGGCCGATATACACAGAAAATACAGCGGCCGCCGCGCGTCGCCCACGGCGCGGAGGATAGCGGAGCCCATATTGTAAAGCAGCAACCCGCTCAGCCCGTAAAAATAGATGGAAAGATATTCCTTGGCCTCGGGGAACACATCCGCCGGCGTGCCCATAAAGCGGAGCATGGGCTCCACGATGAAAAGCCCGGCGGTGGTCGCCAGGGCGCAGAGAATGAGCGTAACGAGAATGGTCGTGTGCACCGCGTCGTGCAGCCCCTTGTTGTCGTGCGCGCCGTAGCTTTGCGCGATCACCACGCTCGCGCCCGTGGACAGCCCGGCGCACAGGCCCACAAGCGTATTGATAATGCTGCTTGTGCTGCCCACGGCGGCGAGCGCCTCCTTTCCCACAAAGCGACCGACCACCACCGCGTCCACGGTATTGTAAAGCTGCTGAAAAAGCAGGCCGACGGCCATGGGCACGGCGAATTTAAGCAGCAGCCGCCAGATGCTGCTGTCTGTCATATCCACATCGCCCCGTTTGCGCCGCATTTTCCCGCACGCCTCCTTGCCAAGTGTTTTTCTTATGATACCATAGAATTTGTCAAAATGCGCAAGCTTTCGCGCGCAGCGCCGGTTTGCCGGCGCCAATTCGTTCGGTCTGGAGATAAAATTTAAGGATTGAGCCCTTTCGGCGGTATTATAGGTGAAGGCCTTCCAATTTACGAAAGAGGAGGATAAGCTTTGGGCGTAATTTACCGCACAGACAATGAGCTAACCGCCATCTACGAGCGCAACGCCGACGCGGTATACCGCGTGTGCATGCTGTTTTTTCACGGCAGCGCGGCCGACGCGGAGGACGCGGTGCAGCAGACCTTTCTCCGGCTCATGCAGAGCAAAACGCGGTTTTTGGATCGTCGGCACGAAACGGGGTGGCTCATCGTAACCGCGTCGAACGTGTGCAAAAGCGTGCTTTCCTCCGGCTGGCGCAAACGGGTGGACATGGACGAGGCGGCGCTTTTGCGCTTGCGCGCGCCCGCAAACCCCGATCCGCTGCTTGCGAGCGTGACGGCGCTGCCGGACAAATACAAAACCGCGATCTACATGTATTATTACGAGGGGTACGCCTGCCGGGAAATCGCCCGCTTTATGGGCAAAACGGAAAACTCCGTGTGGGGCTATCTCCACGAGGGTCGGGCGCTGCTTCGGCAGGCCCTGAAGGGGGCAAATCAGTATGAAGGATAAAAGAATCGTCGCGGCCCTGAGCCAATTCTCGCTGCCGCCCGAGCGCAGGGCGGCCGTGCTGGCGCGCATACTTGAGCAGGCGCACGAAAACCGCGCGGAGGCGGGGCAAGGCCCTGAGCCGGGCGGCGCGTCCCGGTTGCGCGAACGGGCCTCCTATTCCGGCGCGACGCGCCTTGCGGGCCCAGCCGCCCCCGGAAACGGCGGCGCGCGCCGCAAAGCAAAGGGCGCGCAAGCGCGCAAGCGCGCATCGAGGCGAGGGCGCGCGCTCCGCGTTCTCGCGCCCGCAGCCGCCGTGCTGCTTGTATGCGCGGCGCTCTTTTCCATCCCGAGTGTGTCCCGGGCGGTACGAAGCTTTTTCATAGCGTTTTTCCGTATAGACGCGTATCTGACCACGCCTCCGGCCGAGCGCAGCCCCAACCCGGATTATGAAGAGATGATCACAACGCCCGATCCCGAAGCCCAGTCCTATAGCGTTCGATATCTGGACGAAACGGAGCATTACGCGGGCGTGGACGAATACCGGGTCAAGGCGGGCTTTAAAGCCTTCGACCGGGCTGACTACGCGTGGATTGCGGATATCGTGCCGAGGGTGTCGGAAATCCTGTACGACGGGCGCAATTTTTACATGACGAGCTTCATCAACGTAAGCCCCCTGCGCTTTGCGGGCGTTTACGGCGCGGAGGGCGAAGGCGTGGAGCGCATGGATATGTCCATGTGGGAGGCGGTGATCTCCCATGACGGGCAGAGCTACCCCTATGCCTGCGGCTCCTCCGGCACACAGATCGACGCCTTTTACGACCGGGACGCGCGCGCCTTCGATATGGACGCGATGCGGGCGGCCGAGGGCATGTACGTGATGACCGAGCTTTCCATGAACGAAAGCCCCGCGCTGCCCTCGGGCGAGGTGCAAATCGAGCTTTCGTACGCCATCTACGACGGCAACATCGACGATATGGCGACGGTGGGCATGGTGGCCATCGTCACGCAGCGCTTTTCCTTCGATACGAGCGCGGCAAACGAGGGCGAAACGCGCGTAACCCTTCCCGAAACGGCCTTTACGGGCACGCTTCCCGTTACCATCGCGCGCAAAGATACGCCCGAAGCGGGCTATACGACCTATGAAAACAAGACGCTCGATTTTTCCCGGCTGACCGTGACCCCCGTGCTTGTGCGCAGGGCGACCGAATTGCAGGTGGAGCTGTATTACAGCAGCCCCGCGGATTGGGACGAGGCCGCCTTCCGCGCCGTGACCCGCCAGCGGCTTTCGCGCAAAAACGGCCTGCAATACGAGCTGATACTCGACGGCCAGTCCTGCGGCATGCCGGAAATGGCGTATGCCGGCGGCGCGGTTTCCTCGGTCATCATTCCCTTTACGAAAACCGAGCTCGCGGAGGCACGCTCCCTCATCCTGCGCCCCGTGTGGAGCCACGCCTCGCACATCCTCTTTAACGAGGACGCGCCCATTTCCCTCGAAACGCCCTATGTGCTGGCCCCCCGCGGGCCCGGCAGCTATTACTGGGACGTGACGGACGTATCCGTAACGCTCCAAGGCTGCGACATCGAGCTCCCGCTTTCGTAGCGGGCAGGGGAGGGGGAACGGGGGGACGTTAGGTACGTTAGGGCTCCGCCAAAAACCCGCTTAAAGGGACTTCGACCCTTGGAAATCCCATGGAATCGCCCCAAAAGCAAATAGACAAAGACTCGGCCCGGCGAAATATCGCCGGGCCGAGTTGTTCTTATAGAAAAAAGCGAAAGCGCACGCACAAAACGCGGTCAGAGACGGGATTCTTAAGGGCGGAACGCCCTTAAGCGGGTTTTAGGGCGGAGCCCTAACGTACCTAACGTACCCCGTCCCCCTCCCGTCACTCTTTGGCGCGGCTGGCGATCTCCTCGAGGAGCCCCGCGGAGAAGGCCTCCAGCGTCATGGCTCCAAGGTCGCCCCGCTTGCGGGCGCGGACGGCCACGAGGTTTTGCTCGACCTCCTTATCGCCCAGCACGAGCATGTAGGGCACCTTCTGCATCTGCGCCTCGCGGATCTTGAAGCCGATCTTTTCATTGCGCAGATCGGTTTCCACACGCACGCCGCGCGCTTCGAGGAAGGCTGCCACTTCGCCGGCGCGTTCGGCCGCGCGGTCGGTAATGGGCAGCACCTTGACCTGCACGGGCGCAAGCCAGCAGGGGAACGCGCCCGCGTATTTTTCAATGAGCAGCGCGAGTGTGCGCTCATAGCAGCCCAGCGAGGTGCGGTGGATGACGATGGGGTATTTCTTTTCGCCGTCCGAGTCCATATAGACCATGCCGTAGCGCTCGGCAAGCTGGAAATCGATCTGGATGGTGACGAGCGTGTCCTCCTTGCCGAACACGTTCTTAATCTGGATATCCAGCTTGGGCCCATAGAAGGCGGCCTCGCCGTCCTTTTCCACATAGGGCACCTTCAGATCGTCGAGGATAACGCGCATCATGTCCTGCGTTTTTTCCCAGCTCGCCTTGTCGCCGATGTATTTTTCCTTGTTGTTTTCGTCCCACTTGCTGAACTGGTAGCTCACATCCTTCTCCAGCCCCAGCGTTTCCAGCATGAACTTGGCCAGATCGAGGCAACCGCGGAACTCGTCCTCCACCTGATCGGGGCGGCACGCGAGGTGGCCCTCGGAGATGGTGAACTGGCGCACGCGGATAAGCCCGTGCATTTCGCCCGAGGCCTCGTTGCGGAAAAGCGTGCTCGTTTCATTGTAGCGGAGCGGCAAATCTCGGTACGAGCGGGAGCGGTTGAGGTAGGCCATGAACTGGAACGGGCAGGTCATGGGCCGGAGAGCGAAAATCTCCTTGGATTCGTCGTCCTGGTCGGCCTTGTCGCCCATCACGAACATGCCGTCCCGGTAATGATCCCAGTGGCCGGAGATCTTGTACAGCTCGCGCTTGGCCATAAAGGGCGTTTTTGTGAGCAGATAGCCGCGGCGCTGCTCCTCGTCCTCCACAAAGCGCTGGAGCGTCTGGATAATGCGCGCGCCCTTGGGCAGCAGAATGGGCAGGCCCTGGCCGATGATGTCTACGGTCGTAAACAGCTCCAGCTCGCGGCCGAGCTTGTTGTGGTCGCGCAGCTTGGCCTCCTCGAGCGCCGTTATGTACGCGTCGAGATCGGCCTTCTTTTCAAAGGCCGTGCCGTAAATGCGCTGGAGCATCTTGTTCTTTTCCGAGCCTCGCCAATACGCGCCGGCCACGTTCATGAGCTTCGTGTTCTTCACCTTGCCGGTCGAGGCCACGTGCGGGCCCGCGCAGAGATCTACAAAATCGCCCTGCCTATAGAAGCTGATCACCGCGTCCTGGGGCAAATCGGTAATGAGCTCCACCTTATACGGTTCGCCCAGCTTTTCCATATAGGCAATCGCCTCCGCGCGGGGCAGCTCAAAGCGCTCGAGGGGCAGGTTTTCCTGCTCGATGCGCGCCATCTCCTTTTCAATCGCCCTCAAATCCTCGGGCGTAAAGGGCTCAGGCGCGTCAAAATCGTAATAAAAGCCGTTTTCAATGGCCGGGCCGATGGCGAGCTTCACCCCGGGATAGAGGTTTTTAACGGCCTGCGCCAGCAGATGGGAGCCGGTGTGCCGGTATGTCCAGCGGCCGTTTTCGTCCTCAAAGGTATAAAAGCGCACGCTGTGATCGCCGTTAATGGGGCGGAACGCATCGGCATGCGCGCCGTCAAGGCTCATGGACAGCACGGCCTTGGCAAGGCGCGGGCTGATGGCGGCGGCGATCTCGAGGCCCGTGCTGCCGTCGGGGAACTCTCTTACGGATTGATCGGGAAACGTGATTTTCATGGTTTCTTCCTCCTGCGTAAAATAAAAGCGTCCCTGAACAAAGTCAGGGACGACAGACGTTTTGCCGTGGTTCCACCCAGATTCGCGGCCAAACAGCCGCGCGCTCTAGCCGCTGTATCGGGCATACCCGTTTTTCGTAGCCGGGCGGTCTTCACGGCGCTTCCGCTCTTGCCGCGCTTTCAGCCAGCGACGCGGCTCTCTTTGCCCTGCGGGGGACGTGTTTCCGTTACTGCTTCCCGGGGTCATCCGAAAAAATCAAGGTCAGTATAGCCGTATTTTGCGCTTCTGTCAAGCGCAAAATCGCGCCGGCCACGCAAGGTTTTCTTGCAATTCGGGTGGGCATAAGATATCATATTTGCAGCTCGCTTTGCGGGGGGGAAACCGCCCGCTGACCGACCGGGAGGGGTATATATGGCGTTTCCTCAGGAACGAATCCGCAATTTCTGCATCATCGCGCACATCGACCACGGCAAGTCCACCCTGGCCGACCGGCTCATGGAGCTGACCGACACCGTGTCCGCTCGCGATATGGAGGAGCAATTGCTCGACTCCATGGATATCGAGCGTGAGCGGGGCATTACCATCAAGGCCACGGCCGTGCGCATGTTTTATACGCATACGGACGGCGCGGTCTATATGTTCAATCTCATCGACACGCCGGGGCACGTGGACTTCACCTACGAGGTTTCGCGCGCGCTGGCGGCCTGCGAGGGCGCGGTGCTGGTGGTGGACGCCACGCAGGGCATCGAGGCGCAGACGCTGGCCAACGTATACCTCGCCGTGGACAACGGCCTCGAGGTCATGCCCGTGATCAACAAAATCGATCTGCCCAGCGCGGAGCCCGAGCGCGTGGCAAAGGAGATCGAGGACGTGATCGGCCTGCCCGCGCAGGACGCGCCGCGCATCTCGGCCAAAAACGGCCTGAACGTGGAGCGGGTGCTCGCGGGCCTTGTGGACGCGGTGCCCCAGCCCAAGGGAGGCGCGGACGCGCCGCTCAAGGCGCTCATTTTCGATTGCTATTACGATAATTACAAGGGCGCGCTCTCCTATGTGCGCGTGTTCGACGGCACGGTGCGCGCGGGCAGCCGCATCCGCTCCATGGCTACGGGGAGCGAATTTGACGTGGTGGAGGTGGGCGTGTTCACGCCCGGCATGAAGCCCGTCGAGGAGTTGACCGCGGGCGAGGTGGGATATATCGCGGCCTCCATCAAGAGCGTGGCGGAAACCAAGGTGGGCGACACGCTCACCGACGCGGAGCGCCCCGCCGAAAAGGCCCTGCCGGGCTATAAGCAGGTCAATCCCATGGTCTATTGCGGCATTTACCCCGCCGACGGCGCGGATTACGACGATTTAAAGGAGGCGCTTGAGAAGCTCAAGCTCAACGACGCGTCGCTGTCCTTTGAGCAGGAAACCTCCGTCGCCCTGGGCTACGGCTTCCGCTGCGGCTTCCTTGGGCTGCTGCATACGGAAATTATTCAGGAGCGGCTCGAGCGCGAATTCGATCTCGACCTCATCACCACCTCGCCCTCGGTCGTATATAAGGTGAAGAGCACCTCCGGCGAGGAATTGACCATCGACAATCCAACAAATCTGCCGCTCATGACGGAGATCGAGTATCTTGAGGAGCCCATGGTCAACGCCACGGTCATGACCCCCTCGACGTATGTGGGCACGATCATGGAGCTGTGCCAGGAGCGGCGCGGCGAATATGTGGACATGCACTATATCGAGGATTCGCGCGTGAGTTTGCACTATGTGCTGCCGCTCAACGAGATCACCTACGATTTCTTCGATCAGCTCAAATCCCGCAGCCGGGGCTACGCGTCGTTTGATTACGAGCTCAAGGGCTACCAGCGCAGCGACCTTGTGAAGCTGGATTTTTTGCTCAACGGAGAGGGCTGCGACGCGCTTTCCACCATCGTGCACCGCGACAGAGCCTATCCCAAGGGCCGCGCCGTGTGCGAAAAGCTCAAGGACGTGATCCCGCGCCAGCAGTTTGAAATTCCCGTGCAGGCGGCCATCGGCGGCAAGATCATCGCCCGCGAAACGGTCAAGGCCGTGCGCAAGGACGTGCTCGCCAAGTGCTACGGCGGCGATATTACCCGCAAAAAGAAGCTCCTCGAAAAGCAAAAGGAGGGCAAGAAGCGCATGCGTCAGGTGGGCTCGGTCACCGTGCCGAGCGAGGCCTTTATGAGCGTACTGCGCATCAACTGATATGGCGGGCCTGTACGTACACATCCCCTTCTGCGTCAAGAAGTGCCGGTACTGCGATTTTGTCTCCTTCCCGGAGGAGGGGCGGCTTGCGGAGTATCTCATCGCGCTGGATCGGGAGGCGGCGCTCACTGCCGCCGCGCTGCCTGACGCGCCGCGCATAACGACCGTCTTTATCGGCGGGGGCACGCCCTCGCTCCTTTCCGGGCCGCAGATGGAGCGGCTCTTTTCCGTGCTGCGCGCGCATTTTTCCATCGCGGAAGACGCCGAATGTACGGCGGAATGCAACCCGGGCACGCTTACAAGAGAGAAGCTCGCCGCGTACCGCGCCGCCGGGCTCAACCGCCTCTCCGTGGGCGTGCAGTCTACGGATGCGGGACTCCTTGCGGGCGTGGGACGCATCCACACGCCGGAGCAAGCGCGCGCGGCGCTGCGCATGGCGCGGGAGAGCGGCTTTGAAAACCTCAACGCGGACGTGATGCACGGCCTGCCCGGGCAGACGGAGGCGCAATATCTGCAAACCCTGCGGGATATAACGGCGCTGGCCGTTTCGCATATTTCCGCCTACTCGCTCATTCTCGAGGCGCATACGCCCCTTTACGAGGCCGTAGCACGCGGCGAATGCACGCTGCCGGACCCGGACGAAACGGCCGATATGCAGGACGCGGGGCTGGCGTTTTTGGAGGGCGCGGGCTACCGGCGTTACGAAATCTCCAATTTTGCCAGGGACGGCTTTGCCTGCCGGCATAATTTGAACTATTGGGACAACGGCGAATATATCGGGCTGGGCCTTGCGGCGCACTCGGCCATGCGGCTGCCCGCGCGCGGGGGAGCCGTGTGGACGCGCTGGTCGAATACCGAAAGCCTGCCGGAGTATCTGCGCGGCGCGGCGCGGGGAAAGCGCCCGCTCGCGGAAACGCTGCGGCTCTACCCGCGCGACGAGATGTTCGAAAGCGTCATGCTGGGTCTTCGCAAGATCGAGGGACTGGACAAGGCTGCCTTTGCCGCGCGCTTTGGGCTTGGCATTTCCGAGGCGTATCCCGAGGCCTGCCGCCGCCTCGCCGAAAGCGGCTGGCTTGCCGAAACAGACGCGCGCTTTGCCCTCAACGATAAGGGGCTTGATTTGCAAAACGCCGCGCTGCAATACTTTATGTCCTGACGTCCCGCTTTCCCCAAGCCGAATCCGGCCCCGCGCGCGCCCGATGCGCGGCGCGGACCGACGCCTGAATTCACGGCAATGTCACATTTTTGCAACGGCCTTCCCTTGACTTTACAACCAGTAAGTGCTATTTTTTTCATGACAACTAGCACTCGATCGATTCGAGTGCTAACAAAACCGAAAGGAGGCGCGGCGCGATGGAGCTTGATGCAAGAAAGCTGATGATACTCAAGGCGATTATCGACGAATACGTCATGTCCGCGTCGCCGGTCGGGTCGCGGAGCGTAAGCCGCCTGGACGGCTTCAACCTCTCCAGCGCGACCATCCGAAACGAGATGGCCGATCTGGAATATCTGGGTTATCTCGAGCAGCCCCACGCCTCGGCGGGCCGCGTGCCCTCCGACAAGGCCTACCGCCTGTACGTGGAGCGCATCATGCGCCGCGCGCAGCTTTCCGCAGAGGAAATCAATGTGATCCGCGCCCACCTGTCCATGCGCTTCGACGAAATGGAGCAGGTGGTCAAGCACACGGCGCAGGCGCTCTCCTCCGTCACACATTACGCGGCCATGGTGCTGCCGCCGGTGCTCACGGCAAACCGCTTAAAGCACATTCAGCTCGTGCCGCTCACCGAGGGCAGAGCGCTTGTGGTGGTCGTGACGGAAACAGGCTTTACGCGCGACGTGATCATCCGCGTGCCCGAGGATATGGGCGCAGACGAGCTGGAACGGCTCTCCCGCCTCATGACGAACCGCTTTGCGGGCTGCCGTATGGATCGGATCGCGGAGCGCATGGCTTCGGAAATGGGCGAGGAGCTGTATGGCCGCAGAAGCTTTTTAAACGGCATGGTCGAGGCGGTGGAGCGCAAGCTTGCGCCCTCGGCCACGAGCGTCGAGTTTATGGGCGCGAGCAACATGCTCAATTATCCCGAATATGCGGATATGGGCAAGGCGCAGAATTTTCTTGCGGCGGTGGAGGGGCGGGACGCGCTCTATACCCTGCTGCGCAAGGCGGATTCGCTGGAGTTTTCCATCACCATCGGCAACGAAAACGAGCACGAGGAGCTGAAGGATTGCAGCGTGGTGACGGCGACCTACCGCGTGGGCGATACGCCGCTCGGCTCCTTCGGCATACTGGGCCCGACCCGCATGAATTATGGCAAGGTGCTCTCCGTGCTGGAGTATATGAGGAAAAGCCTCGGCGAGATTTTGAGCAACTATATCGAGGAGGACAAATAGCAATTGGCCAGGAAAGACAGGGAAACCCCCATTCCCAAGCCGGACGAGGCGGAGCAGATCTGCCCGGAGGCGTGCGCCGCGATTGTGCCAGAGGTGGACGAAGCGGAGAATGCGGGCGGTGAGGCGCTTGAAGCGGAACCCGAAGCGGAGCAGGCGGCGGGAACGGCTTCCGAGCCGGAGGCCGCGGGCGGTTGCACGCTCACGGCGGAGGAATTTGCCGAGCTGCAAGCCCATATCGCCGCCATGCGCAAGGAAAAGGACGAATCCGTGGCGCTTTTGCAGCGGAATCAGGCAGATTTCGATAATTTCCGCCGCCGCAACCAGAGCGTGCGCAAGGACAGCTACGACGAGGGCATGCGCGCGTGCGTGACCGAGCTTTTGCCGGTGCTTGATAATTTCGACCGGGCGCTTGAAAACGGCGAGTGCAAGGACGAGGCCTGGCGTGAGGGCGTCAAGCTCGTGTACAGGCAACTGACCGACATCCTCAAAAAGCTGGGGCTCGAGGAGGTTCAAACCGAAGGCAAGTTTGATCCCAACCTGCACAACGCCGTCGCGCAGGAGAAGGCCGAGGGCCGGGAGCCGGGCGAGATCCTCGCGGTGTTCCAAAAGGGCTACCGTATGGGCGAACGCATTGTGCGACATAGCATGGTAAAGGTCGCGGAATAATACGATACATAAGACAAAAAAGATTTACGGAAATATGGAGGATACACACTATGGGAAAAATCATCGGCATTGACCTTGGCACAACCAATTCCTGCGTAGCGGTTCTGGAGGGCGGCGAACCCGTTGTCATCCCGAATTCCGAGGGCGCGCGCACAACCCCCTCCGTCGTGGCCTTTAAGGACGGCGGCGAGCGCATGGTGGGCGCCATTGCAAAGCGGCAGTCCATCACCAACCCGGATCGCACCGTGTCGTCCATCAAGCGCGACATGGGCTCGGCGCGCAAGGTGCGCATCGAGGGCAAGGACTATACGCCGCAGGAGATCTCGGCCATGATCTTGCAAAAGCTCAAGCAGGACGCGGAAGCGTATCTGGGCGAAACCGTGACGCAGGCGGTCATCACCGTGCCGGCGTACTTTACGGACAGCCAGCGCCAGGCCACCAAGGACGCGGGCCGCATCGCGGGCCTCGAGGTGTTGCGCATCATCAACGAGCCCACGGCCGCCTCCCTTGCCTACGGCATGGATAAGGAAACCAACCAGAAGATTCTGGTCTACGACCTCGGCGGCGGCACGTTCGACGTTTCCATTCTGGAAATCGGCGACGGCGTGTTCGAGGTGCTTGCCACGGCGGGCAACAACCGCTTGGGCGGCGACGACTTCGACCAGCGCCTGATGGACTATATCGCCGCCGATTTCAAAAAGAACAGCGGCATCGACCTGCGCAACGATAAAATGGCCCTCCAGCGCCTCAAGGAGGCCGCCGAAAAGGCCAAGATCGAACTCTCGGGCGTGGTGCAGACGAATATCAACCTGCCGTTCATCACCATGGACGCGTCCGGCCCCAAGCACCTGGATATCACCGTGACAAGGGCCAAGTTCAACGAGCTGATCGCGGATCTCATCGACAAAACGCGCGAGTGCGTGCAGAAGGCCATGAAGGACGCTGGCTTAACCAACGCCCAGATCGACAAGGTTATTCTGGTGGGCGGCTCGTCCCGTATCCCCGCCGTGCAGGAGATGGTGAAGAACATCACCGGCAAGGAGCCCTTCAAGGGCATTAACCCCGACGAGTGCGTCGCCGTTGGCGCCGCCATTCAGGCGGGCGTGCTCGGCGGCGAGGTCAAGGATATCCTCCTGCTCGACGTAACGCCCCTGTCGCTGGGCATCGAGACCGTGGGCGGCGTGTTCACGCGGCTGATCGACCGCAACACGACCATCCCCACAAAAAAGAGCCAGATTTTCTCGACCGCGGCCGACGGCCAGACGAGCGTCGAGGTGCATGTGCTCCAGGGCGAGCGCGAGATGGCGCAGTACAACAAAACCCTGGGCCGCTTCCAGCTTGCCGGCATCGCGCCCGCGCCGCGCGGCGTGCCGCAAATCGAGGTCAGCTTTGATATCGACGCCAACGGCATCGTGCACGTATCGGCCAAGGATCTCGGCACGGGCAACGAGCAGCAGGTGACCATCACCGCCTCCTCGAACCTCAACGAGGACGAGATCAAGAAGGCTGTTGAGGACGCCGAGCGCTTCGCCAGCGAGGATAAGCAGCGCAAGGACGAGGTCGAGGCCCGCAACCACGCCGATCAGCTCGTTTACTCCACCGAAAAGACCCTCAAGGAGCTGGGCGACAAGGTTTCCAAGGACGACCGCGAGAAGATCGAAAAGGCCGTCGCGGATCTGAAAAAGACCCTCGAGGGGAACGACGCGGACATGATCAAGACCGCGCAGGAACGCCTCACCGAGGTGAGCTACGAGTGCTTCGGCAAGATCTATCAGCAGCAGGCGTCCGAGCAGCAGGGGCCGCAGGGCGGCGCGCAGGATGGCGGCGCGCAGCAGCCCAAGGACGACAACGTTGTGGACGCGGACTATGAGGTCGTAAACGACGACTGACGCGGCCTCCCGCCCGCGTGCGCGAAGGCGCGGGCGGTCCGGCTTGCACAATTGAATCCATTCGGAAGGATACAGGCAGGAAGGCGGAGTTTCTCCGTTCTTCCTGCTTGGAAGGTATGGGGTATTGGCAGACAAACGCGATTATTATGAAGTGCTCGGCGTAGACAAGGGCGCAACCGAGGCCGAAATCAAATCGGCCTTCCGCAAGCAGGCCAAAACCTGTCACCCGGATCTGCATCCGGGCGACAAGGTGGCCGAGACGCGCTTTAAAGAGCTCAACGAGGCGGCCGAGGTGCTGTGCGACCCGGACAAGCGCGCCAAGTACGATCAGTTTGGGCACGCGGCCTTCGATCCGGCCATGGGCGGGCAAAACCCGTTCGCGGGCGGTGCGTACGGCTTTTCGGGCTTTTCGGATATCATCGACCAAATGTTCGGCGGCGGCTTTTCCGGCGGCAGCCGCAACGGCCCCGTGGCGGGCAACGATTTGCGCTATAACCTCACCCTATCCTTCGAGGAGGCGGCCTTCGGCGTCAAACGCGAGATTCTCATCCCCCGCGAGGAGGCGTGCGCAACCTGCGGCGGCACGGGCGCGAAGCCCGGCACGCAGCCCGTGCGCTGCACCGCCTGCGGCGGCACAGGTCAGGTGCGCTCTCAGCAGAACACCATTCTCGGCTCCTTTACCTCCACGCGGCCCTGCACGGCGTGCCGGGGCACGGGGCAGATCATCAAGGAGCCCTGCGCGGATTGCCGGGGCGCGGGCCGGCAGCGGCGCAATACCCGCATCATCGTGAACGTGCCCGCGGGCATCGACAACGGCCAGACCATCTCCATGCGCGGCGAAGGCGAGGAGGGCGTGCGCGGCGGCCCGCGCGGCGATCTCTATATCTCCGTAGCCGTGCGCGCGCACAAGTTTTTCAAGCGCAAGGGCTACGACCTCTATCTCGATATGCCCATCAGCTATACGGTCGCGGCGCTCGGCGGCGAGATTCGCGTGCCTACGCTCAAGGAAACGGTCAAGTACAGCGTCCCCGTCGGCACCCAGTCCGGCGCGACCTTCCGCCTCCGCGAGCAGGGCGTGCAGCGCCTCAACGGCGCGGGCCGCGGCGATTTGCTTGTGACCGTGAGCATCGACGTGCCCAAACGTCTCTCCGACGAGCAGCGAACGCTTCTCGAGCAGTACGCCCGCACCTTCTCCGAGGCCCCGCAGCCCAAGCCCGGCAAGAAGACGATTTTCAACAAGGTCAAGGACGCGTTTTCGGAGTGACTCGGGAGGGGTACGGGAGTACGGGAGTACGGGGGTACGGGGTACGCCGGGGCTCCGCCCCGGGCCCTGTTCAAGGGTTTTCAACCCTTGAAAATCCCATCTCTGACCGCGTTTTGTGCGTGCGCTTTAGCTTGTTTCTATAAAAACAACTTGGCCCGGCAAACTTTTGCCGGGCCGAGTCTTTGTCTATTCGCTTTTAGGGCGATTCCATGGGATGCCAAAGGGGCGAAGCCCCTTTGGCAGGGTCAAGGGGCAGCGCCCCTTGCGTTCCCCCGTTCCCCAATCCCTACGCCTGCGTGACCTTCACCCAAAACCCGCCCATGCGGGAGCGGATAAAGCGCGTAAAGCCGCTCAGGTGCGCGGGGGGCTGGGGGCTGTAGCTGCCGGGCACGGCGTGGATGCGCATGCGTTCATTGCCCTGCCGCCAATCGCCCTCGAGGCGATCCGGGCCGTTTTGGCCAAGAATGCGGGAAAAGCGCGCGCCTGGAAAAATATGCGGGAAGGGATTGGGCATGGGAATGCGCGTCAGCTCGCCTTCCTGTTCTGCCTCGGCAGCGGGCGCGTCCTGCCTGCCCGCGCGCAGGAGCGCGTCCACATCGCTGTGCCACTGGGCCGTACCTGACGCGGGGGCGCCGAAACGTTCCCCGCTAAGCGGTTCGTTTTGCGTTGCCGCCCGCGCGGTATACTGTCCGGCGGCTGAAGGGTCGCGCGCGGGGCCGGACGGGGCGGTTCGCTCCGTATGGATTGACGGCATGCTGTGCGGCGTGCAATATTCCTCGGGCACGGCGGGCGGGAGCACCGGCTCGCCGATGGCTCGAAAAACCGCGTCGGCCCGGCGCAGCAGCGCAAAAAAGGATTCGGAATCCGCTGCGCTTTCGGCCGCGTCCGGCGGCGTGGGCGCGGCGGCCGCCGCAAACTCTGTCCGCATCGCGTCCAGCTCCGTGCTCCGCGCCTCTTGCTGGATCGAAGCTCCATCGCCGCACACGCTCCGCTCGCTCTCCGGCTTCGGCGCGGGATCGTCGGGCACAGGCGCGAAGGGCACGGGCGCAAACGGCATCGGCTGCTCCGGGATAAGCGGTTCGTCGAGTATATCCCCCCCGCCGGGCGCGTTTATACGCTGGGAGGCGTCGGAAACCGGCGTGTTCTCCGTCCGCGCCCGAGGCGAGGCGCCGACGGCCGCTTTCCTTTGCGCGGGGCCGGTTCCTGGCGGCGGCGTGGGCACGGGCACAGAAACGGGATTCGCACCCGGGATAATCGTTTCCGGCACGGGATGATACACCTCGCGCGGCGTGGGCTTTGCGGCGGAGGGCCGGTATACGGCGCTTTCGCTCCGCGCAGGCCGTGCGTCCGCGGCGCGCACGGCGGCAGCTTCCGCAACGGGAAAGCGCTGCGCGCGTGGGGAAGAGGCTGCGGAATTTGCGCCGCGAATGGAAAAGCGCGGGGAAACGCCTTCGCCGCGCGCCGCTTCGGATACAAGCCCCGCCGTGGCGGGATTCGCCGCGGCGAAAGCGGGCGCGACGAGAAAGCGCTTCAGCTCGCCGGGCGTGACGGATGCGCCCCGCGCCGCGCCATAGCAAACAAGCCGCCCCTCCTCGTGCGCGGCGACCGCCGTAACGCGCCCGTTGGCTGCGATGCGCGTGTCCGCGCGGCCCTGCCGCGAGCCGGCTTCGGTGAGCACCAGCGCGTTTTGCGCGCCCCGATCCCGGAGCTTGAGCTCCACAAAGCCGTCCTTTACGCGGGCATGTCCGAGCAGCGTACCGTCCAGTGCCTTCATGGGAATGTATTCCATGGCGTTTTCCTCCGTTTAACTGGCATTTTGCAGCGGTGTGCGCGCCGCCTGCATCCGGCGGCACGGGCGGCGCAGCGGAGGCTTCCGCTTGAACATCCGCCTTCCGTGAAAAGTTCTTTCGCGCTCCCATCGCTTCTATTGTATAATTGCCTAAAAGCGTATATGATAAACCGTACGGAAAAAAACAGATTCTAACACGGGGGGAACAGGAAGCGCGATGAGTATTTGGATTGCCATGCTGCTGGGCTTTGTGCAGGGAATATGCGAGTTTTTGCCGGTCAGCAGCAGCGGGCACCTGCTTTTGATGCAGAAGATGTTCGGCATCACGGAGGGGGCCATGTTCTTTTCTGTCATGCTGCACCTTGCCACGCTTGTGGCGGTGCTGGTCGTCTATTGGGAGCTTGTGTGGAAGCTGATCCGCCGCCCCTTTTGCAAAACGGTGCTGTATCTCATCGTCGCTATCGTGCCCACGGTGCTGCTGGCGCTGCTTTTCAAGAAGGTCGCTCCCTTCGACGTTTTCTATGAAAAAGCAGAAAGCGGGCAGTATCTTGGCTTTTGCTTTCTCATTACGACCGTGCTGCTCGTGCTCTCCGACCGACTGCGCATCCCGCGCGAAAAGCAGCGGCGGCTGCGCGATATGCGCCTTGGCGACGCGCTGATAATCGGCGGCATGCAGGGCGTGGGCGTGCTGCCCGGGGTATCCCGCTCCGGATCGACCATCTCCGGCGCGCTTTTTGCGGGCCTCGACCGGCGCGCGGCGGCTGATTTCTCCTTCCTTTTGTCCATCCCCTCCATTCTGGGCGGGGCCGTGCTCGAGATCCCCGACGCACTGGAGCAGGGCATCGGCGGCATACACTGGAGCTGCGTGTTTGCGGGCATGATGGTCGCCGGCCTGACGGGCTATTTTGCCATCCGCTTTATGCTTCGCGCCATCAAGAAGAAAAAGCTCTGGGGCTTTGGCGTATACACGGGCGTGCTGGGCATACTCGTTTTAATCGATCAGTATGTGACGCACGTTTTCTTTTAAGGGCGCGGTGTTGACAAACGCCCCGCGCGTTTCATATAATATGGGAAGGATTGATAGAGGAGCGGAAATGCGGTAACCCGCGTGCGAAGGGGCATGAGCGCCCGGTCGCGGGCAAAGGGCTTTTCCGCCGAAAGCCGGGCAGGGGCTCATTCCCGCCGGGCTTGGGCGTGGCCGCTACGCTGCCGCGACTGTCGTTTGGAGCGGGGCTTTCCCGCCGCCGGAGGATGCGCTGTCGATCGAAGCTGATTGTTCGCTTCGGTCGGCAGCTTTTTTATCCGCAAAACATGCTAAAACGGAGGGGAACGACGATGGAACAGGATACCGCGCGCGCGCTGATTCGGCTGCGCATGAGCGCGCATGACGCGCACTATGGCGGCGGCCTTGTAGACGGGGCGCGCATGCTGGCGCTCTTTGGCGATGTGGCGACCGAATTGCTCATCCGGCTCGACGGGGACGAGGGGCTGTTTCGGGCGTACGATTCGGTGGAATTTCTCGCGCCCGTGTACGCGGGGGATTATATCGAGGCCACGGGCGAGATTACGCGCGTGGGCAACACCTCGCGGCAAATGCGCTTTGAGGCGCGCAAGGTTCTTGCGCCCCGGCCCGATCTTTCGGACTCGGCCTGCGATGTGCTGACGCCGCCCGTGGTGGTCTGCCGCGCGAGCGGCACCTGCGTCGTGCCCAAGGATAAGCAAAGGGGGAGCAAAGTTTGAAAGACAAATCTTTCAAACCCGCGTTTTGCGGCTTTTGCCGCACACAGGCGGCAATTTTGCTTCGAAAAACCAGAAACAACTCCGAAGAAGGGATGCTTTTGCTTTGCAAAAGCCTGGGGCAGAACAATGGATAAGCTCATTTTGACCGCCGCCATTTGCGGCGCGGAAACCACAAAGGCGCAAAACCCCGCCGTGCCGTATACGCTCGCCGAGCTGGCCGCCGAGGCGCGGCGCGCTTATGACGCGGGCGCGGCCGTCATTCACCTGCACGTGCGCTGGGACGACGGCACGCCCACGCAGGACGCAACCCGCTTTGGCGAGGCGGCGGCGGCCATCCGCGCGGCCTGCCCGGGCGTGATTGTGCAGCCCTCCACCGGGGGCGCGGTGGGCATGACGGCGGAGGAGCGCCTCGCGTCCATCGAGTTCGACCCCGCGCCGGAAATGGCCTCGCTGGACTGCGGCACGCTCAATTTCGGCGGGGACGAAATCTTCGTCAATACCGAGAGCATGATCAAAGCCTTTGCGGCGCGCATGTACGAAAAGGGCGTGCTGCCCGAGCTCGAGGTGTTCGACAAGAGCATGATCGACACGGTGCTGCGCCTCGAGCGCAAGGGCTTTATCAAAGCGCCGCTGCACTTCAACTTTGCCTTGGGCATCGCGGGCGGTATTTCCGGCGAGATGCGCGATTTTACCTTTATGCAAGGCAGCATCCCGGCGGGCGCGAGCTTCTCCGTTACGGGAATCGGGCGCAGGGAATTCCCGGCTGTGGCGTACGCGGCGCTTGCGGGCGGCCACGCGCGCGTGGGGCTCGAGGACAATATCTATCTGGAAAAGGGTGTGCTCGCCGCCGGAAACGGCGCGCTGTGCGAAAAGGCCGTACGCATAGCCCGCGAGCTTGGGCGAAGCATCGCGTCCCCTTCGGAGGCGCGGGACATACTGCATATTTAACGCAATATACTGAATATTTTACAGGAGGAAAGACATATGATAAAAAAAGGCGATCAATACGGCGCGCACCGCGTCGTCTCCCCCAAGGGCGTGCTCACGCAGGCGGCCGAGCGCATTGACAACAACATGGACGCGCTCTATTCCAATGAGATCATCTGCGACGTCATCTCGCTCAACATCGACTCGGCGTCGTTTACCCAGCTCGAGGAGGCCTGCGACGGCGACGAAACGGAGCTTGCGGCCATGATTCTCGACATCGTGGATAAGCGGGGAAAAATGCAGAATCCCGTCACCGGCTCGGGCGGCATGTTCATCGGGCGCGTGGCGTATATTGGCGAGGACTTGCAAGGCCGCGATCTGAAGGTGGGCGATAAAATCGCGTCGCTGGTGTCGCTCTCGCTTACGCCGCTCAAAATCGAAAAGATTGTCAAAATCCACAAGAGCATCGACCGGGTGGACGTGGTGGCAAAGGCCGTGCTGTTTGAAAGCGGCATCTATGCCAAGCTCCCCGACGACATGAGCGAGGCGCTCGCGCTCGCGGCGCTCGACGTGGCGGGCGCGCCCGCGCAGACGGCCAAGCTCGTCAAGCCCGGCGATTCCGTGCTCGTGTTGGGCGCAAACGGCAAATCGGGCGTGCTGTGCTGCTATGAGGCCAAAAAGCGCGTCGGCCCCACGGGCCGGGTCGTGGCGCTCGTGCGGCGCGAAAGCCAGGTGGAAAAGCTGATGGATCTGGGCGTGTGCCACGAGGTAATCGTAGCCTCGGCTACCGAGCCGCCCGCCGTGCTGGAAAAGGCGCTCGCGGCCAACGGCGGCCGGGAATACGACCTCTCGATCTCCTGCGTGAACATCGATAATTGCGAAATGAGCTGCATTCTGCCCGTGCGTGACGGCGGCACGGTGTATTTTTTCTCCATGGCCACGAGCTTTACCAAGGCGGCTCTCGGCGCGGAGGGCGTGGGCAAGGACGTGACCATGGTCGTGGGCAACGGCTACACGCGCGATCACGCGGACATTACGCTCTGGGAGCTCCGGGAGAATCCCAAGATTCGCGCGCTGTTTGAAAGCGTCTATATTTAAGGAGAAAACGTTTGAAAGAGAAATCTTTCAAACGCACGTTTTGCGGCTTTTGCCGCACACAGGCGGCCATTTTGCTTCGCGAAACCAGCCGCAATTCCGAAGAAGGGATGCTTTTGCTTTGCAAAAGCCATGGGCAGAACAATGCAATTTACAAGAACGGCCCGGCAAAACGGCCTCTTTGCCGATGTGCCGGATACCGATTGGAACGATTGGCGCTGGCAGCTAAGAAACCGCGTGGAGACGGTGGATGCCCTCAAGCGCTGTATCGACCTTACCCCCGCTGAGGAGGAGGGCGTGGCGCGCTGCCTGAAATCGCTCCGCATGGCGATTACGCCCTATTATCTCTCGCTCGTCCGGCTCGACGATCCCAGGGACCCCATCCGATTGCAGGCCGTACCGACCGCGCCGGAGCTTTTTACCGCGCGCGAGGATCTGGCCGACCCCCTGCATGAGGACGCGGATTCCCCCGTGCCGGGCCTAACGCACCGCTACCCGGATCGCGTGCTGCTGCTGACCACCGATCAATGCTCGATGTACTGCCGCCACTGCACGCGCAGGCGCTTTGCCGGCCAAACGGACTGCGCCATGCCCGAAACGCGCATCGCGCGCTGCATCGAGTATATCCAAAACACTCCCTCCGTGCGCGACGTGGTGCTCTCCGGCGGCGATCCGCTCACGCTCTCCGACGAGCGGCTGGAAAGCATCGTTTCCCGCATCCGCGCTATTTCGCATGTGGAGATCATCCGCATTGGCTCGCGCACGCCCGTCGTCATGCCCCAGCGCATTACCCCGGCGCTTTGCGACATGCTCAAAAAATACCAGCCGATCTGGTTTAACACGCATTTTAACCATCCGGACGAGATCACGGCCGATTCCGCCGCGGCCTGCGCGCGCCTTGCCGACGCGGGCATTCCGCTTGGCAATCAGAGCGTGCTTTTGCGCGGGGTCAACGACTGCGTGCACGTTATGCGCGCGCTGTGCCAGAAGCTCCTTACCATCCGCGTGCGGCCCTATTATATCTACCAGTGCGATTTAAGCAACGGCCTTTCGCACTTCCGCACGCCCGTTTCCAAGGGCATCGAGATCATCGAGGGCCTGCGCGGGCACACCTCGGGCCTTGCCGTGCCCACCTTTGTGGTAGACGCGCCGGGCGGCGGCGGGAAAATTCCCGTCATGCCCAGCTATCTCATTTCGCAGGCCCCGGGCAAGGTCATATTGCGCAACTTCGAGGGCGTGATCACCACCTATACGGAGCCTACGCAATATGAATCGGGCTGCAATTGCCCCATTTGCCGCAAGGAGCGGGCCGAGCGCCTCACAGGCGTGGCCGCGCTCGAGCAGGGCGACGGGCTCAATATGGAGCCGGTCAACCTCGACCGCGCACGGCGCAACGGGAACGGGAACGGAAAGGAAGCGGCGCATGCAAAGGGCTGATAAGCTGGGCCTCGATTGGGCCGCGGTGGACGCGGCGCGGCGCTCGGCCGCCCGCATCGCGCGGGATACGCAGCGCTTTATTGACGGGCATACCACCGTGGCCGTAGAGCGCACGGTGCTGCGGCTTTTGGGCGTGGATGGCGTCACGGAGGACGGCGTGCCGCTGCCGAACGTGGTTTGCGACGCGCTTGCCCAGCGCGGGGCGCTTGGCGCGGGCGCGGCGCGCATGCTTGGCAACGCCATGGCCGAAACGGGGCTTGATCCCCAACGCGTTTCGGAGCTGGTGGCGGGCGGACTGGAGCTAACAGGCCTGCCGCTGCACAAGGACGCGGAGATTGCTTCCGCGCTTTTGCCGCAGGTGGAGGCCGCGCTGGCCCGCATTCGGGAAAACGCGGAAACGCGGAAACGCTTCCTTGCCGAATACGGCGATAAGCAAACGCCGCTTTTGTACGTGATCGTCGCCACGGGCAATATTTATGAGGACATCGTGCAGGCAAAGGCTGCGGCGCGGCAGGGCGCGGACGTCATCGCCGTCATCCGCACCACGGGGCAAAGCCTGCTCGACTATGTGCCCTACGGCGCGACGACCGAGGGCTTTGGCGGAACCTACGCCACGCAGGAGAATTTTCGGCTCATGCGCGCCGCGCTCGACGAGGTGGGCGCGCAGGAAAAGCGCTATATCCGCCTGTGCAACTATTGCTCGGGCCTGTGCATGCCCGAGATTGCCGCCATGGGCGCGTTCGAGCGGCTGGACATGATGCTCAACGACGCCCTGTACGGCATTTTGTTCCGCGATATCAATATGCAGCGCACCATGATCGACCAGAGCTTTTCGCGCCGCATCAACGCCTGCGCGGGCGTGATCATCAACACGGGCGAGGATAATTACCTCACCACGGCGGACGCGGTGGAGGAGGCGCACACGGTGCTTGCCTCGCAATTTCTCAACGAGCAGTTCGCGCTTCTGGCGGGCCTTCGGCCCGAACAGATGGGCCTTGGACACGCGTTTGAGATTGCCCCCGAGGTGGAAAACGGCTTCCTCTATGAGCTTGCGCAGGCCGAGATGGCGCGGGAAATCTTCCCGGACGCGCCGCTGAAATACATGCCGCCCACCAAGTTTATGACGGGCGATATCTTCCGCGGAAACGTGCAGGACGCGCTGTTCAACATCGTGTCCGTCGCCACAAACCAGCGCATTCATCTGCTGGGTATGCTCACCGAGGCCATCCACACGCCCTTTATGTCGGATCGCGCGCTGGCCATTGAAAACGCGTCGTATATTTTCCGCACGATGAAGGATCTTTCCTCCGAGCTCCGCTTTACGGAGGGCGGCATTGTGCAAAGCCGGGCGCAAGGCGTTCTGCGCGACGCGGCGGCGCTGCTTGCCCGCATGGAGGAAACGGGGCTGTTTACGGCGCTGGAGAATGGCGTGTTTGCCGATATCAAGCGTCCGCGCGACGGCGGCAAGGGCCTTGCGGGCGTATATTCCAAGGGCGAGGGGTATATCAATCCCTTCCTCGAGCGGATGACGGAGGCGGCGGTATGAGCGGCGGACTATACGATCTGTCCAAAAAGGATTTCAATCGGACGCTGGATGAGAAGCGTCTCGCCCCGTACGGCGATACCATGAACGACGGCAAGGTACAGCTTTCCTTTACCCTGCCCGTTAAAAACGACGGACGCGGCGAGGAGGCCGCCAAGCTCCTCGCCCGCAAAATGGGCCTGGAAAACCCGCATGCGGCGCTCAAAAAGACGCTCGACGACGGCTTTACCTTCTATGTGATCTACGGAAGCTGCACGCACAGGATCGATTATACGGCCATTGAGGCGGCGGTGTACGACGAGGCCATGTCCATGACTGAAATCGACGCGTTTATTGAAGCGCGCATCGGCCGCAAGCTGGTGGTGCTGGGCGCGTCCACCGGCACGGACGCGCATACCGTGGGCATTGACGCCATTATGAATCGCAAGGGCTTTGCGGGCCATTACGGGCTGGAGCGCTACGCCATGATCGACGCGCACAATATGGGCGCGCAGGTTGCCAACGCGGATTTTGTCCGCAAGGCCGTTGCGCTTGACGCGGATGTGCTGCTTGTGTCCCAAACCGTCACCCAAAAGGACGTGCATATCGAAAACCTTACCGAGCTGGTCGAGCTTCTCGAGGCGGAAAACCTGCGCGGCCGCTTTATCCTCTGCTGCGGCGGCGCGCGCATCTCCGCCGAGCTGGCCAAGGAGCTGGGTTATGACGCGGGCTTTACGGCGGGTCAGTTCGCCGAGGACGCGGCCACCTTCTTCGTGCGCGAATTCGCGCGCCGGAACGGGCTGTAGCGGGTAAGGCGCGGCTCTGCCCCAAAACCCGCCAAAGGGAACAAAGAACAACTCGGCCCGGCAAACTTTTGCCGGGCCGAGTCTTTGTCTATTTGCTTTTGGGGCGATTCCATGGGATTTTCAAGGGTTGAAAACCCTTGAACGGGGCCCGGGGCAGAGCCCCGGCGTACCCCCGTCCCCCCGTTACGCCTGTGCCTTGACCTGCGCCTTGCGGGCGACCTTTTCGCGCTCGAGCTTGGAAATCCAGATCGCGCAGGTCGCGTCGCCGGTGATGTTGAGGGTGGTGCGGCCCATATCGAAGATCTTGTCAACGCCCGCGATCAGCGCGATGCCCGCGACGGGGATATTGACGGATTCGAGAACCATGGCGAGCATGATCATGCCCGCGCCGGACACGCCCGCGGTGCCGATGGAGGCGAGCGTAGCGGTAAGCACGATGGTAGCCATCTGGCCGATGGTGAGGTCAATGCCGTAGCAGGAGGCGATGAACACGCTCGTTACGCCCATATAAATGGCCGTGCCGTCCATATTGATCGTCGCGCCGAGCGGCAGCACGAAGGAGGAGATTTCCGGCTCCGCGCCCATCTTGTTGCAGCATTCGATGTTCAGCGGCAGCGTGGCGTTGGAGGAGGTGGTGGTAAAGGCCGTGATCATGGCGGGGGCGAGGCCCTTAAAGAACGCGATGGGGCTCATGCGGCTGAGGAACTTGACGGACGAGCCGTACACGAGCGCGATATGCGTAAAGTAGCCGATGTACGCCACAAGGATGACGACGGCAAGCGTGCCGACAATGGCCGGGCCGTTGACCGCGACCACATTGCACATGAGGCAGAACACGCCGATGGGAGTGAGCTTGATGATGAACATCATGATTTTCATGATGACTTCCGTCATGTCGTTGACGAGCGCGCCGATGCGCTGGCCCTTTTCGCCGGAGAGCAGGATGCCCGCGCCGAAGAAGAGCGCGATGACGATAACGGGCAGCATATCAGCACTGACCATGGGCGAAAGCAGGTTGGACGGGAAGATATTGACGATTACGTCCATGACATTGGCCGACTTGGCCTCATAGACCGCGTCCGCGACGTTGAGAACCGGGAAAAGGTTGAGGCCCTTGGCGATGTTGGCAAACACCAGGCCGATGACGACGGCGATTGCGGTGGTGATCATGTAGTATACGAAGGTGCGCACGCCGATGGAGCCAACCTTCTTGATATCCTTGAGCGCGACGACGCCGTCCGTAATGGAGAAAAGCACGACGGGCACAACGAGGAACTTGAGAAGGTTAATGTAGATGGTGCCGAAGGGTTTGATGTAGGTCGTAGTGAATTCCGGGTTTTTGAGGAAACAAAGGCCTGCGGCGATACCGGCGAACATGCCGATAAAAATCCACGCGGGCAGTGACAGCTTCCTCTTTTTTGCAGTTTCCATGCGAGAGTACCCCCCTTTATTTTTTTGTGTGTTCGGTTCCGAACGCGGTCGGAAAACGGATTCAAATGAAAGACTGATACAGAATATGCATGTCGAGTATAAATATTTTATATAGACTCTCTTATGCACGCAAGAAGCAAAACCCAAAAAACGCCCGTTCACAGGCAATCTTAGCGCTTTCTTAGCATAGACGCCCTGTCGCGACCGAGAAAAAGGAGAAGAAGGAAAGTGTATATGCATTGCGTTTGGCAAACAACAGCTTTGGAAGCTCCTTAACCGATTTGTGCGAATCCTTCATCCTCTTTCTTCTTCCTCCTTCTCAACTGTCCAACATGTATTGTAGTCCTACAATGCGGCAGGGCGCGATTTTAGGCCGGGACTTTTTTACCGCCCGGAAGTATGCTATACTCAATTTATCTTTACAATTGGGGAGGCAGCATGGCTTATCGCGCGCTGTATCGGCAATACCGCCCGCAGAGCTTTTCGGAGGTCGTCGGGCAGGAGCATATCACCACCATCCTGAAAAACCAGGCCGCCGCCGGGCATCTGGCGCACGCGTACCTGTTTTGCGGCTCGCGCGGCACCGGGAAAACGACCACGGCCCGCATCCTCGCCCGGGCGGCCAACTGCGATCATTTGCAATTCGGCGATCCCTGCAACGTCTGCACCGCCTGCCGCGCCGCGCTCGACGAGGGCAACGCGGATATCATTGAAATCGACGCGGCGAGCAACACCGGCGTGGACGATGTGCGCGCCATCATCGAGCAGGCGCAGTACGCGCCGCTGCAGCTCCGCATGCGCGTGTTCATCATCGACGAAACGCACATGCTCTCCGCAGCCGCCTTCAACGCGCTGCTCAAGACCCTCGAGGAGCCACCCGCGCACGTGCTGTTTATTCTGGCCACCACCGAGCCGCAGAAGGTGCCCGCCACCATCGTGTCCCGCTGCCAGCGCTTTGACTTCCACCGCCTTTCCGTGCCGGATATCGTCGCGACGCTCAAAAGCGTGCTCACGCGCGCCGGGGCCGAGGTGGACGAGGCGGGGCTGCTGCTCATTGCCCGCGCCGCAGACGGCGGCATGCGCGACGCGCTCTCCTTAACCGACCAGTGCCTGTCCTTTTGCGGCGAGCACGTGACCGAGCGCGATGTATACGATGTGCTCGGCGGCATGGAAAGCGGCTTCCTTTTCGAGCTGTCCGACGCGCTTTTAGCGGGCGGCGCGGGGCGCGCCGTGTCCATGCTGGATGGAATCGTGCGCGGCGGGCGCGATCTGACGGTCTTTTTAAGCGATCTTACCGCGCATTTCCGCGCGCTCGTGCTCGCAAAAACCTGCGGCGAATGCCGGGAGCTGCTGGACTGCACGGCGGATACCATGAAGCGCTATCTCGAGCAGGCTGCCCGGGCAAGCGACGGCTGGCTGCTTGCGTCGCTCGAGCGCATGCTCCGCGCGCAGAGCGATATGCGGTATCTTGCCGCGCCCCGCATCGCGCTGGAAAGCCTGCTTTTGCGCATCTGCCGCCCAGAGGACGCGCGGGGCACAGAGGCGCTCGAGGAGCGGCTTACCCGGCTTGAGCGCGCGCTCGCTTCGGGCGGCGCGTTTGCCGCTCCGCAAGTGAAAGTTTTGGAAAGCGCCCCGCCTTCGGTTCAAAAGGACGCGCCGCATAGAGAACTCGCCGCAACGCCCGCTTCTCCGCCGCCGCAGCAAAGCGCGCACGCGGCGATTCCCCCCGAACCGCCCGCGCGGGAAGCGCCCGGCCCCGCAAAAACGGAGGCGACGGTGTCCGGCCCCGTTCTGGATGCCAACGCGGCCACGCTCTGGGGCATGCTGCTTTCCGAGCTTTATAAGCAAAACATTCTCGTGCACGCGCTGGCCAAGGACGGCGCGGCCCTGTCGCTATCGGGCGACGGCCTGCTTTCCGTGGGCTTTGATGATGCGCATGCCGCGCAGCGGGCCGGGCTTTCGGCGCCCGTGAACTTCGGCAAGCTTTCCGGCATTCTCGCGGGCATCCGACCGGATGCGCGCATCGCGCTTGTGCGCATGGAGGTAAAGCCCGCGTCGGACGCGGATATTGAGCGCGCCAAGGCGCTCTTTGGCGATAAGCTTCGAATTGAATAAACCTGGAGGTGTTTTTATGGCAAGAAACAGCGGCGGCTTTCCCGGCATGGGCGGCGGCAACAACATGCAGCAGCTCATGCGGCAGGCCCAGAAGATGCAGCAGGACATGCAGCGCGTGCAATCGGAGCTCATGGAGCGCGAATTCTCCGCGTCCGCGGGCGGCGGCATGGTGACGGCAACGGTCACGGGCGATAAGCGCGTCGCGTCCATCGTCATTTCGCCCGACTGCGTGGACCCGGACGATGTGGAGATGTTGCAGGATCTGGTGCTTTCGGCGGTAAACGGCGCGCTCACCAGCGCGGCGGAAACCGTGGAGGCTGAAATGGGCAAGGTCACCGGCGGCATGAACCTGGGGTTTTAACCGGGTATGATCGTGATTGAACCCATCGCGCGGCTGACAGCCCAGCTTTCGCGCCTCCCCGGCATCGGCCCCAAAAGCGCCCAGCGCCTGGCCTACCACATCCTCGACGCGCCCCCCGCGCAGGCGGCGGAGCTGGCCGAGGCCATATCGGCCGCGCGGCGCGAGGTTTCCTTTTGTCCCGTGTGCGGGGGCTATACGGACGTTACGCCCTGCGCCATCTGCGCCGATTCCGCGCGCGATCCCGAAAAGCTCCTCGTCGTATCCGACGCGCGGGACGTAGCCGTGATGGAACGCACGCGCGAGTATCGCGGGCTTTATCACGTGCTGCACGGCGTGCTCTCGCCTATGGACGGCGTGGGCCCAAACGATATCCGCATCGCGGAGCTGATGGAGCGCGTGAAAAAGGGCGGCGTGACGGAGGTCATTCTCGCCACCGACCCGGACGTGGACGGCGAGGCCACCGCGTCGTATATTTCACGCCTGCTCAAGCCCACGGGCGTAATCTGCTCGCGCATTGCGCACGGCATCCCCATCGGCGGGAATCTGGAGTACATCGACGAGGTGACGCTCGCCAAGTCCCTCGAAGGAAGGAGACCTTTGTAATGCGATACGCCGTCGATCTCCGGCAAAAAATCCCGCTCTGCGGCTTCCCGCAGATGGTGCACATCCGTGCCGCGCGCCCGGGTGCGCCCGTGCTGCTCTTTCTGCACGGCGGGCCGGGCATCATTGACCGCCATCTCGTCATGGAGAATCACGCCGACCTTTGCGAGGACTACACTGTGGTCTGCTGGGATCAGCGCGGCACGGGCGGCTCGTTTGCAAAGGTGGATATGGTCACGCTCAACCGCGATCAGCTCCTTTCCGACGCGTGTGCGCTGGTGGATTTTCTCTGCGAAACGCTGGGGCAGGAGAAGCTGTATCTTGTGTGCCGCGGCTGGGGCACGCAGCTTGGCTCGCTGCTGTGCCGGGAGCGCCCCGAACGCATCGCGGGCTACCTTGGCATGGGGCAGCTTGTGGACATGGCGCGCAACGAGGAGCTCAGCTACGCCGCCACGCTTGAAAAGGCCATGCTCGCGCACGACGAGCGCGCCATCAACATGCTCATGCGCATCGGCCCGCCTGTGAACGGCCGTTACCGGCCCGCATACGAGGGCTTGATGGAGCAAAGGAAAATCATGTCCCGCCTTGGCGGCGCAAACGCGAAGCACGAAGACCTCCGGGGGAACACGGTCGCGCCTATTCTGTCCTCGCGCGAGCTGAGCCTTGCCGATAAGGCCGGCGTGCTGCGCGGCTACAAGCTTTGCCTGCGCACCATGCTGCCCACGGTGACGCCCTTCTCTCTTTTGGAGGCTTGCCCCGCCTTTGCCATGCCCTACTATATTTTTCAGGGCCGTTTGGACGAAACCGCGCACGCCGCGCTCGTTTCGGAGTGCTTCGACGCGATCGTCGCGCCGGAGAAGGAGCTGCTTTGGTTCGAGAGAACCGCGCACAGCCCGCTCGACGAGGAGCCTGCGCGCTTTAAAGCGCTTTTGCGCGCGCGCTTCCCGGGCAAAACGGAATGAAGCGCCCCGACTTAAACAACTGCAAATGCATCGCGGTCATCGGCGCCGGCGGCAAATCGACCCTTGCCACGGCGCTTTGTCTGGCTCTGCCGGGCGACAACGCCTTCACCACGACCACGCATTCCTTTTTTCCAAACCGTTTATTGGCCGTGCAAAGCCCGGACAAGGCCGCGCTGCGCGCGCTCTTTCCGCCGCGCGGCCCGGAGGAAGGCCCGGCTTCCGGCAGCCATCGGACGGCCGCCGTGCTGGGCAATACCCTTTCCGTCGTCAACGGGCGCGCAAAGGCCGGGCCGCCGGACGAAAAAACCTTCGCCTTTTTGCGCGCGCGCTGCGACCATCTGCTCATCGAGGCGGACGGCGCGGCGGGCCTATTGCTCAAGCTCCACCGCCCGCACGAGCCCGCTGTGCCGCGCTATGCCGACGTGGTGCTGATGGTGTGCAGCATGCGCGCGCTGGGCCAGCCCCTCTCCCGCTGCTGCCACCGGCCCGCCGATGTGGAAACCCGGCTTGGCGTATCTGCGGAAAGCCGCTGTGCGGAGGAGGATATCGTGCGCTGCGCCTATCTGGGCGCGCTGGGCTTTCCAAACGCCGCCGTGGTGCTGAACGCAGCGGACGATCCGCGCGCGGCAAAGCGCGTGGCCGCCGCGCTGGAGCAAGACGGCCTGCCCTGCTTTACGGTGCCCGCCTTCGAGGGCGTAAACGAAGACGAACTGCTCGCCGGGGTGGCGGAGGCGATGCTTTCCCGCGTGCCGCCGCGACAGGCCCTTTTTGATCGGTAAACAAGCCGTTTTCCGTTGCGAAAAAAAGAAAAGCCCGCGCAAAAAAGCGGCGGAGCGCGGCTTGACGAAAGCCGCATTCTTCCGTACAATTAGCGTATAACCGCATACGGCCTTATCAAGAGCGGCAGAGGGACCGGCCCTGTGAAGCCCGACAACCTGCAAGTTTGCAAGGTGCCAATTCCGGCGGCGCATTTGCGCTGAAAGATGAGCGAGCGACGTACGTTTGCGACCTCATCCAGTATGGGGTATTTTTTTATTGAGAGAGGCGGATTTGTTATGGAACACACCAAAACGCTCTTTACCTCCGAATCGGTCACGGAGGGACATCCCGATAAGCTTTGCGACTGCATCAGCGACGCGGTGCTCGACGAAATGCTGCGAAACGATCCGTATTCGCGCGTTGCGTGCGAGTGCGCCGCGACCACCGGCATGGTGCTCGTCATGGGCGAGGTTACGACCAACTGCTATGTGGACATCCCCAAGCTTGTGCGCGACGTGGCCAGGGACATTGGCTACGACCGGCCCGAATACGGCTTCGACGCGCATACGCTCGCGGTGATTACGGCCATCAACGGCCAGTCGCCGGATATCGCGCTGGGCGTGGACTGCGCCTTTGAAAAAAAGCACGGCAAGCAGGATGCGGCCTTTTCGCTCGGCGCGGGGGATCAGGGCATGATGTTCGGCTTTGCGTGCGATGAAAGCGAGGGGCTCATGCCCCTGCCCGCGAGCCTTGCGCACAAACTCACCGCGCGGCTGACCTTCTGCCGCAAAAAGGGCCTCATTCCCTATCTGCGGCCCGACGGCAAGAGCCAGGTGACGGTGGAATACCGCGACGGCGCGCCCTTCCGCGTGGACACGGTGGTTATCAGCGCCCAGCACGACGAGGTGGACATCGATATGCTGCGGCGGGATATCCTCGAGCAGGTTATTCTGCCCACGATGCCAGAAAAGCTGCTGGACGGCGACACGCGCATGTTTGTCAACCCCACAGGGCGCTTTGTCATCGGCGGGCCGCACGGGGATTCGGGCCTCACCGGCCGCAAGATCATCGTGGACACCTATGGCGGCTATGCCCGCCACGGCGGCGGCTGCTTCTCCGGCAAGGACCCCACCAAGGTGGATCGCAGCGCCGCGTATATGGCGCGCTACGCGGCCAAAAACGTGGTCGCGGCGGGGCTTGCGCGCCGCTGTGAAATTCAGCTCGCGTACGCCATCGGCGTAGCCGAGCCCGTTTCGGTGCTTGTGGAAACAAACGGAACGGGCGTCGTGCCGGACGGCGCGCTTTGCAAGGCCGTATCCGAGACGTTCGATTTCCGGCCGCAGGCCATCATTGAAGCGCTCGACCTGCGCAGGCCCATCTACCGCAAAACAGCCGCGAACGGGCATTTCGGGAAAAGCGACCCGGACTTTAGCTGGGAGCGTACGGATCGCACCGCCGCCCTCCGCGAGGCGCTGGGGCTGTAAGCAAGACACGCTTGATCACGGGGGCCGCGAAAATATGTCATTTCACGACAAAACTTGCGCGTGCCGCCTGTTTCCTTTAAAATGGGTTCCGATGGAAGAAAAAGCGCGCTTGAAAAGGATGCTCGTTCTGCCCGCGCTGCTTCTGGCCTGCCTGCTTGTCCCGGCGCGGCCGGCGGCGGCGGAAAGCTATTTGGGCGGCGACGTAAACGGCGACGGGACCGTGTCTGCGGCGGACGCGGCCGTCGTGCTGCGCGCCGCGGCGGGGCGCCTCGCGCTCGATAACGCGCAGTCCGCACGCGCGGACGTAACGGCCAGCCTCACAGTGGGCGCGTCGGATGCGACGGCCATTCTTTTGTACTGTACGGGGCGGCTTGACAGCTTCGACCAGCTTACGGGCGTGGCGGCGGACAGCCTCCTGGGCGACCGCTTCCTTGAAAAGTTTTCCTATCAGGGCCCGGTGGCTACGGACAGCGGCTATCGCAGCAGCCGTGTGAGCGTTACGCTCGAAGAACGGAGCTTTGAAGGCTCGGTGGCGCACGTGGCCGATCTTTATATCCACAGCGTGGAGAGCCTTTGCACGGCCTTTGCGGGCGGCGCGCCGCGCGCGGGGCGGTCGGTTATTTCGGAGCTGGCCGCGCAAACGGACGCGGTGCTGGCCGTAAACGGCGATAACGTGATCTCCGGCAGCTCGGGGCCGCTCATCCGCAACGGCGTGTGGTATCGCAGCGGCGTGGATCAGGATTCGGACGCGTGCGTGCTCTATTGTGACGGCGTGATGGAAACCTATGAAGCCGGCAAGGCGGATCGCGTTTCCATCGTGTCGCGCGCTCCCTGGCAAAGCTGGGTCTACGGGCCCCGGCTGCTCGACGACGCGGGCAAGGCGCTCACGCGCTTCAATTGCCCCACGTCGGTGCTGGCGCGCAGCGCGCGCACGGCGCTGGGCTATTATGAACCCGGGCATTATGTGCTCGTCGCCGTGGACGGCAGCCAGAACCCGGACTCCACCGGCATGACCTGCACGCAGCTCGCGGCGTTTATGGAGAGCCTTGGCTGCAAGGCGGCGTATAACCTCTGCGGCGGCCTGTCCTCGGTCATGCTGCTTTGCGGCGCGCCCGTGTGCGCCTTGCGGGACGATGGGCGCGAAAGCGCGGACATACTCTACATCGCGGGCTGAAGGGCCGGAGGCTGGGAGAACATGAAACGGGATGTGCGTGGCGGAGGGCTGCTTGGCAAAGCGCTGCGCGCGTTTCTTTTTTTGCTCATAATCCCGGTGCTTGCGGCGCTGCCGCGGGGGAGCCTCGGCGCGGAAAAGGCGCCCGACGCGCTCTGCGACCTCAATGGGGACGGACGCATTTCGGCGGCGGACGCGGCGGTGTTGCTGCGCGCGCTGGACGGCCGCATCGCGCTGCCGGTCGCGGAGGAGAACGCGGACCCCACGCAGAGCGGCACGATGGACGAAACCGACGCGCGCGTGATCCTCTGCCTTGCAACAGGGCGGATTCCGAGCCTCCCGGCCTTTGTCGAGCGCGTGAGCACGGGCCTGTGCCACGAGCGCCTTTTCGACCGCTTTTCCTATACCGGCACGCGGCGCGACGGCGCGAATTACCAAAGCGATTCGGTCTGCGTCACCCTTGAGCAGCTTGATTATGAGGACGCGGTCGTGTACCTTGCGGATATCTACGTACAGGAGCTTGCCTGCTTTGCCACAGCCTTTGCCGATAAATTTGAGGGCCGCAACGCCTATGCGGACGTAATCGCCGCCAAGCATAACGCGATTATCGCCATCAGCGGGGACTATTACGCGACCGACCAGCGCGGGCCCATCGTGCGCAACGGCGTGTGGTATCGCAAGACCGCCCGGGGCGACGAGGACGTGTGCACGCTCGGCTACGACGGTATTTTGCGCGTATATACGGAGGGCGATAAAAAAGGCGCGGCGCTGCTTGGCACGGAGCTTTACCAGTGCTGGATGTTTGGCCCCGCGCTGCTGGATGAACAGGGCGCCGCAATGACCGCTTTTAACAGCAAGCTCACCGCCCGCAATCCCCGCGCCGCGCTCGGCTACTATGAGCCGGGCCATTACTGCTTTCTTGTTGCCGACGGCCGCCAGAGCGGCTATTCGCGCGGCTTGACGCTGCGCGCGCTCTCCGCCCTGTTTGCCGAGCTGGGCTGCGCCGCCGCCTACAACCTGGACGGCGGCCAGACGGCCATCATGGCCACGGCCGAGGCGCGCGTCAACCAGCCCACAGAGGGCGGCCGCGTGGTGAGCGACATCCTGTATATTTGGGACGCGGCGGCGTTCTGACGCGCGCGCAGCGGCGCACGTCCGGCTACAGGAGCGTTTTGGTTTGCCTGTATACGTCCCCGCTGCCCACGGTCACGACCAGATCGCCCGGCCTGGCGTTTGCGGTAAGATAATCGCGAATGGCCTCGAAGGTGCCCAGATACACGGCCTTTGTGCCGCTTTCCGCAATGGCGCGCACCATGTCGCGCGCGTGCACCTCGCCCGTGTCTTTTTCGCGGCCCGGGTAGATATCCGGCACAAGCACCTCGTCCGCGTCGGCAAAGCAGGTTACATTATTCGTAAAGAGCGTGCGCGCGCGGGTATAGCTGTTGCACTGGAACACGCAGAAAAGCCGTCCGTGCGGGCAGCGCGAGGCCGCGTCCAGCGTGGCGCGTATCTCGCTGGGATGGTGGCCGTAATCATGGAAAACGCGCACGCCGTCCCGCTCGCCATAGTATTCAAAGCGCCGCTTGGAGTTGCGGAAATCCCGCAGCGCCCCGGCGAAAACGGAAAACGGAACGCCCAGCTCCATAGCGACGGCGAGCGCGCCCAAAGCGTTTGTTACATTGTGCAGCCCGGGCACGGGCAGCGCAACACGTCCCAGCGCCTCGCCTTTGTACACGGGGGTAAAGGAGGCGTTGCCCATTTCGTCGAAGACTACGTCTAAAGCGTGGCAATCCCCCTCGCTTAGGCCGTAGCTTACGACCCGGTAGGGCGAGGCAGACGCGAGGCTTTTCACGCGCGCGTCGTCCGTGCAGGCCACAAAGAGGCCGTCTTCCGGCAGGAGCGAAAGGAATTTTCTGAAGGCTTCTTCGATTTGGGAGATGTCCCGGTAATAATCGAGATGATCGTCGTCAATGTTGTTGATCAGCGCGATTGTGGGCCGGAGCGTGAGAAAGCTCTCCACATACTCGCACGCTTCCGTGATAAAAACCGATGCGTCCCCCACCGACACCCCGCCGTGCAAAAAATCCACATAGCCGCCCACGTGCACGGTGGCGTTGGTGTGCGCGCGGTCGTTCACTAGGGCCAGCATGGAGGTGATGGTCGTTTTGCCGTGGCAGCCCGCGATGGCGACCACTTGCGAAAAACGCTCGGAGATCTGCCCCAGCGCCACGCTGCGCTCAAGCTCCGGGATGCCCAGCTCCCTTGCCAGGGCGCGTTCCGGGTTATCGGGCTTGATGGCGGCCGAATACACGACCAGCTCCGCGTCGCGGACATATTCGCCCGTATGCCCCACCGAATAGGGGATGCCGGCCTCGTCGAGCGCGCCGGTAAACTGCGTACGCTCGCGGTCGGAGCCGGTCACGGCGTGCCCCTGCGCCTTGAGGATGCGCGCGAGGCCGTTCATGCTGCAGCCGCCGATGCCGATTAAATGAATGCGCTTTGCCTGATCGATATGCGTCATGGTGCGTCCCGTTCCTTTCACTGCGCAAAATGCGTTGCGCGCCGCGCCGCGCGCGCGGACTGCGCGATACTCATTATACGCAGTTCGGGCCTTTTGTGCAACCAGCAGGCGGCGGCGAGGCAGGGCAGGGCAAAGCGCCGCCGGGCTCGGCCCTATGCCTCCAGCGCGGCGTCGAGCGCGCGCTTTACGTCGTCATATTCCGCGTGCCCCTCGAAAAGCTTTTTGCGGCCGACAAAGAAGCTGGGCACAAAATAGTAATCGTAGGAATCCGCAAGCGCTTTTTGCTCGCGTTCGTCAATTTCGCGGATGGAGAGCGCCGCGTAGCGCGCGTCCTCGGCGCGCAGCCGGGCCAGCAGCGTCTTTGCCAGCAGGCAGTGCGGACAGTTTTTCAGCGTAAAAAGCGTGATTTCCTGCATAAAAAGCCCCTTTCCCGCCGGGTTATCCGGCGGAGCCTGATTCGTCGTCGGCCATGCGGTAGCCGATGCCGACCTCGGTAAAGATGTAGATGGGTTCGTCGGGATTGGGCTCGAGCTTGCGGCGGATGTTCGCCATGTGCACGCGAATGACCTTGTTGTCGTTGCCCACGGCGGGGCCCCAGAGCTTGGTGAGGAGCTGCCGGTAGGTGAGCACCTGACCGGCGTGCTCGCCAAGCAGCGCCACAATGCGGAATTCGTTGGGGGTAAGGTGCACCTCGCGGCCTTCGAGCGTGACCCGATGCCGCCGGTAATCGATGGAAAGCCCGCCCACGCTGTAAACGCCGTGGAGCGCGATGGAATTCAGCTCGTTTGCCGTGCGGGTGTGCCGCAGCGCCGTGCGGAGCCGCGCGAGCATTTCCACCGCGCCGAAGGGCTTGGTGAGGTAATCGTCCGCGCCGAGGTCGAGCGCGCGGGCCTTGTCGTCCTCCGCGCTCCGGGCGGAAATGACGATAATGGGCGTTTTGCTCCACGCGCGCACCTGCTCGATGATTGCGTTGCCGTCCATATCGGGCAGCCCAAGATCGAGGAGAATCACGTCCGGGCAATGCGAGCTGATCATGGACAGCGCCACGCCGCCTGTGGCCGCCGACATGGGCTCGTAGCCGTTGGCGGCGAGCGTTGTGGAAATAAAGCCCGTAATGCCCGCGTCATCCTCCACAATGAGAACCCTGGTTTTCAATCCCACGCGCCTAGTCCTCCTTTAGCGGCAGAGAAAAGGTCAAGCTCGCTCCGCCCTGCGCATTGTTTTCGGCCGTGATGTCGCCCCCGTGCGCCGCGATGATCGCCTTGCAGACCGAAAGCCCGATGCCCATGCTGCGCCCCCCATCCGCGCACAGCCCGTCGCCGGGCTTGAGATACCCGGTGAAGATATCGGGCAGCACGTCGGGCGCGATGCCGCAGCCGTCGTCGCGCACGCTGCAAAGCAAGCGGCCGCCCTCGACGCGGAGCTCGATTTCGGCGTGCGTGGCCGTGGGCGCGTGCGTGGCGATGTTTTGCAAAAGGTTAAAGAGCACCTGCTCGATAAGCCCCGCGTTCATGGGCGCAAACAGCAGCTCGTCCGGCTTTTGCACGCGCACGGGCAGCGCGCCGTGCAGCCGGTGGAAGCGGCTTATGGCGCTGCCGACGACCTCCTCCACAAGCTCCTCTGTTTTGACAAGCTGTACGTCGCCGCTGAGCTTGGTTGCGGAGAGGATGTTCTCCGTAAGGCGCACGAGCCAATCCGCGCCGCGGTTGATCTCCCCGGCAAGCGCCCGCTTGTCGGCCTCCGACAGCGCCGTATCGGCCATGAGCACGGAGCTTGCGCCCACGATGGCGGCAAGCGGGGTGCGGATATCGTGCGAGACGGAGCGCAGGAGGTTTGCGCGCAGCTTTTCCCGCTCCGCCTCGTGCCGGACAGCCTCCTGCCGTTTCAGACGCGTGGTGAGCGTGCTGATGAGGATGGACACCACAAGCATAACAAAGAAGGTGAGCGGATAGCCGTACAGCGCCATATCGAACTGCCAAAACGGATAGGTAAACATGTAATTGACGCAGAACACCCCGATGACCGAGGCCGCCACGCCGTATGCGTAGCCCGAGGTAAACAGCGAAACGAGCGCGACCGCCAGAATAAAGACGGAAGTGGCAAAGGGATTGTTGTCGTCAAAGGCGTGCGAAAGCACATAACACACCCAGGCCGCAAGCAGCAGCAAAAGAAGGGTCACGCCCACGTCGCGCACGATCCTTTGCGCGCGCGTTGCATGCTTATTTTGCCACGAGGGGCCGCGAGGCTGCTTCATAAAAATTATTATAGCATATTCTGACGGGAAAGGGAAACGGCCTAAATCCGAAACGAAGCCCGTTTCCTTTTCCGCGGAATTGTGCTATGATAAAAATGAATTTTTGTCCAAAACAAACGGGGCATAGCATACGGGGGGACTGTCGGCGCATGAACAAGCTGTTTCTCATATGGAACCCGGTCGCGGGCAACGGCGACGCGGCGCGCGCCTTTGCGGAGGCGGAGGCATACCTTGCGGCGCGGGGCGTGGCGTACGACGCGGCGCGCACGGAGGGGCCCGGCCACGCAAGCCAGCTTGCGCAACGGGCGCTGACAAGCGATTACAGGGCTGTCGTGGCCGTGGGCGGCGACGGCACGGTGCGCGAGGTGGCGACCTCGCTCTTCCGCACGGACATGCCCATGGGCATTTTGCCGAGCGGCTCCGGCAACGACCTCGCGCGGCCGCTTGGGATTCCCACGAACGTGCCCAAGGCGCTCGATATCGTGCTTGCGGGGCATACCCGCCGCATGGACGCGGCCATGTGCAACGACGAGCTGTTTTTCAATATCGCTGGCTTCGGCTTCGACGTGGACGTGCTGGATTATGTGGAAATCTACAAGCGCAAGATGAAAAACGGCTCGCTGGCATATATGCGGGGCCTCGTGGCGGCCATATCCAAGCTGCTTTTGCGCAAAACGACGGTGCGTTGGCCGGGCGGCGAAATGACCAAAAACGTGCTGCTCATCGCCGCCGGCAACGGCACGCACTTCGGCGGCGGCATGAAGGTGACCCCCCGGGCCGATCCCTTCGACGGGCTGCTGGATTTTTGCGTGATCCATGACGTGAACAAGCGGAACATCGTGCCGCTCATGCTGCGCTTCCGCAAGGGCGAGCACGTTGATTTGACCCAATACGTCACGTATTTTCGCGCGGAGGAGCTTACGGCCGAGTGCGAGCCCGCCTCGCGCCTCGATATCGACGGCGACGTGCTGCCCGGAACGCCCGTGCGCTTCAAAACGCTGCCGCGCTCGCTCTCCATCCTGGTGCCCGAGGAAAAGCTTGCGCCCGAGGGGCCGGCTGCCCACTGAGGCGGCGGCCCGCGCCGTCACAGAATGTTTCCTTTACATATTACCGCTTGCCTGTTAAACTGACGCATTATGCGGCGCTCCGCCCCTTTGCGGCGGGCGCGCACGCACCCCGGAGGGATGGCGCTGCCCATGGAATACCGTAGAAACGCCCCGGCCCGCACAGGCGGCCGCAGAAAACGCAGGCGCTCCTCGCGCACGCTGGCGTTTTCTATCGTGATCCTCGCGGTATTGGGCGCGGTCGTCGCCATCTACGCGCTTGTGTTCCGCAACAGGGAGCAGACCGTTGAAATGAGCGCCACGCCCATTTCGACCACGTCCACCTACATCAACACAGGCGACGGCTTGCTGTATCAAACCGACGGGCAGATTCACTTTTACCACCTCACCGACAGCCGCAAAAACTATACCTACGGCACCGCCGCTTCGGATATCAAAATGTCCGGCAGCGAGAAAATGACGGCCGTATACAACGATATTTCGTTGCAGGTGATCGGCGGAGAAAAGCCCCTTACCTTCACAGGCAAGGTGGAGGCCGTGGACTGCGGCGAGAATTATCTCGGCGTGCTGCGCACCCTGGAAACGGGCGCGGCGAGCGTGCTGGTGGTGACCGTCGCCGGGGAGGAATATCTGGAGGTGGCCGCCGACAGCGCCTATATTGTGGATTTCGGCTTCTATAAGGTCAGGAACGTGGAGATGCTTTGGGTGGAAACGCTCGATATCAGCGCGGGCACGCCCACCACGACGATCTCCACCTACGATCTGTCCAAAAAGGGCATGACGGGCGTGATGCAGGTGCAAAGTCAGCTCGTTGACGCGCTCTACATGACCAGCCAAAGCGTATTTGCGCTCGGCACAAACCAGATCATCCGCTATACGCACGACGGCAATAAGGAAATCTACCGCCACACCATCTACGGCTACCGCGTGATCGACCGCGCCTTTTCCGATGCGCCCATTTTCCTCATGACCCCGCGCGGCGGCGATATGCACTCGGTCAAGATCCTTACCCTCGCCGAAGGCCCCGAGCCCGCGCAGGTGGAAACCTATCTGCAGCTTCCCACCGAGGGCGTGGCGGGCTTCCTTATGGGCGGGCATCTCGTGGTGGTGTCGCGCGAAAAGGTATATACCTATACGCTCAAGGGCAAGCTCAGCGCGGAGGCGAATTTGCAATATCCCGTCGACGCGGCCGAAAAGCTGACGGACCGCATTCTGCTGCTGTCAAGCGGCGGCATATACTATCTTGCAACCATTTAGCACGGAAGGAGGGCGCGCGCGGGCATGAATTTTGTCGATATAGCCATTTTGCTGCTGCTGGCCATCACGGTGCTGGGCGGTTGGTACAGGGGCTTTGTCAATACCGTCTGCGCCATCGGCGCGCTGCTTTGCTCCTGGGCCGTGGCCATGCTCTGCATTCCGCTCGTCGCGGCGGGCGTGCGGGGCCGCGCCTCCCTCTTTAATATGATGCTCTACTATACCGAGGGCGCGGAGTATGTGGCCGTTACGGACGTGGAGCTCACCCGCGTGCCCATTTCTCAGGTGTCAGTGGAAACCCTGAGGACCGTGATTCAGAACGCCGATATGCCCATCCCCATGGGCCGCTGCGTAACGAAAAACATTGCCACCGAAGCCTTTGCCGAAGGCGGCATCACTACGCTCGGCGATTATTTTAACCAAACCATCGTGCGCGTGGTCATCAATATCTTCGCGTTTCTGCTGGTTTTTCTGCTCGTTTGGGCGCTGCTTTCGCTCGTTGTGCGCGGCGTTGATTATGCGCGCGGCGGTTTTCCCGTGCTGCAAAGGGCCGACGGCCCGCTGGGCGCGTGCCTTGGGCTCATCCACGGCGTGCTGCTGATCTTTGTGTTTTTTATGGCCGTGCCCGTGGCGCTCACGGTGCTGCCCAAGATTTACGAATACCTACAGGAGTCCTTTTTCGGCGAATTCTTCTATAAGGCCAATTTCCTGCTGCCGCTCATCCCGGGCACGTAAGCGTCGGCCCGGTTTGGCGGCGTTTTCCCTTTTTCCATGCTGATCAACCATATTACGATATGCTTTCACGGAGGACAAGCCATGAACGCTTCGCAGCATACCCTTTCCTATACGCCCGAGCAGGTGCAAAACGCGCTGCGGCTGTTGCGCGAGGGCGCGTGCACGCATCTGGACGCGCTGAAAACGGCGCTGCCCGCATCGCTCTGCGCCGAAACCTACAATCCCGTGACCGCGGCGGCGGGCCATCGCTTTTCGGTCTGCGCGTTCAATATGGAAACCGGCGCGCGCCTTGAGGAGATTCTGCTTTATTTTAAGCTTCACCCGGCGCTTATGGGCATGGACGCGATCCTCGTAAACGAGGCGGACAGCGGCATGCTGCGCTCGGGCAACAAGAACGTGACGCGGCTGCTGGCCGACGCGCTCTGCATGAACTATGTTTACGGCGTGGAGTTTATCACCGCGTCCGCGTTTCAGGGCGGAAACGGGCCCGGCATGCACGGCAACGCCATCCTTTCGCGCTTTCCGCTGCTGGATGCGGACGTTGTGCGGCTGCCCATTGTCTACGAATGGTTTCATAAGCCCGGCGACCCTAGATTGGGCATGCGCAACGCGGTGCTCGCGCGCATCGCCACGCCGACAGGCCCCGTGACCCTTTGCAGCGCGCATCTGGAGAACCGCGCCACGCCCGCCGGGCGCGAAAAGCAGCTTGCCTTCCTGCTTGCGGAAATGGACCGCCGCTTTGGAAGCGACGCGCCCGTCCTCCTCGGCGGGGACATGAACACCAATACCGTTGACGGCGACGACGATTCCGTCTGGCCGCCCCTTGCGCGCGACGAGGCCGCACAGCTATACCGCGCGAGCCATATCGCCGAGTTTGAGCCGCTGCTCGACACGGCCGCGTCCTTCGGCTACGACGCGGCGCGCTGCAATCTGTCCGGCAAGATCACTCGCCGCAAGCCGGTGGCGGGCCTGCCCGATCTCCGCCTCAACCTCGACTGGTTCTTTTCGCGCGGCATAAGCTGCGAAGCGCCCGGGTGTGTGGCCACAGTTTTCGATCACCGCGCGCTGCAGGGCGGCGAGGCGTACGCCGCGCTCGACGGCCGGGAATTTTCCGACCACGACATTCTCACGGTGAATTGCCGCGTGTAACGCGTGCGATTGAACGCGCGCGGCATCAGAGCCGCCCGTGAAAGCCGCGTTCCGTGTGGGCGGGCGGGGAAGGATCGCTTCCTTGCCCGCCCATTAAAAAAACCGCCCGCTGCTCCTGTCGGCGTCCTCCCTTGGGCACGCTTGCCGAGGAAGGCGGCCCGGCCGACCCGACGGATACGCCGGCGCGCTTTAACGCACAGGGAATCCGCCGCGCCTGACGGAAAGAATGCTTGCGAAAAAACGTGATTCTCATTTATAATGAACCATAGAAAACGCCAATCATAATCGTCGGATAGGGGGGACAGCGCGCATGCGGAGCTGCGGCAAAAAGGGCTTCACGCTTGTGGAGATCATTGTGGTGCTTGTGATACTGGCCATTTTGGCCGCCGTTTTGATTCCCTCCATGACCGGCTGGGTGCGCAAGGCCGAGCAAAGGGTGATCGTGGCCGACGCGCGAAACGTGTACCTTGCGGCTACCGCTTCGGTCGTGGAGCAGTACGCGCTCAACAAAACGGCCTTTGCCGCGAGCTCCACCAAATTTGCGGGCGGCAAGCGCGGCCGCGTGACCGATTTCAATCTCAAACGCATGCAGGACAGCGGCAGCAGCGCGACAGACTGCGACCAGGCCATTTCCGCGCTCATTTTGGAGTATCTGTCCAGCACCGACAGAAATACGGCGGATTACAAATTCTTAAGCGAGCACAATCCGCTGGGGATCGAGGTAAAGACCTATCACGATACGTACAAGCAGCCCGGCGTAATCGTCAGCTACACGCCCGAGGGCAAGATCGATTTTATTGAATTCGGTTACAAAACGACGCTCGTACACATCAACGGCGCGAGCGGCGCGCTCACCATTACGGAAAACGGGCGCTATTCCAGAGGGCCCAACTAAGGTTAAGCCAAGCAAAAACGCGGGCCGGCTTATGACCGCGCCCGCGTCTGTTTTGACCGTCCCTCACAGGCCCAAGCGTTCATATTGCTCAAGCGGCGCGTCGTGGCGCACCATGGTTTCCACAAGCAGCCTTTCATAGCGCGCGTGCAAGGCCGCGTCCTCGACGGGCTCGAGCTGCTCCGGGTCGCACGCGCAGTCGTAGAGCCGGGTCGTGTTTATGCAATCCGGGCGCTTTTCAAAATTCTGCGACCAGTTGCTCCAATGGACGATCTCGCCGGGGAAACGGAACACCGGGAAATCCGTCCACGGGAGGAACGGCCCTGCCGCGATGCGACAAAAATCCTCGGGCCGGATGGTATCGTAGCCCATAAACTGCCGGAGCGTGGTGGGCATGGCCGTGTATACAAAAAGCGGCGCGTTGTCCGGCCGCGCAGCCGCGCGCAGATAGCAAAACCGCCCGTCGGTTACGTTGACCGTTTTGCCAAAATACCCGTACAGCGCCGCGTCGCGGAGCGTTTCGGCTTCGCCCGAAAGCAGCGGCAGGAGGCTCTTGCCGTGGATGGGATTGGGGTTCTTTGCCATGTCCACGCCGAAGAACTCCAGTATGGTGGGAAAAAGATCGATATTCTGCGTCAGCGCGGAGACGCGCGCGGGCTTATAACGCGGGTGCGATACGATCATGGGAATCTCAAACACCTCGTTATAGGCAGGCATGAAATTCTTGCACAGATAATTCTTTTCGCCCAGCATAAAGCCGTGGTCGGTGGTAAACACGACCATGGTGTCCTTCCACGCGTTCGTTTCGTCCAGCGCGTCGAGAAGCTTGCCGATGTATTTGTCGGTCATGGTCAAAAGACCCAGATACTGGTGCGTGAGATGCCGCAGCTCCTTTTCGGTGTATTCGGAGGCCGGCGCGCCGTAGCGCGGGTAGATGAACTCCGGGCCGTCGTAATCGTCGCCGTAGAGCTTGACGTATTCCTCGGGCGCGTCGTAGGGCTCATGCGGGTCGAAGCCCTCCACCCAGAGGAAATAATTGTCCGCGTCCTTGTTGCCGCGCACAAAGTCCGCTGCGGTCTGGAAGGTGCGGGGGGTGGGATAGAGCCGCTCGTCGCCGTGAAAACGGGTGCGGTTTGCCCGGTAATGCGTAAGCGGCTCGCCCATATAGCTATCGTCCTTTTCCAGCGAGGGCATGCCGTTTTGATTGGGCGCGAGCGCCCAGGGATCGTGCTCCTGTCCGCGAAAGACCTCCCAGGTGGAAAAATCCTTGAGGTAATTCTCGCCGCCCGCGTTGAGATAGAACACATGATCCGTCACAATGGAGGAAAATACGTTCTTCTCTTTCAGCAGGCCCGGGAGGGTCACGTCGAAGGGCTCCATGCCGCCCCAGGGTTTTTCGAGAAAATTTAAGCGTCCGGTTAAAATATCGCGCCGCGCGGGCATGCAGGGCGCGCTGCCGCAAAAATGGCTGTCGAAGACCGTGCCGTGGCCGGCAAGTCGCTCCAAATTGGGCGTATGGGCGGGCGCGCCGCCCCAGAGGGGCAAAAACCGCTTGTTGACCGTATCGGACAGAATCAAAATGACCTTCATGGCTTTCCTCTTTTACCACTGCGCGCAGTCCCTTTTGCCGGACTGCGCGCAGATTTTCGGTTCGTTTTGTCAGAAGGCGTAGCGGAGCACGGGGCTTCTGGCCGCCTGCACCTCGTCGGGCCTGCGCACCGGCGTGGTGTGCGGGGCCTCGCGCACGGAATCCGGGTTTGCCCTGGCCTGGCTCAAGATGCGGAGGAACACCGCGCAGGCCTCGTCCAGCGTTTCCTTGGACTCGGTTTCCGTGGGCTCGATCATGAGCGCCTCGTGGACGATGAGCGGGAAATACATCGTCGGCGGATGCATGCCGTCGTCGAGCAGCGCCTTGGCCACGTCCAACGCGGACACGCCCGTTTCCTCATGCAGCTTTTCGAGCGTGAGCACGAATTCGTGCATGCAGAGGCCGTCGTTGGCCACGTCGTAGGCCTCCCGGAGGATGGCCTTCATGTAGTTGGCGTTGAGCACGGCCATTTCCGCGACCTCGGGCACGCCCGTGCGGCCCAGGGTCAGCACGTACGCGTACGCGCGGATGGCCACGAGGAAATTGCCCCAGAACGCGCGCACACTGCCCACGCTTTTTTCGGGCTCGATGAGCGCATAGCCCTTGTCTGTCTTTTCCACAACGCCGCGCGGCAAGAAGGGCGCAAGAAGCTTTTTGCAGCCCACGGGGCCCGCGCCCGGGCCGCCGCCGCCATGAGGCGTGGAGAAGGTCTTGTGCAAATTGAGGTGGATTACGTCGAAGCCCATGTCGCCGGGCCGCGCCACGCCCATGACCGCGTTGAGATTCGCGCCGTCGTAATAGCACAAGCCGCCCGCCTCGTGTACAATGCGGGTGATCTCCAGGATGTTGGGGTCAAAGAGCCCCAGCGTATTGGGGTTTGTGAGCATGAGGCCCGCCGTGTCCGGGCCGACGGCGGCGCGCAGCGCGTCAAGATCCACGCAGCCGAGCGCGTTGGACGGGATGCTCACCACCGTCATGCCGCACATGGCGGCGGAGGCGGGGTTGGTACCGTGGGCCGCGTCCGGCACGATGATCTTGGTGCGGGCGGCGTCCCCCCGATCCTTGTGATACGCCTTGATGAGCAGCAGGCCCGTAAACTCGCCGTGCGCGCCCGCCGCAGGCTGGAAGGTCATATCATCCATGCCCGTGATGGTCAGAAGCGACTTCTTGAGGCCATACAGCGCGGCAAGCGCGCCTTGGGAGCTGGCTGCGCATTGCAGCGGGTGGATGCCCGTAAAGCCGGGAAGCGCAGCCGCAAGCTCGTTTACACGCGGGTTGTACTTCATGGTGCAGGAGCCCAGCGGATAAAAGCCGTTGTTCACGCCGTGGGTGCGGCGGCACAGCGCGCTGTAGTGGCGGCTCAGGTCAATTTCGGAAAGCTCCGGCAAACGGGGCTTTTCCGCGCGCAGACAGGCGGGATTAAAGGTATATTCCGCCACGTCGCATTCCGGCAGGAGAGCAAGCTTCCTCCCGGGACTGCTTTGTTCAAAGAGCAGCTTCATGCTCTCACCTCCGAAAGCGCCGAAACAAGCGCGTCAAGCTGCGCGGCGGTGTTCATTTCCGTTGCGCACCACAGGATGCCGCCGTCCACCGGCCAGCCGCCCAGAATGCCCTTTTCCGCGAGGCGTACGTTGAGGGCCTCGGGCGCGATGGGGCATTCGGTCACAAACTCGTGGAAGAACTCGCCCTTGTAGCGGAGTGCAAAGCCCGGCAGGGCGGAGATGCGCCCGGCCAGCGCGTGCGCCTTGGAGGCGCACAGGGTCGCGACCTGCGCAAGACCCTCCGGCCCCATGGCGGCGAGGTATACGGCCGCTGTCATGGCGCAGAGCGCTTCGTTGGAGCAAATGTTGCTCGAGGCCTTTTCGCGGCGAATGTGCTGCTCACGCGCCTGCAAGGTGAGCACGAACGCGCGCTTGCCGTCGCGATCCACCGTTTCGCCCACGATGCGGCCGGGGAGACGGCGCATCATGCCGGGCGTTGCGGCCATAAAGCCGAGGTACGGGCCGCCGAAGGAGAGCGGCATGCCCAGAGGCTGTCCTTCGCCCACGGCCACATCCGCGCCGCACTCTGCGGGCGTTTTTAGCAGCCCCAGGGCGATGGGGTTTACGCCCATGACGAACTTGGCGCCCTTTTCGTGCGCGATGGCGCCCAACGCCTCCGCATCCTCGAGGAGGCCGAAGAAATTGGGCTGGGCGAGATAAAACCCGGCTGCGTCGTCGCCTAAAAGCGCGCTGAGCGCCTCCGGGTCGGTTTTGCCGTCCTTGAGCGGCACGGGCACGACCTCCATGCCGTTGCCGAAGCAATAGGTTTCGATCGTGCGCAGCACCTCGGGATTTGCGCCCAAGCTCACAAGGAAGCGGTTGCGTTTGCGCTCGCGGCACATGGCGGCGGCCTCCGCGGCGGCGGTCGCGCCGTCGTAGACCGAGGCGTTGGACACGGCCATGCCGGTCAATTCGCAGATCATGGTCTGGTACTCGAAGATGGATTGCAGCACGCCCTGCGATATTTCCGCCTGATAGGGCGTGTAGGCCGTGAGAAACTCCTCCTTCGAGGTAACGGCGGGTACGATGGCGGGGATAAAGTGCTTGTACGCGCCCGCGCCTCGGAACACCATGGGAAAGACCGTGTTCTGTTGCGAAAGGGCGGTTAAGCGCTCCGTGACCTCCAGCTCGGAAAGGCCCTCCGGTAGCTCCAGCTTCGGAAAGCGCATTTCCTTTGGCACGGCGGCGAACAGCTCGTCAAAGGACGCCACGCCCACGCGCGCAAGCATCTCCTCGCGCTCGGCGGGGGAGGAGGGGATATAGCCGCCCATGCTTACGCCTCCTCGGCAACAAACGCCTCGTAGCCGGCCGCGTCGAGAAGCTCTTCCTTATCGGTCACATCGCCGATCTTCGCCAGCCACGCGCCGTAGGGATCGTCGTTAATCTGCTCGGGCGCGTCGGAAAGCGCGTCGTTGACAGCCAGCACCTTGCCTGTGACAGGGCAGAACACGTCGGAAACAGCCTTGACGGATTCCACGTCCGCAAAGGTTTCGCCCGCGGTGACCGCGTCGCCGATTTCGGGCAGGTTTACGTACACCAGGTCGCCAAGCGCGTCCTGCGCATAGTCGGTCAGGCCGATCACGGCGGAGCCGTCGGCTTCGATGCGAACCCACTCGTGGGATTTGGAATACAGCAGTTCAGCGGGTGTTTTCATCATGTTTTCCTCCATAAAATGTATTTTTGTTCGGAATGAGGGGGTTGCGCCCGGGAAGCGCGGCAGCCTTTGCCGCGCCTGCCCGGACGGCTTGCGTTTGCCTAGAAGCCGGCGCGCCTGGAGAGCGCGTCCAGCGCCTGTTCGGTTTCCTTGTCGTTAAAGCAATAGCGCAGCTCGGTAAAGCCGCTCCGCAGCGCCTTGACCTCCTCGCGCACGTCCTTGCCGCGCAGGATCGCGTCGGCCATGATCCCGGCAAGACGATCGAATTCCGCGTCGCCAAAGCCGAAGCGCGTCATTTCGGATACGCCGATGCGCAGCGCGCCGGAGGCGGTGAAGCCCTCCTCCTCGGGGGTCGCCTGATAGTTGACGATGATGTTGTTGTTTTCCAGCTTCGTGGCAATCTCCGGCCCAATGCCGTAGCCCACGCGGACGATGACCTGATGCGTTTCGGTGTAGGAGATGGCCGGATCGCCCACCACGTCGAGGCCCGCGGCCTTGAGCGCCATGGCGAAGTGCTTGGCGTTGTGGATGACGTTCTTTTGATACGCGTCCTTGAAGGCGTTCATTTCGTAGGCCGCCATGAGGAGGCCAAGGAGCGTGCCAAGGTGGTGGTTGGAAACGCTCCCCGGGAAGGCGCGGCTTTCGATCGTTTCCCACAGATCGTATTTGAGCTCGCCTTCCTTGAAGGATACGCCGATCACGCCGCGCTGCGGGCCGTAGAAGGTTTTGTGCGTGGAGCCGGTGACGATCTCCGCGCCCTCCTCGAAGGGCTTTTGGAAGTGCTCGCCCACAAGGCCCAGCACGTGCGCCATGTCGTACATGATGGTCGTTTTCACGCCCGTTTCGTCCACGAACTTGCGGATGGCCGCCACAGGCTCCTTATGCAGCACCATGCTCTTGCCGAAGATGATGAGCTCGGGCTTGTACTTTTCGATGACCTTCTTGGTCTCCTCCACGTCGATTTTATAGATATTGTCCTTAAGCACCGGGAAATTGACGATAGCGGAGCGCTCGGTGGCCGGATCGACGGCGATATAATCGTGCAGCGCGCCCATGGGCTGGGCCGAAAGGTGGCCGCCCTTGATGATATGGTTGTTGAGCACATAGCCGAGGCGCTGCGGGGTCACCTTGCGGTTAATGCGGTTTTTGAAATCCATGAGCGCGGAAAACACCGCCATGTTGGACATCTGGCCGCTGACGACGCGCGTTTCCACCTCGCTCGCGCCAAGGAACTTTTTCATTTCCTCCACGAGAAGCTGCTCGACCTCGTCGATAAAGCCCGTGCCTTGATAATAGAAGATGTCACGGTCGTAGAAGGACTTCACCTTCTTGTGCTCGGCATAGCGGAAGGCCGGGTCGGATTCGCAAAGCAGCCGCACCGCGCGGGACTGGGTCTGCTCGGAGGGTATGAGGTTGATGCATTCCTCCTGCCGCCAAACGTGGTTTTGCTGCGTTTTCGCAACGAGCGTGCGGGCGCGCGCGGCGTAATCGCCCTCGCCCTTGACGGTGACGGGCTTGTCGTAGCCGTAGAGGATGGGCCGCGTAAACGGCGGCGCGTCGCTGCGGATGTGATAGGGCGCGACGGCGGCGGGCACGCGCTTGCCGCGGATATCGACCTCGACCACATCATCCTTGAGCAAATCGCTGTCGAGCAGCGCGAGGCCGATGGAGCGCAGCGCCTTGTCGTCGGAAATCACCGTGGCCAGGCCCTCGCCCTCGGAGCGGAAATACGGAACCATGGTGGCGCTGGTAACATAGCCCACCTCTTTGCCGTCCTTATATACGGGGAAGCCGTGGCGCATGACGCCCTTGCCGGTGAGCGCGATGGGGCGGACGCGGCGGGGCAGCTCCGCCATATCGGAAAAGTCGCGGTTCATGATGCGCGTAAAGGCGGCGTGCTGCTTTTCAAGCGCGGCGCGGCCGATAAAATCGCCCTTAAGCTCCGAAAAGCTTACGGCAAACTTCGCCAGCGGCACGGCGAAAACGGGGATCTCGTTGCCATGGATATCCTCGCCCATCTCGTCGCCGTAGAGCGGCAGGGCGGATTCGAGCCGCAGCGTATCACGCGCGCCGAGACCCGTGGGCCGCGCGCCCTTTTCGATGAGCAACTCCCAAAAGAATCTCGCGTCCTTCGCGTCCACAAACAGCTCGTAGCCCAGCGGCTCGCCGGTGTAGCCGGTCTTGGCGATGCGCACCTGTTTGCCCGCCATTACGAGGGTGTTCAGCGCGTTCTTGACGGGCTCGGTGAGCTGGGGTTCGTCGGTGATGCCCAGCAGAATTTCCTTGCTGGCCGGGCCCTGCACGGCGATGGAGGCTACGCTCGCGGTGATGTCGGTCATTTTTGCGTTGAAACGGGGCAGCACCTCGTTAAAGTGCGCCACGTCCTTGGGCGTGTTGGACGCGTTGACCACCAGCAGATAGGAATCCTCCTCAAAGCGGTAGAGATACGCGTCGTCGTACGCGCCGCCCGCCTCGTTGGGCACGATGCAGTACTGCGCCATGTTGAGATCGAGCGCGTTGACGTTGCTGGAAAGCACGTGCTGCAAGAACGCCTGCGCCTCGGGCCCGTCCACAATGAAGCGCCCCATGTGGGACACGTCGAAGATGCCGCAGACCTTGCGCGTGTAGAGGTGTTCGTCCACAATGCCCGTGGGATAGTTCATCGGCATTTCCCAGCCGCCGAAATCGACCATGCTGGCCTTTGCGTCGAGATGCGCCTGATAGAGTACCGTGCGTTTGAGTTCGCTCATACCGTCCTCCTGCAATGCAATTTTTTGTCAAAGCTGTTTGTCCGCCGGTTTCCGTTTTTTAGCATAAAAAAAGATACGAAACGAAAGCCGTCCCGTATCTCTGTTTCCGTACCTGAGAGCGTTTCCTCCTTCGGTGCCCAGCAAAGGGCTTTCCAGAGCTTCGTCAGACGGCGATCCTTGGGCCTGAGAGCTTCCGGCGCGCTTGGGCGGCACGCTATTTCTCCTTCGGCTACCGGCTGGCGGTATCTCCCGCCGTCCTCATCCGAACTATGCGATTGTCCATGCTTGACCACGCCTTATTATACCGGCGCGCGGCGCGCTTGTAAAGCAAATTTTGCCTGCCCGCGCAAGGCTTGCAGCTTTGCACAGGCGTGTGGCGGGCGGGGCTACGGCTTCTTCTGCGGATCGGTTGCGTCGGCGGCCGCGAAGGCCTCCACAGCCCAGTCCTCCGTGGGGTACAGCGCGGCGTAGGGATTGTTCGGGTCCGGGTCCGAGGGATCCCAGCCCACGTAGTTGCCGCCGTGGTAATCGCCCGATACGCGCCGTTGATACGGCTCCTCCTCAATAAGCGGCGCGGGCTGCGCGGGCGCGGGGCCGGCATCGTCGGTCACGGTCACGGGCGTGCCCACCGTGCAGTAGGTATAGATCCACAGCGCGTCGAGCACCCGCATGCGCACGCAGCCGCCCGAGGCGGGCGTGCCCAGCCTATCGTAGTATTTTACGGACATCTGCCGCTTGCCGTTCTCGCGGTTTTGCGGATTCGGCCCGGTGATGGGCACCGAATGGAACAGATAGCTGCCCGTGATGCGGCTGGAATACTGGCCGTACAGATTTTCGTTGTTCATGCCGAGCTTTTTATACAGGTATTGCTCCATAATGCGGAAATCCCCGCGCGGCGTATCGTCGGCGCTTTTGCCCGTGGAGCAGAGCATCACGCGCGCCTCCACCCATTCGCCGTCCACGGCGCGGTAGGCCACCACGCTCTGCGAGCCGATGTAGATTACAAGCTTGACAGGGTCGCCTTCAAGCGGCGTGTCCATGGGCGTATAGGCTGGCACGAGCACGCGGCCTGTATCGGGCAGCGCGCCGGGCAGCATTTGCCCCGCTTCGTCCGCGGGATAGAACGCGGCCGCCGCTTCGCCAAAGGAGCCGTAAACGAGGCAGGCGCCCGTATCCGTCGCGCGCAGGTGGCCGGTCAGCCCCGTCGGCTCGTATACGCGGCGCGGCACGAAGCCTTCGGGCAGCGGAACAGGCGCGCACACGCCAGCCTGCTCCGGCGCGTCGGAAGCAAAGCCGCCCGCATCCGCAAAGGCGAAGCTATAGGCTTCGTCCTCGCTTGCGCGCGTGAGTTCGGCCGCCGCAAAGCCACGCTCGGTTTCGGTGAGAACGCCGTTTGTCAGCTCGTCGCGCTCGGCCCACACACGGTATTGCGCCGCGCCCGCCGCATCGGTAAAGGCATAGAACGCGCCCGAAGGCAGGCCGGGCAGCGTGACGGCGGTATAGAAGGCGGGCACGCTTTCGGGCGCGCCGGACGCGATGCGCAATGCGGAACAGGAAACGACCGGCGCGGGCGTGGGCGTAGCCGGCACGAAGGTCGGCGCTGGGGCCTCCGCCTCCAGCGCGGCGGGCGCACAGGCGAAAGGCCCCGCCGCAAGGCAGAAAAGCGCCGCGAGCAGCGCGAGGCGGCGGAAAAGGCGGGCTCCGAGGATCATAACGCACGCTCCGCGGGAAAATCCCGCAGCCTTTCGTGAAATTTCGTTTATTATACCGCAAGCGCTGTGCTATAATCAACAAAAACCCAAGGCGGTATTTCAATATGAAACGACGGCTGCTTACCCTGCTCTGCTGCGCGGCGCTGCTTCTGCCCGCGCCCGCCGCGCGCGCGGAGGAGGAGGGGGCCGATCCCATGGCGGAGGTCGCCGTGCCCTATGTGGCCGTCGTCCGCGCGGACAGGCCCGGGGAAACGCTCCTTGCGCGCGAGCCGGATGCGCGCTGCATCCCGGCCAGCACCATGAAAATCATGACCTGCATCCTCGCGCTGGAAAGCTGCGGCCTTGATGACCCCGTGCGTATCCCCGGCGCAATCGCGGGCCTGACGGAAAAGCATACCAAAGCGGGCTTTGTATCGGGCGAAACCGTGCCCATGCGCGACGTGCTCTACGGGCTTATGCTCGAATCCGGCAACGACGCGGCGCTGGCCGTGGCCTATCACCTGGCCGAGGATGTGGAGGCCTTCGCCGTGCTCATGAACGAAAAGGCGGCGGCGCTGGGCTTAAACGATACGCATTTCCTCACGCCCAGCGGAACCTACCACCGCGGGCAGTATTCCACGGCGCGCGACATGGCGCTTTTGACCGCTTACGCGCTGCAAAACGAGGATTTCGCGCAAATCATCTCCACCGCCACGTATGAAATCGCGCCCAGCGACAAGCGCAAAAAGACGCTGCGGCTCACCAACACGAACCGGCTCATCTCCGACCCGGAAGGCTCCCCGATCCTGTACGCGGATTGCGTGGGCGGCAAAACGGGCTCCACCGAGCAGGGGGGGCGCTGTCTCATCGTTGCCGCGCGGCGCGACGGGACGACGGTCATCGCGGTGCTGCTGGGCCTGCTGAAGGGCGGCGGCACGGGCGAGCGCGCCCAGCGCTGCTATGAGGACGCCATCCGGCTTTTCGACGCGGCGTTTGCGCGCCTTGCCGCCGCCGGGCCCAAGGCGGAGCGGCAAGCCGCGCCGCGCTTTGGCGCGCCCGAGCGCCCGCAGCGCCAAACGCGGGCCGTCCTAACGCGCGATTGACATTCGCCGCCGCGCCGGATATCATATGGATTGGGTTAATATATGAAGATCTTTTTTCATTCGGACGATTACGGAATCAACGCGGCGCAAGCCGACGTGATATTGGATTGCGCGCAAACGGGCTGCCTCAACAGCCTGAGCGTCATGCCCAACAGCGCCTGCCTGCCCGAGGCCATGGAGCGGCTTTCGCTTCTGGAAAAGCGGCCGCACATTGCCGTGCACTTAAACTACGTGGAGGGGCCCTGCTGCGCGGGGCGGGCCGCCGTGCCGCTGCTCACCGACGAACGCGGCTGCTTTTCGCTCTCCTTTGCCCAACTGCTGCTCAAAAGCCTCCTGCCCGGCCGTAAGGCTCTCTATGTGCAGCTCAAGGCGGAAACGCGCGCGCAGCTAAAACGCGTTGCGTCCCTGTATCCGGCGGGCGCGCCGCTGCGCATCGATTCGCACCAGCATTTTCACGCCATCCCCCTGCTTTATGGAGCCATCCTCGAAACGCTTTCCGAGGAGGGGCTGCGCCCCGCGTATATTCGCATGCCGGACGAGCCTGTTTGGCCCTATCTCAAGCGGCCCCGGCTTTTTTTGAGCGTCCCGCCCGTCAATTGGGTCAAGCAGGCCCTGCTTCGCTTCCTCCTGCTCTTTGACGAGGGCAAACGCAAAAAGGCCGGTATTCCGACGGCGCTCTTTTGCGGCGTGGTGCTCACAGGACGCATGGACGCGGCGCGCGTCCTGGCAGTGCTGCCGGATTTTCTGGCCCGCGCCGCGCGCAAGGGCGCGGACGTGGAATGTCTCTTTCACCCGGGCCGGCTTGCCGGAGCGGATTGCTGCCTCGATCCGCGAAAGACAGATTTTGTGCGCTTCAATCTCTCGCCTAACCGGGATATCGAGCGGGAAGCGCTGCACGCGCCGCGCATGCGGAGCATGGCGGACATAGCGGAGGGAACAAAATGAGGGTATTTTTTATCGTTGACGAGACTTGCTTTTTTCACCCAGAGTTTATCGAGGGCGTTTTAACGCGCGGGCAGGATACCTTTGTGGGCGCGGCGCTCGTCACGCGCTCGAAAAACAGCCCGGAGCGGTATGTGACCCAGCATTTCTACGAGCTGTATCCCTCCGAGATCTGGAAGCTGGGCTGGAAAAAGATCGGTTGCATGCTTTCGGAACGCTTTTTTGGCAAAACGCATTCCGTGCGCAAGGTGCTCCAAACCCACAAGCTTCCCTTCTTCACCGTGCGGGATACCATCAATACGCCCGTGCTGCGCGCGCGCATTGCGGCCTTTGAGCCGGATGTGATCGTTTCCTCCAATCCGCTCTACTTTGGCAAAAAGCTGCTCGCGCTGCCCAGGATCGCCTGCATCAACCGGCATTCGAGTCTCCTGCCTAACAACGGCGGCGTGTGGCCCGGCTTTCAGGCCGTGCGCAAGGGCGAAAGCGTAACCGGCGTGAGCGTGCATACCATGACCCCCGTCATCGACGAGGGCGTGGTGCTCGATGTGCGCGTCACGCCCATTTGCGAGGGCGAAAGCCTGACGGATATCTACGCGCGCTGCTTCGCGCTGAGCGTGGACGCGGTGCTCGGTGCGCTCGATAAGCTCCGCGCGGGCGACCTGACCCCGGTCGAAACGCCCTGGCCGCACAATTATTATTCCTGGCCCACGCACGAGCAATGGAAGGAATTCCGCGCGCACGGGGGACGGTATATTTAGGCGGCGCATAGCCGCGGCAAAAGCGACGGGCCGGTTTTCAAGCGCTGTCCGCCTGAAACCGGCCCGTTTTTATGCGCCTATACGCGGTTTTGAATCCAGCAAATCACGTCGCCGATCACCTCGTCGCGGCAGTATTCATTGAAGATTTCGTGATATAAGCCGCCGTAAATCTTCATTTGCTTATCGCGCGAGGACACCATGCCGAAGAAATCGTAGGTGTCCGTCACGGAGACGATGCCGTCCTTTTCGCCGTGCAGCATCAAAACGGGGTAGGCAAATTTCCCCGCTTGCTCCGTGAACCACGCCACGCCCTCGCACAGCGCGTAGCATAGGCCCGCCGTAAAGGTTTTGCAGTTATAGGGATCCTTGCCGTACCAGTCCACCACCTCCCGCACGGAGCAAACGCCGCTGCCGAGCGCGTTGGGGAGCTGGGTGTGCGGATCCATGCCCTTGGGCACGCCGCTGAGCAAATGCCCGTTGTCGCGCGCGACCGCGCCGCTCGTAATCAGCCCGGCAAGCTTTTTGTTCGGATATTTCGCGCCGTAGAGCGCCACCGCGTAGCCGCCCATGGAGTGACCCAGCAGGAACACGGGCCTGCCGCCGCTCTCCGCAATGGCCATGTCTACCACCACGTTTACGTCGTCTAAAAGCTGATGAAAATCGTCGTAATGCGTGCGCTCGCCCTCGCTGCGGCCGTGGCCCCGGTGATCGAAGCGATAGGTGCCGATCCCCGCCTTGTGGAACAGCTCCGCCAGATAATCGTAGCGGCCCTGATGCTCCGCGAGCCCGTGCACGATCACACAGCGGCATTTATCGCCGCCGGAGAGCTCCGGGTTGAGATACAGCTTCGTTTTGTCAAAGGTTTCAATCAACATGATGCGCCTCCTTGTTATGAATTTGGATGGGGAATCCGTGGAATATGCTTAAGGCGTGCCCGCCTGTCATTTCCCCGAAGGAAAGGGCAGGGTTCCCTCCCGCTCCATTTTCAGATAGCGCTTCCAGCCGCCGCCGCCGGCAAGGCAAAGCGCCGTGCCGGAAACGGCGATGACGAGCCACAGGAGCACCGAGGCGCTCCAGCCGAAGCGCTCGGAGAGCAGCCCGATGAGAAAGCTGGAAAGCGCGGACGCGCCGTAGGCCAGCGCGTTTTGAAGGCCGGCTATGGTTGCGCTCCGGCCGATGCAGGAAAAATGCAGCGGCAGCAGGCATTGCAAAAGCGTGTTGGCCCCGTACATGGCGGCGGAACACACGCAGAGGCAGCAAACGGAGAGCAGGGCCGAACGCGCGCCGAATATGCGCAGCGCCAGCAACGCCACGCCGCCCAAACCGAAAAGGAGCGTGCCGGAAAGCACCTCGTTTTGCAAGCGGCGGTTCACGCCCGCGCCCAGATATACGCCCGCGAGGCTGGTAATGGGCAGCAGCGCGGAAAGGAGCGACGCAGAAGACGCCCGCATGCCGTGGAATTCGGCAAAGAAGGTGGAGGCCCAAACGGCCACGCTGTCCTTGATCATGCCGTTTGCCGCGATGCCCAGGGTGATAAAGATCAGCCCGGAGAGCATAAACAAGCGCGCCAGCGTCTTGAAATCGGCGGCGGGAGCGGGGGCGGCTGCGCCCGCGCCGGGCGGCGTCTTGGGCGCGGGCGGCGCGTTGGGCACGAGCTTTCGCATGTTCAGGTAAAAGACCGCGCTTGCGGCCAGACCGATGCAGCCCGCGGCGGCAAAGGGCGCGTGCCAGCCGAACAGGCGAAGCATGAGCGCGGAAAGCCCATAGCACGCGAAGGTGCCCGCCGGGATGGAAAGCGAGATGTTCACGCCCGCGAGCGTGCGCGCTTCGCCCGTCAGGCGCGTTGCGAAGGTGCGGACGATGGGCGTCCATAAAAGGGAAAGAGCATAGCCGTTGGCGCACCAAACGGCCAGCATCCAGCCCGGGGACGGCGCAAATGCCATGAGTAAATTGCACAGGCCGGAAAGCAGAAGCCCGCAGGCGATCATGCGCACGGGATAGAGCCGGTCGCCCAGATAGCCGTTGACGAGCTGCCCGAAGCCATAACACACATAAAAGCCCGTGCTTACGAGGCCGATTTCCGCCTTGTCCCAACAGGTTGCGGCCAGTATGGCGGGCATGCTCGCGCCCAGCGCATTGCGGCACATATAGGCCGAAAAATACGCGCCCCAGCAAAAGAGAAAGATGGCCCGATCCGCGCCCTTGAGCCGTTGCGCTCTGTTCATGTGTTTTGCTCCAGGAAGGTGTTGATTCAGATTATACCACATCCGCCCGAAAGGGCAAGCGCGGCGCCCAAGCCGGGTTCTCGCCTAAAACGCGTCCTCGATCGTCCAAACCTGCGTGTGCTTCCATTCGTCGCGGTAAAGCTTGTCGAGGAAGGGCGAGTAGGTGTATACCTCGATGCTCCGGCTCATGGGATCGAAGGTGAGCACGCGCAGATAGCCGAAATGAATCTCCGTGCCCTGAAAATTATACATCTGCGCCACGAAATGCCGTTCGGGCACGCCGTCGCCGTCGTCGTCAAAGCGCTTTTCGCCCAAGGCGGTCGCGCGGCAGTGCCCGCAGATGAGCAAGCGTACGTTGGGGTTCTTCTCCACCAGATCGCGCTTGATGGCCCAGCCCTCGTAGGCGGCCACGCCCTCGCGGTTGAGATAGCTGTGCGCGACGATGAGCGCCACCCGGTCGCGGTTGGCCGCGAGCAGCTCGTTTGCCCAGGCAAAGCAGGCCTCGTCGATAAAATAAGGGACGGACAGGAAAATAAAATCCACGCCGCCCGCCGAAAACAGCGCGTACAGGCCCCTGCCGCCGTCGTAGCGGTGCGCGTCGTCAAAGGCCGTGAGAAAGGGCATGGAATAATAATTGGTCAGATCCCGGTCGGGCCGCCGGTAATCGTGATTGCCCAGCGTGGGCTGAAAGGGCACGACGCCGCCCATCGCGTCGGTAAGCAACTGAAAGCTCTTCCACTGTTCCTCGGACGCGCCGCTGTCCACCATATCGCCCGTGTGAAAGGCGTATACGATGTTGCGCGCCTCCGCGTTATCGCGCACCCATTCGCCCATGCTGGTGAGCGCTTCGGGCTTGGCCCAGGTCATGGTCTGCGTATCCGAAAACCATACGAAGGAAAAGGGCGTGGGCACGGGCGTTGCGGTCGGCGCGGGCGTGGGCGTGGGCACGGGCGTCGCGGTCGGCGTGGGCGTGGGCGGCACGGTATAGCGGGGCGCCTCCGTGTGCGCGGGCGCAACAAACACTGCCGTTTCCGGCGCGGCAGCAGGTGCGGGCGCGCATCCGCATGCGAATATGGCCGCGAACGCGCACGCACAGATGCACAGCAACACAAGCTGCGCCCTTGCGGGCAAAAAACGGCGCTTCATGTCGACCCCCCCTACCTATTTTGATTATAGCACAGGCGCGCGCGGCGGGACAAGCAGAGGCCAGTGCGCCTCGTTACAGCGCCGCCCTCCGCGCCTGGTCATCGTTTCGTCACAATTCTTGACGTTTTGCGGGGGACAGGCTATAATAATATGAACAAAACGTGAACAATATGAAATCAATCAAGAGGAAACGACGCATATGAAGACAAGGTTTCTTGCCCTGCTACTTGCGGCGCTGAGCGCGTGCCTGCTGCTCCTGCTCCCGGCGGTCGCGCTGGCCTGCCCCGCGTATCCAGGCGAGGTGGAGGTGGACGACGGGAGCGGCGGAACCGTCACGGTCCGCAATTATGGCGACGAATTTTTTTCCTACACGGCGGATACCGACGGCAATCTGCTTTTTTATAACAGTCTGGACGGCTGCTATTATTATGTGGTGTACGACGGCGACGCCTTTGCGCTGGGCGAAAGGGTCGGCGGCGGGCAGTCCTTCTGGGGGCGATTTCGCAAGGAGGAGAACCGCCCGCGGGTGAACCTGTCCGGCGGTGCGGACGGTTTTAAGGAAAAGCTATCCGCTTTGCAAGCGGAAAGCGGAGAGAGGCCCTACGCTTTTTTTCAGGCGGCGTCAAGCGCGACGATCCCCGACAATTACGAACCGAATGCGGATGCGAGAAATCCGCTTTTTGGCAAGATCAAATACGGCTACGACGCGCTCGACGCGCCCCAAAAGGGCGAAACCTGCGCGCTGCTGGTGCTCAAGGTGCAGTTTGCCGATATTAAGTGCCAGTTTTCCGACGCGGTGTGGCACAAGCGCATCTTTGACGACGGCGTGTCCGGCTACTATTCGGAGGTTTCCAACGGAAAATTCACCTATGTGCCCGCGCGGGAAAGCTACGGCGGGAAGCCGGAGGACAACGGCAGGGAGAACGACGGCGTAATCACCGTTACGCTGCCCATCGACCGCCCGGGCTATTGCGCGGGCTATAACCCCTATGTAGCCGGCGCGCAGAATTATGGCTTCGGCGCAAAGCTGGGTTTTTATGAGGGAACGGACGGCAAACGATACGCCATGTACAGCGACGCGTCCATCTTCGCCTATGCGCTGAACGCGGCGGACGCGTATATCGATTTTTCTCGGTACGACCGCAACAACGACGGCTATGTTTCGCCCACGGAGCTGGCTGTGCTGGTGGTGGCCGCCGGTTACGAGGCCGCCTATGTCGGCGAGCAGGCGGGCCGGCCCATGACCTGGGCGCATAGCTGGAATGCCAACACCTGGTTTGTCGATTCCACGGGGAGGTGGGTGCTCGGCGACGCGTTGTCCGTGCAACTGGACGGCGTTGGATTGTATAAATACACCATCATGGGCGAAAACCTGAACGGCAGCTTTGATTATTCGCGCGCCAGTCAAGCGGAAAAGCCCCGGCAGGCGCAGTTTGGCACCGCCTGCCACGAGCTGGGGCACGATTTGGGGCTGATGGATCTATACGCGACCGACGGCTCCGCGCAGGCATGCACCGTGGACATGCTCAGCCTCATGGGCGCGGGAAACTGGGCCAGCGCGCATGGCGAGGAGTCGGGCAGCTCGCCTACGCATCTCGATCCGTATTCCAAGGCCTGGCTGGACTTTTTCGAGCCTGTAACGGCGAGCGAGGCGGGCGTGTACCCCGTGACGGAGGCGTCAGACGCGAAAAACTATCGCGTCCTGCGCGTAAACACCGACGACCCGGACGTATATTATCTCATTGAAAATCGCACTTTCATGGGCTTTGACAGAGGGCTGGATTCCATATACGGTGCGTACAGCCCGGGCGGCGTGGTCTACTGGCGCATCAACGAGAAGGTCATTCAGGCCAATTGGCAGAATAATTCCATCAATAACCATTCGGGCAATTATGGCGTGATGCCCGTGTATCCCCGCTATGTGTACGAGCAGTCGCAAAGGAACCAGCCCTTCCGCAACAAAGCGACCTACGACGCGTACGAAAAGGCGCACATGCTCGTTTCCAACCCAAAAACCACGCTGACCTGCTATGATACGGCGGCGGCCACCATGAATGGTGGCTGAACATCGAGGGGCAGGAGCTGCTGCCGCTTGCGCTCACGCCCTGCGGCGATTATGTGCAGGGAAGCGCGCCGCCCATTGTGGCGACCCTCGGCGCGGGCACTTCCATGACCCCGGCAGACCTCGCAAGCGTTGCGATGAACGGCGTAGTGCTCTCCTCGCCCGAGCACTACGCGGAGGAAACGGGTTCCATTATCATCCGCTTCCAGCCCGCGTATCTCAATTCGCTCGTGCCCGGCGTACACACGCTGCGCGTGACGCTGCTCACCGGCCAATACGCTGAAACGACCCTTACCGTAACCGAGCCGCCCATCCCGGCTGCGGGCGACGCGGCGCAGCCCGGTCTGTATCTCGCGCTTGCGCTCCTGGCCGCAAGCTGCCTTGCCGCGCGCATTGTGCGCCGCAGGCGCCGCGCGTAGGGACGGGACGGGGAACGGAGGAACGGTTTAGGGCTCTGCCCTAAAACCCGCTTAAGGGCGTTCCACCCTTAAGAATCCCATCTCTGACCGCGTTTTGCGCATTCATTCCTGTTTTTACATATAAAAACAACTTGGCCCGGCAAACTTTTGCCGGGCCGAGTCTTTGGCAAAGCGCCGATGGCGATGCCCATCGTATTGCGCGACCAAGACGCGCGCAAGCGCCTATCCCGCCTTGCCAAACGTGCCGCCACGGGCGCCTAAGCGCCTACAGATCGTCCGCGTCCTGAACGGGACGGCGGCCGTCGCGGGCCATGCCCGTGTAGCTGCCCAGTACGTCTGAGGGGATTTCGCCCCGGTTTTGCTTTGTGAGGGCGGCTGCGGCTGCCGCCACCCTGCTTTCTTTCCGCAGCGTCATTTTCCGCCTCCTCAGAACTGGTATTCCTGGTTCTGGCGGTTCTTGTCCTGCTTGTTGTTGTTCTTCTGCCGGTTCTGCTGATTCTGCTGATTCTGCTGATTCTGCTGGTTGCCGTTCTGGCGTTCGTACTCCTCGTTATAAGCCATGCTTTTCTCCTTTCGTTTTGTTAAGCCTATTTTGCGGTCGCCCGCAGTTCTATCTTGCCCGGGATTTGTTTGCTTCATTCTTGATCAAAAATCTATGCGGCGGCGCGTCCCGCAAGGATGGACAAGCGGCCGCGCACGATGTAGAATAAATCAAATTGAGGAAGGGATCTTGTCGTTTATGCGCTTTAGCGTTCTCACGCCGGTGTACAATACAAGCGCATATCTTGCCGCGTGCGTAAGCTCCGTGCTGGGCCAGGATTTTTCGGATTTTGAGCTTGTGCTGATCGACGACGGCTCCACCGACGGAAGCGGCGCGCTCTGCGACACGTTTTCCGCAAGCGACTCCCGCGTGCGCGTTTTTCACACGGAAAACCGGGGGCTGCTCGCGGCGCGGCGGCGCGCGATTGCCGAAGCGCGGGGCGAAATCTGCGTTTCGCTTGACAGCGACGATTTGCTTGCGCCCGAAGCGCTTAGCCAATTGCACCGCCGTCTGGGCGCGCCCGAAGCGCCCGACATAATTATCTTCAATTTTGCCTGTTTTACCGACGCTTGCGGGCCGTTCGCGCTCGAACCGCCCGTCTTTACCGACGGCCGCGTCTTTTGCGGCGAGGCGGGGAAAGCGCCCGTATACGAGGCGCTCGTTTCGGGCTGGACGCTCAATAATTTTGTTACGAAAGCCATACGTACGGAGCTTTTGCGCGCGGATACAACGGACTACGCGCCCTATTTCTCCTGCTCCCACAGCGAGGATCTGCTGCAATCGCTCGAGCCGGTTACGCAGGCGGGCGTGATCGCCTACTGCGCGCTGCCTCTGTACCGCTATCGGCGCAACGCGCAGAGCATGACCCGCGCGCTGGACGCGTCCCGCATCGCGTCGCAATTCAACCGGCCCGTGATGGAGCGCCTGGCCGCTTTTCTTCCGCGCTGGGGTCTGGATACGCCCGCTTGGCGCGAGCGGCTCGCCGTGCGCCAGCTTTCCGGGCTTTTGTCGGTCTTTTATCAGGCCTGCCGCAGCGCCGAAAATGCCGCTGGCCGCCGTGCCGTGGCGCGCTTTTGCTGGGCGGACATGGTGGACGCGGAAACCCGCGCCTGCACGCGCAGCCCGCTGCTTTCGCGCACGGAGAGGCTTGCGCTTTCTCTGCTGCTCGGCCGCGGGGCGGGCACGGGGCGCATATATGCGCTGCGCGCGTTGGCGCTTGCCGTGCAATTGCGCCGTTCCCCGCGCCGGGAGGGCCGCTAGCTTATGGAGAAAACGCTGAAGAACAAGGCGATTACCGGCATACTCTGGAAGCTGCTCGAGCGGGGCGGCACGCAGGGCATTCAGCTCATCACCACCGTTGTGCTCGCGCGCCTCATCGATCCGGACGAATACGGCCCGCTGACCGTGACGACCATTTTCATCTCCATTGCCACCATCCTGGTGCAGCGCGGCTTTGGCATGGCGCTCATTCAGCGCAAGGATGTGGACGATGTGGATTTTTCCGGCGTGTTTTTCCTGGGCCTTGCCGTGGCCGCCGCGCTTGGCGGGCTGTTTTACGTCGGCGCGCCGCTTATCGCGCGCTTTTATCAAACGCCCGCCGTCACGGACGTGCTGCGCGTGCTTTCGCTTACGCTCTTTTTCGGCGCGGCCGAATCCGTGCTCAATGCGGTCATTGTGCGGCGCATGGAGTTCCGGCAGCTCTTTTTGGCGGCGCTGTGCGCGGCGGTCGTGTCCGGCGGCGTGGGCATCGCGCTGGCGTGCCTGGGCTACGGCGTGTGGGCGCTTGTGGCGCAGCAATTGCTCAGCACGGGCGTGATGGTGCTGGTCATGTGGCTTGCCTCCCGCTGGAAGCCGAAGCGCGCGCTGTCCCTTCCGCGCCTTCGCGCGCTGTTTGCCTATGGCTGGAAGCTGCTGCTTTCCGGCCTGATCGACACGCTCTATCATGATGTGAGCGGACTCATCATCGGCAAGCTCGACAATACCGAGCTGCTTGCGCACTATGCCAAGGGCAGACAATTTCCGCAGTTTATCGGCTCCAATCTCAATTCCGCCGTGCAGGAGGCTATGTTCCCCGCCTATTCCAAGGTGCAGGACGAGCTTTCCCGCATGCGCGCCATGCTGCGGCGCTCGCTCTCGGCGGCGGCGTTTCTCATGTTTCCGCTGCTTGTTGGGCTTGCGGCTGTGGCCGAGCCGCTCGTATCCGTGCTGCTGACGGATAAATGGCTGCCCTGCGTGCCGTTTTTGCGCATCGCGTGCGCCACCTACGCCATGTATCCGCTCGAAAGCACGGGTCTGCACGCGCTCAACGCGCTTGGCCGCAGCGATATCTACCTCAGACTGGAGCTCGTCAAAAAGGGCTTTGGCGTAACGCTGCTGGCGCTCTCCGCGTTCGTGCTGCGCTCCGCCGCAGCCATCGCGCTTTCTATCGCGGTTACGGGCGTGTTCTCGGTCATCGTCAACGCCTTTCCCCTCAAAAAGCTGCTGGGCTACCGCATGCGCGATCAGCTTGCCGATGTGCTGCCCTCGCTCCTGCTCGCGCTCTTGATGGGCGGCGCGGTCTATCTGCTCCAGCTTACGGGCCTTGCGCCCCTTGCGCTGCTGCTTTGCCAGCTTGCCGCCGGCGCGGCGCTGTATATCGGCGGGGCGTTCCTGCTGCGCCTTGCGCCCATGCGCTTTCTGCTGGAATCCGCAAGGGGCTTTTTAAGCGGCCGCCGCGCGCACAGCGCAGGCAGCCCGGAAGTATGACGCACCAAGCAGGCAATTCGCAACGATACGCTGCATAATGAGAAGGGAACGGGTGTTGCTTTGAAAGGTCGATTGATCGGTTTCTACAATTACACGGTGATTCTTACCTACGTCGGGGTGCTCTCCGCCGTGCTGGGCATTCTTTTGGCAAGCCAGGGGCGGCTGTCCTTTGCGGTTGTGTGTCTGCTGGTGTCCGGCTTTTGCGACCTGTTTGACGGTTCCATCGCCAAGACCAAGAAGGACCGCACCCAGAACGAGAAACAATTCGGCATTCAGATTGATTCCCTCGCCGATCTTGTGTGCTTCGGCGTGCTTCCCGCGGCGCTCGGCGCGGCGGCCGGCTTCACGAAGCTTTGGCAGATGCTGCTGCTGGGCCTGTATGTGCTCGCCGCGCTCATTCGTCTGGCCTATTACAACGTAACAGAGGATGAATTGCAGCTCAAAAAGAACACGCCCCGCCAATACTACGAGGGCCTGCCCGTTACCACCGCTTCCCTGCTCTTTCCCCTGCTCTTTGCCGTCAAGCCCTATCTGGGCGCCGCCTTTCCCTCCGTATACCTCGCCTGGTCGCTGCTGATTGCGTCGGCCTTCGTCTCCCGCATCCGCATTAAAAAGCTCGGCATGACCGGCATGTGCGTCGCCGCCTGCCTTGGCGCCGTCGTGCTTGTGATGCTCATTTTCGGGTGGAACGAGTAGCGGGAATGCTTCGGCGCGTAAGGACGGGGTACGGGAGTACGGGGGTACGCCGGGGCGCTGCCCCGGACCCCGCTTAAGGGATTTCATCCCTTAAGAATCCCATGGAATCGCCCTGAAAGCAAATAGACAAAGACTCGGCCCGGCGAAACATCGCCGGGCCAAGTGATTTTTATAGACACAAGCTAAAGAGCACGCACAAAACGCGGTCAGAGATGGGATTCTTAAGGGCGGAACGCCCTTAAGCGGGGCCCGGGACAGCGCCCCTTGCGTTCTCCCACCCCCGTACCCCGTACCATTACTCCAGCGCCAGCGCCTCAAACGCCTGCCGCCCGAGCGTATCGACCACCTGGAGCACGGGGCGCGGGGCCGCGGGCATGCGAAGCGTCACGGGCAGGCGGGGCGAGCAGCTTGTGACGGCGGGGAAAAAGCGCGCGCCCTCCGCGCGCCCGAGCGCAAGATAAACGGGCGGATGCGCATCGTCAAAGCGCGCTTCTTCAACGGTCACCGCGAGCGCGTCGTCTGTCTCGCGCACGGAACAGCGCAGCGCAGGGCGTTCTTCGCTTGCCGGATAAGAGAGGGTCAGCTCGTGCGAGCCGCCAAGGAGCGAGAGCGCGCTGCCGGAGGCAAGCTGCCTTGCGCGCAGGGTATAGAGTGCAAAGGGCGAGCAGTCCACAGCGAGAAAGCGCCTGCCCAGCTTGCTTGCCGCGGCTGCGGTCGTGCCGCCGCCCGAAAAGAGATCGACCACAAGATCGCCCGGCCGGGAGGAGGCGCGGATGATGCGCGAAAGGAGCGCCTCGGGTTTTTGCGTGGCGTAGCCCGTGCGCTCGGCGTCCTTTTGCTGCAGGTGCTCGATATCGGTCCATACGTCGGTGGGGTACATGGGCGTGTCCTCGTAATAGACGTAGGTTTTGCCGCCCGAACGGATGGAAAAGCATATGCGCCCGGATTCATCGACAAAGCGCTTCATGTGGTTGCGCTTTTGCGGGCCGCGCGGTGTGCCGACGGCGGTGATGTCAAAATAGCATTTGGCGCTCTTGCGATAAAAGAAAATCGTATCGTGCTTGCGCGGATAATAGCGCATGCTCCTGCCGCCTGTTTTATAGCTCCAGATAATCTCGTTGAGAAAGTTCCGCTTGCCGAAAAGCTCGTCGAGCAGGAGCCGAAGCTGCGCGCTCATGCGGTAATCGATGTGCAGATACAGCGCGCCCTCGTTTGAAAGCAGCGCCCGGCAGCCGGTGAGCACGGCGCGCATCCAGGCGAGATATTCGCTTTCCGGGAGCGTATCTTCAAACACGGGCGCATTTACGGCGCGCTTGCCGTCCGCGAGCCGGACGTGAAAGGTATCGCCCGTGCCGAAGGGCGGATCGAGATAAATAAGCTGAACCTTGCCGCCGTATTCGGCCGCAAGCGCCTGCACGGCCTCCTCGGCGCGCGCGAGCACAAAACGCCCCGGGCCGCCGCTTGGCAGAACTTCCTCGGTGCAGACGATACGCATATGCAATTCCTCCGTCGAAGCCGCTTGGGGGAAGGAAGCGCTACGGACGCTGCGCCTCCGGGAGAATCTCGGGAAAGCTCGGCTGGCGGCCTTCCACGCCGCCGGACGCGCCGCAGACATGACGCTCGATGCAGCGCTTGGCCGCGGCAGCGTCGTGCCGCTCAAGCGCGTCGAGGATCTGGCGGTGCTCGGCGAGCGAATCGCGCGCACGCCCGGGCGAGGTGAGCGAGCTTTGGCGCGCGCGGTGAATCTTTTGATGGAGCGAAAGAAGAATGTGCCGGAGCGTGCGGCTCTGGCACGCGTCGTAGATGATCTCGTGAAAACGGGTGTCGAGGCGCACAAGATGCTCCGTATCGCCCTTGCGGGTATACAGATCCATCAGCTCCGCCGCTTCCGTCATGCGGTCAAGCTGCTCGGGGGTAATGCGCTCGGCCGCCCACGCGGCCGCCTGACCCTCGAGCAGGAGACGAATCTTGAACACATCCTCGATATCCTCGTTTGTAATCGCGTTGACGACCACGCCTCGGTTTGGGTAGGAGGTTACCAGCTCCTCGAGCTCGAGCTGCTTGAGCGCCTCGCGCACGGGGGTGCGGCTCACGCCCAGCTCCTCGGCGATTTTCAACTCTACAAGGCAGTCCCCCGCCTGAAAACGCCCTTCGGTAATGCTGTCGCGCAACTGTTTATAGACCCAATTGGAAAGCGTGCCATAGTCGCGGCTGTCGCCTGAAGACATGCTGCCGTTCACTTCCTTTATGCTATTTTAACGTGTTTTGCGCACGAATACAAGCATATATACGGGAATAGATTTGGACAAAGAAAGGGAGGCGGGTGGCGATGCGGCAAACGGCGGACTGGCGCGAAAGGCTTGCGCCATATCTTACGGCGGGGCTCAACGCCATGCTGGGCAACCTTTCCGAGGTGAGCGGCGCGGAGGAGCTGCGCATACGGGCCGGACAGCCCCTGCAGCTTGTGAGCGACCGCAGCGAGCGGCTCCTCTTTGCCCCGGGCGGCCGGCCGGCGGCCTCCGCGCAGGACGTGGTGGAAATCTTTGCGCGGCTGTGCGAGCAATCGGTCTATGCCTTTGCCCACGAGCTGCGCGGCGGGTACGTAACGCTTCCGGGCGGCTTCCGGGTGGGCGTGGCGGGCCGGAGCGTGATGGAGGACGGAAGGCTGCACCACATCGCGGACGTAACAAGCCTGAACATCCGCATCCCCCGGCAGGCGGCGGGCGCGGCCACGGCGCTTCTCCCCAGCATCACGGACAGCGCGGGGCGCGTGCTACCCACGCTCATCGTTTCCCCACCCGGCTGCGGCAAAACGACCATGCTGCGGGACATCGCGCGCCAGAGCGCGGGCGGCCTCGGGCCGCTCTCTCCCATGCGGGTCGCGGTGGTGGATACGCGCTGCGAGCTTGCCGGGGCCTGGCGCGGCGCGCCGCAATTTGATCTCGGGCCGCGCACGGATGTGCAGTCAGGCGGCACAAAGGCCGACGGCATCCGCCAGATGCTCTGCTCCATGTCGCCCGAGCTGCTGGTAACAGACGAGCTTTCCGCCATGGAGGACGCGTGGGCGGCGCTGGACGCGGCAAGCGCGGGGGTGCATCTGGTCGCCAGCGCGCATGCGCCCGCGCTGGGCGCGGTGATGAAGCGGCCGGTGCTCTACGCGCTCATCAGCGCGCGGGTGTTCGAGCGCTATGTGCTGCTTGGCCGCAGCAGGGGCCCCGGCACGGTGGAGGCCGTGTTCGACGGCGCGTTTCAAAAGGTTTTTTTCGGGGAGGCGCTATGGCGAAAGCAATTGCAATTTTAGGCGCGTTTCTGTTCTGCAGCTTGATCGGCTTCCGCTTTTCGGCGCGGTATACGCAGCGGCTGCGGGCACTTTTGGCCACGGAAACGGGGGTGAAGCGCATGCTTACGGCGCTTTCCTACAGCCGGCTGCCGCTGCGCGAAATTGCGGCGCGGCCCGTTTACGGGGAGGCGCAGCCGCTCTTTGACGCGTTTGCCGACGGGCTTTCGGAGGGTCGGACGGCGGCGGACGCGTGGAACGGGGCGCTTGAAAAATGCGCTGTGGACGACGCGAACTTCTCCGCCCTCACAAGCGAGGATCGGGCGCTGATTACGGGCTTCTCCGCCTCTCTGGGCGCGACCGACTGCCGCGCGCAGCGGGAAAGCGGCGATATGCTCCTCGCGGGGCTTGCGGAGGCCGCGGTCTCCGCCTCGGCGCAGGCGGCGGGCAAGAGCCGCGTTGCGCGCGCGATGGGCCTGCTGCTGGGCGCGGCCATCGCCATCCTTTTGCTGTAAGCGGGGGCGGCGCATGGATGTGGAAGTGCTGTTTAAAATCGCGGGAGTCGGCATCATTGCGGCGATCGTTACGCAATTGCTCAAGCAGAGCGGCCGGGATGAGATGGGAACCATCGCGGCCGTCTGCGGGCTTATACTCGGGCTGCTGATGATGCTGAACATGATCGAGGAGCTGTTTTCCACGGTGCGGCAGGTGTTCAACTTCTATTGAAAACCAGGAGCGGACATGCAGATTTTTTCCATCGTCCTGTTGGCCGTTTGCGGCGTGTCGCTGACCGTGCTGCTCAAGAGCGTGCGGCCCGAGCTTGCGCCCGTGAGCGGCGCGGCGACGGGCGTGGCGGTGCTGCTGCTCGTGATGGGCGAGCTGACGGGCCTGCTTGACGCCATCCGCGCGGCGGCCGCGCAATACGGGCTGGACAGCGCGTATATCGGGGTGCTTGTCAAGATTGTGGGCATCGCGTACGTGGCGCAGCTTGGCGCGCAGATCTGCCGCGATGCGGGCGAGGGCGCGGCCGCCGCCAAGGTGGAGCTGGGCGGCCGCGTGCTCATCCTCACCGCCGCCATGCCCGCCGCGATGGGCGTGCTGTCCATCGCGACAAGTCTGCTTAAGGAGGCCACGCCGTGAAGCGAACGCTTTGGGGTGCGCTCCTTGTGCTCGCGGCGCTCCTGCTGCCCGTTTCAGCGCTGGCCGAAGAAGCGGCGGACAGCGGCGGGGACGCGGAAGCCGACGTTTCCATCGAGGATGGCGTGACGCACTGGCTCGACAAGCTCGAGCTGGGCGCGTGGGACGCGTGGCTTGCGGGCATGCCGGAGGATGTGCGCGCGCTGTGGGAGGGCGTGCGCGTTTCCGCGCTTGTGGAGCGCATCGCCGCAACGGGCGAGCTCCCGGAGGCGGAATCGCTCCTTACGGCGCTTATGGGCGCGCTGAAAAGCGAGCTTGCGGCGGGCGCCGGGATGCTCGCGGCGCTCGTGGGGCTCGCGGTGCTTTCGGGACTCATCCGGGCGCTGGCGGGCGAGGGGGGCGGCGCGGCGGATACGGCGGCCTTTGTGCTGCGCTGCTTTTGCCTGAGCTTTGTGCTGGCCTGCTGCGCGGGCCTCGCGGCGGACGCGGTGAAAAGCGTAACGCGCCTCACCGGCTGCATGGAGCTGGCGCTGCCCGCCCTCTTTGCGCTGCTCTCCGCCGTGGGCGGCGCGGCGGGCGCGGGCGTGCTCCAGCCGGCCGCCACGGTGCTGTGCGGCACGGTAGCGGGGATAACCACGCGCGTGGTCGTGCCGCTCGCGCTCGTTTCCGGGGCGCTCTCCATGCTCGATCAGCTCACGGGCCGCGCGCGGCTTTCCGAGCTGGCGGCGCTGTTTAAACAGGGCGCCAAGTGGCTGCTCGGCGCGCTCTCCACGCTCTATATCGGCTCGACCGCCGTGCGGGGCATGGCGGCGGCGGCCTATGACGGCGTGAGCGTGCGCACGGCCAAGTACGCAGCCGGAAGCCTCCTGCCCATTTCGGGCGGCATGCTCTCGGGCACGATAGATACGCTTCTTAGCTGCGCGGCGCTCGTGAAAAACGCGGCGGGGATTGTGACCATGCTCCTCGCGGCAAGCTGCGCCGTGCTGCCGCTTGTCAAGCTCCTGGCTTCCATGCTGCTTTTCCGGGCGGCGGCTGCCGTGGCCCAGCCCGTTGCCGAGGAAAAGCTGCCCAAGCTGTACGCGGCGGCGGCGGACCTGACCGCATACCTCTTTGCGGCGGGCTTCGCGGTGGCGCTCATGTTTATCATAACGGCCGCGCTCGCTACGGGCATGGGCAGCCTGGGACTATAGGAGGGCGCATGCAAGGCATCATCGGCTTTTCCCTGCAAATTGCGGCCATGTCGGTGCTTTCGGCGGTGTTTGAGCAGCTTGTACCCGACGGCCCGCTTAACGCTGCGCGACCGTTGGCATCGGACTCGTATTTGTAGCGGCAATTTCCGCACAAATCATCGGCATATTCGAAGGAATGGGGGTATAGATATGCAAAAGGAGAGGAACGCGGAAAGAGGCGCGGGACTGTGGAAAAGGCTCCTTGCCGCGCTGCGCAAAAACCGCAAACTGGAGCTTGCGTGCTACGGCGCGCTCGCGCTCCTCGTCGCGGCGCTCTATCTTGCGGGGAGCGGCGCGGAAAAGCGGCGCGAGGCGCGGGTAAGCGTCGTCTCCACCGCCGAAAGCAATTTGACGGCGGATACCGAGGCGCGCTTAAGGGAGGTGCTTTCCTGCATTCGCGGGGCGGGAAAGGTCGAGGTCATGATCACCTACGAAACGGGCACGGAGCTTGTGCCCGCCATGCGTACCAAGGTGAACAGCACAAACACGGAATCCAGCGGCGGAAACGAGCTGAGCACCAGCACCCAGCGCACGGAGGACACGGAGGTAGCCACGGTATCGTGGCAGGAGGGCGACAGCCCCATCGTGCTGAAGGAAAGGGAGCCCACGGTGCGCGGCGTCATCGTGGTGGCGGAGGGCGCGGCGGATATCCGCGTGATGCTGGATCTGCAGCGCGCCGTGCGCGCGGTGCTGGACGTGCCGCTCACCGCCGTGGAGGTATTCGAGTATGCGGCAAACGATATGGATTGAGGAGGGAAAGGGACTATGGCAAGCAAGGGCAGTTTCAGAATGAAGGGCAAGCCCGCGTTCAACAAAAAGATCGTCACGCTCGTGGGCGTGGGGATCATCCTCGCGGGCGCGGTGGCGGCAAACCTTCTGCTTGGGGACAAGGCGCGCGGCGGCACGCTGGGCGGCGCTTCCGAGCCGGAGGGCGGCGCGGTGTCGGCCAGCGCGGGCGCGACGGGCTTTTTCGAATCGTTCCGCACGCAGCGGGATACGACGCGCGAAAAGGAGATCGCCTACATCGACACGATCATCGCCGCGGGCGCGGACGAGGAAACCATGGCCGAGGCGCAGCAGCAAAAGCTCGCCATCGTGGACAGCATGGAGAAGGAGATGACCGTGGAGAGCCTCCTGCGCGCCAAGGGCTTTACGGACGCGGCGGTCACGCTGCATACGGGCTCGGTTAACGTGATCGTCAAGGCGGAGCAGCTCAGCGACGAGCAGGTGGCGCAGGTGCTGGATATCGTGATTCGGGAGACGGGCGAAAGCGCGGAGAACATCAAGCTGACCACCTCCCAGTGAGGCGGGACGCGGCAAAAACCGGCTCCGCGGCGCGCTTTGCAAAAGTGGCGCGAGGGTGATTTGTGCGCGGGGCCGGGGTTTTGCTTATTTACATCGGCGGGAATCGTTGATATAATTTCGCTAAAGAACTGTCAGGAGGTGCACTATGGCTGAAAAGATCGAAATCAGCGCCGAAACCGAGGTTAAGGACGGCGGACGTATTATTTTTTCCGACGAAGTGGTCGCCACCATCGCCGCGCTGGCCACGGCGGATGTGCCCGGCGTATTCGCCATGAGCGGCGGCGTTGTCGAGGACTTTACCGAAAAGCTCGGCCGCAAGAACCTCACCAAGGGCGTGAAGGTCGAGGTGGGCGCCGAGGAGGCGGCCGTCGACCTGTCTCTGATTATCCAGTACGGCTTCCGCATCCAGGAGGTTTGCCAGAATGTGCAAAAGGCCGTGCAGAACGCCATTGAAACCATGACGGGCCTTCGCGTGGTGGAGATCAACGTGTTTGTGCAGTCCATCAATTTCGACGTTCCCGACCTCAAGGCCGAGAAGAAGGAAAAGAAGGAAAAGGAACGCCTCGAGAAGGAAGCCGAAAAGGAAGCCGAGCGCGCCGAAAAGGCCAAGGCCGCCGAGCCGGAGCCGCCCCGGGTCAAGTAAGCCGGAGACGCGGGCCGCGCGGGAACAAACGCGGCGCATGGGCGGAGCAGCCACTCCGCCTTTTACGAATGAGAAGGGAAGTCAAACGCAATGAAGCTTAAGGTGTTCGACCGTATTCTGCTGGCCATATTGCTGATTGCGGCCATTGTGGTGTCGTTTGTGCTCTTTGGCGTGAGCGCCAATGTTATTAAGGAAGGGGTCGCGCAGGATTTTGTCTCGCTGTTTTACGCCTATACGCAAAACAGGCTCATTCTGGCGGGGTCCGGCCTTGTGCTGCTGCTTGTCTGCCTCAAGCTTCTCTTTGCGGGCCGCGGGGAGAAAACGCCCGAGCAGCCCCGCTCCGCTCTGATCCGCCAGGGCGAGCTGGGCGGCTGCTACATCACCCTCGCCGCCGTGGACGGCATGGTGCAGAAGCACTGCCGCGCGCAGGAGCGCGTGAAGGACTGCGTTACGAACGTGACTGCGGTCGAGGGCGGGATCCATGTGGCCGTCCGCCTCACGGTGCTGGCGGATACGGATGTGCTGACTCTCACGCAGGAGCTGCAAAAGTCGCTCAAGTCGTATGTGGAGGGGCTGACGGGCATTGCGGTGCTGGACGTGGGCATTCTGGTGGAAACGGCCGCGTCGCCCGCCGCAACGCCCGCGCGCGTATGATAAAGGAGAACGGCATACATGGATAAATGGGTGGAGTTTCTGCGCGCGAATCGCTGGACAATTCTGCTGGCAGCGCTGGGCTTGTTGCTGGCGATTCTTTTCCTGACCATCGGATTTTGGAAAACCATGCTGATCGTGCTCGTCGTGGGGCTGTGCTTTCTCATTGGCGCCGTGCTGGATCACGGCGGCACGTCGGCTGTTTCCACTTTTTTAAGTAAGCTTTTTGATAAGGACGCCGGAAAATGAGCAGACCTGTAGCGCGCGAGGTCGCGATGAAACGGGTATATGCCGAGATGCTTGGCGGCGACGCCACGCCCGACGCCATACTCGAGCAATCCAATATTTCCGAAACGCTTGAGCCGGACGAGCTCGCCTTTGTGGACGATGTGGTCGCCGGCGTATTCTCGCACGCCGAGGAATTGGACACGCTGGTGGATCGCTATGCCGTGGACTGGGCCATCGGCCGCATCGCGCGGGTGGATTTGGCCATTCTACGGGTATCGGTCTATGAGCTTTTGTACCGGCGCGACGTGCCCACGGGCGCGTCCATCAACGAGGCGGTGGAGCTTTCCAAACGCTTCGGCGGGGAGCGCTCCTATGCCTTTGTCAACGGAATATTGGGCTCCGTTGCCAAGTCCCTGCCCGAAAACGGGGCCTAAGGCCATGCGCGCGGGCGCCGTGGGCATTGATACAAGCAGTTATACCACCTCCGTGGCGTTTGCATGCCAAACGGAAGGGCTTGCGGAAGGCATCGTTTTTGAAGAAAGAACGGTGCTTTCGGTGCCTTTGGGCGGCCGTGGACTGCGTCAAAGCGACGCCTGCTTTCAGCATGTGCGCAATCTGCCGCAGCTCACCGACGCGCTCTTTGCGGCCGTAGATCCGGCTTCGATTTCCGCCGTGGCCGTGTCCGCGCGCCCCACGGACGCGCCGGATTCCTATATGCCCGTGTTTCTGGCCGGACGGACGGCGGCCAAGGCGATTGCGGGGGCGCTGCGCGTGCCGCTTGTGGAAACCACGCACCAGCGCGGGCATATCCGCGCGGCGCTGATTGGGAACGAGGCTCTTTTTGGGCGGGAGCGGATTGCCGCGCTGCACCTTTCGGGCGGCACGACGGATCTGCTTTCCGTGGAAACAAGCGGCGGCGCGCTGGGCGAGGTGCGCTGCTTTGGCCGCTCGACCGATCTGCACGCGGGGCAGCTTGTGGATCGCGTGGGCGTGGCGCTGGGCCTGCCCTTTCCGGCGGGGCCCGCGCTGGAAAAGCTCGCCGCCTCCGCCGGGGATTCCGGCTTGCGCGTGCCTGCGTCGGTTTCCGGCACAGACTGCTCCTTTTCGGGCGCGGAGAGCCAATTGCAGCGCTGCATCGCGGCAGGCGAAGCGCCCGGGCGCGTGGCGTATGCGGTATACGATCTGCTCGCGCGCACGGTGGAGAAGCTCCTGCGCAACGCCTGCGCAAAGCAAAGCTTTTCCGCGCTGCTGCTCTGCGGCGGCGTGACGTCAAGCCCGCTTTTCAACGCGCTATTGCGCGCGCGCTGCGACCTCCCCCTTTATAGCGCGCAGCCGCGCTTTGCCTCGGACAACGCGGCGGGCGCGGCGCTTCTGGGCCTCGCCCATTCGGAGAAGCGCGCGTGAGCGGGCCGACGATGCGCGAAACGGTCGGCACGCTTACCGTTTCGAGGCTCAACGCGTATGTCGGCGAGCTGCTTTCCTGCGATCCCATTTTGCGCGAGCTTTCCGTGGAGGGAGAGCTTTCGGGCTTTCATAAGCACAGCTCCGGCCATCTGTATTTTACGGTAAAGGACGCGTCGGCCGCCGTGCGCTGCGTTATGTTCCGGCGGGAGGCGCTCTCGCTCCGTTTTGCGCCGCTCGACGGCATGCGGGTCGTATTGGATTGCTCCGCGTCCCTTTATGCGCGCGACGGAAGCTTTCAGCTCTATGTAAGGCGGATGGAAAAGCAGGGCGCGGGCGCGCTCTTTGCGCGGTTTATCGCCCTAAAGGAAGCGCTCGCGGCGGAGGGGCTGTTCGATCCGGCGAAAAAAAGGCCCATTCCCTTTCTGCCGGGGCGCGTGGGCGTTATCACCAGCGGCACGGGCGCTGCGTTGCAGGATATTCAAAACGTGATCCGCAGGCGCTTTCCGCAAATGGATATCGTCGTATGCCCCGTGCAGGTGCAGGGCGCGGAGGCGGCCGGGCAGATTGCGCGCGCGCTCCGGCTTATGAATCAGCGCCGCGCGGCGGACGTGCTCATCGTGGGCCGGGGCGGCGGTAGCGCCGAGGATCTGTGGGCGTTCAACGAGGAGCTGGTCGCCCGCGCCATCGCGCAAAGCGACATCCCCGTCATCAGCGCGGTGGGGCACGAAACGGATTTTACCATCGCGGATTTTGCGGCGGATCTGCGCGCGCCCACGCCGTCTGCGGCGGCGGAGCTTGCGGTTCCCGATTATGCGGCCTGCCGCGCGCAGCTTGCGCACGATCGCGTGCGGCTTGCCCGCTCGCTTCCGCAATTCCTTGCGCGGCGGCGCGACGCGCTGCGGCTGCTTGCCTGCGCGCTCGCCACGGAGCGCCCCCGGCGCGCGGTTTTTGAAGCGCGGCAAACGCTGGACGAGCTGCAAGGGCGGCTGCTTCGCGCTTTAAGCGCCTCGCTCGATGCGGCGCGCACCCGGCTTTCCGCGCGCGGGGCGCGTTTAGGCGCGCTCGATCCGCGCGCGGTGCTTACGCGCGGCTACGCCATCCTCACAAACGCGGCTGGGCAAAGCCTGCGCTCGGCTTCGGATGCGGCGAAAGGCGATTTGGTTTACGCGCGGCTTGCCGACGGGCGCATCGCGGCGCGCGTGGAGGAAGTGGAAAAATCGGGTGAAAGGGAAAGGGACGGATCATGGCTGTAAAGCAAAAGCGCTCCTATGAGGAGATCGTCGCGGAGCTGGAAAAAACAATCGCGCAGCTCGAGGCAGGCAGCCTCCCGCTTTCGGATATGCTCACGCTCTATGAGCGCGGCGCAGCGCTGGCAAAGGAGGCAGGCGCGCTTCTCGACGGCTACGAGGCGCGGCTTACCGAGCTGGCGCTTCCAACGGAGGGGAACGATGGAATTTAACATGGCCCTGTCCCGGTACGCGTTTTTGACGGAGGAACGGCTGAAAACGGACATGGACGCGCTCAACGCGCCGCCCATTTTGGCGGATTCCATGCGCTACAGCCTGCTTTCGGGGGGCAAAAGACTGCGGCCCGCGCTCTGCCTTGCAAGCTGCGAGCTCTGCGGCGGGCGCGCGGAGGACGCGCTGAGCTGCGCGGCGGCGCTGGAGATGATCCATTGCTATTCCCTTGTGCACGACGATCTGCCCGCCATGGACAACGATACTTTGCGGCGCGGCCGCCCCACAAACCATGTCGTGTTCGGGGAGGCCAACGCCATTTTGGCGGGCGACGGCCTGCTTTCTCTGGCCTTCCGGCTGCTCGCGGCGGACGCGCGGCCGGAGGCTGCGCTGGAAATTGCCGCGGGCGCGTTCGACATGGTATCGGGCCAGAGCATGGATATCAACGCGGCGGGCGAGGCGGCCCAGCTTCCGCTCATTCATAAAAAAAAGACCGGCGCGCTCTTTCTTGCGGCCGTGCGCGCGGGCGCGCGGTGCGCGGGCGCGGACGGCGGGCAGCTTGGGGCGCTAAGCGAATTTGCCGAGGCGTTCGGCCTGCTTTTTCAGATTACGGACGATATCCTCGACGCGTGCGGCAGCGCGGCGGCGCTGGGCAAATCCGTAGGCAAGGACGCGGCGGCGGACAAGCTGACCTTCGTTACGCTGCTGGGCGTGGAGGGCGCGCGCGCGGCGGCGGCGGAAGCGGCGGAACGGGCGCTTACATCGCTCCTCTCCTTCGGCGCGGACGCGGCTTTTTTCCAGTCGCTGATACAAACGACCCTTTGGCGGGAAAAGTAAACGTAAAGGAAGCATCATGGAACAGCATCCCATTCTTGACTCGATCTCCGGTCCGGCGGACCTGAAACGCCTTCCCGAAAAGGCGCTGCCCGTCCTCGCTGCGGAGATACGGGATTACATGATCGATACGCTCTCGCACACGGGCGGGCATCTTGCCTCGAGCCTGGGCGCGGTGGAGCTCATCATCGCCATGCACCGCGTGTTCGACAGCCCGACGGACAAGCTGGTTTTCGACGTGGGGCATCAGGCGTACGCGCACAAGATCTTAACCGGCCGGCGCGAGGCGTTTCTTTCCCTGCGCAAGAAGGACGGCCTTTCGGGCTTCCCGAAGCGCTCGGAAAGCGAGCACGATTCGTTCAACACGGGCCACGCGACCACCTCCATTTCGGCGGCGCTGGGCATGGCGCGGGGCATGGCCCTCACGCATAGCAAGGGCGTTGCGGTCGCCCTCGCGGGCGACGGCGCCATGACCGGCGGCATGGCCTACGAAGCGCTCAACGACGCGGGGCAGGCCGATTTGCCGCTCATCGTCATCCTCAACGATAACGATATGTCCATCGCGAAAAACGTGGGCGCTTTGCGGCGGCAGCTCAACAACATGCGCATCAACAAGGGGTATATCCGCTTTAAACGCTGGCTTGTGCGCGCGCTGGACACAGGCCGCGTGGGCAAGTGGCTCTCCCGGCACATGGAGCGCTTTAAAAACCGCATCAAAAACTTCCTTTTGCCCGACCTGCTCTTTGAGGAGATGGGCTTTATCTATCTGGGGCCCATCGACGGGCACAATATTCCGGAGCTGATTCGCGTGCTCACGCGCGCAAAGGAGATTCACGCGCCGGTCGTCGTGCACGCCGTCACCATCAAGGGCCGGGGCTATGCCTTTTCCGAGGACGATCCTGAAAAGTTCCACGGCGTCGCGCCCTTTTCCATCGATACGGGCGCGGTGGAAAGCGTCGTGCAAAAATCCAATTCCGAGCTCTTTGGCGACGCCATGCTGGCGCTTGCCAAAGGAGACGCGCGCGTCGCGGCCGTTACGGCGGCCATGCCGCTGGGCACGGGCCTTACGCGCTTTGCGGAACGCTTCCCGGAGCGGTTTTTCGACGTAGGCATCGCCGAGGAGCACGCCGTCACCATGGCGGCGGGCATGGCGGCTGTGGGCCTGCGGCCGGTCGTAGCCATCTATTCCACCTTTTTGCAGCGCGCCTACGATCAGGTGCTGCACGATGTGGCGCTGCAAAGGCTGCCCGTCGTGCTGGCCGTGGATCGGGCGGGGCTTGTGGGTGAGGACGGCGAAACGCATCAGGGCATCTTCGACGTCGCCTTTTTGCTCACCGTGCCGGGGCTGACGATCTATTCGCCCGCCTCGCAGCAGGAGCTGGTGCACGCGCTGAACACGGCCGTGGAGCGCGGGGAGCCCGCCGCCGTCCGCTACAACCGGGGGCGGCTCATGCAGCTTGCTTCCGGCGTGCCCATGGCGCCCGGCGTGTGGGAGGAGCTGCTGCCCATCTCCGCTTGCACGGTCGTCGCCACGGGCTGCATGGTCGCGTCCGCGCTGCCCGTGTGCAGGGAATTCGGCGCGGGGCTTGTCAACGCGCGTACCATACGGCCCATGGACGAGCCTATGCTCGATGAAATCGCGCGGCGCAGCAAGCGCGTGGTGGTCGTGGAGGACGGCATCGTGGCCTTTGGCGATAAGGTGCGCGCGCGGCTTGCGGGGCTATCGGTCACCACGCTCGGCGCGCCGGTCATGGCCGTGCCGCAAGGCAGCATTGCCGAGCAGCGCGCGCTCTGCGGCCTTACGCAAGCGGATATTGAAAACGCGGTGCGCGGAGAGGCCTGTAAGCAAGACGCGGCGGAGCGGGAGGAAGGTTTGGAAGAAGCATGAAGAAACGCCTTGACGCGCTGCTTCTTGAACGCGGGCTTTGCCAAAGCCGCGAGCGCGCCCGCGCGATGATCATGGCGGGCGAGGTGCGCGTGGCGGGCCGGCCGGAGACAAAATGCGGCGCGCAGTTTGCAGAGGACGCGGAGCTTGCCGTCACGGGCGCGGCGCTGCCCTTTGTGAGCCGGGGCGGGCTCAAGCTGCAAAAGGCGCTCGCCGTGTTTCCCATCGATTTAACGGGCCGGGTCTGCGCGGACGTGGGCGCGTCCACGGGCGGCTTTACGGACTGCATGCTGCAAAGCGGCGCTTTGCGGGTGTATGCCATCGACGTGGGCTACGGGCAGCTTGATTGGAAGCTGCGCAGCGACGCGCGCGTGATTGTGATGGAGCGCACAAACGCGCGCTTCATGGAGCCAAGCTGGTTTGAAGCCGCGCCGTCGTTTGCTTCCGTGGACGTTTCGTTCATTTCGCTTGCGCTCATCGTGCCGCCGCTTTTTCGCTGTCTTTCGGAAAGCGCGGAGGCGGTGACGCTCGTTAAACCCCAATTTGAGGCGGGCCGTGCGGAGGTCGGCAAGCACGGCGTGGTGCGGGATGCCGCCGTGCACGCGCGCGTGCTGCGGCAAGCGCGCGATATGGCGGCCGCCGCGGGCTTTGTCCCTGCGGGGGTAAGCTTTTCCCCCATCACGGGCCCGCAGGGCAATATTGAGTTCCTGCTCCGGCTTTGCAAGGGCGCGGCAACGGAAGATATAGTTTATGCAGCCGCCGTTTCCGATGAAGCCATACAAGATGTAGTGGTTGAAGCGCATAGGACATGCATATAAAACAAAAATATTCATTTTATCCTTGTTTTTTGGCACGCGGGGTTGTATAATGTGTGAACAGTTTATGAATAAGCAGCCAAAGCCGCCGCGCATCGGCGTGGCGGTCAATCCTGAAAAAGAGGGCGCCTTTCCCATCCGTGACGCGCTTATGGCGCGCGCCGGGGCGTATGGGATCGAATGCCTGCCCGTTTCGGACGCGGCGGCGCTCACGCCAGAAGGCGGGCTCTGCGCGCTTGTGGTGATCGGCGGTGACGGCTCGATCCTCCGCTTTGCGGCGGCGGCCTCCGCCTTGGCGCTCCCCCTGCTCGGCGTAAACCTCGGGCGGGTGGGCTTTCTCAGCGAAATCATGCCCGGCGAGCTGGACGCCGCGCTCGCGCGCCTCGCGCGCGGGGATTACCGTGTGGAAACGCGCATGATGCTCGTCTGCCGGGTGAACGGCGGCGAGGCGGTGCACTGCCTCAACGACGTGCTGGTATTCAAGCATCAGTTTTCAGGCACGGCGGAGGTGGACGTAGCCGTCGGCGGCAAGAGGGTGGGCAAGCTGTTTTGCGACGGCATCATCGCCGCCACGCCCACCGGCTCCACTGCCTATTCGCTCTCGGCGGGCGGGCCTGTTGTCGCACCGGGACTCGACGCCATGCTTATCACGCCCGTGTGCTCTCACACGCTGCACCTGCGGCCCATCGTGGCCGCGCCGGACGCGGAGGCTGTCTTTACCATCCGGGGCCCGGGCATGGTGGCGGCGGATGGGGAGCGGGTGCAGGCGCTTTCCGCGGGGGACCGCGTAACGATCACACGCTCGCCGCGCGTGGCGCGCTTTATCCGCTTTGGCGAGGAAAATGTATTTGACCTGATACACGAGAAACTTTCCTGAACAACCACAGGGTGGGAAACAAAGGGGAACCGACATGAAAACGAACCGTCATGCCATGATCACGAGGCTGATCGCGACCCAGAACATTGAAACGCAGGAGGAGCTTGCGGGCGTGCTCCGCGAGCACGGCTACAGCGTAACCCAGGCCACGGTATCGCGCGATATCAAGGAGCTGCGCCTCATTAAGGTGCTCACGCCCGAGGGGCGCTATCGCTACGCCACGGTGGAAAAGGCCGAGGCGGATATGCAGGAGCGCTTTATCCGCATGTTTGGCAACTGCGTCCTGTCCGTCACGGCGGCGGGCAACCTCATCGTGATCAAGACCATCACGGGCTCCGCGTCGGCGGCGGCGGAGGCGGTGGATTCGCTCAAGTGGCCGGATATTCTCGGCACCATCGCGGGGGACAACACCATCTTTATCGCCGTGCGCGACGGCAGGCAGGTGCAGGAAATCGTCAAGCGCTTCCAAAAAATGATGAAATAGCCCGCCAAAAAGGAGATAGCACCCTTGCTCAAAGCGTTGCGCATCCGAAACGTTGCGCTCATCGAAGAACTGGACATGGAGTGGTTTGCCGGACTCTCGGTGCTCACGGGCGAAACGGGCGCGGGCAAATCCATAATGATCGAGGCCCTCAACTTTGTGCTGGGCGAGCGCGCAAGCCGCGAGCTGATTCAAAGCGGCGCGCAGAAGGCGGCGGTAGAGGCCGTCTTTTCGCTTGCGGAGGGGGAGCCTGTTACCCGCGTTTTGACGGAATACGAGCTGCTGCCCGAGGACGGGGAGCTGCTTTTGTATCGGGAGCTGTCCCTTTCCGGCAAGGGCGTGTGCCGCGTGGGCGGCGCGCCCGTAACAACCGCCATGCTCAAGGAGATCGGCGACGAGCTGGTGGATATCCACGGCCAGCACCAACACCAGCAATTGCTCAATCCCAAGCTGCACATCGGCCTGCTGGACGCGTTTTCCGGCCCGGAGGCCCTTTCGCTGCGTGAACGCACGGCCGTGGCGCATGCGGAAATGAAGCGGGCGGAGCAGGCGCTTTCCAGCTCGCACATGGATCAGCGGGATCGCGAGCGCCGCTGCGATTTGCTCGCCTACCAGCTCAAGGAGATCGACGGCGCGGACCTTACGGATGGCGAGGAGGAGACCCTTGCCGAGGAACGCGACCGCCTGGTTAACGCGCAGGCCATACTCTCCGCGCTTGAGCAGGGCGCGGAGGCGCTCTCGGGGGATTCCGCCGCGCTTTCCCTGCTTGCGGGCGCGATGCACGCGCTTACGGGCGTGCGCGCGTATCACAAGGACTACGCCGACGCGGCGGATCGGCTGTCGGAGGCCTACTATTCGCTTGAGGACGTGGCCGCGACCCTCCGGGATCTGCGCGAAGGCTTTTCCTTCGACCCGGAGCAGCTCGACCGGCTTGCGTGGCGGCTCGACCTGATCCATTCGCTGAAGCGCAAATATGGCGGCAGCATCGCGGAGATTCTCGCCTTCCGGGACAAGATCGCCGCTGAACTGGAGGAATTGTCCGGCGTAGAGGAGCGGCGCGAGGCGCTGGAAAGGGCGTACGAAGCCGCGCGCACGGCCTACGGCGCGCTGGCGGAGGCGCTTTCCCGGCTGCGGCACGCGGCGGCGGAGCGGCTTTCCGGGGCGCTTTTGCCCAACATGGCCGATTTGGGCATGCCCAACGCGTCCTTTTCCGTGGCGTTTACGGCCCTGCCCGTGGAGGAGGGGCGCGCAAACGGCGTGGACGCGGTGGAGTTTTTGCTTTCCACCAACCGGGGCGAGCCGGAAAAGCCGCTCTCCAAAGTTGCGTCCGGCGGCGAGGTTTCCCGCATCATGCTGGTCTTTAAAACCGCGCTCGCGCATGCCGGCGGCATTCCGACCATGGTATTCGACGAAATCGACAGCGGCATCAGCGGCCGCGTAGGCACGGCCGTGGCCGTGAAAATGCAGGAGCTCGCGCAGACCCAACAGGTTTTGTGCATCACACATCTGCCGCAGATCGCGGCCTTTGCCGACAGGCAGTACCTTGTGCACAAGGAGACGCGCGGCGAACAAACCCGCTCCACCGCAACGCTGCTAGACGGCGCGCAGCGCGTACAGGAGGTCGCCCGCATCATGGGCGGCGAAAACGATCCCATCGCGCTCGAGCACGCAAGGCGGCTCATCGCGACCGCGCGGACAAAACAGGCTTAGGCCGCCTATACGGGCAAATGGCGCCCGTATACAATTGACCGCTTCATGCAAAGCTAAGCCCATGGATTTTCAATACGGCGCGGAAAACAGCGCTTCTTTTATGGCGAAGCACAGGCGGTTTGTCAGAGTGAAAAAGTGCGTTGGCGCCGCGCTTTCACTTGCGCTTCTTCTGTTGTATTTTTCAGCGCCCATGCGGGCGCTTAGAGCGCTTCCAGATACGCTTTACGCCTCGGACGCCTCGGACGCCCGGCTGCTTGCCCGCGCGCTGCCCCCGGCGGGCCGCGCGGTTACGGTGGGCGCGGCGGGCGGCGAGCGGCTCTCCGACGTCACGGACGCGACGGTCGTTACCTACCGGCTCTTCGGCGTATTGCCGCTGAAAAGCGTTACGGTGCTGCGGAGCGGCGAAACGCTCCTTACGCCGGGCGGAAGCGCGGTGGGTATTACCATTCACACGCGGGGCGTGCTGGTGGTAGGACTCGGCAGCGTGGAAACGGCCGGCGGCCCGCAAAGCCCGGGCGCGGCGGCGGGACTGGCGGCGGGCGACGTGCTGCTCGCCGTAAATGGGACCGAAGTGGATTCCGCAGAGGCGCTCACGCGGCTTTGCAAAGCCGCGTCCGCGCCGCTCCGCCTGACCGTATCGCGCGGCGGCGAAGCGCGCGCGGTGGAGGTTACGCCCGTACGCGCCGCAGGAGGCGCGATGCAGCTTGGGCTCTGGGTGCGCGACAGCACGGCGGGCGTGGGTACCCTTTCCTTTTACGAGCCGCAAACGGGCTTTTTCGCGGCGCTGGGGCATCCGGTGTCCGACGTGGATACCCGCACGGTGCTGGATGTGCGCGCGGGTAAGCTCCTTGCTTCGCGCGTGGCGGACGTCGTGCGCGGCGAGGAGGGCGAGCCGGGCGAGCTGGTTGGCGTGTTTGCGCCCGGCGGCGCGGCCATGGGCGAAATACGAACCAACGGCGATTACGGCATTTACGGCGCGATGCTGGACGGCTATGAAAATCCGCTTACGGGCAGCGTGCCGCTTGCGCGGGCCTCCGAGGCGCGCACGGGCGAGGCGACGCTCCTTACGACCGTGTCCGACGCGGGTATCGAGGCCTTTACCTGCGAAATTGTGCGCGTAAGCGCGCAGACCGCCCCCGCCGCCAAGGGCATGGTGGTGCAAATGACCGACGAAAGGCTGCTCGCGCGGACGGGCGGCATTGTGCAGGGTATGAGCGGCAGCCCTGTTATACAGGATGGGAAGCTTGTCGGCGTGGTTACGCACGTATTTGTCAACGATCCCACGCGGGGCTACTGCGTATACGCGGAATGGATGCTGAACGCGGTTTGGGAATCCGCCGGGGGCTGAGCCCTGTTAGGAGAAACCCGCTTTTACTTTAACAGGCCGGGGCGGCTGTTGGCCGCTTAAAGGTTTCATGGGTCTTAAGGATGGGGGAGGCTGCATGGCATACAAACTCATGCTGGTCGCGGGCGCACGGCGGGACGGGACGGCGTTGTCGCAGACGTTTGCCAATCTGGAGGATATTGCCTGCGTGGGGCCGGCCTATTGCTGGCGGGAGGCGCGCGCCATGCTTTGCCGCACGCAGCCGGACGCCGTGCTGCTGGACGTGCTGATGCCCGACGCAGACGCGGTTACCATGCTGGAGGATATCGACGCGCTCACGCTTGGCCCCAAAAAGCCGCTCATATTGGCCATGTCGGCCGTTTCCGACGACCGGCTGCTGCTGCTCATCGCGCACCGCGTGGCCTATTGCTTCACCAAGCCCTTTCAGTATGAACGGGTGGCGCTGCGGGTCAGCGAGCTCATTCACGCGGACGGGCTGGGGCCCGTGCCGCAGGTGCGCCTGCCTGAAACCGGGCGGTTGGACGCGTGCATTGCGGCGCACATCCGCGCGCTGGGCGTGCCCGCGCACCTGAAGGGCTATTATTATTTGCGCGACGCGGTGCGCATGTATGCGCAGAGTGCGTTTCCGCTTCAAGTCAGCATTACAAACGAGAGCTATCCGGCCATCGCGGCGCGCTACGGCACGCAGCCAAGCCTTGTGGAGCACGCCATGCGCAGCGCCATTGAGATCGCCTGGACGCGAGGCGACCTGCGTACGATTCACAGCTATTTTGGGTATACGGTCAACGATCACAAGGGAAGGCCAAGCAATCTTGAGTTCGTTTCCATGCTCGCGGATCGGGTGCGCAAATAGAGGCGCTAGCGCTTTTTCTCCAGCGCGCGGGCTGTGAGCAGCACAAGCCCCATGGCAAGGAGCGCGCCCGCCGTATCAATCAGCACGTCGGTGAGAAGCCCGGCGCGGCCCGGGACAAAGAGCTGATGAATTTCATCCCCGGCGGCCGAAAGCACCGTAATGCCAAGCGCGAGAAGCAAGGCTCTTTTTTTCGCGAGGCACGGACACGCCATGCGCAGCGCGGGATACCACAGCAGGTACAAAAGCGCGTATTCCGTGGCGTGGGCCAGCTTGCGCGCAATGGTGACGGCGGTATCGAAGAAGGGCGCGTCTTCGGGCACAAGGAGCGCCGCCACGCGGGCGCTGAGGCTCCCGGAGGTTTCTCCGTCCTGCGCGGACAGGGCGAAAATCAAATAATACATGGCCACCAGCCCGAATACAAGCGGCAGCAGCCGCAGCATGCGGCCCGCCCAGCGCGCCCCGGTTTCCTTATTCATACCGTTTAGTATACCATAGCCCGCCCATCCTTATCAAATGTGCGAAAAAACGCCGCGTCTTCTGGCATTTTTTTGCGGCGTGGCGTATAATAAAGGCAGCGGGCCTGCGCGTCCTTGCGCATGGCCGGCGGCGTGATTGGAAGGAGGCAGCGGTATGCTCGCAATGTGGATTTTGCTTGGCCTGCTCGTGATCGGCCTACTCGTGATACTTGCGGCAAGCTGGCGGCTGTGCGGCACCGTGGTGGCGCCCAAGCGGCCCGGCCCGAAAGAAATGTTCGACGCGGAGGTGCAACGGGGCCGGATCGACCGCGCCAAGTGGGACGGCGAATACCGCCGCGAGGAATTCTTTGTGGAATCGCCCCGGGGCTACCGGCTTTGCTGCGCGCTCATCCCCGCCAAGGAGGGCGCTTCCTTTGCCGACGGACGGCGGCGCGTGGTCATATTCGCCCACGGCTATGGCTTTTCGCTGGCGGGAAGCGTTAAATATGTGGATATTTTCCGCGATCTTGGCTTTGCCTGCATTCTTTACGATCACCGCAACCACGGCCGGTCAGACAAAGCCACCACGACCATGGGCCATTTTGAATCGCTGGATCTGTGCTGCATTGTGGACTGGGCGCGGTCGCGCTTTGGCGAGGACGCGGTCGTCGGCACGCACGGCGAATCCATGGGCGCGGCGACGGTCATGCTGCACGCGGCGCTCGATCCCAAGCTCGCGTTTGTTGTAGAGGACTGCGGCTACAGCGATCTGTATGCCGAGCTGGGGCACTGCACGGTGCGCGATATGCACCTGCCGCGTTTCCCCTTCCTGCAAATAGCTTGCGTGATGGCCTATTTCCGAACCGGCGTATGGTTTCCCCATGTCGTTCCCAAGCACGCGGTGGCAAAAAGCGGCGGCGTGCCCATGCTCTTTGTCCATGGCGACAGCGACGATTTTGTCCCCACCCGCATGATCTACGAGGTCTACGAGGCCAAGCGCACCGGCAAAAAACGCCTCCGCGTGTTCCCCAATTCCGCCCACGCGCAGTCCTTCTGGAACAACAAGGCGGCGTATACGGAGGAAGTAACCGCCTTTTTGCGGGAAAACGGGGTTATTTAGGGCGGGTACGGTTGGGAACGGTTCGGGTACGCCGGGGCTCCGCCCCGGGCCCCGCTTAAGGGCGTTCCGCCCTTAAGAATCCCATTTCTGACCGTGTTTTATGCATTCATTCCTGTTTTTACATATAAAAACAACTTGGCCCGGCAAGCTTTTGCCGGGCGGAGTTGTTTGGATTATTCGGGAGCGGGGCGCAGCGCCCGCTAGTTTAGGTCGTCCTCCTTGAGGATGGCGCGGGCGATATCGTATTTCATCTGGGCAATTTCGGTGCCCGAGGGGATTTTGCCGTCCACCAGGTTCAGCTCGAGCATGACGCACACCAAGCGGGCGTTTTCCTCGGTCACGGGCGTGCCGTCCGGGTTTTTGTCGCGCCAGCACACGAACCACGCAAGCTCCTTGCTCTTGTCGTCCGTAATTTCGGCCGTGCCCGTTTTGCCGGCGAGCGTATAGCCCACGGTGAGCTGGCGCTTGCTGATAAAGCTGATGTTCATCGAGCGCGCCGTGCCCTCGGTGCATACGAGCCGGAGCTGGGGCAGGAGCGTGTCCACGGTGGATTGCTGGAAGGCGCGCTTCCATATTTTGGGCTGGCGCTGCTCGATGAGCGTATAGTCCGTGCCGCTCGCGTGCCAGATGGAATCCACCACATACGGGGTCATGATATTGCCGTCGTTGGCGTAGGCGGATACGTAGCAGGCGAGCTGGAGAGGCGAAACCAGAATCTGCCCCTGGCCGTAGCCCGTAACCGCGAGGTCGTAATCGTATTGCTTTTTGGTTTTGTCGTAAAGCTGCGGCGTGGAAACCTCAAGGCCCTCGAAATAGATGGGCTCGCCCCAGCCAATCCGCTCCATGTATTTTTCGAACTTCGTCCAGCCAAGGCGCAGCGCGCCGTAGGCAAAGTACAGGTTGTCCGAATCGACGATGGACGAAAGCATGTTCATGGGCGTGTGGCGGTGCGAATTGCCCGTGCGGCGCAGCGGGCGGTCGTGCGCCTGCTCGGCAAAGGTCATGGCCGCGTCGGCGCGCTCGGAGAGGGTCGCCATAAAGCCCTCGGAGGGCATCCATTCGTCGCCGTCGATATACTGCGCCTCGTTGCCCGGGAACACATCCGTAGCGGAGAGGGTGTTGGTTTCCAGCAGCGCCGCGGAGGTCATGGTTTTAAAAACCGAGCCGGGCGTATAGAGGCCCTGCGTGCAGCGGTTGTAGAGGGGAATTTCGGGAACCTTGTTTTTCAGCGCTTCCCACTCGTCCTCCGGCATGCCTCGGGCCAGATAGTTGAGATCGAACCCGGGCCAGGAGGTGGCGGCCAGCAGCGCGCCCGTTTTGGGATTGAGCACCACCACCGCGCCGAAAATGGAGGTATCGTACACGGTGATGTCGATCACATCCTCCAATCGTTCCTGCAATTCAGGATTGATCGTGAGGTGCAAATCCTTCCCGTCCACCGCGTCGTCCTTATAGAGCATGCCCTTGCTGCCGCCGGTGCTGTCCTGAATATAGGTAAAGCGGCCGTTCGTGCCCAAAAGCGTTTCCTCGTAGACCTGCTCGAGGCCGTATTTGCCCAGCCACGAGTCGCCGTTGTAGCGCGTATCGCCGGTTTTTTCAAATTCCTTCATTTCCTCCTTGGTCACGATGCCCGCGTAGCCGACGATATGGCAAAGCGACGTGCCGAAGGGATAGTAGCGCAAGGTTCCGTAGTTGGCCGTGTCGATGGAAAGGCCCTTGATGGCAAGCAGCGTTTCCTCCAGCCCCAGGCTCATTTCGTCCGGGAAAAAGGTTTGCAGCTTGGCAAAGTCGTTTCGCTGCTTGTTGAGCGCCTCGACCACCTTTTCCTCGGTCGTTTCCATTTCGGAAATGGCGGCCACCTTCCGCGCGAACTCCGCGTAAATTTCCTCGGTGGTCGGGTACTCGGCTTCCGTCTTGCCAATCTTTTTGGCTTCCTCCTGCGCGTAGGAGATGATGGTGGACGGCACGGCGAACACCGTAATGGTGCTCACGTTCTGCGCGTACGCCTCGCCGTCGCAGAGAATCTCGCCGCGGTTGGCCTGCAAAATACCCACGCGCACATTGTCGCCCCAGTCCATCATGGGGAAAATGAGCGCAGGCGACCAGTCGATGCACCAGCGATGCTCCACGCGGTTGGCCGTAATGCGGAAATCGTAGGTAAGCTCCCCGCCGCGCTCGCTGTGGTAGGTGAGCGTATAGTCCACGTACGCGATGATCTCGCCGTCGGTCACGTCCGTTTGGCTGTATTCGATGCCGGTGAGCTGCAATTCCTCGAAAACGCTCTCGTATTTGGAAACAAAATCCTTGCGCGAAATCGTTTTGTTGGGCACGGGATTGCCGTTTGCATCGAGCGCGGGCGTGGGGGAGGGCGTGGGCGTGGGGGTCGGCTTGGGCGTTTTGGTCGCCTTGGGGGCGGGCGTAGGCTCCGGGCTGGGCGTAGGCGTTTCCGGGATGGGCGTGCCCACCGGGCCGGCGAGCGCGGGGTCGGGCGTCGCGCCGTTTTCGAGCGGCAGCATATCGCCGGGGCTGCCGACGATCGAACCGTCCTTCATTACGTCGTTGCGCAGCTCGCCCGCTTCGTCGGTGGGCAGCGGCGCCGTCGTAGGCTCGGGCGAGGGCGTGCCGTTTGCGGCCTCCTTTTCGGCCTGACGCAGGGCGCGCTTTTCCGCCCGGGAAAGCACGGAATCGGGAATCTTGGTGGCCTCGGCGATCATGTCGAAGGCCTCGTCGAATTCGTAGGCGACGATATGCTCCAAAAATTTATAGCAATAGTCGCTTCCGCGCGTTACGACGGCGCAGCCCGAAACAAGGGGCGCGAGCGTCGCGAGGGCGAGAAGCAGGGCGATACAGCGTTTCACGGGCAAAAGCTCCTTTTTTTCCGGCCGGGATGGATTACCGAAACGATTATATCAAACAACTGTGGCAAGGCCAGCGTTTGGCGCGAAAATTAATATTCATGTCATAATCGGGCCGCAAATAGACTGTGTGGAGGGGGTGAGCGCATGGCGGTGTTCTGGACGGCGATGCTCGCGCTGGGCACGGGCGCGCTGCTTATCACACAGGGAGGGGAAACGGCGCTTGCCAGCATGCTCGCGGGCGCGCGGGAGGCGGTGACGCTCTGTCTCGAGCTTGCGGGCGCGTATCTGCTCTTTTGCGGGCTCACGGGCGTGGCAAAGCGCGCGGGGCTGATGGAGGCGTTCTCACGCGCGCTGCGGCGGCCCGTGCGGTGGCTTTTCCCGGATGCGGGGGAGGCGGCTGGGCCGATGACGCTGGCCCTTTCGGCTAATATGCTGGGTTTGGGCAACGCCGCGACCCCGCTGGGGCTGGAGGCCATGCGCGCGCTGGACGCCAAAACGCCCGCAAGGGGCGTTGCGACCCCGGCCATGTGGCGCTTTGTGGCCATCAACGCTTCCGCGCTGCAATTCGTGCCCACGGGCGTAATCGCGCTACGCATGAGCTTTGGCAGCGCCGAGCCGGGCGCTGTGCTCGTGCCCGCGCTTATAGCGGACGCGGCGGCTATGACCATCGCCATTTTGCTGTGTAAAATAATAAGAGATTAGCTCGAGTTGCAAAATGGCGATACCATTTTGCTGTGCAAAATAATAAGAGATTAGCTCGAGTTGTAAAACAATAAGAGATTAGCTCGAGTTGCGAAATGGCGATGCCATTCTGCTGTGCAAAATGATAAAAGATTAGCTTAAGCAGCGCAAAACGTGATACCGATCACATGGATGAATAATCTTGGCTTTTCTTTTGCTTCTTTTCTTTTTTCCTGAAAAGAAAAGAAGGGAACCCGCCGCAGCGGAAGCTCGCATCATAGGGGGGGGCAGCCATGCAAAGCGTATTGGCGCAAATCGGCGGCGCGGCCGTGCCCGCGCTCTTTATAGGCGTGCTGATCTACGGCCTGACGCGGCGCGTGGACGTGTACGGGGCGTTTGCGGAGGGCGCGGCGGAGGGGCTGCCCGTGCTTGTGCGCATTTTGCCCTATCTTGCGGCCATGCTGATTGCGGTGCGCACGCTGCGCGATTCGGGCCTGCTTGCGTGGCTTTCTGAGGCGCTTGGCCCGATTACCGCGCGTGTTGGGCTCGACGGCGCGCTGCTGCCGCTCGTGCTGCTCCGCCCCTTTTCCGGGAGCGGCTCCATGGCGCTGGTTACGGAAATTTTTTCGCGCTATGGCCCCGACTCGCCGCAGGGCTTTGCCGCAAGCGTGCTCATGGGCTCGGCGGAAACGATCTTTTACGAGGTGGCGCTTTACTTTGGCGCGGTCGGCGTAAAAAAAACGCGCTATGCCGTGCCCGTGGCGCTCGCGGCGGGGGCGGTGGCGCTGATTGCCACGGTTCTGCTTACAAGCGCGCGTTACGGATAAGCATACCGCGCAAAGCATTCCCCTTTTATCCGCAATATGCTATAATCAACGCATGGCATACGGCGAGCGGGAGGACAACGCCTTTTTCGCGGCGCTGAAAAGCGGCGCGGCAAAGGGCGCATACTATCTCTACGGCGCGGAGGAGTATCTTCTCGAGCGCGCGGTGGAGCGCGCCGTTGCTTTGCTCGACCCGGGCGTAAAGGACATGAACCTTACGCTCCTGCGCGCGCCCACGGCGGCGCGGGTGATCGACGCGTGCGAAACGCTGCCGTTTTTCGACGAGCGGCGGGTCGTGCTCGTGCGGGAGCTTGCGGCCGAGGAGGGCGCTGCGCTCGCGCCCTATGTGGGCAAAACGCCCGAAACCGCGCTGCTATTGATTGTGCAGCGGGGCGCGGGGCGCGATAACGCGCTCCTTTCCGCCATGAAAAAGGCAAGCCGTGCGGTGGCCTTTTTGCCCTACGACGAAAGCCTCGCCGTGCAGTTTATCGGCAAGCGGGCCAAAGCGGCGTGCGTTTCCATCGACCGCGCGACGGCGGCCGCGCTGGTGCGCATGCTGGGCACGGATCTGCTCGCGCTTGAAACGGCGCTGAGCAAGCTTGCGGCGTACGCCGGCTATGGCAGCCCGGTCACGGCGGAAACGCTGCGCGCCGTAGTAACGCCCAATGTGGAATACAAGATTTTTTCCGTGCTGGACAAGCTGGTCGCGGGCAACAAAAAGGCGGGGCTGACCGAGCTGTACGGGCTTATGCGCGGCGGCGAGGGCGCCATGGGGCTGGCGGCGTTTCTCGAGGGGCGCGTGCGGCTCATGCTGCGCGCAAGACAGCTTCTCGATCGCGGCATGGGTGAGCCCGCCATTAAAAAGGCGCTCGGCGGCAGCCCGTACGCGGCCGAAATGACGATCAAGAACGCGCGCCGCATGTCGGCCGCAAGGCTGATTTCCGCGCTCACGGCGCTTACAAGCGTGGACGCGCTGCAAAAGCAGGGCAGGGCGCGCGATACGGATTCGCTCCTGCTGGCCGTTATGCGGAGCTTTTAACGAACAGGAGGAGAAAAACATGATCAAGCACATCGTACTCACCAAATTCCGCGACCCGGACGAGGCCGCGCCCGAGGCCGCAAGGCGGCTGCTGGCCCTGCCCGCGGCGATTCCCGAGATCGTGTCCATGGAGGCCGGGCGCGATTTTATGGGGAGCGAGCGCAGCTACGATCTGGGCCTCATCGTCACCTTCAAAACGAAGGCGGACCTCGCCGTATACGCCGACCACCCCGCGCACGCGGAGGTCAAACAATATATCCACGCGCACAGGACGGGCTCCGTCACGGTGGATTACGAGTTCTAGGGCGGCAAAAAAGCGTACCTGCCGCCTGCGCAATCCCCAAAATGCGGTCAGAGACGGGATTCTTAAGGGCATTGGACGCCCTTAAGCGGGGCCCGGGGCGGAGCCCCGGCGTACCCAAACCGCACCCCAAAAGGAAGCATGCATGAACGAATTTAAGCTCGTATCCGAATTTGAGCCCACGGGCGACCAGCCGCAGGCCATCGAGCAGCTTGCGGCGGGGGTGCTGGCGGGGGATAAGCTCCAGGTGCTGCTGGGCGTTACGGGCAGCGGCAAAACCTTCACCATGGCCAAGGTCATCGAGCGCGTGCAAAAGCCCACGCTCGTCGTCGCGCACAACAAAACGCTTGCGGCGCAGCTTTGCGCGGAATTCCGGGAGTTTTTCCCGGAAAGCGCGGTGGAATATTTCGTCAGCTATTACGATTATTACCAGCCCGAGGCGTATATCGCCGCCTCGGATACCTATATCGAAAAGACCGTGGATATCAACGAGGAGATCGACCGCTTGCGCTACAGCGCGACCTGCGCGCTGGGCGAGCGCAGGGACGTAATCATCGTCGCGTCGGTGAGCTGCATCTACGCGCTGGGCGACCCGGTGGAGTATATGCGCATGTCCGTTTCTCTCCGCAAGGGCATGGAGATTGGGCGCGACGAGGTGGTCAAGCGCCTTGTGGATATCCAGTTCCAGCGCAACGATTTCGACGTAAGCCGCGGCACCTTCCGCATCCGGGGCGACGTGCTCGACGTGTTTCCCGTGCACTACGCCGATCGCCTTGTGCGCGTGGCGCTTTTCGGCGACGAGATCGAGCGCATTACGGAGATTCACGCGCTCACGGGCGAGGTGCTGGCCGAGCGCAGCCACATCGGCATCTTCCCCGCCTCGCACTATGCCGCGAGCCGCGATAAGATCGAGGCCGCCATCGCCGATATCGAGCGGGACGCGGAGGCGCGCGCCGCCGAGTTTACCGAGCAGGGCAAGGCCATCGAGGCGCAGCGCATTGTGGAGCGCACGCGCTACGATATCGAAATGATGCGCGAAATCGGCTATTGCACGGGCATTGAGAACTATTCGCGGTATTTTGACGGCCGCAAGCCCGGCCAGCCGCCGTTCACGCTCATCGATTATTTCCCCAAGGATTTTCTGCTCATTGTGGACGAGTCGCATCAGACCATTCCGCAAATCGGCGCCATGTACAGGGGCGACCTCGCGCGCAAGACCGCGCTTGTCGAATACGGCTTCCGCGTGCCCGCCGCCTTCGACAACCGCCCGCTCCGCTTCCCCGAATTCGAGGCGCGCATCCCCCAGTGGATCTGCGTATCCGCCACGCCCGCGCAATATGAGCTTTCGCACGCTTCGCGCGTGGCCGAGCAGATCATCCGGCCCACGGGCCTGCTCGACCCGGAGGTGGAGATCCGCCCCGTGACCGGGCAAATCGACGATTTGCTCTCCGAAATCCGGCTGCAAAAGGCGAAGGGCTTCCGCACGCTTGTGACCACGCTTACAAAGCGCATGGCCGAAAACCTCACCGAATACCTCGACGGCATGGGCGAGCGCGTGCGCTATATGCACGCGGATATCGAAACCATGCCCCGCATGGAGATCATCCGCGATCTGCGGCTGGGCGAATTTGACGTGCTGGTGGGGATCAACCTTCTTCGGGAGGGGTTGGATCTGCCAGAGGTGGGGCTTGTGGCCATTCTCGACGCGGATAAGGAGGGTTTTTTGCGCTCCACGACGAGCCTTGTGCAGACCATCGGCCGCGCCGCGCGCAACGCGGAGGGCAAGGTCATATTATACGCGGACGCGATCACGCCGTCCATGCGCGCCGCCATGGACGAAACGTCCCGCCGCCGAGAAAAGCAGCGGGCGTACAACGAGGCGCACGGCGTTACGCCCCAGAGCATCAAAAAGGCTGTGCGCGACACCTTCGCCATCACCACGCGCGTGGAGAGCGCGGAGGAGCAGATGTCCGATGCGGAACGCGCGGCGCGCGTCGCGCTCCTTACCGAGCAAATGCGCGCGGCTGCCCGCGAGCTCGCCTTCGAGGAGGCCGCCAAGCTCCGCGACGAGATTCGCCGGCTGTCCGGGGCGGACGTGGAGCGCAAAAAGGAAGCGCCCAAGCCCGGCATGATCGGCGCGCACAAGCGCGCGCGGGGCCGCACGCGCAAGTAGCCCCAACACGGATAAAAACCACGCAAGGGGGTCGCATATTTATGAAGGAACTGTTTGTCAAGGGCCGTACGCTGCCAGAGGCGTACCACGCGGCGCTGCGCGCGCTGCAAAGCGAGGGCGAGATTCTAAGCTGCGCCGATTATGACCAGAAGCAGAAGGAAGCGTCCATGACCATGTGCGTGCTCGAGCCGCTGAGAGAGCCCATGATCTCCAAGCTGTATATCGGCGGGCATCGGGAATTGCAGCAGTACGTGATGGAAATGCTCGACGGGCTGCTGGATTTTGAAATCGGCAGGGGCTTTGATTATACCTATCACGACCGCATCGGCGATCAAACGGCGTTTGTGGCGGAGGAATTGCGCCGCACGCCCGATTCGCGCCGCGCGGTCATCGATATCCGCGATAAGGACTTCGACAGGCGCACGCGCCATCCGGCCTGCCTCCAGCACATGCAGTTCTTTATTCGCAACAACGCGCTGGAGTGCAAAGTTCTTATGCGCAGCAACGACGCGGCCGAGGCCACCTTTATGAACGCCTTTGCCTTTATCATGCTGCAAAAGCGCATCGCGGAGGAGCTGGGCGTGTCCGTGGGCGGCTATACGCACCGTGCGAACTCCTTCCACGCGTACGAAAAGGACTTTGCGCTGCTGGACAACTATGTCCGCCGCCTCGATTCGGGCGAGGACGTGTGCTATGAATACGAGGGCTTTTACGAGGAGCTGATGGCTGAGGCGGTGCCGGAGATTCTCCGTGCCGTGGAGGAGCTGAAGCGGGGCAAGAATGCGCAGTAACGCGTACTTTGCCGTGTTGCGGCACATCAAGCGAAAACGGGAGGTAGGGCTTTTCTTTTGATCCTTTTCATTTCTCCTGAAAAGAAAAGGATGGTAATAAAATCAACGAGGAAAAGACAGTATGCGCTATCAGGACGTCGATCTATACGAATTTTGCGGCCGCGCGCGCGGCGAAAACGGCAAGGGCACGCTCCGCTGCTATCTGCCGGACGGCATACAAACACGCTTTCCGCACCGCCGCTGGCCCGCCATGCTCATCGTGCCCGGGGGCGGGTATTTCTTCGTGTCCGCGCGCGAAGCGGAGCCCATCGCGCTGCGCTATCTGGCGGCGGGCTTTGCCTGCTTTGTGCTGGACTATGCCGTCGCGCCCGCGCGCTACCCGGAGGCCTTTATCGAGGCGGGCATGGCCATGCGCTATATCCGCGCGGAGGCGGAAACGCTGCGCGTCGAGCCGGGCCGCGTGGCGGTGTGCGGCTTTTCGGCGGGCGGGCATCTGGCGGGCTGCCTCGCGCTCCTTGCAGGCTCCGATACGCTCCATTCGGCGCTGGGCCCGGGGCCCGCGGCGCGGCCGGACGCGGCGGTGCTCTGCTATCCCGTCGTAACGAGCGGCCCGCGCGCGCACAGGGGTTCGTTTGAAGCCCTCTGCGGCGAGGACGAGGCGCTCATTGCTTCGCTTTCTCTGGAAAATTGCGTGGGAGCGGACGCCGCGCCCGCCTTTATCTGGCACACGCGCGAGGACGGCTCCGTGCCCGTGCAAAACAGCCTCCTGCTTGCGCAGGCCTATGCGGACGCGGGCGTGCCGTTTTCGCTGCATATCTTTGAAAAGGGGCCGCACGGGCTCTCCACGGCCGACGCGGCCGTGTACCAGCTCGACGCGATCCCCGCCGTGTCCGAGGGCCTTACGCGCTGGCTCGATATGAGCGCGGCGTGGCTAACGGGCCGGGGCTTTGCGCCGGTGGACGAAGCGTAGCGGCCTTGCCCTAGCGCCGGTTCCGCCCTCGGTTTGCGATGGAAAGAAGCCGCAGGAAGCTGACAAGCGAGGCCAGCGCGGCGTACACATAGGTCATGGCGGCGGCATTCAGCACCTTTTTCGCCGCGTCCGACTCGTCGTAGGAAATGTAATTTCCCTCCTCGAGCATGCGCAGCGCGCGGCTTGAGGCGTTAAACTCCACCGGCAGGGTGAGCACCTGAAAGGCGAGCATCGCGCCGTAGAGCACCACGCCCACCAGCGCAAGCTGCCGAAAGCCCAGCGCGAGGCCGAGGATGACGATCCACGGCGCGGCCTGCGAGCCGAAGCTTGCCACGGGCAGGAGCGAATTGCGCAGCCGGATGGGGCCGTAGCCTTCCTGATATTGCAGCACGTGCCCGATCTCGTGCGCGGCCACCGCGACGGCCGCGATGGAGCTCGAGCCGTATACGCTCGCGCTTAGGCCCACCTGCCCCGTTCTCGGATCGAAATGATCCGTAAGCGAGCCCTGCACGGGCATAATCTGCACGCCGCTGCCGTGCTTGCTTAATAGCTGCCGCGCCACCTCGCTGGCGGCGAGGCCCCGCGCGGAGGGCTGCTGGGCATAGCGGTTAAACACCCGCTGCACCTTGCTCTGCGCCGCGAGGCTGAGCCCCATAACGACCAATAACAAAAGCAAATAAATCGTATCCATGCTATGATTATAGCATGCGCTTTGCCGCGCGGAAATACGCATTTTTAAGAAAAAACCGCCGTTTGCGCGACGGAATTGGGTTCTTTTGCTTCGCCTAGGCGTTTACCAGCAACAGCAGCGCCAAAAGCGCCGTTGCAAGGAGGGTGAAGCAAAGCGCAAGAAAGAAAAAGAGACGGTTCGTCCGCTCCTCCGTTTTGCATGGCTGCAGCAGTAGCGCGTACGCGCCCATGCCCGCGCCGCCGCCCAGCAGGTAGGCGAGCCAATCGGTCATGTCCGACGCGCCCACGCAAAGCGCGTATTGCAGCGCCTCGAGCAAAAGACCCGCGCCCGCGATGATACATAGCCGCGCCCAAAACGGCCATTTGCTCCGCAGCATGCGCAGATATACGCCGAAGGGGAAGAAAATGAGCGCGTTATTCGCGATTTCCGTCCAGTCCACGCGCCCGTTCACGAGCGCGGACGCGCCGAGCGGCACGAGGTTCACGCCCCGGAAGCGATCCAGTCCCGAAAGGGAGAAGTGCATTTTGAACACGATAATCCACACAAGAATGAGCAGGTAATAGGCAAACAAGCCCCAGCATACGCCCTTCATCCATTTTTTCATGCTGACAAGTCTCCGTTCTTATCCCCTATTCTTTTCGCTTGTACGCCCCGCGACGGGCGAAAAACAAGCCCGGAAAGCCAAGCGCACAAAAGCGAAACGATTGCCGTCTGCAAGAGCGCCGCCCGCATGGCCCTAAAGAACTGCATGTCCTTGGGCAGGGGCGTAATCAGGCTCATGGCGCGCCACGCCGCTTGCCAGCGGTCGATCAGCTTGCCCCAAAAGGCGAAATCCGAGCACTTTGTGGGCAAAAAGGCCTGCGGCCAATAGAACGTCGCCCGCAACAGGAGGAATGCCCCAGCGGCGCAGGCGGCAGCCGGCAAAAGCAACAGCAGGGCGCTCCGCCCGCCCCTGCGCCGCGCCGCGCGCAGCAGCCCGATACAGGCGGCCGCCGCGAACAGGACGGCGGGCAGCGGGGCAAGCCCCGAAAGAACGCGGGCGTACAGCCCGCTTTGCACAAGAGCATAGTCGCCGGAGAGCGCGTATTTATAGAGAAACGCCTCCGCGTCCGCCTTGCCGGAGGAAAGCTTTTGGGGCGCAAGCTCCAGATTTTCATAGGAAGCGTCTGCGCGGCGGAGGAGCGCCATGGCCTCGCCGCCCTTCACGACCCCCCGCACCGTATACGCCTCGCCCCCTATTTCCACGCGCACGCCGACCACGTCCACGGAGCGAAAAAGCGTTTGCGCGCTCTCCGCGTCGAGCAGGCAGCCCGCGTAATCGTCCTCGGCCGGGAAGCTCCCGGAGAGCAGCGTCATGGGCGCGATTTGCCGCATGTCGCCGTATACGGCGATGGGGCGCAGGGTGGCTGCCGTCTGCATGGCGGGCGCGGCGATCGTGCAGGGCTGGCCGCGCGTCCAGGCAGCCGTGCAGGCAACCGCGCCGTTTGCCTCCGCGGCAAGCAGCCGCTTCAGCTTTGCGCCGGGCACGGGCGTATCGCAAATGCGCACGCTTAAGCCGCCGTACGCGCCTGTGAGCGCCCCGGCGCAAAGCAGGGTCTTTATAAACAGCGCCGCCAAGCCGCAGGCAAGCAGGAGGATAAGCCACACGCGCTTACGCATCGGGAATCACCACAAAATCGCCGTCCTTAAGCTCCTTGGAACTTGTCGTAATCAATTTGTCCCGCTCGCTTAGGCCTGCGTCGACGGCGGCGCGGCGGCTGTCGCGGGCAAGCAGCCGCACCTCCTGCGTTTTTGCGACGAGCTGCGTGCCGAGGATGGTTTCCTTTTCCGCGAGCAGGAGCACATAATAGGTATCGGGCCCGCTTTGACGGAGCGCGGCGAGCGGCACGCAGGTATTGTAGCGCTCCGACTGCTTTTTGATCTTCCACGCCTGCTTTGCGCCGATGAGCCGCTCTTTTCCGCCGTCGCCCTCGCAAACGACGGTCACGGCGCCCTCCGCGTCCGGCAAGCGAATTTCGGATACAGTCAGGGTCTGCTTTTCCTCCCTGCCCTCGCCGTTGAGGAGCGTAACCGCGTCGCCAGGCGCAATGCGCTCCGCTTCCTTTTCCGTTACGGTCAGGGTGAAGGCAAGGCCGCCGGGCGCGATTTCAAAGCCCGTCACGCCGGCCTGCGTGGCTTTGCCCGCGCTTATGTTGCACTTGATCAACAGCCCCGAAAAGGTCGCGCGCACCACGCCGCCATTTTGGAGGGCGTAGGTCTGCGCGTGGGTAAACCTTGCATAGGCGAGCGCCTGCGCGGCGCTTTCCGCGACGCATTGCGCATAGGCGGGGTCAATGGCGTTTTCCAGCGCGGCCTCCGCCTTGTCGAGGGCCTTTTGCGCCGCGCGCACGGTTCGGTCGGAAACCTCCTTGCCGCCGTCCACCGTGGCCACGTCGTAGGCAAAGAGCGGGTCGCCCTCCGCGATCATTTGCCCGGGACGCACATACAGCCGCGTAATGCGCCGCGTGTAATAGGTCGTGTAAAGCCGGCTTTCGCCCGCCTCCCACGCGCCCGTGCCCTCCACGCTTTCATCCAGCGTGCCCGTGCCCGCGTAGCCCACGCTCACCTCCGCCTTGAGCGCCTCCGATATGGCGCGGCTTAAATAGCCCAGCGCGAGCATGGCCGCGAGAAACCAGGCGAGCGCCACGCCCGCGCGCCTTGCGAGAGTCCTTTTCCGGGGCGTTTCCGCCGGATTGTTTATTTCCATACATATGTCCATCCTTTCTAACGCAATGTGCAAATTGCGTTTGGAGTTGGGGCTGGTTTCGCGTTGGCGGCAAAATCTGCAACGCGTAGGTTTGAAAGAGCGCGCTTTCAAACGTTACTCCTTCAGTCCCGAGGCAAGGATGCCCTGTTCCAGATATTGCTGTCCAAAGAGAAAAATCAGCACCGCCGGCAGCAGGGTAATCAGCGCCGCCACAAAGGATACGCCCGCGTTCTCCACAGAGGTTGCGGGCAAAAACACCGAGAGCGGATACAGCGACGGCGTTTTGAGGAAGGTGATGGGCTGCTCCACCGCGTTCCAGCCCTCCACGAAGCCCAGCAGCGCCGCCGAGAGCACCCCCGGCAAACCGAGCGGCAGGCCGACGGTGAAAAACAGCTTCCATTCGCTCGCGCCGTCGATGCGCGCCGCCTCGAGGATGTCCTTGGGAATCTTCCCAAAGAATTTGGTCATGATGAACACCGGGAACGCCGAAAACACCATGGGCAGAATGATGGCAAGCGGCGTATCCACGCAGTGGAGCGCGTTTAGCACAATATAGCTCGAGGCCATTGTCACCTGAAAGGGCAGAATCATCAACAGGATATAGAGCCAGTTCAGCAGCCGCCTGCCCCGAAAGCGGTATTGCGAAAGCGCCCAGGCGGCGGGCGCGCCCACCAAAAGCTGACCCAAAACCCCCGGCAGCACCTGCACGCAGGCGTTCCAAAACACCCGGTAAAAGGCGGGCGTATCCAGCAGCAGCTCAACAAGATGCTTGAGCGTGACGCGCTGCGGCAGAAAACGCCAGCTTGCCAGCTCGCTGCCCGCGCCCAGCACGCCGGAAAGCCGCTCGCGGATTTCCGAGGTGGGCGTCAGCGCGCCGCTTAGCAGCATGGCAAGCGGCGTCCACACAAGCAGCGCGAGGAGGAAGAGCAGCAGGAAGGAGAGCGGGCGGCTTCTTTTGAGGCTTCGCCTTTTCGTTCCGATTGTCATTCCGCGTCCTCCTTTGCGCCGGAGAGCCGCCGCACCAGCACCACGGCAAGGAGAATGCCCGCCATGAGCAGCACCGCCGCCGCGCTGATTTTTTGCATATCGAGGTTCGTAAACCAGTTGCTCAGCACATGCTGGAGCATGTAGATGCTCGAATGCGGATAGCGTCCCGCCACAAGATACGCCTCGCGAAACACCTTAAAGGAGTTGATCAGCGCGAGCACGGCCGTGACAAAGAGGGTTCCGCGGAGCTGCGGCAATGTGATGAACCAAAAGCAGCGCCGTTCGTTTGCGCCGTCCACCCGCGCCGCCTCATACAGCGAATCGGGAATGGCCGAAAGGCCCGCCATCCAGAGGATCACGTTGTAGCCCAGATTCTTCCAAAGATAGCAGGCCACCAGCACAAGGAAGGCATACTCGCTGCTGAGCCAATCCGCCGGCGCTTTGCCCAGAGCCGCGCAGAGCGCGGAAAGCAGCCCGTTTTTGGAAAACACCGTCTGGATAATGAGCACCACGCTCGTAACGGGCACGACAAGCGGCAGAAGGAAGCTTGTGCGAAAGAGGTTTTGCAGCCGCGTCCTTTTGTACAGCAGCAACGCCACAAGCAGGGAAGAAACGAGCAGCAGCGGAATGCAGATGAGCAGGAAGCGGCCCGTATTGCGCAGCGCGAGATGGAAGGACGCGTTGGTCAAAACGGTTTTGTAGTTTTCCAGCCCGGCGAACGAATTGCCCATCGCGGAGAAAAACGAGCGCCGCACCACATCCGCCGTCGGCAGAAGGAACAGGAAGACCATGCCCGCAAGGCTCGGCAGCAGGAAGGCGAGGGCCGTCCCCGCCTCCCGCAGCCGGCGCTTCCTTTTTTTCGTTTCCGTAAGCATCATGCCGTTTCCCGGTTATTCAGAGAGGTAGGTGGCAAGCAGGCTCAGAATCTTCTCCGCCGTCTGCTCCACGCTGCTCGAGCCGTCTAAACAGGCCGTCAGCTCGGGCAGGAGCATGCCGGTGAGCGCCGCGTCCTCCACAATGGGGGTATCGAGCGTGGCGATGAGCGCGCCAAGCCGCTCGCGCTGCGCCTTTTCCGGCCATTTCGCCATAAAGTCGCCGCCGTCGTTGAGCATAAAACCGCTGCTGCTATCCAGATCTTCAAAGGAGAGCATTTCGGCAAGGGCCCGCTCGTTGACGGGGAATTGCGCGGAATACTGATTGCCGCCCTGCGCGTCGTAGGAGAGGAGCGCCTGCACAAACGCGCTTGCCGCCTCCATTTCGGCGCTGGCCTTGTTGACGCCCACAACGCCCGTTGGCACAAACTGCCCGTTTACGGAGACAAGCGCCGCGCCCGCCATTTTGGCGTACGCCAGCGGTTCCATGCAGGCGCGAACCGAGGTCAGGGGGTGCGAAAGGATATCCTGCGCAAAGCCCGACGCGCACGCGAACACCTGAGGCGATCCGATATAGTCGCTGAAATATTCATACATTTCATCCTGCGGCATGTCCTTGAGCGCCTCCCAGCCGTCGCCCATGCGCTCCGTGCAGCCCGTGGCCTCGGAAAGGCGCTTTGCGTCCCGCAAAAAGGCCGTGACCGTGGCCGCGTCGCCGCCCGTCAAGCTCCCGCCGTAGTATTTAAGCAGGTACAGCGCGAGCGTTTTGTAGTTGAAGGCGCACTTGGCAAGGAGCTTCGTTTCCTGCGCGCTTTCCGCCGCGTCGGAAAGAGACGCAAGGCTTTCGTAGGTCGCTTCCGTGCCGCCCAGCGTTACGGCCAGCGGTAGCGTAAAGCCCGTGGGCGCGGCGTAGAGCCCGCCGCTTTGCGCCGGAGCGAGGCGGATGTTTGCAAGGATGCTTTCGCCGCCCGCCACCGTCTCCGTCAGGTCAGCGAGCACGTCCTTTTCGATGTAGGAATCCACGGGCAGGCCGTCGAGCAGCAGCACGTCCGGCCCGGTGCCGGCCAGCAGCTCCGTATTGAGCGCCTTGATGTAATCCTGCTCCGTGCCGCCGGACGCGCCCTCCATGGCGACGGTATAGCTCACCTTCACGTCGGGACGCGTGCGGTTGAAGGCCACAATGGCCTGCCGCACGGTGTCGCTTGTTCGCAGGGAGAAAACGGTGATCTCCTTATCGGCCGCGGCGCTTGCCGTTTCGTCGTAACGGTAGGCCAGAAGGCGCGATAAATCGCTTGTGTATACGATGGGATACGCGCCGCCGTCCATCAGGCAAAGAAGGCTCGCGTAAAAATCGGGCAGGCCAAAGGTGCTGGTCGCGCCCTCCACCAGCTTTTCCCACAGCGCGCCGCCCGCCGCGTGGCGGTACAGGCCCGTCTGGTTGAGCAGGTACACCGCGCCGTCCGCCGAAACGGCCAACTGGGTCGAGTCGTTTTCGGGGAAGGCAAAGCCATAATCCGCGTAGCTGCCGTCTGTGGCGTTGTACACGCGCACAAGGTTGTTTGTGTTCACCGCAAACGCCACATAGCTTCCGCCCGCGGCGCTGCCCGAGATGCCGCCCCGGCTGCCGGATTCCAGCTCGGCGAGGGTATTCCCTTCCGCATCGAGCAGGAACAGCGAGCCGTCGTAAAAGCTGCCCACGGCGATCTTCCCGTCGTCGAGCACGCCCATATTTGTGATTGTGCCGAGGGAGGCAAGGCCGCTGCCGGTCAGTTCCACACCGGTTTTGCCATCGTCCCGGCTTACGAGAACATGCCCCACGGAGCGTCCGTTTTCGTCATAATCGGAAAAGCACATATACAGCGCGCCGCCGCTTGCCGCCACGTGCATCTCGTTGCCGCCAAGGGGCGCGAGGTCATTAAGCCACGCTTCCTCCGTCGTTGTCACCGTGCCGTCTGCGGCAAAGCTGTGGCGGTAATACAGGAAGCGGAAATCCTCCTCGTCGCCCTGGCCCGTGCAGGTAAACGCAGTGCGCACGCCGTTTTCCTCGCGCAGGCCCAGCAGCATCTGGTTTTGCACGCCCTCGGGCAGCGGCAGCGTGACTTCGCTTTCCACATAGCGCCCCACGGCCAGCACGTCCACGCCGTCCGGCACGGCTGCTTCCTCCGGGCTCTTGCAGCCCGCAAGCATGCCCAGCGCCAGCAGCGCCGCCAGCACGGCGGAAAGATATTTGGTGATTTTTCTCATCGCTTTCATCCTCGCTTTCAGTTTAGATACTCGGTCAATACGGCAATCGTGCACGCCCCGGCTTCGTCCAGCCATAAATCGGCGAAGACGTATCCGTTTGCCTCCAGCAAACGCGTTATATCGCTTGGCTCGGCGGCACTGTAGCTGCAAATCGTCTTTTGAACGTTTCCGTTGGGAGAGTACTGGGCGGAGATGCTCTGCAAATAAAGCTTTGCGTCCTCCCTGAGCGGATAATCGGTTCTTACGGCGCTCGCCTCGGCCACTTCGCTCTCCGGCGCGCGGCAGTGAAAGCCCTCCGCGTCGAACGCGTCGACGGTGACGGACGCGGCGGCGCTTGCAAGCTCGAGCCCGTCAAGAACCTCGATGTTGACCCGCTCCACCTGACGCGGCAGCTCGGAGGGCGCATAAAGCCACAGGGCGAGTACGCCGAGCAGCCCGAACGCGCACAAAAATGCGAACGCGGCAAGACGCGTTTTCCATTCCGCGCGAAGGCACGCGAGCGCGCCGAAGTACAAGCCGCCGCCCGCCGCGGCGCCCAGCGTATTGAGCAGCAGATCGTCCACGTCCGTCGCGCCCAGCCCAAAGACGCATTGCAGCAGCTCAAAAAGCGCGCTCACGCAAAAGCCGAGCAAGACGCTTTTCCACCAGACGTTTACGCGGGAAAAGAGCGCGGGCGCGAGCATGCCCAGCGGGATAAAGATGGCGAAGTTGCCCAATACGTTCTTTAAAACCACGTCCAGCGAGGTCGAGGGCGCGCGCAGCTCGCAAACGAAGCGGAGGGGTACGAAATTGAACGACCGCAGCCCCGCGCCGAGGCCGTATTTGAGCAGAATAATTTTCACGAGCACAAACGCGTAGCCGGCCAGCACAATCCACAGCCCGGCGCGCGCCAGCCTTGCAAGCGTTTTGTGGGTGTTTTCCATACAAACGGCTCCTTTTCTTGTCACGGCTTCATTCTAGCAGTCAAATCTCTAAAAATCCTCTAACAGATATGAAGAAAAGGTGAAGACCGGCATAAGAATCCATAAAGGCGGCCGCGCGCCCCAAAACAAAAAAAGCGCCCCCTTGGGCGCGCACCGTCATGGGCTGCAACGGCATCTTCAGGGCGAAAAAAGCGTAACGCGGAAGGTGCAGCCGCCGCCCGGCGTGTCCTCCGCGGTAAGCCGCCCGTTTTGCAGCCGGATCAGTTCCTGCGCGATGGACAGGCCCAGCCCGAAATGCTGCTTTTCCTTGCGGGAAGCGTCCCCCCGGTAAAAGCGCTCGAAGACCTGCGCCTTTTGCGCGTCCGTCAGGCCCTTGCCGTGATCCGTAACCGTCAGCGATACACCCCTTGCGCGGGGCCGCGCCGCAAGCTCCAGCACGCGGCTTTCCTCCGAAACGCCGTAGGCAAGCGCGTTGTCCAGCAGAATGGAAAGCACCTCGCCAAGGCGCTCCGCGTCCGCCGCCACGCGGGGGAGCGGCGCTTCGGGCAAAAACAGCTTGAGCGCGCAGCCGCGCGCGGCGGCAAGCGGCGCGTAGCGCTCGTATACGTTGAGCAATACGGTGTCGGCTTCGACGGCGGCAAGCTTGACGGGCCAGTCCTTTGCGTCGGTGGAGGCGAGCAGCAGCATATCGCCAATCAGCCGTGACATGCGCGCGCATTCGCCTTCGATGGCCGCCGCCGCTTGCTCGGCCGCGTCCGTGCGCGCCGCGATGGTGGCGGCGTTTGCCGCAATCACGGAAAGCGGCGAACGGAGCTCGTGCGAGGCGGCGGCCACAAAGCGTGTCTGCCGCTTTCGGCTTTCCACGGCGGGCAGCAGCGCGCGGTCGATGAGCCTTACGCCCACCACGCTCAGCAGCAGGAGGCTGGCTATATAGCCGGCAAAAAGCGGCGCGATTTTCTCCGCGCCCGGCGCGGAGACCCGCTGCGCCATCGTAATGGTGCAATAGCCCCCGTTTAAGGGCAGCATGCTCACCGCGCCCAGATAGGAAACGCGGCCCTCCGAAAAGGCGTAGATCGAACTGGTATACCGCCTGCTTGTAAGCGGCGGCATGGAAAGCGCGCAGCCGTCCGCGCGCGCGAGCGCCTCCACGCGCGCAAAGACCGCCCGCTTTTCCGCGCTGTCCGCGCTGTTAAACAAAAGCGCGCGCCCATTTTCCCGCAGGGACAGCAGCAGGCGGTTTTCCTGCTCCAGCGTGCGAAGCCCGGCATGGCTCACGGAAGCGTCGTTGCGCAGTTGATCGGTTACCGCGAACAGGAGCGTAGAAAAGCTTTCCCGGCTGCGGGCGGCGGCGTCCCGGTTAAACAGCAGCGCCATCGCAAACAGCACCGCAAAAAGCACCGCCGCCACGGTAACGATATAGATGCGCACAAGATGCGCGCGCAGCCGCCTTTCTTCCATCAGCCGCCTCCGCTCATGAGCTGATAGCCCACGCCGTGGACGGTTTTGATATGGGCCGCGCCGCCCGCCGCCTTCAGCCGCCGCCGGACGAAGTAGATGTAATTGTCCACATTGCCGTCCTCCACGGTCTCGTCGCCGCCCCACACGCGCGTTAGAATCTCCGCGCGCGACAAAACGCGGTCGGGGTTCTCAAAAAACTGCTCCAGCACCGCCGTTTCCTTGCGTGAAAGGCTTTGCTCCCCGGACCCGGAATGCAGGCTGCACTGGCGCACCCGGAGGGTGAGGCCGCCGAAGGTCAGCGCGTCCGTTTCGCGAAGGACGCCTGGCCGCCGGAGCAGGGCGCGTATGCGGGAAAGCAGCTCCTGCATGGCAAAGGGCTTGCCAAGATAATCGTCCGCGCCCGTGTCCAGCCCACGCGTGCGATCCGCCACGGAATCGAGCGCCGTGAGCATGAGAACAGGGGTCATGTCGCCCCGCGCGCGCATTTCGGCCAGAATGGAAAGCCCGTCCCTGCCGGGCAGCAGGCGGTCCAGCACCACGGCGCTGTAGCCGCCGCTTTTCAGATAATAGTCCGCGCCGCCGCCGTCCGCGCAGGCGTCCACGCCATAGCCCGCGCCGGTTAGGTGGAGCTTGAGGGCGGCGGTCAAATCGGGATCGTCTTCAATCAAAAGCAGTCGCACGCGGCTTCTCCTTCGCGGTGAATTGACCTGCGGCGCTTCCCCGCGATCAAAACGAGCCGCCGCTATTAAAAAAGTATACCATAAACGCCCGCGCATTGCACCCGCGCCCAATCCGCCCTCGGCATTTTTTGCCCGCAGGCATATCATAATGTGCGGGGCGCAAATCTGCACCCCGCACAAACCTCTGTTCCGCGCATATTTACGCCCTTCGTTCAAGCAGGCTTTTCTGCCGGAAAGAAAAGGCGGAAACCCGCTCCGCCGCCTTACTTATACGACGGATACCGCTGCTGCAGCGCTAGATAGCCTGTCACGCCGACCGAGGAGATGATTTCGTCGCGGTAGTTGCGGTTTTGCTCGCCCGCCGCCGCGTATACGCCCCGCCGCTGCTCGGGCGTCAGGCCGCGGAGGAACGCCTCCACATTATCGGCGCTTGTTGACGCAGCCGCAGCCGCCGCGCCCGAGGAGCCGCGCCCGCTCCCGCCCGAGCCGGAGGACGCGCGCGAGGCGCTGTCAAGACCGCGCGTGTACAGGGCCAGCGCGGCATTGTAGGCGGTTTGGCGCGCCTCGCTTAGGCGCTCGTTATTGATCTTTTCGGTTTCAAAGGCCCGTTCGCGCTCGTTTTCCAGCGCGGAGGAGAGGCTTTGGGCCAGCGTGGCCGTGTAGTCGCTTTCCAGCGTGCGTACATCCCGCGCTTCCGCGTCCTTTTGCCGCGCCTTCACGTCCGTCACATAGGTGGACGCGCCCATGCCGCGGGAAATCGCGTCCGCGTCGAGTTCCGCGTGGTAGGTATCGGTCTGGTCGCGCCGGTTTTCAATGGCCGTGTCGTAGCCGGGCCGCAGCCAGTCCGCAATGCCCTTGCGCAGCGATTCCTCGGACGCCTGCTCATATTCCAGCAGCTCGGGCTTGTACAGCTCCAAAAACTTCTGAAACAGGCTTTCCATGGTTTGCGCGCTGCCGCCGGAGCCGCCGCCGGAGTCGCTGCAGGAGCCGCTGCCGGAGCCGCTGCCGGAGCCGCTGCCGGAGCCCCCGCCGGAGCCGCCGCCCGTGCCCGCGCCCGTGCCCGCGCCCGTGCCGCCGCCCAGCAGGCCCAGACTGTGCAGGAGGGCGCGGCCCAGGTTTCCGCCGATTGTGCGCGGAGGCGATACGAACCGACCGCCTCCAATGCTATTTCTTTTGATCATCTTGCTTCCTCCGTTATGCTTGAGATTGGGAAAGATACGCCTCGAGCTCGAGAATTTTCTGGCATATCGTTTCCAGATTCTGGTTTAGGTTGACCTCGTTTTGCGCCACGGCGATGTCGTAATCGTCCCGGGAAAGCGCCTCGTCGCGCAGCCGGGAAAGATAGATGGGGAACATCGCCGCCATACCGCTTGCTTCGTACGCCATAGCCGCCTCCTTACAGAATGCGGCGCTGCGCATCGCAAAGGAGCTCGACGCCGCCCTCGATGGTAAAGCACGAGCCGCCCTCGTTTGAAAGCGTGAAGCTGAAGGCCCGTCCGTCGCCCGAAAGCGGCGCTTCCAGCACGCCCCGGCTGTTTTTCGGCATGATACGCTCGTAAAACACCCTGTCCGCGCCCGCCGTGGCCTCCACGGCGAGGATGCCGCCGCTGCCGCGCAAATAGAGCTCTTTAAGCTGCTTTTGCGCCACCTTGGAGCCCATATCCGTTTCCGGCGTGCGCCAATAGGCGCGGATGGGCGCGCCGTCGTAGCTTTCGCCCTCGTTAAAGCGGCAGAGCAGGCCCTCGCCTGTGAGCAGGTAGAGTGTGCCGTCGGCGGCGCAGAGATCCGTCACCGTAAAGCCGGTGCGCAGCATATAGCAGCGGCGGGCCAGATCGTAAACAAGAAGGGCGTTGTTTTGCTCCGCGCCGTCGAGCGCGACGGCAAAATAGAGCCGGTCGCGGCAGGCGGCGCCCGTGCAGCGGGAAAGCGCCGCCCGCGCGAGGATACCGCGCGCCTTGGACGCGTCGGAGAGCCTGCGCACGGTCTGCCCGTCGTAGCAGGAAAGCCCCCCGCCGGAGAGCACATACAGCACGTCGCCGCAGCGCACGCAGGCCGTGTGCGGGAGCCGCTCCATCTCCGCGTTCACGGGGTAGAGGCGGTAGTTGGCCGGCCGGTCGCCCAAGAGCCCGTAGAGCGAATTGCGCTTCCAGATCACGAGCTGGTTGCTCAGCGCGAACAGCCCCGTGATGGGATCGGAGTCCGCGCCAACCTCCACATGGCCGCCCGAGGTGTTTTCGCTGGCCGGATCGTTTGAAAAATCCTCCATGCTGCGCGTACCGCCCGGCGCCATGCTCCAATAGAGCCGCGCGGGGTGCGCGGGGTCGCCCGCCGCAAAGAGCCGGTTGTAATAGAGCTCCATAAAGCGCAGCGGCATGTCGGAAAGTGCCTCGGCGCTGCCAAAGAGCGCGGCGGAGGCGGCCTGCCCGTCCCATTTGCGCAGTTGCTGCGCGCCGTTTGAGGCGAGCAGGTATTCCGTCGCGCCGATCTTGACGCGCTGAAAATCGAACGCCGCCGGGTCTTCGCAATCCGTCGCGTAGCCGGCGAGCGTTTCCCAGCCTGTGCCGCCGTGCCGAAAGAGCGTAAGCCCCGTGCGCGCGGTCACGATAAAATCCAGCGCGCCGCTGCTGTTTTTTATATACAGCCTGCGGCAATCTTCGCCCGCCGGGTGCGCGGGCGGCCCGTGCCGGACATAGCCCCTGGCCACGGAGAGCCGCCCGCCGTCCGTATCCATGTTTTCCGCGTCCGGGCTTTCATTGGCGGGCAGATCGTTTTCGCAGACCGACTGGTTGACGCCTAAAAACGAGGGAATGCAGTATCGCACAAAGGCCACGGTTCAGCCCTCCCCATATCGGTTTTCGATGCGGTATGAATCGGCCTCGCCCATATCCCGGCGCAGCTTGCGGCGCCCTTCGCGGTAGAGCTCGAAGCACTGACGCGCCGCGCTGAGCGAGGCTGCGTCCCCCATGGCGCGCTCCCGCGCCACGGCGTAGGTCACAAGCAGGCTGTGCGCGTGCGCGGGCAGGTCGGGCACGTCCGTATCGATGCGCAGCTCCTTCGGCAGGAAGCGGTAGGTGATGCATGCGGGGCCGTCCGGCACGCCCGGCACATGGAGCAGCCCCGTGCCCACGCCGTAGTAAAAGGCGACGCGCGTGCCGTCCCGGGTGAGAGCGAGCACCTTTACGCAGCCGCGCGGCAGCTCCGCCGTGTCCACCGTGCCGCTTGAAACGGTCACCGGGTCCGTGCGCCGGGGCTGCGCGGCGCTCGCTGCGTCGATCATCGCGTCGTTGAGATAGCGGGTGAGCTTATCGCGCCAGAGCTCGATGGTCTGCGCGTCGGTCGCGCGGCCAAGCTGCTCGAGCGCGGCGGTGAGAAGTTCCAGCAGCGTCATAGCGCGCCTCCTCAGCCTACGCGCTTGCCGCCGTCGCGGCAAAACGCGCGCACGGCCTTTTCGCTCTCCGCGCGGAGACGGCTGCTGCGGGCGATTACGTCCGCAAGACTCTTGGGAACCTCCACGGGGACGTTCGTCTTAATGCGGAAAAAGTGTCCGTTCACGCCGCCCTCCCAAAAGGGCTCCCCGTTTACGGGCAGGATCGTGACCCAAATCTTCTTTTCCCCGGCAAGCAGCCGGCCCGTTTCGCTCGTAATGTGATCGATCTCCCGTTCACTGATGTATTCCATGTTATTGGCTCCTCTCAAAATGGTTTTTACTCGTTTTCGTAAAGCCGTCGGCGCGCGCCTTCGGTTTTCGGCTTGCCCGGTCCGTCCGGCGCCCCCCGCGCCCGTAAACGCGGGCGCGGGGGAGTAAGGCGACAAAGAAGCTTTGCCGTTTTATACGCTGACCGCGTGCTCGATGCGCACGAGCCAGAGGTTGTTGAGGATGGTCGCCGTATAGGCGGCCACCTTCGCGCCCACGGTGGAGCGCTGGTCGAGCGGATCGGCTGTGCCCGCCGAGCCCTTGGGCTTGATGATCGTTTGCAGCGTGCCGCTGCCCACCACGTCGATCACGCCGTACGCATCCGCGCCGAATACCAGCGTGGCGTGTACGGGCAGGCCCTTTTTGTCGGAATCGAGCGCGCCCACGTCCTCGCTGTACACGAGCGTGTTGGCCGGGATGGCCGCGACGACGGCGGCGGAGAGCGTAATGGTCTTTGCCGCCTTGTCGCAGGAGGCTACGGTGTAGGCCGTGGTGCCGATTTTAATCGCCGCGCCGGCGCTTAGATACGCGGCGGCCGCGTCGGGCAGCGCCGCCACGGTCACCGTGTCGCTCCCGGCGGCATGCGCGGTCACCTTGGTATACACGCTCTGGGAAAACACCTTCGCCTCGGTGGATTCGACGAAGACCACGCCAAAGAGCCGCCCAATCTCGCCGGAATAAATCTGCTCCGCGTTCGCATACTTGGACACGTCCTGCCACAGCGTGTCGCTTTGCAGATCGAAGGTCGCGTCGGGCGAGCAGATGCACACAAAGTGCGGCTTGCGCGCGCCGCCGTCCGCGCCGTTTACAAACATGCGCGCCTTGGCCTTTTTCAGCGTGCGCACGGCCTTGCGGATCTCGGACACCGTGAGCTTGTCGGCGCTCGTGAGCGTGAGCCTGCTTGCGCGGCCTCCGGCGTACTGCACGTTGCTGCCCGCGCACATCGCGTCGCGCGTGACCCACTCCACCACGGTTCCCAGTTGCTCGCCGAGCAGCTCGGCACTCTCGCAAATGACCGGGTCGTAGGAGGTGAGCTCGTAAAGGTCTGACACCTCCACATACGCGCCGTATTGCTTGACCTCGGCCTCCACGCGCGTCTGCGCCAGGCTCTGGCCGTCGGGCGTAACGCCCTCAACGAGCGAAAGCGCCTCGGTATCGGGGGTAAAGAGCTCATAGCGCCGGAATTCCGCGCGCTTGCCGGCATGCTGCGGGATGGCGCGCTTCTGGCCGAAGCTTGCGTGCACGAGCCGGGTTTTGGCCGCTTCGAGCAGCGCCCGGTCATAGAAGGTTTTGTTGGAATAGGTGCTCGAGGCCGTGTTGAGCGTGGTATTGATCATATTAGACATGCGATTTCCTCCTTGCGGTTCTTAAAGTGGGATGCGCCGGCCGCCGCGCGCCGCGGTCTGGATGGCGTTTTTGAGCTTGATAAACTCCGCGCTGTCCATCGAGGCGTAGTCCGGCCCGGTTGCGTTGCCCGTGCCGCCGCGGGTGCTGCGGGGCAGGGCGTTGCGGCGGGAAAGCGCGTCGGTCATGCGTTCGCGAGCGCTTTCCTCGCACGCCTCGGCGCGCTTTTCGGAAAGGTACACCCTTGCCGCCGCGTAGGGCGGAAGCTCCGCAAGGAGCTTGACAAAGGCCGCGTCCTCCGTCAGCGCGCGCAGATCGGCGTTTTCGGGCAGCAGGCCCTCCTGGATGAGCCGAACGAGCGCGTCCGCGAGCGCCTGAATCTTTGCCTCGTCCGTTTCAGTTCCGGCTTCGGGCCGGCGCGCGCCGGCCGCCTCCTGCGGCTCGTCGGCCGTATTGGACGCGACCGCTGCGGCTGAGCCGTTCCGCTGCCCGGTTTTTCCGAGCAGCGCCTGTTCAATGCGAGAAAGTTCGTCCTTCATGGGTTCCTCCTTTAGATAATCTGGGCGCTTGCGCGCCCGGCTGCTGCTGCGAGGCTTCAGACTGCGCCTGCCGCTCCTGCTCGCGCATCTCTTTCAGCACCGCGTCCTTTCCGTCGAACACCATCAGCTCCACGGCCTGCGCGGGCTTAAGGATGCCGGCGGAAAGCATGCGGAGCACGAGCTCGTTCTGGCTCATGGCGGAAAACTTCGTTTCCTGCTGGGCCCGCACCGAGATGCAGAATTCGATGGGCAGCCGCGCGTCGCCCTCTGCGCGCCGCATGAGCATGGCGCTTTCAAAGCTGGCGCGCTTGATTTCCCCGCCTACCTGCACGCTGACTTGGCGCGTAAAGAAATTGAACTCGCGTTCCACGAGGATCTCCATGCGCACCGCGTCGCGGAAGGTTTCGTGCAGCATGCGGGAAAAGACCCGCGCGCGCTTGTTGCTCATTTCCTGCAAGGCGGCGATGGCGGAGGCGGCGGTGATGCCGCCGGTCGTCATGCCGCGGGAAAAGTCGTTCGCGCCGCTTTCCTGCTTGATGTCCTCGCGCAGCTGCTGGATGTAGCCGATGAGATATTGCGGCAGCGGCGGTGTGGAAAACCAGGTTACGCCGTTTAGACTTTCGCCCCGGTGCACCTCCTTGGACCAGTCGCGCAGATCCTCCGTGTCAAAGCCGGAGCTTTCCGTAACCAGAAGCTTGTTGTGCGAGGCCATGAGCGCGTTTTTCAGCACGAGCTGGTCGAGCTTGTCCGCGTAGCGCTGCTGCTTTTCAAAGAGGTCCACAATGCCCAGCCCCAGGCAGGAGCCCTTGCGCGGATAGAGCCTGGTGAGCAGGAAGGGGTACAGCCCGTGGTCGAAGTAGCCCTCGGGCTTTGCGTCGCGGCTGTCGGCGAGCACGCGGTTTGCCGCAAGCAGCGCCATATGCACGCGGGAGCGATCCTCCTCCGCGTCGTAGCTGCGCCACCAGAATTCCAGCAGCAGCACGCTCTTGGCGCGATCCGCCGCAAGCAGGCCGTCCTCGGGGGCGTCCGCGCTTTGCTGCGCGTCCGCCGCGAGATATGGCGCGTCCTTGGGGAAGCGTTCCTCCATATACGCGAGCGTGCGGCGGGAGAATTTGATGATCGCCCGGCTGTCCTGCACATCGGTTACGAGCGGGTCGAACAGGATGGAGCGGTTGTCCACGGCACGGATGAACGCGCCGCCCAAGCCCGCGTTGAGCGCGCTGTCGTAGCCCACCTCCTGCACGGCGTAGCCGCCAACGAGCAGATCGTGCACCGCGCTGCGGTATTCGGCGGCGTAGCTTGCCGCATCGTGGTTTTGCCGTACCACGGCCTCCACCACGCGGGCAATCTCCGCGTCGTCCGGGCTTTCGGGAACCACCACGGCCTCCGGGATGCGGTCGAGCAGCTCCGCGCCGATGTTTTCGATGGTGGACTGGATCACGGGGGTTACGGGGCGCGGCTCGTTGGGGTCGGTCACGGGCACGTCGTGCCAATGATCGCCCCTGTACATGCGCTCGCAGTTCTCCAGCCGCCGCCACTCGCTCGCGTAGGCGCTGCGGTATTCCGCAAAGAGCCGGTAAGCCCGGAGCGCGAGAAGCTGTTTTGCCTCGCTTTGGTCATTTACTTTCATGGATCGTCCTCCAAATGGTAGATAATTTGCGCGCTCTAGAGCGCCCGGAAGCCGTCCGCCGGGGGCGCGGGCGCGGCGAAGGGATCGTAGCGGGCCCTGCGTGGCTCGGCGGGCGGACGGACGGGCACGGGGCGGGACATGAGCCCGTAACGGAGCGCCTCGGGCGCGTGATCCTCCAGATGATCCGCCGCGTCCTCGCAATTGTGCTCATCAAAGGTGAGCAGCGGGAGCGTGCGGATGAGATTCTCGCAGTTGCGAAACAGGATCAGCCCGGGCTCTCCGTCCTCCATGGGCGCAAGGCGCTCGCGGACACGCTGCCAGCCCGCGATGCGCGCGTTGTCGGCGGCAAGCAGCGGGACGCCGCCCGCCGCGAATACCTCCGCGATGCTTTCCCCCGAAACGCCGTCCGTCATGCCGCGTTTTTGCCACGCGTCGGGCGAGGCGACCGTGTAGGAGATGCGCTCGCCGCCGCTCAACGCGCGCACGCGGCGGGCCACCTCCGAGGAAAGGAGCCTGCGTTCGTAAAACTCCCTGTACACGTAAACGCGCCCCTCGGGGGAAACGGCCATCCAAAGCACGGCGCAGGGGTCCGTATAGCCCCAGTCCATGGCGCGGAAGCGCCGCCACCAGGCGGGCAGGGGGAAGGGGCTTACGACGTGGCGCTCCCGGGAGAACTCCGGGAAGTACTGCCCGGCAAGCACGTCCCAATCGCCGTCAAGGTGCGCGCGCCGAAGCGGAAAGGGGAGGTTTTCCAGCGTTCGGACATATTCGGGGTTCGCGCGCATGAGCACGGGATTGTCGTACACGCGCGCGGGAATAAAGCGATAATCCTCCGCGCGCTCGCTTTGCCGGTAGCTTCGGTCGATGAACAGGCGCTTGACCCACGCGTGCCCCGTGCCGCCGGGGTTTGCGGTGTAGTACATGCGCGGGGAAAAATCGCGCCGCACCGACCGATTGCAGGTGGTGAGGAAAAGCATCTGCGCTTCCGAAAAATGCGTCGCCTCCTCGAGTCCCACCACGTCGTATTCCTGCCCCTGATACTGATAGACGTCCTTCTCCGCGTCGCAGTAACCGAGCTTAATGCGGCTGCCGTTGGGAAACGTAAATACGCGCTGCGTTTGGTTGTACTCGACAAACCCGGATAATTCCGCAAGCAGCGGCCGCACGTGGTTCTCGGTCAGCTCCGGCAGCGTGCGCCGCAAAAGCAGCAGCTGGAGCCCTTCGTAGCGGAGCGCGAGGAGCACGAATTTTCTGCGCATGGCCCAGCTTTTGCCGCCGCCTCTGGCGCCGCCGTACGCGGTATGCCGGGCCTTGGACGCAAAAAACTCCTTCTGACGTGGATTCGGGTAGCCGCTCAAATGAATTTCCACGTCATTCTCCCCACCTTTCCTGATCGTCCATCACGATTACGATGCGCTTCCCGTCCGGCGCGGCGGGTTCGAGCCCGTAACCCAGTTCGCGAAGCAGAGTGGCCGCAACGCTTTGCTGCACTTCGCCAAGGAGCACGCGCTCGACAAGGTGGCGCTCGATGCGGCGCAGCGCGCCCCCCAGCACCCTGCGCGCGCGTCCCCGGCCTTCCGAGGCGCAGGATCGAATCTCCTCGCGGCTTAAGCCCGTCGCTTCGGCAAGCCCCGACAGCGTGTAGGGAACCTGCCTGTAGAAGGGCGAGCCGTTTTTGAGGACGGCGCGCTCCCTTGTGGCGTCGCATTCCGCGAAGTAGTCCGCGCAGGCCTGTTCCAGCGCGCGCGTCCTCGGGCCTTTTTCCGCGTTTGAGCGTTTTGCCATGCTTCGCTCCTTTCCGTCCCCGCAAGGGCGAGAGGCCGCTCCTTTCAGGGACAGCATCAGCATACCGCCGCGCGCAGGCAAAAAAACTTTAACTTTCGCCATAATTGGGCGCAAAAAAACCGCCCTATTTCAGACGGTTTTCTTCGTTTTGCCGCTATGCTTTTTTAAGCTGACGCCATAATTGGGGGCGGCGCGGCACGCCCGTCAAGCGCTGTACAAAATGAGCGCGATGATCTGCAGCGGCTCGTCGCCTACGCAGCGGATGCCGTGGCCCTGGCCGGCGGGCGTAAAGGTAACGTCGCCCGCTTCGACGGGCACGATGCGGCCGTTGTCGTTAAACTCCGCCCTGCCGCTATAAATATAGTAGGTTTCGGACTCGCCCGTGTGCGTGTGGAAGCCGATGCCGTGGCCGGGCAGCAGCGTCGTGTGCGCAAAAACGCGTCCCTTGCCGTTCATTTCCGCATCGCTGTTGACGAGGCTGCGCACCGTGATGTAACCCTCGCCGCCAAATTTCCGCTCGAAACGCTTCACCGTTTCGTCCTGCTTCTTTCGTACCATGCCTTACCTCCCATAATAAACAATCGGTTGCAATCATTCAATCCATTATATATGAGGCGTTTATATTGTCAAGATACCAGAAATTTTGAAATAGCTTTCAATCCTTGGTTGACGGAAGCCGCAACAAGCGATAAACTAAAGCAAACGCTTCGGCCTGCGGAGGATTTTGTGCAAGACGTAACCATATACGATATCGCAAAGATGGCGAACATCTCGGCCAGCACGGTTTCCCGTGTGGCAAACAATAAGGCCGGCGTGAAAAAAGCCACGAGGGCCCGGGTTTTGAAGCTCATGGAGGAATACCATTACGTGCCGAACGAGGCGGCGCGCGGGCTGGTTAATCAGGCGTCCAAAATGATCGGCATCCTGATTACCGATATTCGCACAACGCACCATACCGACGGCGTTTATTATCTGGAAAAGGAGCTTTCCAAGCAGGGCTATTCCTGCCTCATATACAACACGGGAACCGCCCCGGAGGATCAGGCGCGTTATTTTCAAGCGCTCAGCCAGCGCAAGGTCGAGGCCGCGGTGCTGATGGGCTCCGTTTACCAAACCGAAGCGGTGCAAAGCGCGATTCAAACGTATCTGCCCACGGCGCCCATCTTTATTTGCAACGGATATCTGGACGCGCCGAACGTATACGGCGTGATCGCGGACGAATTGAACGGCGTTTGCGATTGCGTGCGCTTTCTTGCCGAAAAAGGGAGAACGCGCCTCGCGTTTCTGGTGGATCACTACACGCCCAGCAACCTGCTTAAGCGGAACGGCTTTGAAATCGGCGTGGCGCAGTTTTGCGGCCGCGCGGAGCCGCTCGTGATCGAAACGGGCACGGCCATTTCCGATATTTACGCCGCGACGCGGAGCTTAATGGCGAAGCGTCCCGAAACCGACGGCATCATTTTTTCGGAGGATCTGACGGCGGTGGTCGGCCTGCGCGCGCTGGTGGAAACGGGCGTCGCCGTGCCGGGGCGCGTTTCGGTAATCGGGATCAACAATTCCCAATACGCGGAAATCTGCACGCCCACCTTAACCTCGCTTGATACCATGCTCTACGATTTGAGCCTGACCGCCGCGCGGAATCTCATCGAGGTGCTGAACGGCCGGCGCATCAGCAAGCGCATGATGATCTATTCCGAAATTGTCGAACGCCAGTCGACCTGAGAAGGCCGGCCGGCATCTGCGCGGGCTTGACCTCGGCGAAGCAATTTTTTGTCTGGGATAATATGGATAAAGCGACCGATTGCGCATCCAGCCTTTCTGCTTTCGAAAAAATAAAAGCTTATTTTACAAGAAATTTGAAAAAACGTATTGCTTTTGGAAATCGATTATGTTATCTTATTTTTGCAATCGATGTTATTTTAATCAACTTATTTTTTACAGCCATTTGGCTGCTGCCTTTAGGAGCCAGGATGAACGTTGCAATACTCGGCGCGGGCGCCATGGGGATGCTGTTTGGCGGGTACCTCTCCCGGCAAAACGAGGTATGGCTGCTCGATACCGAACCAAACAGGGTGTGCAAGATCAATGCGGACGGCGTGACCATTCGCGAAAACGGAACGGACAGGGTTTTCCGTCCGCACGCCGCAACCGACTCCGCCTCGCTTGGCGAGATGGATCTTGTGCTCGTCTTTGTGAAGGCGATGCACACGCTTCCGGCACTCGAAGCCAACAAGCGCCTGATTGGCGCGGGCACGTATCTTATGACGCTGCAAAACGGCGCGCGGCATGAATCGAAGCTTTTGCGGTTTGCCGATCCGGATCACGTGATCATCGGCACGACGCAGCATAACAGCTCGATCCTTGCAAACGGCTGGGTCAATCATGGCGGCGGCGGCAAGACCTCCATCGGCCTGCTGGGCGGCGGCAGCGAGAGAATCGCCCCCATCGCGGAAAGCTTTACGGCGTGTGGTTTCGATTGCAAAATCTCCGACGAGGTTAAGCGCCAGATCTGGAGCAAGCTGTTTTTAAACACGGCGGCCAGCTCGCTCACCGCGCTGCTGCAGGTGCCCCTGGGCTTCATCCTCGACGATCCCTATGCCTGCGGCGTGATGGAGAAGCTGGCGCGGGAAGCGGTTGCGGTCGCATGCGCGGAGGGCGTTTCATTTGACGCGGAGCAGGTCGTCGCGGAGATCAAGGCGGTTCTGGCCAACTCGCGCGGCGGCTATACCTCGATCTACGCCGATTTGAAAAACGGCGCGCGCACCGAGGTGGACACCATCAGCGGCTCGGTCGTCAGCGCCGCGCGTGAGCTAGGCATCCCGGTTCCCTGCCACGAAATGCTCGTCGGCCTCATCCACGCCATGGAGAACAAGAATCATCATTAAGCGCACGAACGCGATCAACAGGAGCACAGCATGAGCGTATATCAGTTAGGAAGCCTTCGGGTCGTCGATCTGACAAAGGCCCTCGATCCCGCCACGGAGACGCGGCGCTGCCATCTTTACCGTTTCAACACGGGCGGGCCCATCCCGGATTATCATACGATCATGGATCTGACGAGCCATCTCGGCACGCACTGCGAGTGCCCATACCATCACAACGACAACTGGCCGGACGCGTCGGCGCTGCCGCTGACCGCGTTTATGGGCCGCTGCGTGTATGCGCCCCTCGAAGATGCGGCGTCCAACAGTTATATTACGGCCCCCGTGTTGGATCGTGCGCTTGGCGGCAAGCTGCGCGAGGGCGACGTGGTGATTCTGGATTCGCCCTACAAGCTTCCGCCCTTTACGGACAAAACGAACACCGCCGCGGACAAGCGCCTGTTTGTCAATGGCGAAACCGCGCAATGGATGGTCTTGAGGTAGGTTGCTGAATGGAGATTGCCTTTGGCATCCTTTGTAGAGCGAATCTCATTTTGCCAATCAATAACATCCTTCGCCGTAATCTCGCATAGCTTGCGTTTGCCGAAATAAGGCAGGATTTTCTTCTGAATGATGCTCTCTTTGGTGAGCCAAGTGTTCTCTTTCAGGCGAGGCTTGATGTCCTTCGTGTAAAGCTCCACAAAGCTATCAAAGGGCATCTCTACATCGGCCTGTTTTTGCTGTAAAAACTCGCGCTCCCATTCAAGTGCTTCTTTCCGAGTGGCAAAGCCTCGTTTGCACTTCTGCTTGCGTTCCCCCTTCCAGTCGGTATATCGCGCCATGACATACCATGTTTTTGTGTCCTCGTTTTTGAATATTGGCATAGTCAATCTCTCCTCTCTTTGATCGAATTGTAGAATTTCTCATAAAAGAACCTGCGGTCAATGCGTCCGGCAATGACGATGCAGCCCTTTTGCTTGAGTTCTTCGTTGAGCTTGCGAATGAGCTTGTAGGCGTAAGGCTCCGACACATCCAACGCTTCTGCAACCTCATTTACCCGCATGAACATTTTTTCGGCCATTGATTATCCCCCTGTTTTTTATTTTCTCAGACATACCGTAGGTTCTGCCCCCTGCGTCCTGCGGCAGCCCACGCCACAGGTTTCGTGTCGGGGTACTTTCTGAATCGCCTCCCGATTTGCCCGGGCGATACATGCCATTACCGTGACATGCGACGGTTGGCTTAACTATATTTATTTAAGTCGTCTTCATTATACTTAACTTATTCCGTTAAGTCAAGTGGTTTTCATATAAAACTGAAACTTTTTTATTTAAGTTGTTCTTGCTATTCTTAAACTTATATGCTATACTCGTGCCAGGGGCAATTTTCTACGAACAGGGGATATGGTTATGGCTATTGGTGAAAGAATCAGGTTTATCCGCAATCTGCGCGGCATGACGCAGAAATATCTTGGAATGGCCATCGGCTTCTCTGAAAAGACGGCTGATGTTCGCATGGCGCAATACGAATCCGGCGCTCGCTCGCCGAAGGAAAATATGACTGCTGACCTTGCGAAAGTCTTGGATGTACGTCCAGAGGCTTTGGCTGTCCCTGATATTGACAGCGATATTGGCCTGATGCACACCTTGTTTACGCTTGAAGACTTGCGCGGTCTGACCGTCGGAGAAATTGACGGCGAAGTCTGCTTGCGGCTAGATAAGTCCAGAGGTATGAACTATATTAGGATGCGGGATATGCTCAACGCTTGGCAGCAGCAGACCGCGAAACTCAGCGCTGGGGAAATCTCCAAAGAGGAATACGACCAATGGCGGTACAACTACCCCAAATTTGACACCTCACAGATATGGGCTAAGGTTCCATCACAAGAGCTTAGCGATTCCATCATAGAAGCCCTAAAAGACGAGAAATAAACACCCTTTTCGGAACAGAAAAAACGGTCTTGCTGACAGCGAATCAGCAAGACCGTTTTCAATGGATAGAGCAGTGGCAACAGAATGGCAACAGGTAAAACACCTGCAAACCACCTGCGGCACAGAATAAGTGCCCAAATGCTCCTGTTATCAAACTGTTATCAAAAGGCAAAAAGAAATCCCGGAAAGCCGCTTAAATAGCGAGTTTCCGGGATGGTTTTACTTATTCCCACTCAATCGTTCCCGGCGGCTTACTCGTAATGTCGTAGACCACGCGGTTGACGTGCGGAACCTCGGCTATGATCCGCTCGCTGATCTTGCGCAGCACAGGGTAGGGGAGCTCCGCCCATTCGACGGTCATGGCGTCGGTGCTGGTGACAGCCCGCACGCCGATGACATAATCGTAGCTGCGGAGGTCGCCCATTACGCCCACGCTCTTGAGGCCCGTAAACACCGTAAAGTATTGCCAGACCTGCTCGGCAAGGCCTGCGGCGGCGATTTCCTCGCGGAGAATCGCGTCGGAGCGGCGGAGGATGGCGAGCTTGTCCTCGGTAATTTCGCCCAGCACGCGGATGGCAAGGCCAGGCCCGGGGAAGGGTTGCCGCCAAACGAGCGCGCGCGGAATGCCCAGCGCCTCGCCAAGCGCGCGCACCTCGTCCTTAAAGAGCATGCGCAGAGGCTCGACCAGGCCGGTAAAGCCGATATCCTTGGGTAACCCGCCCACATTGTGGTGGCTCTTGATGGTCGCCGCGCCGCCCGCGCCGCTTTCGATCACGTCCGGGTAGATTGTGCCTTGCAGTAGGTAGTCCGCGCCCCCCAGCTTTTTCGCCTCCTCCTCGAACACACGGATAAACTCCGTGCCGATGATCTTGCGTTTTTGCTCGGGTTCGGTCACGCCCGCGAGCTTGGTTAAAAAGCGTTTGCGCGCGTCCACCTGGATAATATTGAGATTCAGCGTGTCCTTGTAAAACGCCATGACCTCGGCCGCCTCGTTTTCGCGCAGCAGGCCGTGATCCACAAAGATGCAGGTTAAGCTGTCGCCAATGGCCCTGTGCACAAGCGTGGCGGCCACGGAGGAATCCACGCCGCCGGAGAGCGCGCCGAGCACCCTGCCGGCGCCTACCTGTTTGCGCACGTCGGAAACGAGGCTTACAGCAAGGCTTTCCGGGCTGTAATTGCAGGAAAGCTTGCAGATGTCATGCAGGAAATTACGGAAAATGCGCTCGCCCTTGGGCGTGTGCGTGACCTCCGCGTGGAACTGGATGCCGTAGAAGCGGCGCTTTTCGTCCGCAAAGGCGGCCACGGGGCAGTGCTCCGTATGCGCCTCGGCCGTGAAGCCGGTCGGGCAGCTCGCCACAAAATCATTGTGGTTCATCCACACCACGCCGCCGTCCATGCCGTCAAAGAGAGGGTGCTTTGACAGCGTAACGGGCGTGCGGCCGTATTCCCGTACGTTCCCCGGCGCGATGGTCCCGCCAAACACCTTGGCGATATACTGCATCCCGTAGCAAATGCCCAGTACCGGCACGCCCAGCGCAAAGATAGCGTCATCGCATCGCTTTGCGTCCGGGGCGTATACGCTGTCGGGCCCGCCGGTGAGGATGATGCCCGAAAGGCACTTGCCCTTGATGCGTTCGATATCCGCCGTGCAGGGGATAAGCTCGGAGAACACGCCCGCCTCGCGCACGCGGCGCGCGATAAGCTGGTTGTACTGGCCGCCAAAATCAAGTACGACGATTCGTTCCGCCATGCTATTCCTCCCGGAAAGTGATATGCTGCTCGTCGGCCTCCTCGATGATGGCGAGGGACTCGAGGTGATAGCCCGCGTCGCGGAGCTTTTTGCCGCCCGGCTGGAAGCCCTTTTCGATGGCGACCCCGATGCCGGCAATCTCCGCGCCCGCTTGCTGGACGATCTCCACAAGGCCCCGCAGCGCTTCGCCGTTTGCCAGAAAATCGTCGATGATGAGCACCTTGTCGTCTGCGCTCAGCCATTGGCTGGCCATGATGAGCTTGACCGTCTTCTTATATGTATAGGAAAAGATTTCGCTCTGATAGAGACCGCCCTCGATATTGTCCGACTTCGCCTTTTTGGCGAAAATGAGCGGCACGCCATATTCCTCGGCGCAGATGGCCGCAAGCGCGATGCCCGAGGCTTCCACCGTGACCACGGCGGTGAGGCCCGTTAAATCAAAGCGGTTCGCAAATTCTTTGGCCATTTCCCGCAGAAGCTTTGTGTCCACGCGATGGTTCAGGAAGCCGTCCACCTTGATGATGTTGCCGGGGAGCACGCGTCCTTCCTGCCGGATGCGCTCCTTCAAAAGCTGCAATGTAAGCCACCCCTCTCAAAAAAGAAATATTGCGTTCATTATCGCGCACCTTCGACAAGGAAGCAAGGGGCGAGCCTCATTTCATAAAAAAGAAATGGAGGGCGCAAACTTTTTTTGCTTGGGAAAGCTGCCTAAACGCCCAAAACGGCGCGGCCGGCCCGCCCCGGCGCGGAATCGTGCAGCCCGCCCGTTCGGAAGAATGAGAGCAGAAGGCCAAGCAACCCCATGTAAAACACGAGCGATACGTTCCCGTAGCCCAGCACGGGCAGCGGGAGCTGCGCCTCGTTTAAGGATAAGCCGAGGTTGCTGAGGATGTACACCGCGCTTTGCATTGCGCAGAGCGTAAGAATCATGACGGCGATCAGCCGCGCGGAGGGCCCCAGCCGCCTTGCCCGGGCAAAGCCGTACACGGCCGCGCCGATGGGCAGCGCGCCCGCCGCAAGCGCGGAAAGATAGCCGAAGCGCCACGCAAGGTAAAGCAGCAGGTGATCCGCGTCGGAAAGATACTCCATGTAATAGTCCGGATAGCGGGCAAAATCCAGCGCGCCTTGCCCAACGAGCCGCGCGCCCGTGAGCAGCTCTTCCCGGAAGGCGGCCCATTCGTTGACGGCGGGATCGAGGTTATGCGCCCACGCCTCCAAGAAATAGGACGTGCGCAGGCTCCAATCGCCCGGATGGAACACATAGTGCACAAGCAGCGCCACAAAGGGCGCGAAGGCAAGGAGCGTCTGCGCGCGCCTTTCGCCGCCGAAGTGCCCGCGCCTTACGGCTATAAGCAGCACGAGCAGGCTCGGCAGATAGCCCGCCAGAAAGGCCTCATTCTTGTTCCCGTGCATGAGGAAGAACAGCGGCAGGCTGGCCGCAAGCACGGTAAAAAGCGCGCCGGCCGTTCCCTTGCCGCGCATGCGCACGGCCATGAGCGCAGCCGCTACGGGCGCGGCAAGCTGCACATAGCGCCAGGCGTTAATGGGCGCGCCAAGGCGAACGCCCACAAAAAACATCCGAGGCCACAGGAAGAAGCCCGCGGTTACAAAGGCGTACAGCAGCGAAAGAAAGCACGCGGGAAGCGCGAGCCGCTCCACCCATGTGCCGCCGAGGAAATACGCGCCCGCAAAGCAGGCGCCCGCCAGCAGCCAGCCCATCAAATCGCGCGGAAAGAAGAACGTTTCGCGGCAAACGAGCTGCAGCAGCAGCCCCGCCGCCGCGAGCGCGAAAACGAGCAGCAGCATGCGGCCGGGCGTGCGCGGACGGTAGGCGGCGTCCATCCGGCGGCCTACCATGAGCGGCTCGCCCATTTCGGAGACGGCGGCCGTGGCCGCGCGTTCCCCTGGCATGCCCTCCGCTTCAAAGGCCGCGCGCTGGTCGGCAAGGTGATCCGTCAGCTCTCTTGCAATGTCCGTGTGCGCGCGCTTCCAGCGCACCTCGGAGAGCACGGCCTCCACATAGGCGGCTTCCGGCGTCTTTTCGGGCAGGCTTGCGTGCAGCTTTGTTGCGTCAGGCGCGCGCACAGGACGCACCTCCCTCGAGTACACGGTCCACCGCCCCGGAGAACGCGCGCCACACAGCCGTGCGCTCGGCAAGGAGCGCGCGGCCGCCGTCGGTAATGGAATAGTAGCGCCGCAGCCGCCCGCCGTCCGCGCGGTCGTAGCTGGTCAGCGCGCCCTCGGCCTCGAGCGTGTGCAAAATGGGATACAGCGTGCCCGCCTTGAGCGCGAAGGTATCGTCCGAGCGCAGCCGGAGCTGCCGGATCATCTGATACCCGTACAGGTCTCCCGTTTCCAATAGCTTGAGCAGCAGCAGGCTTGTGCTGCCCGCCAGCAGGCTTTTGTCGATCGTCATAGCGTTGGCCTCCAAGCAAACATATTATATGATTATCAATATATATCGATGATCAATATATGTCAAGGAAAAAAATACGCCGCGCGGCAAGCGGAAGCAGAACGGGCTTAAGCGGGCGGCGCAACCCGCCACGGGATGGGCAGGGTGATAAATTCCTCTTCCGGCTCGAAGGGATAGGTTTCCGATTGCCGCCCGGGCTCGTCGAAATAGACGTAATCATCCACCAGCGGCGAATAGCTCATGGCGCGGAGCGTGCCCGCTTGCTCGTCTATTTGCAGCACGCGCAGGTAGCCGAGACCGCCTTCGTCGCCTGCGGCCTGATAATTGGCGATCATCTGGTATATGGTGCGCACGGAACCGTCGCTGTTTGCCAGCACGGCGGGCACCATGCGGCAATTATAGCGATGACCGCAGAGCACCATATAGACGTTTTCGCATTCCCTTACCACGCTGTCGTACAAAAGCTGCCCTTGTTCGGAGAGGGTGCAATCCGTATCGAAATAGTCGTGCACGCACAGCACGCCCACGCGCGCGGGATACGCGGCGAAGGTTTCGCATAGCCATGCCGCGCCCGCCTCATCCACGGGATAGCCCATGTAGGCGAAGAGATAGTCCGTTTCACCCGCCGTAATGAGATCGAAATGCCCCCGGTTGTCCTGATAGCTTCCGCCAAAGCTGGGACTGCCCGCAAAGCGCGCCTCGCCGAAATACTGGCTGTAATAGGTATAGTCCGCCTTGTCCTTGTTCACGTCGTGATTGCCCGCCAGCACGCCGTAGGGCAAATCGCCCAGCTCGCGCATGGCGCCGTCGGCCACAAGCCATTGACCGGTCTGGCCAAAGTTGTGTACGAGGTCGCCCGTGTGGACGACGTATTTAAGCTTCAGCCGCGCCTGCTCCCGGGCGAGAAAGGCGGTCATTTCATAATAGATATCCGGGTACAGCCTGCTGTAATGCTGCGTATCGGAAAGCCAGGCAAAGGAATATGCCGCCCCGTGCGCGGTGAGCGGATCGGGATCGGGCGTAGCCGTCGGGGCGGGCGATAAGGCCGGCGTTTCGGCGGGTGCAAGCTCCACCACCGCGGGCGCGTCCGCAGGCACGGACGGCGCTGGGGCGGCGGTTTGCCGCGCGCAGCCCCACGCCATGGCAAGCAAGGCGAAAAGGAGCGCAAAAAGGAGGCGCGGCGTACGTTTCATAGCTCTACCATATCACATGGCGGCAAAAAAAGCGAGGGGGGCGCCCGCCGGGGACGGCAATTCTGCCTGCCAACGCCCGTTTTTTTGCCGCCGGAATTGATGAAATCGCCGCAGCTTGCTATACTAACAATATGAAACATCCATTTTTCATCGCGCTCGCGCTGCTTTGCTGCTGCCTTGCGCTGCCCTGCCTCGCCTGCGGGGAGAGCGGCGTGCTGCCGCCGCTAGAAACGCCCGCGCCCACGCCCACGGCGACCCCCACGCCCACGCCGACCCCGCAGCCCGTTGTGGCGGTTTGGGCCGACGGCGAGGCGAACGCCTTTTTTGAGGGCGTGGCTGCGGCGGCGGAGGACGGCGTGCGCACAACGCTTGTTCCGGGCGGCGCGGAGGCGTTTTCCGCCTTTCCATTTGAAGGAAGCTGCGCCGCGCTCTGCTGCTTAACCGAGCCGGAGCCGGACTACGCGCCCCTGCTCGCGCTTTCGGGGCGGGGCGTGCCCGTGCTCTGCTACGCGACGGCCGGGCAAACGGTGCCCGAGGGGCTTTTTGCCGTGCGCTACGATGCCGCGGGCGCGGCGGAGGCGGCTATGGAGGCGCTGCTTGCCTATCCGCCCCACGACACGCCCGTGCGCGTGATCGGCCTCTTTTCAAGCCGCGAGGGCGACGCATTCAGTGTCTTTTCAGAGTATGCCGACGCGGGCAAACTGCTGACAAAGGGCGTGTACGCGCAAAGCGATAAAGGCGCGGATGCGCCGGAGGCCGCGCTGGAGGGCTTGTTAAAGAAGTACTATCCCGGCATGCTCGACGCGTTCTATGCCGAAACGCCCGCGCTGGCGCTGGCGGCGGCGGACGCGCTTTCCGCGCTGGGCCGGGATGACGCGGAGGTGTTTTGCTCGTCCGCCGACGAAGCGCTCCTTGCCGGCATGCTGGAAAAGCCCGCGCTGCTGGCGGTCGCGGCGGGCGAGAACCCGTATTACGCCGGCAGGCTGTGCAGAGAATTCGCCGCGCGCCTTGCCCTTGGCGTGCCTGCGGAGGTGGAGGGGGGCGAGATTCCGCTTTATCCGCGCGTGTTTTCGGCCAAAGAACTGCCCGGCGAATGGGGCAATCTCGCGGCGGGCTGAGCGGCCGTGCCCCCAATCCGCGCATGCCTTCACACGGCTGTACAGCGCCGCCCGGAGCGTGGTATCATTGGACTATGAAAGAGATACAGTGGGCCGTGAGGCCGAAGAACATCCCGCATCTGAAAAAACGCTGCCCGAAGTGCGGCGCACTGGCCTATGAAAACAGCGGCTGCTTTCGCGTAAACGCCAACGGACGCAGGCTGGACATCTGGCTCATATACCGCTGCGCCGCGTGCAAGGCGACCTGGAACCTGACCGTGATGGAGCGTGTGGACCCTAAAGCGGTGGACAAAGCGCTGTATGAGCGCTTTCTTGCAAACGACGCTTCGCTTGCCATGCGCTACGGCCTCGATATCGCGTTTCTCAAGCGCAACGGTGCGGAGTTCGACCGCGACTCGCTATTGCTTGCGGTGGAGGGCGAAACGCCCGCGCCGGGCGAGGAAAGCCTCGTTACGCTCGTGCCGGAAATGCCCTTGGACATTCCCGTGGGCAGGCTGCTTGCGCAGGGTCTGGGCGTATCGCAAAGCGCGGTGAAGCGCATGCTCGATGCCGGCGTCATCACGGCCGATTGGGAGCTAAAAAAAGCGAAGCTCGTCAAGCCGCTTTCCTTCAGGATAAAACCCGCGCCGCACGAGGCGGGGATAAAGCCGATAAGCCAATGTGAAAACCGATAGCGCGGCACTTGCTCAAAGCCCGCCGGATGTGTATAATAACTTGATTCTTTTCTTGCATGAAAAAGAAAACGAATCAAAAGGAAGCGGAGCTTTCTTCGGAAAAGTTGGACGTACGGCTTGTGCAAGCGCGCAAGGCTCCCTTCTTGTTTGGGGAAAGAACGGAGCGGGAAGCATTATTTGTCCGGCCTGCGCGAACGCGCGCCGCGCGCGGCGGGCCGATCAATCCACGATGGAGGATGGTAGGAGCTATGGGGTTTATTGACGCGATTGCCGCCGCGCTCGCGCCGCACTGCGGCATGGATGGGACGGAGATCACCGGCTGGATGGAAACGCCGCCCAATCGGGCGCTGGGCGATTATGCCTTTCCCTGCTTTCGCTTGGCCAAGACCATGAAAAAAGCGCCCCCGCTCATTGCGGAGGAGCTTGCGCGCGCCGTGTGCCTGCCCGAGGGCATCCGCTGCGGCACGGCTGGGCCGTACCTAAACTTTTTCGTCGAGCCTGCCGCCATGGCGCGCGCCACGCTCGGCGAGGTGTTTGAAAAGGGCGACCGCTACGGCGGCACGGACGAGGGCGGCGGGCGCAGCGTGTGCATCGACTATTCGTCGGTCAATATCGCCAAGCCCTTCCACATTGGGCATTTGCCCACAACGGTCATCGGCAACGCGCTCTACCGCATCTATAACCACCTTGGCTATCACGCGGTGGGCATCAATCACCTGGGCGATTGGGGCACGCAGTTTGGCAAAATGATCTATGCCTACAAGGCCTGGGGCAACCGCGAAACGATCGAAAAGGGCGGCGTGGACGAGCTGGTTAAGCTCTACGTGCGCTTTCATCAGGAGGCCGAAGAAAACCCCGCGCTCAACGACGCGGCGCGCGCGTGGTTTAAGCGGATCGAGGACGGCGATCCCGAGGCGCTTTCGCTCTTCGGCTGGTTTAAGGAGCTTACGCTGGCCGAGGTGAGCCACGTGTACGAGCTGCTCAACATTCATTTCGACAGCTACGCGGGCGAGAGCTTCTATAACGACAAAATGGATCGCGTGGTGCGGGAGCTAACCGAAAAGGGACTGCTTAAGGAGGATGCGGGCGCGCAGATTGTGGATTTATCCGCGTATAAAATGCCGCCCTGCATCATTTTGCGCTCCGACGGCGCGACGCTTTATGCCACGCGCGATATCGCCGCCGCGCTCTACCGCAAGGATACCTACGATTTCGCCAAATGCCTGTACGTGGTGGCCTATCAGCAGGATCTGCATTTCCGGCAGTGGTTCAAGGTGGTTGAGCTCATGGGCTATCCATGGGCCAAGGATCTTGTGCACGTATCCTTCGGCATGGTGTCCGGCACCGAGGGCGCGTTCTCCACGCGCAAGGGCAATATGGTCAAGCTCATGGACGTGCTGAAGGCCGCCGTGGACAAGACCTACGATATTATCTGCCAAAAGAGCCCCGAGCTGGAGGACAAGCGCAAGGTGGCGCGGCAGGTGGGCATCGGCGCGCTCGTTTGGAACAGCCTGTATAACGGCCGCATCAAGGACGTGGTGTTCGATTGGGATACCGCGCTCAATTTTGAAGGGGAAACAGGGCCCTACGCGCAGTATACGCACGCGCGCGCCTGCTCCGTGCTGCGCAAGGCGCAGGGCGCGTATACGGGGCTTGACTGGAAAAAGCTTGATTACACGCTGCTTGGCGACGACGAGGCGCGCGCGCTCATCGCCGCTATCGGCGCGTTCCCGGCCGCCGTGCACGAGGCCATGGAGAAGAACGAGCCGTATTTTGTTACGCGCACGGTCGTCGCCGTGTGCCAGAGCTTCAATAAATTTTACTATGAGGATCGCATCATGGCGGACGATCCCGCCCTGTGCGCCGCGCGCCTCGCGCTCACCGACGCCGCGCGGCGGGTGATCCAAATCGGCCTCGGCCTCATAGGGCTGCACGCGCCGGAGCGGATGTAAAACCGTATTGCGAACGCGTAGCGTTGACGATGCGGTTCACCGCTGTGATTAAATAGAGAGGAAAGGGTGCCATGCTTGATATCAAGCTCCTCCGCACGGAGCCGGAAGCGGTGCGGGAAAACATCAAAAAGAAATTTCAGGACGCGAAGCTTTCGCTCGTGGACGAAGTGCTCGCGCTCGACGCGGAATTCCGCGCCGCGCGCACCCGCGCGGATGAATTGCGCAATCAGCGCAATGTGGTCAGCAAGCGCATCGGCCAGCTCATGAAGCAGGGCCAGCGCGAGGAAGCCGAGGCGGCCAAGTCGCAGGTTACCGCCATGGCCGACGAAATGGCCGCGCTCTCCGAAAAGGAGGATGCGCTCTCCGCCGAGATCCGCCGCCGCATGCTGGTCATTCCCAATCTGGTCGATCCCGAGGTGCCGGTGGGCAGGGACGATACGGAAAACGTGGAGTTGCAGCGCTTTGGCGAGCCCGTTGTGCCGGATTATGAGATCCCCTACCATGTGGACATCATGGAGCGGCTGTCGGGCATCGATCTCGACAGCGCCCGCCGGGTCAGCGGCAACGGCTTTTATTACCTCTGCGGCGATATCGCGCTGCTGCAAAGCGCCATTCTCGACTACGCGCGCGATTTTATGGTGGATCGTGGCTTTACCTATTGCATTCCGCCCTTTATGATCCGCAGCGCGGTGGTGGACGGCGTGATGAGCTTTTCCGAAATGGAAAACATGATGTACAAAATCGAGGGCGAGGATTTATATCTCATCGGCACGAGCGAGCATTCCATGATCGGCCGCTTTGCCGAAAGCTTCCTCGAGGAAAGCGCGCTCCCGCTGCGTCTCACCAGCTATTCCCCGTGCTTCCGCAAGGAGGTGG
>CAZWSI010000002.1:0-131450 GCA_964636405.1 uncultured Oscillospiraceae bacterium
CCTATGCGCAGTATGCCTATGCGCCATTTGCGTACTGGTGTTTCCGTGACGGAACATATCGGGCAGTGTTTGATGCACCGGACTTTGATTTGGAAACTTTTGTGCGCGATGAGTTAGGCGATGAAACGGGTGTTGCGTTGCTGACGTGGTAACAATAAATTAGCTGGTCGTAAATGCGCAAAGCCGCACAAATCAGCATAATCTGATCGCTTTTATCGCTGATCAAGTGCGAAATCAGAGGGTGTGCACAAAGCACACGGAACAAACGGAAACAAGGCTGCCGGGTGCATTTTGTATCAAACTGGTGCGCTTCTCCATAATAAGGACGGTAATTTTGATATAATGCGTATCAGGGTTGCCGTTCTTCTTTTGCACCCCCCGCCGTCAAATGGTCTTTCTGCAAAGCTCAGATATGACCCCTCCCGAAACGGACGGGCTGAGGCGGCGCAAAGCGTTGTCAAGCGTTTCTACCGGGAAAAGCGTGCGGCCGCTTCCTCAAGCGCGTCGGGCCTGTAGGGTAAGCCCAGCAACGCTTTACAGAGCGCGTCGTTTTCGTGCTCGCAACGGACTATTCGATCCCGATGCAGGCTCAAAACGGCGGCCGTACCGTCGGACAGGGGCAACGCCATGCGGCAATCCGGGTTGCGGCCCGCGTTCCATTCCCACGACGCATATTTCTCCGCGAGCAGCTTTCTTTCCTCCCGCGCGTTCCCGGAAAAAACGAGCGTTTCCTCGCCGGGCGCCAGCGCGTCGAGCAGCGCCGCGCGGAAATCCGCAAGACGCGCAAACGGCGCGCCGCTTTCGCGCAGGCTCGTAACCGGGCTGGGTACGGAGGCTACGCCCTTGCCGAAAAGATACCGGCTTTCCGGCCCCAGCACGGCGCGGAGCGCGTCGAGATCGGCGTCGAAAAGCAGCGTTCCGTGAAACAGCACGCGGTCGCGGCCAAGGCGCGCCGCCGTGCCTCCAAGCTTTTTGCCCGAAAGCAGAATGTCGTGCCGGTGCGAGGTTTGCGCGGGCACGCCAAGGCTCCGCAGCGCCGCAAGCACGGGCGCGAGGCAATCGGCAAGCGAAAGCGTCTTTGGATCTGGGCAGGGCAGGATGCGCGCAAAGCAGAGGCAGCCGGGGCCGTGGTACACCGCGCCCCCGCCGCTGATCCTGCGCACAACGGGAACGCCGCGCGTATTCGCCGCGTCGTTTGCCTCCGCGTGGGTGATCTGCCCGGAACCGATCACCACGGCCGGGCGGCTTTCGTAAAGCAGCGTGCAAACCGCGTCCGGCGGCAGGGCGGCGCTTTGCGTTACAACGGGAAAGCCCGGCTCGGGCGCGCAGGACGCGCCGGGGCCGAGCAAATATTCCTCCGCGGCAAGGTGCGCCGCGCTGTCTCCATATCCGAGGTCGAGTCGCATTACCTGCGCTTGGGCGCCATGTGAATCGCCTCGCCAAGCAGGCCCTGCGTGGCCTCCATGAGGCTTTCGGCAAGCGTGGGGTGCGCGTACATGGTGCGCGCCGCTTCCTCCACGGTGAGCATGGCGCGCATGGCCATGATGGCCGTGTGGATCAAGTCGCTGGCGTGCGGCCCTATGATGTGCACGCCAAGGATCTTGCGCATATCCTCGGAGGCGAGAATCTTGACAAAGCCGTCCGTTTCGCCCAGCGTCTGCGCCTTGCCGTTCCCGGCGAAGGCAAACTTGCTCGAAGCGTAGGCAACGCCCTCCTTTTGCAGCGCTTCCTCGGTTTTGCCTACGGCGGCGATCTCCGGGAAGGTGAAAATGCAGTTGGGCACGAGCTCGTAATCCACGCTCGTATCCATTCCGCACATGCGCTCCACGGCCACGCGCCCCTCGTCGGAGGCCACGTGCGCGAGCATAACCCGGCCCGTCACATCGCCGATGGCATAGATGCCAGGCACGTTCGTGCGGTAATTTTCATCCACCTTCACGCCCTTGCGATCGTAGCTTACGCCCGCCCGCTCGAGGCCGAGGCCGTCCACGTTCATCACGCGGCCCGCGCAGGAAAGCACGTGCGTGCAGGCAAGCTCCTGCACGCCCTTCTCGCCCTCCACTGTCACGGTGAACGCGCCGGGGCCGCCGGCGATGCTTGTCACCTTCGTGGCGGTCAGCATTTCAATGCCGCGCTTTCTGAGCTGGCGCGCGCAGTATTTGGCCGCTTCGCCGTCCGCCATGGGCAGGATCTGCGGCATAAACTCCACAATGCTTACCTCCGCGCCGAAAGCGCGGTAAATGCCCGCCATCTCCACGCCGATCACGCCGCCGCCGATGACCACGAGCTTTTGCGGAATCTCCGCGAACTCCAGCGCCTCGCGGCTGTCCATCACGCCCGGGAGCGTAATGCCCGGCACGGGCAGCACGGCCGTTTTGGAGCCGGTGGCGATGAGAAAGGCCTCCGCTTGCAGCGTTTCGCCGTTGACCTCGATTGCATCCGGGCCGGTAAAGCGCGCCTCGCCCGAAACATAGGAAACGCCGTTGCCCTTGAGCAGTTGCTTAACGCCCGAGGTGAGCCTGGCGACGATCTGCGCCTTGCGCGCGCGCACGGCCGCAAGGTCGAAGCCGACCTCGCCCGTGGTAATGCCAAATTCGCCAGCGCCGCGAATCTCCTCGAGCAGCTCCGCCTCGCGGTAGAGCGCCTTGGTGGGGATGCAGCCCCAGTTGAGGCAGGTGCCGCCCGCGTTTTCCTTTTCCACGAGCGTAACGCTTTTGCCGAGCTGCGCCGCGCGGATGGCCGCGACGTAGCCGCCCGGCCCGCCGCCGATTACGATAAGATCCTGTTTCATATACGAGACTCCTTTTCGGTATCGCATCTCTGCGTTTTAGACAAAAAATCCGCCCGCAGGCAAAGCCTCCGGGCGGCAGTGCCGGGGCGCGGAGGCCCCAGGCGGAAAACCCGGCTTACATCCAGCGAAAATCGTTCAGGCTCGCAAAAAGCTCCTGCAACAGCCTGCCGGCGGGCGCGCCGTTGACAACGCGATGATCGTAAGTATAGCAGAGATTCATCACGGGTTCAACAAAGATCCCGCCGTCGTGCGCGACGGGCTTGTCCACCATGGCGCATACGCCGAGGATGCCGCTTTCGGGCGGGTTAAGAATGGGCGTAAAGGCCGTTACGCCCGCCATGCCCAAATTGCTTACGCTGATGCACGCGCCGCCCATATCGCCTTCCGTGAGCTTTCCGGCGCGGGCGCGGGCGCTGAGCTCGGCCAGCTCCACGGCGATGGCGCGTACGTCCTTAAGGTTCGCGTCGCGGATGACCGGCACGATGAGCCCTTTTGGAATATCCACCGCGACCCCGATGGAGATATGCGGGTCAAGGTAGAAATGCTTCTCGTCGCAGTATTGCATGCGGATGTCCGGGCGGCCCTCCAGCACCATGGCCAGCGCCTTTACGATCAGGGCCGTGTAGCTGAGCTTCACGCCCGCCGCCGCGTAGAGCGGCTTGCGCGCCTTGTACAGCGCCGCAAGCGCCGCAACGGACGCTTCGCGCATGACGGTGGTCTGCGCGGTTTGTTGCAGGCTCTTCATCATGGCGGCGGCCGTCGCCCGCTGGATGGGCGTCATGGCGATACGTTCTCCGTCCCGCGCTTCGGTCGCAGGCGCTGCCGGAGCCGCCTGCGCGGCGTGCAGAGCCGCCTGCACGTCGGCCGCGATGCGCGCTTCCGCGCCGGACGCGGAAACCGGCTTGTCCGCCATGGCCGACCCGGCGGGCACGCCCTCGCGCTTTACGTCCTCGATGGTGATCATGCCAAGCAGCCCCGTGCCGCGAATATGCCCGTAGGAGAGCGCGTTAGCCTCGGCGTATTTCTTCGCGCGCGGGGTAATCGCGCAGGATGCGGCCTGCGGCTCCGCCGCTTGCGGGGCCGTTTGGTCTTGCGCGTTGCGCTGCGCGCGTTTGATATCGTCGATGGTGACCGCGCCGTCCTGGCCCGTGCCCACGAGCTTGCTTAGATCTACGCCCAGCTCCTCGGCAAGCCGCTTTGCACGCGGGGTCAGCGCGCCTTCGCTTACGGCGATCGCCCCTTGCGGCGCGGCCGCCCCGGCTTCGGGGGCGGCGGCGGGCGGCGCGTCGAGCGCCTCGTCCGCAGCGGCGATGACGGCAATCAGCTCCCCGCAGGGCGCGCTTTCACCCTCGGCGAGCACAATTTTGGCCAGCACGCCGTCCATAGGCGCGGTGGCGTTGTTGGTGAGCTTTTCGGAGTTGATCTCGGCGATGGGATCGCCGCGACGCACAGCGCCGCCCTCGGCAACAAGCCAGCGGACGATGGTGCCCTCCTCCATGGAAAGGCCGAATTTCGGCATTCCGACGTTGGCAGCCATAAACCTCTTTCCTCCTAGAACGCCATGGTTTCGCGAACCGCGCGCACAATGTCGCCGGTATGCGGCATGTAGTAATCCTCCAGCACCGGCGCAAACGACACCGGGATGTCGAGGGAGGTTACGCGCGCGATAGGCGCGGACAGGTATTCAAAGTATTTTTCGTTAACCATGGCGGAAATTTCGGCCGCCCAGCCGCCCACCTTGGGCCCCTCCTGCGCGATGACGAGCCGCCCCGTCTTGGCCACGGAATTGGCGATGGCCTCGCGGTCGTAGGGCTTGATGGTGCGCAGATTGATCACCTCGGCGGAAACGCCCTCCTTTTCGAGCTCCTTTGCGGCCTCGAGCGCCATGCCGACGGTAATCTGCAACGCCACGATGGTCACGTCCTTGCCCTCGCGCTCGATGTGCGCCTTGCCAAGCGGCAGCGCGTACGGCTCCTCGGGAACCTCGCCCTTCACGTTGAGCAGCATCTTGTGCTCGAGGAAGAGCACCGGGTCGTCGCTGCGGATGGCGGAAGTAAGCAGGCCCTTCACCTCGTAGGGATTGGCCGGAGAGACGATAACGAGGCCCGGGGTGCTTAAAAACCAGCTTTCAACCGTGGCGGAATGATGATACGCGCAGCGGATGCCCGCGCCCTGGGGCGCGCGAATCACGACGGGGCAGTTGGCCTCGCCCTGGAACATGAAGTTCAGCTTGGCGGAGCTGTTTACAATCTGATCGAAGGCCACGCCCGCAAAATCCGCGAACATGATCTCCGCCACGGGCCTCAGCCCGCACAGAGCCGCGCCGTTGGCGAGCCCCACGATGGCGGCCTCGGAAAGCGCGGTGTCGAAGATGCGCTCCGGCCAGCGGCTGTAAATGCCCTGCGTAAGGCCGAAATCGCCGCCCATCTTGGCCACGTCCTCGCCCAGCACGAACACGTTGGGATCGCGCTCCATCTCCTGAATCATGGCCTCGTTAATGGCCTTGGAATAGCTGATGCGCCTGCTCATCTGTCCACCTCCACGGCAAAGCCTTCATATACGTGGGTCAGCGCCTCGCTCACGTCGGGCTCTGGGCTTTCAAGCGAGAAGCGCAGCATCTCCTGAACCTTGCCGCGAATCTCCTCCTCAATGGCGCAAAGCGCCTCGTCGGTCATGCCCTCGCGCTCGATGAGCGTTTCCCGCGTCTTTTTGACGGGGTCCTTCGCCTTCCAGTAGGCAACCTCCTCGTCGGGCCGGTAGGCCGCGGGGTCGCCCGCGAAATGCCCCTGCCAGCGATAGGTCACAAATTCGATCAGCGACGGGCCCTCGCCCGCGCGCGCCATGGCGACGGCCTTTTCCATGGTCTCCACCACGGCCTCCACGTCGTTGCCGTCCACACGCCAGTTGGGCACGCCGTAGCCCTCCGCCCACTGCCGGAGCTCCTCTTGCGGATGCGCCTCGCGATAGGGGGTGGAAATGGCGTAGCCGTTGTTGATGAGGCAGTAAATGACGGGCAGCTTCCAGGTGGCGGCCAGGTTCATGCTCTCGTGGCAGGTGCCCTCGCCGAGGGTGCCGTCGCCCATGAAAATGGCGGAAACGTCGTCGCGTTTTTTATATTTTGCGGCAAAGGCGGTGCCCAGGGCCGTTACGACCGTGGAGCCCTGTATACCGTTGAAGCCGTGGTTGCCGCAGCTCCAGTCATGCACGTGCATGGAGCCGCCCCGGCCGCCGTTTATGCCCGTACGCTTGCCGAAAATTTCGGCCATGACGTATTTGGGGTCCGTGCCGCAGAGGCAGATGGCCCCGTGGCCGCGGTGATCCGGATATTTGTAGTCGGTTTTGCGCAGAGAGCCCACCACGCCCGCCTGACACGCCTCCTGCCCCGTGGACAGGTGGACGAAGCCGGGGATGGTGCCGTTTGCCGCATATTCGGAGATCACGTCCTCGAAAATGCGGATCATATACATGTCGCGGTAAAACTTAAGGAGCCGTTCCCGATCCAAAGCCATATTGTTTCCTCCTGTAAATAAGCGGAACACGGCTGGCACGGCAAAACGCGCGTACCAGCCGTGAGCGAAACTGAACTGTCGAACGCCGCTCAGACGACCGGCTCGATGGAAAGCAGGTTGTAGAGCGTGTAATCGCCGATGCCCGGCACCTTGCCGTCGATGCGACCGTCAACCTTGGCAATGTAGCACTCCGCAATCTCCTCGGCCTTGGCGATATGCTCGTAGCCGTCGGTGCAGGTGAACTTGTACTCGGCAGCCTCGGTCATGCCGATGGCGGCGAAAAGATCCTTTACGCTCACGTCGTCCTGCCAGCAGAAGGCCAGATAATCGCTTGTGCCGAAATCAAGGTACGCCATGTTCCACACGGCCCAGGCGGGATCCTGCGCTTCGCCCACAAAGACGGGGCCCGGGCAGGCGTCGCTGCTTACGAGGCTGACGTACTTGTTGACCATCTCGGAGTATTTCTCGTCCGCGGCGTAACCATCGCTGCCCACGGCCTTGCAGGCCTCCTCGGGCGTGATGCCGAGCTTTTCAACGACTTCCTTTACGGAGTAGGCCGCATAGCTCTCGCTGCCGCGCGGCTGATCGGTGGCGGTCAGACCCTCCACGGCGTTTTCAAACACGAAGATGCGCTTGCTCGCGGCGGGCGCGGGCGCTTCGGTGGCCTCCGGCTCGGCAGTGGCTTCCGGCTCGACGGGGGCTTCGGTGGCCGCAGGGGCCTCGGTCGCGGCGGGCGCTTCAGTGGCGGCGGGCTCGGTCGCGGCGGGCGCGCAGCCGGCCAGCAGAGCCGTTGCCATCAGCAGGGACAGAATCAAGGCAAACAGTTTTTTCAAAACGGGTTCCTCCTCACAATTTAAATTGGCGCCGCGTGCTGCAGGATTTGCATTTCGGCCGCGTCGTCTCACAGATGTATATATTCTACATCACGCAAACGGCGAATGTACAGGTATAAATGCAGAACATTTGTGCAAGTTTCCGCGTGCCTGCGGCAAAACCGTGGCGTGCAGGCAAGGCCGCGCGTCAAAGGGGCGGGGAATGTGTCGCCGCGCAAAGCAACTGTGCGCGCTGTGCCTCAAAACGCGCCTGTTTCCGGCGAAAACGACGGAGGGGATTATGGCAAAAGGCAAAGTTTTTTTGCACGCGGGCACGGTATGCTTTATAAAGCAGGGGCATTTTACCCGAAACGAAAGGAGAAAACCAAACATGGCGGACATTTTGAAGGACAGGCGCAGGCAGGGCTTGCTTACGGAGGAAACCGACGGCGGCACGGCGCAAAAAACGGGACAAACGAACACGGCCGCGCGCATGCGGAGCCTGTATCAGGGCCAAGGCGAAAGCGGGGCGGCGCGGGAGAGCTTCCGCCAAAGGAGCGAGAGCATGCAGGCAGCCAACAAGCGTCTGAATGAGATCGCTTTTGCGCGCCGCGACGCGGAGGCCAACCCGACCCAATTCCACAACATCCGGCAGCAAAAGGATTTTCTCGCCTATCTGGACGAGGAGGAAGCGGCCGCGAACACGCGAAAGGATACGCTCTTTTCGGAGGGCGTGCACATTTTGCAAAAAGAGTACCAAAGAAGCGAGGAAATGCGGTATAATAGGCGCATACTCGAGCAGGAGCTTGCCGAGTCCCTCGGGCGGGCCGCACGCAAAGCGCCCGCCGCCGAAGCGGCCAGACCCATTGCCACAGCGGCCAAGCCCATTGCCGAAGCGGCCAGACCCACGGCGGCCCTTCCGCCCATCGTTAAGCCCGTAGCGCAGCGCGGCGTTTGGCGGGGGACGGGGAAGGAAGACGCTTGGGACAAAATTAAAGGCATATTTGGGGGCAACAACAAACCAGCCGCTACGCCCGCGCCAACCGCTACGCCTGAGCCTGCAATTGCGGTGTTTGAGCTGGCCGAGGATGCGGAGCGGGGGCAGTCCGTCCACAATCCGAAGGCTGTCAGGACTTCCCACTTTGCCAAGAACGATCCATTGCTGCGGAACCGCAAAATGACTGATACGGGCGGGGGAATGGACGGACGGGATAAGGCGCGGGAAGCGACATGGACGGATAAGGTTGCGCGTAGTAGCAGCAAACCTCTTGTGGAGGATGCCATGGGCGAACGCCTTGCCTTTAAAGCACAGTCATTTGAAGGCGTTCCTTACAAATGGGCCGGCAAGGACGCGAAAGGCGGCCTTGATTGTTCAGGCCTGGTAACACTCTGCTGTGAACTGATCGGGTCACCGTTGATTTTTGACGAGGGCCACGTTGGAAAAGGTTCGGCCGGAATGGCAAGCTCCATGGAGATTACCAAGTACGGAACGTCGGTGTGGGATCATAAGTCCAATGTGCCTCTGGAATATGACCAGTTAAAACCTGGGGATTTAATCTTTTCCGGGGGTGATAGCGGGAAAATCACACATGTGGCTATCTATATCGGGGATGGAAGAACAATAGAAGCCACTGACGTTAGTGGCATACATAAAGTGACCGACCGAAAAGTATACGAATTGGTTGATAAATACGGTTCATACATCAGGGAGAGCGGACAGACCGTGTTGGCAATCAGACGACCCAACCATAATCAACCTTAAGAATTGACAGGAGGAGCAGAGCATGCGAAAAGCAAGTTTTGGGGGATCATTTTTGTTGCTGGCCGCATGCCTGCTTATCTTTGTTATCACATGGCTTTGCCTGCCCGTCTCCGCCCTTGCCGAATCCGGCCCCGGCTGGACCTACGAGGACGGCGTGCTGACGCTGACGGAGGACAAGTGGAAAGAAACGCTGCCCTATTCATTCACCGATTCGGATCAAAGGGAGATTATGCACCTGCGCGAGCTCGTGCTGGGGCCCGCGCTTCGCGTATTGCCTTGGTATATCAGCGCGGAAACGATTCGCGTAAAAGCGGGCAATCCGTGGTATTACGCAAAAAACGGTATGCTCATCGAGCGGGAAACGGCCAAGGTCGTCTTGACGGAAAACGATCTTGTGGATGCGGTCGTGCCAAAGGGCGTGCTTGCCATCGGCAGCGGCGCGTTTGAGAAGCGTCTTACCCTGCGTTCGGTATCGCTCCCGGAGGGTTTGCGTGAAATATATGAATATGCCTTCGCGTATTGCGAGAATCTGGTGCGCATCAACCTTCCCGAAAGCATAACGGCCATTTACAGCGACGCCATGTTTGATTGCGGCTTTACCGAGCTGGCGCTGCCGCCCAACGTACGCTTTTTCATAGACAGCGAGGGGTTTGGAAGCCCCTATAACTGGTCAAACATCGAAACGCTGGTGGTGACGGACGCGCATATCAATCTGTGGGAACGGGAAACGCTTTGGACCATGCCGCTCAAGCGTCTTGTTTTCCTTTGCGAGCCGCCGGAGGGCCTGATTGGCTATGATTTTGATGAAATGCGGAAGGAACTGCGCAGCGAGTATAGAAGCAGAAGCTACGAGCCGGACATAACGATTTGCTATCTGCCGGAAATGGCGGATGTATGGGCCCCGAACGGGGAAACGGAGTGGAACGGCTTTAAGCTGCGCCCGCTTAGTAAGACGGAACTTGCGGAGGTAAAAGAGCTGTGCGGGCCGCTTTGGGGCACAAAGCGCCAGGAATGGGACATGGCGGCGTATCCGGGCTGGTCGCTGGACGAAAACGGCCATTTAACGATCTATAGCGACGCCGGCGTTGCGGCGGCAGGCGAGAACTCCCGCTGCATGCACCCGCGAAGCCTGACGCTGTGCGAGGGCGTGACCTCTCTTTCGGAGGGACCGGGCAGTCTGTTTGAAGGGGTCGCTTACGCGGCGCTTCCCTCCACGCTGGCCTATATCGAAGCGGGCTCGCTGCGCTCCGTAGAGAGGTTGCGCTTCAGCGAGCAAAATCCGTATTTCGAGCTGCGGGACGGAAAGCTATATGAGCGCGCCACGGGCATGATGGTGTGGAAGCCGTGGCTGGAGCCCACGCCCGATCCCGCGCGTACGCCTAGACCCACGCCGCGCATCACCCCCACGCCTTCGCCCCCTCCAACGCCTTCGCCCACGCACCCGCCGATTTACTCGCTCACCCCCTCGCCGCTGCCTACGCCTACGCCCCTTCCTACGCCCACCCCTGCGCCCGCGCCCACCCCCGGCCCGCTTTTGCGGCTGCTGAAGGCGCTTACCCCCATGTTCCTCGTGTACGCCATCCGCCTCGTCTCCGCCTGCGCCATCGCCGTATTGTGTTTGCGCGGCGGGAAGCGTGTTCAGAAGCGGAAATAGCCGAAAGGAGGCTCCGCCCGTGAAAACGCTCAAAGCATGTGCCAAAGCCATTACGATATGTTTCGCCTTAACGCTCCTTTTCGCGCGCGCGCCCTCCGCCCATGCCGAATCCGGCGAGGGCTGGTCGTATGAGGACGGCGTGCTGACGGTCACGAGCGACGGCGGACAGGATAACTACTTAGATTATATACGGGAGAACTTTTACAGGACGGAACGTACGGACAGGCCCGAGCCGCATACGGCCATTTTTACGGAGGGCGTGACAAAAATCATATATGCGCTGGATTGGGAAACCGTACAAATTCCGAGCACGGTGCGGTACATTGAACCCAACTATGCGGATAACACAGAAAACGACAAGCTGAGACACATTCGCGTTTCCCAGGAGAATCCGTACTTTTATCTGGAAAATGGCATGCTGATCGAGCGGGAAACGGGCACAGTTCTATATGTGGAGGGCGGTCTTGTCCACGCGAAGGTGCCGGAGGGGGTGCTGCACATTGGAGAGGGCGCGTTCGCGCACTTTGAAAGCCTGCAAAGCGTTTCGCTGCCCGAAGGGCTTTTGAGCATAGGGATTGGGGCGTTCGCGTCCTGCGCGGGCTTGCGGGAAATCAAGCTGCCGTGTTCCGTGCGCGCGGTGTTGGCCTGCGCCTTTACGGATTGCACAAGCCTAACCACGCTGGCGATTCCGCCGAACGCTCGGTTTTTTTCCACGCCCGGCAATCGCGCGCTGCTGGACGGAACGGCGTTTGAAACGTTTATTGTTACGGACAGGCATGTCATGCTGCCGGGATGGATTTTTTGGTACAGTCAATGGCCAGATCGGCTCGTGTTTCTCGATGCGCCGCCGCTTAACTGGGGGATGGGAACGCGGGCGGAGGCGATAAAGGACGCCGCCATGTTTGAAATAGAGGGCGCTGCCATGTTTGAAGAAGAAGTCGTCTCCATAGAAAACATGGTCATTTGCTATCGGAAAGCGCGCCGCGCCGAATGGGCACCAAACGGCGAAACGGAGTGGAACGGCTTTCCCATCCGCATGCTGACAAGCGGGGAGGAGGCCGAAGTCCGCGTGCTGGCAGGCGACTTGTGGGATGCGGAATGGATCGACGAAAGCGACGCGCCCGCATTGGGCTGGGACTTGGATTGGGCCGGTTGTCTGCGGGTCTATACGGACGAGGGTTTTGCGTTTCTTGTACGGAACGGATGGTCCATTGCGGCTGTCACAGCCGTCGTGATGGAGGGCGTAACCACCCTGCCACGCCGGGGCCTGAATCCCATACCGCAGGGCATGCTGGATGGACTCACGCTTCCGGCAAGCCTGCGCACAATCGAGGAAGGCGCGCTTGACTGGGTGGAGAATCTCTTGATCTCGCCCGACAATCCATATTTTCATATGGAAGGCCACAGCCTTGTGGAAAGAAGCACGGGCGCGGTGCTTTGGCCAGCGCCGCCGGAGCTTACGCCTACCCCCACGCCCACGCCCCCTCCAACGCCCTCGCCCACGCACCCGCCGATTTACTCGCTCACCCCCTCGCCGCTGCCTACGCCTACGCCCCTGCCTACGCCCACCCCTACTCCAGCGCCCACCCCCGGCCCGCTTTTGCGGCTGCTGAAGGCGCTTACCCCCGTATTCCTCGTGTACGCCATCCGCCTCGTCTCCGCCTGCGCCATCGCCGTATTTTGCTTACGCGGCGGAAACAAGCGCAAATAGCCATAAAAAAGCGGAAATAGCCGCCCCCGTGCCCGGGTGGCGCGCACGCGCGCAATGTGCTACAATGGCTTCGTGAGGTGATGCTTGCATGCTGGGCTATTATTTCTTTCACAGGCTGGCGGAGGGCTTTTTCCGTATTTCGAGCCGTGAGGAGGTTATAACGGACCTCATCATCGGCCGGGAGCGCGCGCTTCTGTTTGATACGGGCTTTGGCTTTGCCGATCTTCCCGCCGCCGTGGCGCGATATACGAGTTTGCCCCTCACGGTGGTCAATTCGCACGGGCATCTCGATCATACCTGCGGCAATTTCCGTTTTTCCCAGCCCGCGTTCCTTCATGAGGACGACACAGCCCTTTGCCTGGCCCACAACGCGTACGAGGTGCGCCGCGCGGCGGCGGAGGCGGCGGCTGCGCGGGGCGCGCTGCCAAGCCGCTTTGACGCGGAGGCTTATGCGCACGCGGGCGTAGGCGGTCTTGCGCCCCTCCGCGAGGGGGACGCGCTCGATTTGGGCGGCGTGGCGCTCGAGGTTGTGGCCCTGCCCGGGCACACGGCCGGCAGCGTGGGGCTGCTGTGCAAAAAGGAAGGGCTTTTGTATGTGGGCGACGCCATGAGTCCCCATACCTGGCTGTTTTTCCCGGAATCCGGGAGCCTTTCGACCTATATTTCCACCCTGCGCCACGCCATGACGCTCGATTTTGACCGCATGGTGCACGCGCATACGCCCCGCATGCGGGATAAAAATGATCTTGCCGCCTATCTCGACTGTGCGGAAACGCTCGATTTTGCGCGCGGAACGGCCTTTGAAACGCCCTTTGCGCCGCGGGGCGGCGTGCGGCTCTGCGTGCGGCGTGGCTATTCGGCAAGCGCGCCCGAGGAGCCGGGCTATGCGAGCCTTGCGCTTACCGAGGACAAGCTGGACTGAACGGGAGGAAAGACGCCATGGAACGAACCGATCCGCGCTACCGGGCCTATGTGGCCATTTTGGAGGAGGAGCTCATCCCCGCCACGGGCTGCACCGAGCCCATTGCGCTCGCGTATGCGGCGGCCAAGGCGCGCGCGCTGCTTGGGCGGCTGCCCGAGGAGGCTGTGGCGGAGGTGTGCGGCAATATCATTAAAAATGTCAAGAGCGTGGTCGTGCCCAATACCGGGGGGCTAAAGGGGATCGAAGCGGCGGTGGCGGCCGGGCTTGTGGCCGGGGACGCGTCGCGCGCGCTTGAGGCGCTCGCCGATGTGACCGGCGCGCAAAAACGCGACATCGCGGCGTTCCTTGCGGAAAAGCGCATTCGCGTGCTGCCCGCGCACAACGGCAAAACCTTTTATTTTTCCATCGCGCTTTCCTGTGGAGCGGAACGCGTCCGGGTGACGGTGGAGGGCTATCACACCAACATCGTCCACGTGGAAAAGAACGCAGAAACGCTGCTCGATAATCCCGCGTCCGACGAGGGCGAGGCGGCGCTTACCGATCGCTCCGTGCTGAACGTGCGCGATATTTGCGAATTTGCATCCAGCGTGGATATCGACGACGTACGCGCGGTCATCGGCCGTCAGCGGCTCTATAACGGCGCGATCTCCGAGGAGGGGCTCCGCGGCGATTACGGCGCGCGCATCGGCAAGATCTTGCGCGCGGGCCATGCGCATGATCCCGCCGCCTGCGCCAAGGCTGCGGCCGCCGCAGGCTCCGACGCGCGCATGAGCGGCTGCGAAATGCCGGTCGTCATTGTGTCGGGCAGCGGCAATCAAGGCATGACCGCCTCCCTGCCCGTGATGGAATACGCCCGCTTTCTTGGCAGCGACGAGGCTGCGCTTATCCGCGCGCTCTGCGTTTCAAACCTTGTCACCATTCAGCAAAAGACGCGCATCGGCCGCCTTTCGGCCTTTTGCGGGGCGGTGAGCGCGGGCTGCGGCGCGGCGGCGGGCATTGCCTTCCTCCATGGCGGCGGCTACGACGCCATTGCCCACACCATCGTCAATACGCTCGCCATCGCCAGCGGTATGGTCTGCGACGGCGCAAAGCCCTCCTGCGCGGCGAAGATCTCCACGGCCGTGGAGGCGGGCATCCTCGGCTATCGCATGTACGCAGCCGGGCAGGAGTTCCGCGACGGCGAGGGCATCGTGGTCAAGGGCGTGGACAACACCATCGACAACGTGGGCCGCATGGCGCGCGAGGGCATGCGCGAAACAGACCGCGAAATCATCGAGCTGATGACGAAGGCGCGCTGAAAAGGGGCTTCGGGGCGGCGCGCCTTTGCGAACCCGGCCTTTGCCGCCCATTGCTTTGCGGCGCGGGATGCTTTATAGTAAAAGCGGGCAGACGCCCAAACACTCGAAAAGGAGCGCACGAATGGGAAAGCTGAACGAGGATATTTTTGAAGGCGTGGTGGAGATCGTGGCCGCCGCGATGGAGGAGACCGAGGTCGAGATCAGCGCCAAGGGCGGCGAGCAAATCGCGGACTTTTTCACCGCCATCTACAAGCGCTTTGTCGCGCTGGACGAGGGCGCCGAGGAGAATGCGAAGGCCGGCTCGTTCGAGGTGTTCGCGGACGCGAAGGGCGAATACCGCTTCCGCCTGAAGGCGGCCAACGGCGAAACCGTCGCCGTGTCCGAGGGCTACCAAAAGAAAGCCTCCTGCCTCAATGGCGTGGAGAGCGTGCGCAAAAACGCGCCTGCCGCCGCGCTTAAGGAGCTGTAAAGCAAGCGCTGCGGCGCGAAAGCCCGGCTTGCCTGGGCCGTTCCAAGCGAACGGCCCTTTTTCAAACCTTACAACAACCCAAAAGGAGAACGCTGTGGTACATTTGGTTTATTGCGACGACGCGGGAAAAAAGGGCGAAAAAGTCCTCGATAAAATTTTGGACGGCCGGAAAACCATGGTCGTGCGCGGCGCGGCGGGACGGAAGATCCCGCACAGCCGGATAACGGCCGGTGAAACGCTCTATTTTATGGAAAAGGGCACGGCGTCCGTCGCCGCGTCGGCAGTCGTGGCGGAGGTGCGCAATTACGTCAAGCTTACGAACGGGGAGATTGCGGAGATTTTTTCGCAAAACCGCGGCCCGCTGGCCCTCACGGACAAGCAGGAGGCGCGCTGGCACAAGAAATGCCTCTGCCTGGTGTCGTTTGGGCAGGTGACGCGCATCGAGCCGCCGCTGGCATTTGAAAAGCAGAGCAACATGGACGATTGGCTCATTCTGGACAAAATCGAGGATGCGCTGCATGGTTCCAGCATCCCGTACAATTACGAAAAATCCAGGCTGTAGCCTTTTTACGTCGTGGTTTTCCGCCAGATGCTGGGCGAAAAGAGCACGAGCAGCGGATAGATTTCAAGCCTTCCCAGCAGCATGTTCAGCGACAGCAGGAGCTTTGAGAAGGGCGAATAAAACTCGTAGTTGCCGAGCGGGCCCACCCGCCCGATGCCGGGGCCGATGTTGTTGAAGCACGCGAGCTCCGCCGTTATGTTCGTGGTAAAGTCCGCGCCGTCGAGCGAGAGCAGCAGCGTGGAGGCGAATATAATCAGCATGTAGATGGTAAAGTATACCCGCACGCCCTGGATCGTTTCGGAGGACACGGCCTTGCCGTCCATGCGGATCACGGTCACGATGCGCGGGTGAATGAGCCTGCGAATCTCGGAGGAGAAGGTCTTCACCAGGATCACAAGCCGGGAAACCTTCAGCCCGCCGCCCGTGGAGCCCGCGCACGCGCCGATGATCATGAGCAGCACGAGGATATGCTGCGAAAACTGCGGCCACACGCCCGCAAAGTCCACCGTGGCATAGCCCGTGGTGGTGAGAATGGAGCTGACCTGAAAGAGCGCGTGCCGCAGAGACAGCCCGCAGTCCCGATAGAGAGAAAACGTATTTGCGGCGATGAGCACGACGGCGACGAGCACGATGAGGCCGTAGCCACGCAGCTCCTCGTCCTTTAGCGCCGCGCGCGCGCGGCCGAGCATGAGCAGATAATAGAGATTGAAATTTACGCCGAAAAGCAGCATGAAAACCGCCAGCACCACATCGATATAGGCGCTGTCGTAATACGTGATGCCCGCGTTTTTGACGGAGAAGCCGCCCGTGCCCGCCGCGCCGAAGGCATGGCAGAAGGAATCAAAGAGCGGCATGCCGCCCGCAAGCAGCAGGACGATCAGCACCACGGTCATAAGCGAGTATACGCCATAGAGAATTTTTGCCGTTTCACGCATGCGCGGCACAAGCTTGCCCACCGCAGGGCCCGGCACCTCCGCGCGCATGAGGTGGAGCGAGCGGTTGTCCGCCAGCGGCACGACGGCCAGCACGAACACCAGCACGCCCATGCCGCCTACCCAGTGCGTGAAGCTGCGCCAGAAAAGAATGCAGCGGGGCAGCGCCTCCACATCCGAAAGCACGGTCGCGCCCGTCGTCGTAAAGCCGGATACGATTTCAAAAAAGCAGTCCCATACCGAAAGATCCTGCCCGCAAAGGTAGAGCGGCACGGCGCCGATGACCGAAAGCAGAATCCACGCCGCGGCTACAATAAAAAAGCCCTCGCGCGCGTAGATCGTGGTGTTCTCTGGTTTTCTGCGCAGCAGCACGGCCCCAAGCAGGCTGGAAACGGCGATGGGCGGAAAAAACGCAGCAAGCTCCCTTTCGCGGTAAAGCAGCCCGCAAACCACGGAGGGCAGCATGAGCAGCGCTTCGACCAGAAGAACGCGGCCCAGAATATAGGCGACCATCTTTCTGTTCATGCGCTACTCCATAATGTCGGACAGGGCTTGCAGCTGCTGGTCGGAGGTGACGACCAGCACGTCGTCGCGCAGACGAATCTCGTCGCCGCCGCCCGGGATGATCACGCGGCCGTTGCGCACGATGCACGCGATGAGCACGTGCGGCTTAGTCTGCAATTGGGCAAGCGGCACGTTCAGGTACGGCCCGGGCACGTCCGCGCGGAATTCCAGCACCTCCACGCGGCTGCCGATGAGCTTATACACGGCCTGCACGTTGGCGCTCTGGCTGCCCGCCGCGAGCGCGCGCACATAGCGCGAAATCTGGTTGACCGTAATCAGCTTGGGTGAAATAACCGTTTCCAGCGCCGTGTCCCGCACGAGCGAAACCAGATCGCTGTTGTTGACCTTGGCGATGACCTTGCGCACGTTGTGCTGGGAGGCGTAGAGCGCCGTGAGGATATTGCCCTCGTCAAGGCCGGTGAGCGAAATGAACGCGTCCACCTTGTCCAGCCCCTCCTCGAGCAGCAGCTCGTGGCTGGAGGACGGGTCGCAAAGGATGACCGTATGCGGCAAAAGCCGCCCGAGCTCCTCCGCGCGGGCGGGATCGCGCTCTACGATTTTTACCGACACGCCGTCGCGTTCGAGCGCCTCCGCCAGATAGAAGGCGATGCGGCTGCCGCCGTTGATCATGGCCGAGCGCGCGCGGGAGGTGGAGAGATTGATTTTTTTGAAGGTGCGCACCATGTCCGACGGCGCGCCGATGACATACAGCACGTCGTCCTCCTCCGGCACGAAATCGCCCGAGGGGATGAGCACGCCGCCGTCGCGCTCCACCGCGCAAATGAGCACCCGGATGCCGGCCTTTTTGGGCAAATCGCGCAGCGGCACGCCCATAAGCGGGCTGCCCCGCCGCACACGGCAGGCGACGAGCTCCGCGCGGCCGCCGGCGAACATTTCCACCCGGGTCGCGGCGGGAAAGCGCAAAATGCGCGCAATCTCCTGCGCGGCGGCCAGCTCCGGGTTGATGACCATGGAAAGCCCGAGGCCCTCGCGCAAAAAATCGGATTGTTCATAATATTCCGGGCTGCGTACGCGCGCGATGGTGTTCTGCACGCCGAGCTTGTGTGCGGTGAGGCAGCAGAGAATATTTACCTCGTCCGACGCGGTGGCGGCGATGATCAGATCGGCCTTGCCCACGCCCGCCTCCACAAGCGTAGCGTGCGCCGCGCCGTTGCCAAGGTAGCCCAGCACGTCGAGCGTATTGCCCGCCTGTGAGACGACGCGCTCGCTTATGTCGATCACCGTAATGTTATGGCCCTCCGTCACCAAATGCGAGGCAAGCGTTGAACCGACCTTGCCAATGCCTACGATGACAATTTGCATACGGGTCCTCCCAAGCGAAAAGTGCGTACCGCGCAAAGCGGTACATCCGCAGATTACCAGAAAACGCGCGCCTTGGCAACGGGCCGGAAAAAGATTAGCGGGAAATAAGCGTCCGCGCGGAAAGCGGCGAGGCAAATCCCGCTGCCCAGAATCTGCTAATTTTCGCTGAAATGTTGGTTTTTTTAACGGAATATCTGTACAAACCGCAAAGCATTCGATATGATTACAATATGTTGTGTCTGGCTTGTAAACAAAGCACAAGCTGCCGCTGGCGCGGCGGCGTGCAAAGCAGACCGGGAGGCACGGGTGCGCATACAAATGCGTACGCAAAGCAGCGTGCAAAAACGCGCGCGCAAGCGCAAGCATAAGCGGAGAATCCGTATTACGCCGCGAGGCTATCTCGTATTGGGCGTGTTTGTATTATTCGTTCTTTTGATCGTCCTAATCTGCATGCTTTGCTGCGGAAAACCGGCTGAAAAAACGGAGGGCGGCTCCTATGCCGCCGCGCCCGGCCCGGAGCCGGACGCTTCCGCCCAGCCGGAGGAAACGCCCGTTCCCACGCCCACGCCCTCTCCGGAGGCCACGCCCTCTCCCAACGCCGCAGAAACGCCGGGGCTCTCGTCTGCGGGCGTGCGGCTGCCGAGCGCCGAGCAGGAGGCGGGCGCGGTGAGCGGCCTTGTGCGCGCCTCGGGCGTGGCGCTGCGCAAGGGCTCGTCCAAAAGCTACGGCATTCTCCGCAAGTGCGAGGACGGCGAAGCGCTGCTCGTATACGCGCAGGAAAACGAATATACCTTCGTCAAGACCCTCGCCGACAATCAATTCGGCTACATAGCCACGCAGTATGTGCAGAAATTCGGCCTGCTGCCCGGCGAAGCGGGCGAAACGCCGCGGCCCGCCTCACGCCCGGGCGGCATTATGGGCATCGTGAACGTTGAGGAAATGTATCTGCGCGGCGCGCCCTCCAAGGAGGGCAACGAGCCGCTCGGCCTGTGCAAGAAGGATACGCTTGTGTGGGTTTATTTCCAAACGGACAAATGGTATTATGTCGAAATCGCTTCCACGGGTGAATGCGGCTATCTTTACGCCCAGTATATCATGACGCAATCGGCCGTACCCGCAGGCACGCCCGTGCCATAGCGGCAGGCGGGGACGCATCCGCCCTAGAACTCCAGATCGTTGAATTGCTCCATATGCTCGTCCGCCTGCTCGCCAACCCTTCCTACGAGCAGATACTGCTTGTCAAACGCGTTGTAGGGGAAGGTATGCAAAAGGCGGAAGTTTTGAATCATGCCGGAGCTGGACACATGCGTGCGCGGGCCCGTACAGGGGTGCGGCGTGCCGTCGATGGTGATATGTCCCTCGTCCATGTAACAGATGGGAAAATCGCTCCGAATGATTTCGAGCACCTTCTGCTCAAGCTGGACGATATCCACCTCGGGCGGCCGGTCGTCGAAGGTGAGCACAAAGCCGTGCTTGATATCGGAGTGCTGGCAGCGCGACAGATCGTCGGGCGGCAGGAAGAACTCGCAAAGATCCTCGGCCGTGTGCGCCATCTGGCGGTAGGGCAGCGACTCAAACACGATGCGGCGAACCTCTTCGGGCTCCGGGCCGAAGATGTTCGGGCGCATGACTAGAATCTCCTCGCCCACGCCGATGAGCAGCTGCGCGTTCATGCCCAGGAAGGGATAGATCAGATCAAAATGCTCCACGATCACGCGCCGCCCGTGCTCCATTGCCTCGCGGATGGCCTCCGCGAGCTCGTGCGGCTGCGTAAAGCCCAGCTCGAAGCGAATGTCCACATGATAGGTGTGCGGGGAAAAGAAGCCCGTCTGGCTGTCCTGCTCCAAAAGGGGCAGCGGGCGGATGTTTACGCCGTCGTCGTCGTTGGTAAGCTCCAGCCCGGGGAACATGCCCTTGATGAGCGCGCTCTTGCCCGAGCCCGCCTCGCCGATGATGCCCACCAGCTTGTCGAAGGGGCTTAAAAAGAGCTGGGCAATCTGGATACCGAGGTCATAGATGCGGTTCCGGCCGCGCGGGGCGAAGAACGAGCTGTAAAAATGGTTCTTTTGCATGCGGTAAGAATAGGGCATAACGGACCTCCTGCACTTCTTAGCGTTTTGAAAGCAAATATTGATAGGTGACCGGCGGGACGAGCGGCAAAATGGCCGCGTAATCGCCCTTTTCCAGCAGGGCGCGCACGCGGCTTGCGCTCACGGGCGCGCCGCCCACTTCCAGCCGGGGCAGTTCGACCACCTCGACCCCGTGCGCGGGCAGGGCAGCCTTCATCGCGGCGTTGTAGGCAGCGGTCACGGGCGAATACGGCTCCGTGCCCACAAAGCGCTTTTGCATATGCAGCGGCTCAATAAAATACCGCGTAAACACCGCCAGATCGAGCGCGCAGCGCGCCTTGGAAACGCGCGCCTTTTCGCGCAGAAAGTAATCCGGGAAGGTGGCGGCGGATACCAAATAGCCGCCCGTTTCATGCACGCTTACGTTCGGCAGATCGGCCGTCCCCTCGCGCACAAGCCGAAGCCGGTCGGCGGCGGGAACGAGGGCCTTGTCCTCCGACAGCACAAATACGTGCAACAAGCCGCATTGCCGCGCGGCGGTTTCGATGAGATAGCGATGCCCGTTGGTGAAGGGATTGCAGTTGGCCACAACGCAGCCCACCACGCCGCCGCAATCGGGCGTTTCAAGCGAACGCACAAACGCCGCCGCGCCGCCGCGCAGGTTTTCCATGAGCAGGCAGTCGGGCGCAGCCGCGACCTCGTAAAAGCCAAAGCCGCCGAATATGGCCGCGTTGCGGGGCTTGGTATATAAAAATAGGTGGCGCTTGCCCGCCAGGAAGGCCGTCCTTTGCAGCTCCGTGAGAATGGTGGCCGTGAGATTTTCGCCCATGCGCGTTTCGCTCACCGCCACGCACTTGATCACGTTTCCATCCAGCGACCCCGTCCCCACCAGCTCGTCGCCGTCGTACAGCAGCACGGAAAAATCGACGCCCTCCGCGTAGGAAAGCCCGCACCGCTCCAAAAAGGCGCTTAGCTCCGCAAGCCTGCGGCCGGTAAACGGCTGTCCGTATAAAATATCCAAGGGAAATCCCTCCTGCATTCAGTATAGCGCGAAAAAAGCTTTCTGAAAAGCGCGGCTTTCACATTGCAATTCGCGGAATTGTATCATATAATATGATCAAATTGATTTAATACAAAGGAGCTTTGCATGACCCGTATCCTGAAAAAAGCGACCGCCGGCACGCTGGAATCCAGCGACGTGTATGTAGCGCTGGAGCCGTGCGCGCAAGGGGTCGAGCTGGAGATCGAATCCGCCGTATACAGGCAGTTTGGCGAGGCGCTGCGCCGCACGGCGGAGGAGGTTTTGCGCGCCTTCGGCGTGGAGGGCGCGAAGGTGTATATCAATGATCGCGGGGCGCTGGACTGCGTGCTGCGCGCGCGGCTGGAAACGGCCATCCGGCGGGGAGGTGAGGCGTAATGCTCCGCTCGCTGCTCTTTATTCCGGGCTCGACGCCCAATAAGCTCATTCATATCGCCGATATGGGCGCGGACGCGGTCATACTCGACCTCGAGGACGCGGTTTCCCCCGACGAAAAGGACGCGGCGCGCATTCTTGTGCGAAATACCATTCAGAGCCTGCGCGCGCCGGGGCTTACCATCGTCGTGCGTATCAACGCCATCGACACGCCCTACTGGCGGCAGGATTTAAGCGAGCTTGCTCCGCTTGGCCCGGCGCTTTTCATGCCCCCCAAGGTGAGCGCCGCCTCCGACGTGCGCGCGGCGGACGAGGCCTTGACGGCGCTGGAGCGCAAGCACGGCCTTGCAGAAGGCTCCATCGGCCTGCTGCCGCTCATTGAAACGGCCTTGGGCGTGGAAAACGCCTTTGCCATCGCCTCCGCATGCGGGCGCGTGAAGGCGCTGCTGCTGGGCGGGGAAGACCTCACCGCCGATTTGCGCTGCAAGCGCACCAAGGCGGGGCATGAAATCGCCTATGCGCGCGCAAGGCTGGTTTGCGCGGCGCGCGCGGCGGGCGTGGCGGTGTTCGACACGCCCTTTACGGACGTAAACGACGACGAGGGGCTGCTGCGCGATGCGGAAACGGCCAAGGCCTTGGGTTTTAGCGGAAAATCCGCCATCTCGCCCCGGCACGTGGCCGCCATCAACGCGGTGTTCAGCCCCACGCCCGAGGAGATCGACTATGCCCGCGAGGTGATGGAGGCGATTGAGGCGGCCCGCGCGCAGGGGCGCGGGGTCATCGCGCTGCACGGAAAAATGGTGGACGCGCCCATCGTTTCGCGCGCGCAGCGCGTTTTGGAAGCGGCGGCCGCGCTCGGCCTGAATCGGGGAGGCGAAGCGATATGAGCAAGGTGGTTTCTTCCCTGCGCGAGGCGATTGGCCTTGCGGGGCTTGAGGACGGCATGACGGTGTCGTTCCATCATCATCTGCGCAACGGCGATCATGTGCTCAATTTGGTCATGGACGAGCTGGCGCAAATGGGCTTTCGCGACCTCACGGTCAACGCAAGCTCCCTTTTCGACGTGCACGCGCCGCTGCTTTCGCACATTCGGAGCGGCGTGGTCACGGGCCTTCAAACCGACTATATGGCGGCCGGGCTCGGGCGCGCCATATCGGGCGGCATGCTTCAAAAGCCGGTGGAATTTCGCACCCACGGCGGGCGGCCATACGATATTATGCGCGGCAAAACGCCCATCGACGTGGCCTTTATCGCCGCGCCCGCGGCCGATCCCATGGGCAACTGCTCGGGGCTAATCGGGAAATCCGCCTGCGGGAGCCTTGGCTACGCGTTCGCGGACGCGATGTACGCCCGCAAAGTCATCGTAATCACGGACGATCTCGAGCCCTATCCGCTGAACGGCTGGTCCATCCCCGAAACCTATGTAGATTACGTGGTCGCGGTGGACGAAATCGGCGATCCGGCGGGCATCGTATCGGGCACGACCCGCATCTCGCGCGATCCTGTGGGGCTGATTATGGCCGCCGAGGCCGCGAAGGTTATCGCGCATTCGGGCCTGCTCAAGGACGGCTTCAGCTTCCAGACGGGCGCGGGCGGGGCCACCCTCGCCGCCGCGCAGTACCTGAAGGAAATCATGCTGCGGGAAAAAATCCAGGGGAGCTTTGGCCTGGGCGGCATTACGGGCTATCTTGTGGACATGCTCAACGCGGGCTGCTTTGAAGCGCTCATGGACGTGCAGTGCTTCGACCTGACCGCCGTGGAATCGCTCAAAAGCAACCCCCGGCATCATGAAATCACCGCGCTGCAATACGCCGCGCCTCTCGCGCGCGGCGCGGTTGTGGACAGCCTCGACGTGGCGCTGCTGGGCGCGACGGAGATCGATACGGATTTCAACGTCAACGTGCACACGGATTCCAACGGAAGCATCATGGGCGGCTCCGGCGGCCACAGCGACGCGGCGGCGGGCGCGAAGCTTGCGATGATCATCGCGCCGCTGTTCCGCGCGCGGCTACCCATCATCGCCGACCGCGTGGGCTGCGTGTCCACGCCCGGCACGGATATCGACGTGCTTGTCACGCAAAAGGGCGTGGCGGTGAATCCCAAAAACACGGAGCTGCGCGCGCGCTTGCGGGAGGCGGGCGTGCGCGTGGTGGATATTCACGAGCTAAAGGCCGAGGCGGAGCGCATCACCGGCACGCCAGGGCGCGTGCGGCACGGCCAGCGGCCCGTGGCGGAGATCATCCGCCGCGACGGAACGCATCTGGACACGATTTACCAATCCGACGGCGCCTGAAGGGAGGCATTCGCATGAAGGAATACCGGGCGGAGGCGATCACGGAGGCCGTAAAGCGGCTTTGCGTCGAGGCAAACCGCCATTTGCCGCAGGACGTATGCGCGCGCATCCGCGCGTGCCGCGCAGAGGAGCCCTGGCCGCCCGCGCGGGAGATACTGGACCGCATCATTGAAAATTTCACGCTGGCGGACGAAACGGAGGTTCCCATCTGTCAGGATACGGGCGTAGCCTGCGTGTTTCTCGAAATTGGGCAGGACGCGCACATAACGGGCGATGTGCGGGAAGCGGTCAACGAGGGCGTTCGGCAGGGGTACGAGGCCGGGTATCTGCGCAAATCGGTCGTGCGCGACCCCCTCGAGCGCGTCAATACCGGCAACAACACGCCCGCCATGCTCTATCTCGACCTTGTACCCGGCGAGAGCGTGCGCATAACCGTCGCGCCCAAGGGCTTTGGGAGCGAAAACATGAGCCGCATACAGATGCTCAAGCCCTCCGACGGGCTGGAGGGCGTGAAGCGCTTTGTGCTGGAAACGGCTGAGCAAGCCGGGCCCAATCCCTGCCCGCCGGTCATACTGGGCGTGGGCATAGGCGGCACCTTCGACAAGGCTGCCTATATGGCAAAGCACGCGCTGCTGCGCGACGCAGGAAGCGAAAACCCAATTCCCTTCTACGCGGTGCTGGAGAAGGAGCTGCTTGCCTCAATCAACGCGCTGGGCATCGGGCCGCAGGGCTTTGGGGGGAAAACCTTCGCGCTGGCCGTGCACATCGAGCAGGGGCCTACGCACATCGCGGGCTTGCCCGTGGCGGTCAATATCAATTGCCACGTGGCGCGCCACGCAACGGAGGTGCTTTGATATGGCACAAATTCAGCTTTCCACCCCCCTTTCGCGCGAGGACGCGCGCAAGCTTTGCTGCGGGGACAGCGTGCTGCTTTCGGGCGTCATCTACACGGCGCGCGACGCGGCGCACAAAAAGCTTTGCGAGGCGGCCGCGCGCGGCGAGGCGCTGCCCTTCGACCCGGCGGGGGCCGTGATCTATTTCGTGGGCCCAACGCCGGCAAAGCCGGGGCAGGCCATCGGCTCGGCGGGCCCTACGACCTCCTATCGCATGGACGCGTATTCGCCGCAGCTCATCCGCCTGGGCCTTACCGGCATGATCGGCAAGGGCAAGCGCGGCGGCGAGGTGATCGAGGCCATGCGGGCATGCGGCGCAGTCTACTTCGGCGCAATCGGCGGCTGCGGCGTGCTGCTAAGCAAGCGCGTGGAAAAAGCGGAGGTCATCGCGTATCCCGAGCTGGGCACGGAGGCCGTGCGGCGGCTTACCGTGCGCGAGCTGCCCGTGACGGTCGTCATCGACAGCAGCGGGAAGAACCTTTACGAGGAGGGCCGCGCGGCCTATCTGCGCTCCCTCCGCGCCTGAACCCCACAAGCAAACGCAAGACCCCGCTTTCTTTTGATTCTTTTCTTTCCCGTGAAAAAATGGGCATGGAAAACAGCTCCGACCGCCCGCCGCGCGCATGCCGCCCGAACGCAAGACCCCGCTTTCTTTTGATTCTTTTCTTTCCCGTGAAAGAAAAGAATAAAGCCTGAAAGGAGGAAGCGCCCATTGCTGTCCTATACCGTCCGAACGGACTGTGACGTCCCCTATTACAAGCAGTTGGTCGATGCGATCCATGCGGATATCCACAGCGGCAGGCTCGTGCCGGGGCAAAAGCTGCCCACCGTGCGGGAGCTTGCGGGCAGGCTGGGGCTTGCCTGCGGCACCATCAAGCGCGCCTACGACGAGCTGGAAAAGCTGGGCGATCTGGAAATGTCGCGCGGCAGGGGCACCTTTGTGCGCTATCAGCGGGAAAATTCCGAAAGCCGCAAGGAGCGCGCCATGGCCGCCATCGATAAAATGCTCGACGGCCTGGAGGCGCTGGGCTTTTCCGCGCAGGAAACGGAGATTTTCCTCAAGCTGAAGCTTCAGGAGCGGGCGCAGCGCTCCGAAAACCTTCACGTGGCGCTCGTGGAATGCAATCAGGAAACGCTGCAGCAAATCGGAGAGCAGCTCCACGCGCTGCCGTCTGTCGACGTATACCCCTATCTTGTAGAGGACGTGGCCGCCTATCCCTACGAAGCGTCGGACGATATGGACATTATCGTGACCACGGCCGCGCATTATGAGCAGCTCATGGCCGCCGTCCCCGCGCAGGGCAAGCTGCTCAAGGCCGCGCTGCGCCTCGCGCCGGAAACAATCCTTGCGCTTGCCCGGCTCGGCGAAAGGGCGCGGGTGGGGATACTCTGCCACAGCGCGCGCTTTGGTACGCTTTTGCAAACGGCGCTCTCCACCTACGCGGCACAGGCGCGCTTTGAGGGCGTGTGGCTCTTTGACGAGCCGTCCTCGCTCCCGGCGGCGCTTTCCGCGCTCGACGCGGTGCTGGTTCCGTACGGCTACGATAAATTCGCGGGCGAGGAAACCCTGAAACGCCTCGCTCCCTATGCCTGCGCGCGCACGCTCATCCCCTGCCGCTATCAAATCGATCAGGGCTCCTATATGTACCTCGAGGAGCGCGTGCAAAGGCTGCTGCGCGAACGCGGCAAGCTCCCCGAGGCCTAAACGGCATAGCGCGCCGCGCCGATTCGACAGGAAAGCGCAAAACCTCTTGACATGTACTATAACAATTATTATTATAAGACTACAACAATAGCTCCAGTAACCGCAGAAAGGATGCTTTGACAGGCGTTATGAAAAAGAAGGTACTCGTCCTTGGCGTGATCGGCGCCGATGTGCACGCGGTCGGCAACAAGATTCTCTACCATGCCTTTACGGACGCGGGCTTTGAGGTAATCAACCTTGGCGTGATGGTGTCGCAGGAGGAATATATCGACGCGGCCATCGAATCGAACGCGGACGCAATCATCGTCTCCTCCCTGTACGGCCAGGGCGAGCTGGACTGCCGCGGCTTCCGCGAAAAGTGCGACGAGGCGGGCCTTGCCGATATTCTGCTCTTCGTTGGCGGCAATATTGTCATCGGCAAGCAGAACTTCGCCGAGGTGGAGGCGCGCTTTAGGGACATGGGCTTCAACCGCGCGTTCCCGCCGGGCTCCACGCCGGAGGACGGGATCAACTGGCTGAGGCAGGATCTGCATATGGACGAGGCTGACAGCCATGAAGAACATCCTGCTCATTGACTTTGGCAGCACCTATACGAAGGTAACGGCCGTCGATGTCGAGGGCGAAAGGCTGCTGGGCACCGCGCAGGCGTACACGACCGTGCAAACGGATATCAACGAGGGGCTGGACAACGCCCTTGGCGAGCTATACAAGCGCACAGGCAGGCTCGAATTTGCCGAGCGCTTCGCCTGCTCCTCGGCTGCGGGCGGATTGCGGATGATCGCAAGCGGGCTTGTGCCGGATCTAACGGCCAAGGCGGCGCGCCTTGCCAGCCTGGGCGCGGGCGCAAAGGTGCTGCGCGATTACGCATATCAGCTCACCGAGGACGATTTGGCCGAAATTCACGCCCTGCGCCCCGATATTTTTCTGCTGGTGGGCGGCACGGACGGAGGCAACAGCGAATGCGTGCTGCACAACGCGCGCATGCTCGCGCAGCTTGACGACGGCTTTCCCATTATCATCGCGGGCAACCGCGCCGCCGCCCGGACATGCGCGCGGATTCTTGAAAAGCAGACGACCTACGTGTGCGAAAACGTCATGCCGAAATTTGGCGTGCTGAATATTCTGCCCGTGCAGGAGCGCATCCGGGCGCTGTTTCTCGAGCGCATCATCAAGGCCAAGGGCCTGACGCGGGCAAGCGCTCTGCTTTCCGGCATCCTGATGCCTACGCCCTCGGCCATGCTGGCCGCCATGGAGCTGCTTTCGGGCGGCACAGAGGACGAAAAGGGGATAGGCGAACTCATGGCGGTGGACGTGGGCGGCGCGACGACCGACGTATATTCCATTGCCGACGGGCTGCCGCAAGCGCAGAACGTGATTTATAAGGGCCTGCCCGAGCCGCGTACAAAGCGCACGGTGGAGGGCGATATCGGCATGCGCTACAGCATCCACGGCATTGCGGACGCGGCCGGGCTGGCGCGCATCGCGGCGCTTTCCAATCTAAGCTACGCGCGCGCGGAGACGCTGATTAACGAGCTTGGCGCGCATACGGACAGGCTTGCGGGAAAAGACGCGGAGCTGAACGCGCTGGAATTTGCGCTCGCCTCCTGCGCGGTGCAGACGGCCATGACGCGGCACGCGGGCACGATGGAGGAGACCTATACCATGCTGGGCCCCGCCTATTTGCAAACGGGCAAGGATCTGCGCGGCGTCGACCAGCTTATCGTAACGGGCGGCTGCCTCATTCACACGGAAAAAACGAAGGAAATCGCGTCCTTCGGGCTGTTTGACAGGCAAAGTCCCATGTCGCTCCGGCCCGAACGGGCGCGCGTCTGGGTGGATCGAACGTATATTTTGGCAGGCATGGGCCTGCTTTCTCAAAGCTATCCCTCCGCGGCGCTGCGGATTATGAAGAAGGAGCTTGAAGACGATGGATATAGCCAATAAGCGGATTCCCGACGCGGAGTTTGCCAAGCTGCGGGACGAAGTGCTGGTGCAGTGGCCCACGGGCAAGGATGTGCATCTGGAGGAGGCCTTTGCCTACCAGCGGTCCATCCCCCAAAAGAACCGTTTTGCGGAGCGCCTGCTTGCCGCCAAGGCCGCCGGGCAAACGCTGGTTCAGCCGCGCGCGGGCGTGCCAGTCATCGAGGAGCACATCAAGCTCATGCAATACCTCGAAAAATTCGGCGAGGCCGATCTGCTGCCCACCACAATCGACAGCTATACGCGCCAGAACCGCTACGAAGAGGCGGAGAACGGCATCAAGGAATCCGTGCGCCTGGGCCGCGCCATGATGAACGGCTTCCCGGCCGTCAATCACGGCGTGGCGGGCTGCCGCCGCGTGGTGGAGTCCGTGCACACGCCGCTGCAGGTGCGCCACGGCACGCCCGACGCGCGCCTGCTCGCCGAAATCACCTTTGCCGGCGGCTTTACCAGCTATGAGGGCGGCGGCATTTCATATAATTTGCCCTATTGCAAGAACGTGCCCATCGAAAAGACCATCCGCGACTGGCAGTATGTGGATCGCCTGACCGGGCTTTACGAGGAAAACGGCATTTCCATCAATCGCGAGCCCTTCGGGCCGCTTACCGGCACGCTGGTGCCGCCCTGCATATCCAACGCGGTGGCGGTCATCGAGGCGCTGCTTGCCGCCGAGCAGGGCGTGAGCAGCTTGACCGTGGGCTATGGCCAGTGCGGCAACCTCGTGCAGGATATCGCGGCCATTCGCACGCTGGGCGCGCTCACCGAGGAATATCTCGAAAAATACGGCTACGGGAACGTGCAGGTTACGACCGTGCTGCACCAGTGGATGGGCGGCTTCCCGGCAGACGAGGCCAAGGCCTTCGGCGTGATTTCGCTGGGCTCCACGGTGGCCGCGCTGTCCAAGGCGACGAAGGTGATCGTCAAGAGCCCGCAGGAGGCCGTGGGCATCCCCACAATGGAGGCCAACGCACAGGGCATGCGCTGCACAAGGCAGGTGGTCAACATGCTTTCCGATCAGCGCTTCGAAAACTCGCATCTCGACGAGGAGATGGACATGATCCGCCGCGAAACGCGCGCGATTGTGGACAAGTGCTTTGAGCTGGGCGAGGGAGATATCGCGCTGGGCGTGTGCAGGGGCATCAAGGCGGGCGTGCTCGACGTGCCCTTCGCGCCCTGCCGCGCAAACGCGGGGCTGATGCTGCCCGCGCGCGACAACGACGGCGCGGTACGCATTCTCAACGTGGGCAACCTGCCCTTCCCGGAGGATATCAAGGCGTTCCATCGGCAAAAGATCGAGGAGCGCGCGACGGCGGAAAAGCGCAAGGCCTCGTTCCAGATGGTCATCGACGACGTATACGCCATCGGCAAGGGTCGCCTGGTTGGCCGTCCAAGCTGCAACAGCATAAAGAGCTGAGCACGGAAACGCGCCGGCAGCCGCCCGCAACGCGCATAACGCGCAAACGGAATACCCCGCTTTCTTTTGATTCTTTTCTTTCCCGTGAAAGAAAAAATGGGGGCGGAAAGCCTATCCGGCGGCCTGCCGCCCGCAACGCGCATAGCGCGCAAACGGAATACCCCGCTTTCTTTTGATTCTTTTCTTTCCCGTGAAAGAAAAAATGGGGGCGGAAAGCCTATCCGGCGGCCTGCCGCCCGCAACGCGCATAGCGCGCAAACGGAATACCCCGCTTTCTTTTGATTCTTTTCTTTCCCGTGAAAGAAAAGAATAAGCAGAAAAAGCTTCAGGAGGCAGATTATGAAGATTCTTGACGTCGTTTGCGCGCCCGGGCGCACAGGGTTCTATTTTGACGATCAGCGCGCCATCAAGCTCGGCGCGTCGCACGACGGGGCGCTGTATCTCGGAAAGCCCGTAACGGAGGGCTTTTCGGCGGTGCGGCAGGCCGGCGAATCCATCTCGGTCATGCTTGTACTGGAAGACGGGCAGGTCGCGTACGGCGATTGCGCGGCCGTGCAATATTCCGGCGCGGGCGGACGCGATCCGCTGTTCCTTGCCAGGGACTTTATCCCGGTGATCGAGCGGTATATCAAGCCCCGGCTCGTGGGGCGGGAGGCGGACAGCTTCCGCGTTCTCGCGGCGGATATGGAGGCTATCACCGTAAGCGGCAAGCGGCTGCACACAGCCATCCGCTACGGCGTTTCGCAGGCGCTTCTCGACGCGGTGGCCCGCGCGACGGGCCGCATGATGTGCGAGGTCGTGGCGAACGAATACGGCTGCTCGGTTTCGGATCGGCCCGTGCCCATCTTCACGCAGTCGGGCGACGACCGCTACGACAACGCCGACAAAATGATCATGAAGGGCGCGGAGGTTCTGCCCCACGCCCTGATCAACAACGTGGAAACCAAGCTGGGCAAAAACGGCGAAAAGCTTGCCGAATACGTGGCGTGGCTGCGCGACCGCATTTTGCAAAAGCGGGTCGACCCCAGCTATGCACCCGTGCTGCATATCGACGTATACGGCACCATCGGCGCAGTGTACGGCAACAACAATTATCCCGCCATGGCGGATTATCTTGCCCGGCTTGAGGAGATTGCCAAGCCCTTCCACCTCCGCATCGAGGGCCCCATGGACTGCGATACAGATCGCGAAACGCAGCTTAACGCCCTGGCGGGGCTCACGGCGGAGCTCGACGCGCGCGGCATCGACGTGGAACTCGTCGCGGACGAGTGGTGCAACACGCTCGAGGATATCAAGCTCTTTGCCGACCGCAAGGCGGGCCACATGATCCAGATCAAAACGCCCGATCTCGGCGGCGTGAACAATACCATCGAGGCGGTGCTGTATTGCAAGAGCAAGGGCATCGGCGCGTACCAGGGCGGCACCTGCAACGAAACGGATCGCAGCGCCCAGGTCTGCGTGCACTGCGCCATGGCGACCCAGCCCGCGCAGATTCTCGCCAAGCCCGGCATGGGCGTGGACGAGGGCTACATGATCGTGTTCAACGAAATGCAGCGCATCCTTGCCCTGCGCGCCGCGCGCGCCTGAGCATAAAAAATCTCCGTCCTCCGGGCGGCGAAGCGTTCATGCGCAATGTGCGTTGTTTGTCGCGCATTGCGCATGTTGCACAAACTGATTCCTGGCTTTCTCGGATTCTTTTCTCCTGAAAAGAAAAGAATGAAAACCGCCGCGCGTGCCCGACCGACGCATGACAGGAGGCAAATCCGTGCCGACGCTCCTCATCCAGAATTGCCGCGCCATCGTTTCCTGCGACGACGCGGACCGGGTCTACGAAAACGCCGATTTGTTCTGCCGCGACGGCTTGATCGAGGCGATTGGCCCGCGCCTTGCCGTGCCGGCGGACGAAACGCTCGATGCGTCCCATATGCTCTGCTACCCCGGGCTGATCAACACGCACCACCATCTCTATCAGTATTTTTCCCGCAATTTGCCGCAGGTGCAGAATATGGAGCTGTTTGATTGGCTCCGCACCCTGTATGCGCTCTGGAAGCGTTTGGACGGGGAGGCCGTGCGCCTTTCCTCGCTCGCGGGCATGGGCGAGCTGATGAAGAACGGCTGCACCACCTGCTTTGATCACCATTATGTGTTTCCGCAGGGAGCGGGCGATCTGCTCGCCGCGCAGTTTGCGGCCGCGGACGAGCTTGGCATCCGCATGGTGGCAAGCCGGGGCAGCATGGATCTTTCCCAAAAGGACGGCGGCTTGCCCCCGGATTCCGTCGTGCAGACGGTAGACGCAATCCTAAGCGACAGCCTGCGGCTCATCGAAGCCTACAGGGACGACCGCCCCGGCGCGATGCGGGGGATCGTGCTCGCGCCCTGCTCGCCCTTTTCCGTCAGCGGCGAGCTGCTCAAGCAAAGCGCGCTGCTGGCGCGGCAATACGGCGTGCGCCTGCATACCCATCTGTGCGAAACCAAGGATGAGGAGCGCTATACGCTGGAAAAATTCGGCATGCGGCCCTATGCCTATATGGAAAGCCTGGGCTGGACCGGGCCGGACGTTTGGTTTGCGCATGGCATTCACTTCAACGATGCGGATCTAATGGGCCTTGCGGCCACAGGCACGGGCGTTGCGCACTGTCCCATATCCAATATGAAGCTTGCAAGCGGCGTGGCGCGCGTGCCGGAAATGCTTGCGCTCGGCGTGCCGCTGGGGCTGGGTGTGGACGGCAGCGCGAGCAACGACGGCAGCAACCTGCTCGAGGAAATGCGCGTTTGCTATCTGCTCCACCGCCTCACCAGCGCGGAGAAAGCGCCCTCGGGCTATGAAATATTGAAAATGGCGACCCGCGGCGGCGCGCGGCTGCTGGGCCGCACGGATATCGGCCAGCTTGCGGCGGGCAAATGCGCGGATCTTTTCCTCATAGACAGCCGCCGTCTGGAGCTTGTGGGCGCGTGCCTCGATCCAAAGAGCGTATTGTGTACCGTGGGCGTAAAGGGCGCGGTCGATACGGCGCTCGTTCAGGGGCGCGTCACCGTGCGAAACGGTCGCCTCGCCGCGCTTGACGAATCGCGCATCAGCGCCCTCGCCAACGAAAAGGTGCGGGCATATCTGGGCGCGTAGGGCGCGCCAAGCCGACCTGTGCTTTGCCCGCCGCATCTATGGGCGCTGCGCGTTGTTTCGCGCGGCGCGTTTTTTTTGCCAATAAGAAAGCAGCAGATTGAGCAGCACGCCCGCAGCCACCAGCGCGCCGCCAGTAAAGCTCGCGCGCGAGCAGCCCTGGCGGCCGAACCCGTCGATGAGCACGCCCGTAAGCGCCTGACCGGCGAAGCTGAGGAAGGTGAGTTGCACGGCCTGCAGCTTGGGAACCGTTAGGTTAAAGAGCAGCACCACGACTACGCCCAGCGCGCCGCCAAGATAGATCCATAGTTTGGGAGAGAGGGCGGCCCCGGCAAAGAGCGGCTCGCCGCGCCCAAAGAGCAGCAGCAGGGCGACGGTGATGGGCAGGCCGGTCAGGTGATTGATAAACGAGCCCTGCAATGCGCCGACGCGTGCGGACAGCCCCGCGTTGACCGTGCGCGAAAGCACCACCGCTACGCCTGCCGCCAGTGAGAAAAGCACGGCGGGGAGCGCCGCGCCCTCCGAATAATCCAGCATCAGCGCCATGCCCGCCCCGGCGCAGGCGAGCCCCGGCAGATTGGCAAGAGAAAACGGACGCTTCGGCATGCCCATCAGGCCGAAACGATCGATAAAAAGGGCGGCGAGCGTCTGCCCAAGCAGGCCGAGCGCCACGATGGAGGTGACGGAGATTTTCCCAAAGGCGAAATTATTGCACAGCGTCGTCAGCACGCCGATTGCGCCGCCTAGATACAGCCAGGGCGGAACGGAGCGGCTCAGGCCGAGCTTTGCGCCCCGGAGCCGCAGCGCGGCGAGCGCGAAGCCGACGCCCACAAGGTGAATGATCGCGGCGGACGCGAGCACGCCGTATTGCGCACACAGCGCGCCGTTGAACGCCACCATGACCGCAATCATGCAGCCGGCGAGAGCCGAAAGAAAAAAGTACACAGCGCGCCTCCTTTATTTGCAGGACTGCCCGAACGGGCGGCAATACGGCTTTCTGTGCATTGCCGCAGTCATGATACCGCGCGCGCCTTGACACGAACCATGACATATGTCATAGTACAGTAAATTTGGAGAGAGAGGACGGCGCATGAAAATGAGCCCGGCAAGCCCCGCGGAGCGCGGGCGGCTTACGGCCCTCGGTCTTTCCGGGGGCGCGGCCGCGTCTGCGCTGCGGCTCACCTTTGAGCGCGGCGAGCTGCTCTACCGCGAGGGCCTTCCCGCCGCGTATTTTATGCTGCTTGAGAAGGGGCGCGCCAAGGTTACAATTTCCGCGCCCGGCGGACGCAAGCTGCTTTTGAGCTTTTGTGAAAGCGGCGCCTGCCTCGGCGTTGTCGAATTGCCGCTCGGGCTTGACGCGACCAGCGGCGTGGAGGCCGTCGAGCGGACGGTCTGCCTCGCGCTCCCGCTTGCGCGCTGCCGAAGCGCCATGGAGGAAAGCTCGGCGTTTGCCCGGTATATCGCTTGCGCGCTGGCCCAAATCGTCAACCGCAGCAGCCGGAACGCCGCCGTAAACCTGCTCAGCTCGCTGCGCGAGCGGCTTTGCGCGTACATCGATTCCACCCAGCGCGACGGATGCTTTTGCGAGCAATACACCCAGCTTGCCGAGCTGCTCGGCGTGAGCTGCCGGCATTTGTTCCGCGAGCTGAATAAGCTCTGCAAAAGCGGCGTGCTGCAAAAGGAGGCGCATCGCTATCGGATATTGGACCGCCGCGCGCTTACGGCCCTCGCCTCCGATTGTTACCTTTCGCGGTAGCAATTGCGCCCTTTTGCGGCGGCATGTCGTATTTTTCGTGTTCCTTTCCGGCGCGGCGCGTGCTATACTGACGAAAATGCACCCGTGCGGCGTGTGGAGAGGAGCTTTTATTGAGAAGGGCAAGCGCGGACGAACCGCTGCTGGATCGGCTGGTTACGGGCAAAAACGAAGTGATTTTTAACCTCCTTTATCTTATCCGCGAGAGCGACGCGCCCATGCTCTTTACGGACGGCGCTTGCTTCATCGCGGCGCAAAGCAGCGAAAAAACGCCGCTGTGGCTTTTTTTGAACGCCACGCCCGGCCCGGAGGCCGAAACGGAGCTGTGCGGGCTGCTTGCGGAGCGAATGGCGGAGAATCCCGCCCTTTCCATTACGGCGCAATCGCAGTTTGTGCAGGGTCTGTTTGCCCGTCTTTCGGCGCAAACCGGCTTTCGCTTTGTGGAACGCATGCGTATGAACGCATACGCCTGCCATGCCGTAAACGAGCAGCCCTGCGCGGGGCGCATGGTACGGCCGCAAAGCGCGCACAGGGAACGGATGTGCCAGCTCATTACGCAGATGCACGAAGACGCGGTGCACGAGCCGCTCAGCCGTGAGGCGGCGGAGCGATTTGCGGAGCGAACGGTTTCCTCTCCCGCGCTCTTTTTGTGGGAGGACGGGGATATCGCGGCCATGGCGTACATCCCGCACAAAACGGCGCGGTACGCCCGCATCAATACGGTCGTGACCGACCGCGCCTGCCGAGGCAGAGGGTATGCCAAGGCGCTGGTGGGCGCAATGTGCCGCGCGCTGCTTTCCGAGGGCCTCATCCCCATGCTGTACGCGGACGCGGACTATCCCGCGTCCAACGCGGCTTACCGGCGCATCGGCTTTGAGAAGCAGGGCGAAATTACGGACTATCGCCTGGAATGAAGAACCGCACCCAAGGCGGAATGGAAAGGAAGGATAACATGCTCGAATACAAATACGACACGCAATTGCTCATTGAAGGCGAGGGGCTTGACGAGGACGCAATTTATGCCTATTTCACCGCGAACCTCGCGGGCGACTGCCTGCTGGCCGTGGGCGATGAAAGCCTGATCAAGATCCATTTTCACACCAACGAGCCCTGGCAGGTGCTGGAATACTGCGCGTCGCTCGGCGAAATCTACGACATTGTGGTGGAGGATATGGAGCGGCAATCGCGCGGGCTGCAGGGGTAACCGGGTCTTTCCGCCGCCCGCATTCGCGATATCGGCAATCAGCCGGCAAACCCGCCCCTAAAGCGCGCGGTTTTGCGGGCAGCGGCTGAACAAGAGGAACGCTCCATTCCAAAGCATCCCATTCAAATCCGCAAGTTTATGCGAGCTGCAACCTGCGCGCGGCGCTTGGGCTCGGAGCCGCCGTTTCTTTTCTGCGGGCGCAATGCGCGCGCCCGGCAGCCGCAGCGCACGCGTCAGCGGTTCACTTCATTCAGCTTTTCGACAAGGCAGCCCTTGCTCTTGTAATATTGAAGCATTTCGTCGATTTTTCCTTTATCATAGCTGGTGACGCAATCGGACAATACGTGAACGATATAGCCCTCTTTCGCCATATTGTAGCAGGTGGATTTCACGCAGGCCACGGCGTCCGCACCGGCAAGGTAGAATTCTCCGATTTCCTTTTCGCGGATAAAGGCGGAAAAATCCTCGCTGGTCAATGCGTTCCCCTTGGTTTTTGTAAAAATATGCGGGGATACGATTTTCATGTCGGGCGCCAATTCGGCGCCTTGCGTACCGGGCTTAAAGGTTCTGGTGCCGTCGGACAGGTTGTTGTGCTTGATATAAACCACATGCATCCCGTTGCCCGCCGCCCAATCAACGGCCCGGTTGATCGTATCCATGATTTCCTTGTAATTCTTTGTGATGTCATTTTGGATGTCGATCACAACCAAAGCTTTGCTTTTCATCGTTATGACCCTGGCTTTTGCAAAGCAAAAGCATCCCTTCTTCAGAATTGCGGCTGGTTTTGCGAAGCAAAATTGCCGCCTGTGTGCGGCAAAAGCCGCAAAATGTGAGTTTGAAAGATTTCAAGCTTTTCCTCCCTGAATTCCTTCCCGCTTCATACTATCATCTTTCGGCTCGGTATTCCACAGGGAAAGGGATTCGCCTTGCCTGCGGGCCCGTTTCAAGTCCCGGCATCGAAAATCGCGCCAAACGGTCTGGCGAAGGGGACGGATCGGGAAGAAGCACAAAATTGTGATTTTCCCCTTTCGCGTTGACAGGAAACGCGCATATGGCGTATACTGAAGGCCGTTAAACATATGCTCCGATCGCCGTGGCGCCGGGAACCGGGCGGAAAAAATCGGAAAAGCATTCTATCGTTATGCAGCACCGGCTCAGTTCTGAGCCCGTGCTCTTTTCATTGTCGGGGACGGGCTTATGAAAAAAATCCACCACATTGCAAGGAGGACTTTTATGAGCAGAACCATCGTCAAGGGCGGCTTTCTCATGACGCGCGCGGGTCTCGTTCGGGACGCGGGCGTGGTCGTTGAGGGCCGTCGCATCGTACAGGTCGGAAAAAACGACCAGCTCGCCGCGCGCCCCGGGGATATCCTCGTAGACGCGACGGATCAGCTTGTCGCGCCCGGCTTTGTCAACGGGCACAACCACATGTACGGCTTCCTCTCCCACGGCATCACCGCGGAGGCGCTGGTCACGGAGTTTTCGAGCTTTCTCGAGGACTACTGGTGGCCCTATGTGGAAAACCGCGTCGATCACGATTTGGCCCGGGTCACCACGGCCTGGAGCTGCGTGGAAATGATCGAATCCGGCATCACGAGCTTTTGCGACATCCTCGAGGGACCCAATTCCATTCCCGGCGCGCTGGAGGTTGAAGCGGAGGTCGTCGAAAAGGCGGGCCTGCGCGCCTTCCTTACCTTTGAGGCCTGTGAGCGCATGAGCAAGGAAAACGGCCAGCTTGGCTTAAAGGAAAACGCGGACTTCGTGCGCGCGCACAACAAAAAGGACGCGCTGGTGCAGGGCATGATGAGCATCCACACGCTCTTTACCTGCTCCAAGGACTATTGCAGGCAGGCCAAGGCCATGGCGGACGAATTGGGCTGCGATATCCACATGCACCTGTCGGAGAGCGTGTTTGAGCCCGGCTGGACCATGGAGCACTACGGCAAGCTCCCCTTGGACGTTTACGATGAAATCGGCTACATGGACAAAAATGTGTTCGCCTCCCAGTGCGTCCAGATGCAGCCGCATGAGCTCGATATCATGGCCAAGCGCGGCGCGCGCGCCATCCATATGCCGCTCTCCAACTGCGAGGTGGGCGGCGGCGTGGCCCCCATTTCCGAAATGCTCAAGCGCGGCATTCCCGTGTCCATCGGCACGGACGGCTATATCAACAATTTCTTCGAGGTTATGCGCGGCGCATTCCTCATTCCCAAGGCCTATAAGCAAGACCCCATGGAAATGCCCGCCAAGGCCGTTTACGAAATGGCGACCTGGCGCGGCGCGGAGGCCATGGGCATTCCCGACGCAGGCCGTCTCGAGGAGGGCTGCCTTGCGGATATCATCACCATCGACCTCGATACGCCCACGCCCATCAACGAGCACAACGTATACGATCTGCTGGTGCTTTTCCGCAATCCGCAAAACGTCCGCGACGTAATGGTGGACGGCAAATTCCTCAAGCGCGGCTACGAGCTGCTCACCGTGGACGCGCCGAAGATCAAAGCAGAGCTTCGTGAAAAAGCCGCCCGCTTCTGGACGGGCAAATAATACAGGAGGATTTATAGAATATGTTCCGTAGCGAAAATTGCAAGGGAAGCGACATTTCCACCACGCTGTGCGGCATCAAGCTCCGCACGCCCTACATACTGACCTCGGGCCCCCTCTCCTACGCGGCGGAGGGCCTCATCCGCGCCCATCAGGCGGGCTGCGGCGCGGTCGTGACCAAGACCATCCGCATCGGTCGGGCCATCAATCCCGTCCACCACATTGGCAAGCTGGGCGAAAATACGCTCATCAACTGCGAAAAGTGGGCCGATTCCGACCGGCTCGTGTGGTACGAGCGCGAAATCCCCATGACCAAGGCCGCGGGCGCGGTCGTCATCGGCTCGGTGGGCCATACGCCCCAGGAGGCGCGCGCCATCGTCGAGGATGTGGAAAAGGCTGGCGCGGATATCATCGAGCTCGTGTCCTACGCCGAGGAAACGCTGCTGCCCATGCTGGAGTTCACCCGCGCGCATGTTAAAATCCCGATCATCTGCAAGCTTTCCGCCAACTGGCCCGACCCGGTGTCCACGGCCATGAAGTGCCTCGAGCGCGGTGCGGACGGCATCTGCGCGGTCGATTCCATCGGGCCCACGCTGAAAATCGATATCGAAAAGGCACGGCCCGAAATGATGGGCGCGGGCGGCTACGGCTGGATGAGCGGTGAGGCCATTCGCCCCATTTCGATGCGCATCAATTCCGAAATCGCGCGCAAGGCGCCGGGCTTTAAAAACCTCTACGGCTCCGGCGGCTGCATGAGCGCGCACGACGCGGCGGAGTTCCTCATGGCGGGCTGCTCGGGCGTGGGCGTTTGCACAGTGGGGATATTGCGCGATGTGGAATATGTCGAGCAGATGTGCTACGACCTTTCCAAGCTCCTCAAAAAGCTGGGCTATGTCGGCATCGAGGACGTGCGGGGCGCGGCGCTGGGCAACTTCCCGCAAAAGGACGTTGTCACCAAGCTCGCCTTCAGCTACAAGCCCTTCTCGGCCCCCTGCCAGGAGGCCTGCCCCGCGGGCGTGAACGTGCCCCAGTATGTGGAGGATGTGCGCCTTGGCAAATACACGGAGGCCTATAACGAAGTAAGCGTATCCAATCCCTTCCCGTCCATCTGCGGCCGCGTGTGCGACCATCCCTGCGAGGCCCAATGCCGCCGCGGCGAGACGGACGACCCGGTGTCCATCCGGCTCCTTAAGCGCGTGGCCGCCGACAAGACCCGCGAGGCCTTCGGCGACGAGCTGCCCATTCCGCTCTGCAAGCCCGATAACGGCAAGAAGGCGGCCATCGTGGGCGCGGGCCCGGCCGGGCTTTCCGCCGCCTACTATCTGCGCAAGGCCGGCTATGCCGTGACCGTGCTTGAAAAGCTGCCCGTGGCGGGCGGCATGCTGGCCGTGGGCATCCCGGATTACCGTCTGCCCAAGGATGTGCTGCACGCGGAGGTAAGCCGCGTCCGCCGCATGGGCGCGGACATCCGCACCGGCAAGGCGCTGGGCCGCGACTTTACGCTGGAAAGCCTCCGTAAGGACGGCTACGACGCAATTTTGCTCGCCATCGGCGCGCACGGCGACCCCGCCGTGGACATGCCCGGCAAGGAAAAGTGCCTCTCCGGCATCGCGTTTTTACGCGACGTAAACCTCTATCAGGCGTCCGATCTGCACGATAAGCGCGTCGTCGTCGTGGGCGGCGGCAACGTGGCGGTGGACGCCGCGCGCTGCGCGCTGCGCCTTGGCGCGGACGTGACCATCGCCTACCGCCGTACCCGCGCCGAAATGCCCGCCTACGCCGAGGAGGTCGCGCACGCGGAGCAGGAGGGCGTGAAGCTCCTCCTCCTCGCGGCCCCCGCCGAGGCAAAGGACGGCGCTTTCCTCTATACGCCGATGAAGCTCTCCGAAAAGGACGCGTCGGGCCGCGCGAAGCCCGTTCCCACGGGTGAGGCGAACAAAGAGCTTGCGGCGGATCTTGTGATCCTGGCCACCGGCCAAAGCGTGCCCAAGGGGCTGGTTCCCGAAAAGAACGCCAGCGCCGCCAAGCCCTACCGCACCGTGGAAAACGACGTGTTCTTCGCAGGGGATTGCGCAAGCGGCCCCGCCAGCGTGATCAAGGCCATCGCAGCGGGCCGCGAGGCAGCCGCCGAAATGGATCGTTTCCTGGACGGCGACGGGCAGGTCAAGGACGCGGAGAAGGTCTGCTCGCTCCGGCTTTCCCCCATTGCGAGGGAGAACACCTGCCGCGCCTGCGAGCATTTCATTGACAACGCAGTTGAAAAGGGCTTTGCCGAGGTTGAGCTGGGCCTTGCCGAAAACGACGCGCGCTGCGAGGCCGCGCGCTGCATGAAGTGCGGCTGCATCAACTGCGGACGGTGCGTGGCCGTGTGCTCCTATGACGCGCGGCGGCTCACCTTCCCCATCATGACCGTAGACGAGAACGAGTGCCGGAGCTGCGGCGCGTGCGTGTCCGTGTGCCCCACCGGGGCGCTCACGGCCACCGTGCTGCCCCAGACCGAGGAGGACAAGGCCCGCGAGGCCGAATCCATCGCCTTCTACGCGCAGTTCTCCACGGGCCATTAAGCGCCGCACGCCGCGCGGCCCCGCGCCGACGTTTGCCGGCGCGGGGCCGTCGCGGCGGGCTTTGCCCGCGTAAAAGCATGATCCGCTGCGGGAAAAAAGGGGGGAAAGCCCCTTTTGGCGGGGTAACTCCCGGAATCACGAAACGCACGCCCCGCACCACTTCTGTCCTGCGCAACGCCTCACTCGGCGGTATGACCGTCGACCGGCCGGCACGCGTCAAGCGGGCCCGCCGATATCCCTCTTTGGACGACCGAAAGGTGTTGGCTATGCGTAAAAACAGCATTTCTCTTTCCGTTCTTTCCGCGCGCTGCGGCGCACTCTGCGACGATCTATGGGAAAATGCCGATTATTACCGGCTCGAACGGACGACGCTCCCCTGCGGTGCGCGCGTGCTCGACGCGGGCGTAAACGCGCCGGGCTCGTACCTGGCCGGGGCGCGGCTTGCGGAGCTTTGCCAAGGCGCGCTTGCCAAGGCGGACATCTCCATGGGCCGGCTCGGCAATGTGTCGCTTCCCGCCATTACCTGCGAGTCCTTTTCGCCCGCGCTGTCGGCCTATGCGCTGCAATCGGCCACGGGCTTTCGCGGCGCGCTGCTTTCCGGGCCCATCAAACTCCTGCTCGGCGAGGTTCCTTATGTTCAGCACGATATTCCGCTTGCCGAGGCGCGCGGCGTTTACGCGGCCATGGCGCAGATGGACGCGCTGCCGGACGACGCCTTCGCGCTTGCGCTCGCGCAAAAGGCCGGGTGTGCGCCCGAGGCGCTGGTGCTGGCCGTTGCGCCGCAGCAGAGCGTGGCGGGCGCGACGCAGATCTGCGGCCGCATGAACGAGGATGTGCTCCTCACCATGGACAAGGCGCTTCAGGCCGACCCCGACATGGTGGAAAGCATCGTGGGCTATTGTCCCGTCTGCCCCATCGCCACCGGCGGGCCGGGCAAAAAGACGCTCCTGCCGGACGATTTTCTGCACTATGCCGCCAGCGCGCACCTCGTCGTGCGCGCGCCCGAGGGCTTTGACGCGGCAGAGCTCTGCTTTGCGCTCTGCTACGAATCGCTGGGCATGGGCGGCGTGCTCTTTGCCGACCTGCTGGAAGCCGCGGGCGGCGACTTCTTTAAAATCCCCAATATCTCCGCGATCAATAAGCTTGCCTGCATCACGGTCAACGACCTTGCCGCCCGGCGAGTCTACCGCGCGGGCGAGGAAGCGCCCCACATTCTGCTGGACAATTTGTTTTAAGGGGGGCTTTACGCCCCTTTTCCGCATCGGGCGGATTCTATACGGAATGATTGGAGGAATTCATCATGAAAAAGAGATCCCTTGTCGCGCTTCTTCTTTGCCTCGCCCTGCTCGTCTGCGGCTGCGGCGGCAAAGCCGAGCCCGCCGCAACGGAGCCTGCCGCAAGCGGCGCGAACGCGCCCAGCGCGGGAGACGCCGCGCCCGCCGAGCCCGAGAACCCCTATGCGAGCATGGCCACGGCCATCATGCTCCCGGGCATCGAGGGCGAGAACCCCATCTTCCAGATGCTTGTGCGGGGCATCAAAAAGGCCTGCGCCGAGCTGGGCGCGCCCGAGCCCAAGGTGGTGGAGGGCGGCGATCAGTGGACGGCCTACGGCAAATACTTAACCAGCCTTGCCGAATCCGGCCTGTACGACATTCTCTTTACCTGCACGGCCGTGATGAATTACTGCGTGAAGGACACGAGCGCGACCTACCCGGATCAGAAGATCGTGCTGCTTGACGCGGATATCCTCGGCTACGCGGCCAAGTACCCCGAAGGCAAACTGCCGGACAACGTGTGGGGCGTATCCTTCGACCTGTACCAGCTCGGGTACCTGGGCGGCTATTTCGCCGGGCTGATTACCCAGAGCGCCATGCCCCGCGCCAACGCGGAGCATGTGGTAGGTCTGGTCTTTACCGACGTGTACGATCCCTGGGAGATCGACACCAAGACGGGCTTCATCAACGGCGCGCGGGCCGCATGCCCCGACGTTGAGGTGCTCAATTCCATCGTGGGCGACTGGGTCGATCCCCAGAAGGCCGCCGACGTGACGCGCGCGCTCTTTACGCAAGGCGCGGATGTGGTCTACTACACCGGCGGCGCCTCCACCTACGGCTGCGTAACCGAGGCCGCCGCACAGCGCAAATACGCCATTGCAAACGACAACAACGCCATTTCGCTCGACCCGGAGACCATCCCGGGCTGCTCGATGATCCTGGGCGAGGACGCGGCCTATAAATACGCCCTTATGGCTCTAAAAGACGAGCTGCCCTGGGGCACGGGCGAAGCCATCGGCGCGGCAGACGGCGTGATCTCCTTCACCTTCGACGATCCGTCGTATCTGGAGAAGGTGCCGCAGGATATCCGCGACAAGATGACCGCCGCCTTCGAGGGGCTTGTAAACGGCACGATCGACGCGCACGCGCCCATTTCCTGAGGCGGAGGACACGCATTTGGACGAATATCTTTCCATGCGGGGGATCGATAAGATCTATCGATCCTTCGGACGAGAAATACACGCGCTGAAGAAGGCCGAGCTTACCGTGCGAAAGGGCACGGTACACGGCCTTTTAGGCGAGAACGGCGCGGGCAAATCCACGCTCATGAAGATCCTCGCGGGCGTAGAAAAAAAGAACGGCGGCGAGATTTATTTCCAGGGCCGCGCCATCGACGTGAAGAACGCCGTGCAGGCCACCAGGCTCGGCATCGGCATGGTACACCAGCACTTTTCGCTGCTGGACGAGTATACCGTGGCGCAAAACGTGGTGCTGGGCATGGAGCCCACGCGCTTTCTCGGCTTTGTGGACGAACGCGTCGCTCGCGAGGGCGCGCGCAAGGCGGCGGCACGCTGCGGCTTCGATATCGATCTCGACGCGAAGGTCGGCTCCCTTTCCATGGGACAGCGGCAAAAGGTCGAGATCATGCGCATCCTCTACAGCGAGGTTGATCTGCTCATTTTCGACGAGCCGACAAGCGTGCTGGTTGAACAGGAGATTCGCGGCCTGCTGGAAACCATCCGCATGCTCAAGGAGCAGGGCAAGACCATCGTGTACATCAGCCACAAGGTGGAGGAGGTCATGGCCATCACCGACGAGGTGACGGTGCTGCGCAACGGCATAACCGTGCAGACGGGCGAAACCGCCTCCCTCAGCCCCTCCGAAATGGTGCGCATGATGGTCGGCAAGGAGCTTTCACTCGACGTAACGCGTCCGCCCCGGGCGGCGGGCGCGCCGCTGCTCACCGTGGAGCGCCTCAGCGTGAAAAACGGGCTGGTGGACGCGCTGCGCGGCGTGAGCTTCGACGTGCGCGAGGGCGAGATCGTCGCCGTCGCGGGCATCAACGGCAACGGGCAGCAGGAGCTTGTGGAGGCCCTTTTCGGCCTGCGCGCGCCGCACGCGGGAAGCGTGCGTATGGGGGACACAGACATTACGGGCCTTACGCCCATCAAGCGCCGCCGCCTCGGCATGGGCTACATTCCCGAGGACCGCATCCACACAGGCTCGTGCTCCACGGCAAGCGTCATGGAGAACGTGCTGGTGGATCGCTACGACCGGCCGCCCTACAGCAATAAGCTGGGCTGGCTCTACGCAAAGCCCGCGAGCCGGCACGCACGCGAGCTGATCGCGCGATATGCCATCAAGGCGGCGGACGAAAACCACGCCGTGGGCGCGCTCTCCGGCGGGCATATTCAGCGCACCATCCTTGCGCGCGAGCTTTCGGCCAACCCCCGGCTCCTGCTTGCCTGCGAGGTGACGATGGGGCTGGATGTGGAATCCACGCGCTATATCCACGATTCCATGCTGGCGCTGCGGGAGCTAAGCCTCGGCATCCTGCTTGTTTCCAGCAATATGGGTGAAATTCTGGGCCTTGCCGACCGCATCCTCGTGCTGCACCAGGGCGAGCTGACCGCTTGCCTTGTTAACGACGGCACGCTTTCCCGCGAAGAAATCGGCGCGTACATGCTGGGCATAAAGCGCATGCCCGGCTACGGCTCAGGCGCAAAGGAGGCGGCTTCCCATGCATCGTAGCAGACAAACGCTTTTTCAACTGCTGGTGATTCTCTCCGGGCTGCTGCTGGCCTGCGTGGTCATCCTCCTGTGCAGCGAGACCCCGGGCGTGGCGCTGAAGTTCTTCTTCACGGGCCCGTTCTCAAGCGCCTTTTTCTTTGGCGACATGATTTCTGCGGCCGTGCCCCTCATCATCACGGGGTTGGCCGCCAGCGTCTCCTTCTCCGCGTCGGTATGGAACCTCGGCACGGAGGGCATGGTGTACGCGGGCATGCTCTGCGGCACGCTGGCAGGCGTCGCCATGGAGGGCTGGCCCCCCGCCCTCGCCATGCCGCTGATGTTTATCGCCGCCTTTCTCGGCGGCGCGCTGCTCGCGGCCATCTGCAATTTCCTGTACAACCGCTTCCGCGTGAACATCATGATGTCGTCGCTGATGGTGGCAAACGTGGTCTTCTACATTGTCATGATCCTTGTGGAGGGGCCCTTCCGCGATACCAGCTCCGGCCAGGGCGTCACCTCCTACGCGGTGCCGGAGGCGTTTCGCTTCAGCAAGATCCTGCCGCCCTCCGACCTCAATACGCTCCTCTTCCTTGCGCTTGCGCTCACGGCGCTGGTATATCTGGCCATGCGGCGCTCCGGCACGGGCTACGCCATCCGCATGACGGGCCAGAACCCGACCTTCGCGCGCTACGGCGGCATTAATACGGTGATGATCGCGTCGCTGGCCATGCTGCTTTCCGGCGGGCTTTCGGGCGTGGGCGGCATGAGCTACGTGATGTCCACCTCGCTGCGCGTGCGCAGCCAGCTTCCGGGCATCGGCTGGAGCGGCGTATCCATCGCCATGATCGCGCGCAACAATCCCATTCTCGTGGTACCGGTGGCGCTGTTCTTCGCGTTTTTGACCAAGGGCGCGGAGTGCGCGGCGCTCTTTGCCGACATTACCCCGGACGTGGCGCAGATTATCCAGGGCGCGATTCTCCTGCTCGTCACCTCGGAGCGGCTTCTTGAGCTCATGATGCAAAAGCGCAAAAAGAAAGCGGCCCAAGCGGGCCGGAAGGAGGCGATTGCGGAATGAACGAGCTTCTTTCGAGCTTTCTTTACACCATCTTTTCGTACGCCACGCCCATCATTCTCTGCTCGCTGGGCGGGCAGATGACCTCTATTACCGGGCGCTTTAACCTCGGTATGGAGGGCATGATGCTCTTTTCGGCGTTTTTCTCGCTCTACTTCACGCAACTGACCAATTCGCTCCTGCTCGGCATGGCGCTGGGCGTGCTCATAACGGTGCTGGTTGGCCTGTTTATGGCGCTGATGAGCATACGGCTCAAGGTGGATATCTATATCGTCGGCCTCGCGATCAATACCCTGGGCACGGGCCTTACGACCTTCCTTGTCTATCTGCTCACGGGCTCGCAGGCCTCGGTAATCTATCAGAACGCGCCCAAGCTGGCAAACCTCACCGTGCCGCTTGTTTCGGAGATTCCGTACCTCAATCAGGTGCTCTCCAACCACAATGCGCTGGATTACTTCGCCGTCGCGCTGTGCGTAATCATGTACTTTGTCATCTATCGCACGGCCTTCGGCCGCCGGGCGCGCGCCGTGGGCATGAGCGAGTGGGTCGCAAGCGCGCGGGGCATTTCCGTCAATAAGATGGTGTACATCTCCTATGCGCTCTGCGGGGCGTTTTGCGGGCTGGCGGGCGCGTCGCTCTCGCTTCCGCGCGGCACCTTTGTGGGCGGCATGATCGGCATGACCAACGGCCGCGGTTGGCTTGCCATGGCCATCGTCATTCTGGCCCAGTCCAGCCCCATGGCCGTGATGATCTCGGCGTGGGCGCTGGCCGTGCTCTCCGCCGTGGGCGATGTGTTGCAGACCACCGGCGCATTCTCGCCGCGCATTGTGCAAATGCTTCCCTTTGTGGGCGCGATTCTGGCCGCGAGCGTGTATTCCTTCCGCCGGGCCAAGCGCACGCAGACGCTGTAAAACAGATACGGAGGAACCGCATGCTGCTGCTCGATCACATCGATTATCTCATACAGGACGCGGGACGCGTCGTTTCAAACGCGCGCGTACTGGTGGACGGCAGCCGCATTGCGGCCTGCGGGCCGCGCGCGGAAATTGTCGCGCCGAAGGGCGCGGAAACGCTCGACTGCGCAGGCTGCGCGGTCATGCCCGGCCTTGTCAACGCGCACACGCACCTCTGGCAAATGGTCATCAAGGGCCGGAGGGACGATCTCGCGCTGGCCGACTGGTGCGACGCGGTGCTCGCCCCCTTCCTGGGCGTCGCCTACGGGAGCAATCCGGCGGTGCAGGGCAAGCGCCTCAGCTACTTATGGACGGCGCTGGGCCTTGCCGACATGCTGCATTCCGGCACGACGGCGTTTCTTGACATGGACATGGGCTTTGCGCAGGAGGATATGTTCGCGGCGGCAAAGCAGCTCGGTGTGCGCGGCGCCTTCGGCGTGGAGGCCGTCGATAACTTCTATACGACCCCGGCGCGGGTGGCGCGCACCAAGGCGGATATACTTGAGCTGCTCGCGCGCTATCCCAAAACACCCGGCGCGCTCAACTGGGCGGTGGTAACCCCGTCGGAAATCAACCTCTGCTCCGACGAGCTGCTGGCCTTTCTCGCGGACGCGGCGGAGCGCGCGGGCGCGGCGGTACAGCTTCACGCGGACGAAACGCGCCGCGAGGCCGACCAATGCCTCCGGGAGCGCGGGGAAAGCACGCTCGCGCACCTCGACCGGCTCGGCCTGCTTTCGCCAAGGGTTTCCGCCGTGCACGGCGTGCACCTGACGGATGCCGAAATCGAGCTTGCGGCGCGGCGCGGCATAACGGTCGTGTACAATCCCAAGAGCAATATGAAGCTGGGCAGCGGCGCGGCGCCCATCGGCGCGCTGCGCGAGGCGGGCGTAAATCTGGCGCTTGCCACCGACGGCCCCGCCTCCAACGATCTGCTCGATATGCTCGAGGAAATGCGCGCGGGCGCGCTCCTGCAAAAGGTAGTGCGCGAGGACCCCGCCGCCCTGTGCGCAAGGGACGCGTTCGATATGGCCACGCGCGGCGGCGCGCGCATGCTCGGCGTCGACGCGGGCGCGCTCTATCCCGGCAAGCTGGCCGACCTTGCGGTGCTCTCGCTCGATGCGCCGCACTTCTTCACGCTCGGCGGCGATATTTTGCCCGCCATCGTGTACCTTGCGCAAGCCCAGGATGTAAAGCACGTGCTCGTAGACGGACGCTTTGCCCTGAGGGACGGCCGCGTGACCGGCTGCGACGAAGCCGCGCTCGTGCGCGAGGCGCGCGAGGTATTTTCGGGCCTGATGCCCTTTTAACCCATTTTTTGTTTTCGGAGGACGATTGAATGATTAGCTTAAGCCAGATCACCGTGCGGCTCATTGAGGAAGAAATTCTGCCCCGCGCCTGGGCGCTTGGGTGCGAGGTGCACACGCTTAAAAACGGCGCGACCGTAATCGACATGGGCATAAACGCCCCCGGCAGCCACGAGGCGGCGCTGCTGTTTACCCGCGTAACCCTCGGCGGGCTGGGCCTTGTGGAGTATACGCATTTCCGCGAAGGACGCATCGAGCTGCCCGCCGTGCGCGTCACGCTCGCGCGGCCGCAGGAGGCGAGTCTCTCGGCGCAGTTTTCGGCGTGGAAAATCAAGCCCACGGGCAAGTACAATCTGGCGGGCTTCGGCTCGGGCCCCGCGCGCGCCATCTCGCAAAACGACAGCATTGCGCGCATGTGGCCTTATAAGGATTCGTTTGATAAAACGGCGCTCGCTTTGCAGATGGCCGAGCTCCCCGACGAAGCGCTTGCCGAGGAGGTCGCGGCCGCCTGCCAAGTAGAACCCGCCAACGTATACCTGCTCGCGGCGCGCACCGGGAGCCTCGTAGGCTGCGTGCAGATTGCCGCACGCATGCCGGAGGTATCGCTCTGGGGCCTCGGCTTTAACGGCTTCCCGCTCGAAGCGGTCAAGTCCTTCACGGGCTACGGCGTGGTTCCGCCCACGGTGACGGACGATCTCATCGCCATGGATCGCGTAAACACCTCCACGCTCTACGGCTCGCTTGCCAGCTATATTGTGGACTGCGAAGACGAGGAAATTGAAAAGGTTTTGCCCAATATGGCCTTCTCCGGCACGAAGCACTATGGGCAGAGCTTCGCCGCGCTCTTTGACGCGGGCAAGCGCGACGTGTTCCAGATGGAGGTTACCGTGCACAAGGTAGCTGTCATCGAGCTGAACAACCTCCGCACGGGCAAGTCCTTCCGCGCGGGTGAGTTTAATGACGAAATGCTCAGCCGGAGCTTTTTCGAGAACACGCTGTAAGCAAAGGGAGGCCGTATGGAACAGACTCGAAGCTATGACGTGGTGATAATCGGCGGCGGCGTGGTGGGCGCGGCCGCGGCCTGGAAGCTCTCCGCCGCAGGCGCGCGGGTGGCCCTGCTGGAGCGGGACGATTTATGCGGGGGCGCGTCGGCCACAAACCCCGGCTTTTGCGTGCTCAGCTACCGCGAGAATCCGCTCTCCATGGGCCTTGCGCTCCGGCAGCAGGCCTCGTGGGCCGAAACGCAGCGCGAAATTGGGGATGTGGAATATCGCCAGTCCGGCGGGCTTATGCCCATTACGGACGAGGGGCAGCTCGCGGCGCTTACGGGCCTATGCAAGCACGCCCACGGACTGGGACTTGCCGATATCGGCATCATTACGGCCAAGGAGGCGGTCGAGCTCGAGCCTGCGCTTTCGGGCAGCCCGATAACGGCCGCGTGCTGGTGCCCGGGCGAAGGCAAGGTGAACCCCTTCAAGCTCAACCTCGCCATGGCCGACAAGGCGCGCGCGCTGGGCGCTTCGCTCTTTCCGCACACGCCCGTGACGGGCATAAACGTGCAAAACGGCGTGGTGACCTCGGTTGAAACCCCCAGGGGCGCGTTTTGCGCCGATTTGTTCGTCGCGGCGGCCGGCGCGTGGACGCGGGATCTTTGCAAGCTCGCGGGCCGCGAGATTCCCGTTTGCTTCGAGCGGGGCGAAGCTATGGTCACCATGCAGGTGCAGCCGAGGCTTAGACGCATGATCACGGACGGCGCGCTCTTTAACAAGCCCGCCGGGCCCTTTACCATGGCGGTGGGCGCGTGCATGGCGCAGACCGTGTCCGGCAACATCGTGCTCGCGCAGGCCACGACCCGCCCGCCCGAGCACGACAAGCGCAACACCTTCGAGGGCGTGCACGCCGTGGCCAAGCGCGTGCTGACGCTCTTTCCCGGCTTTTCCGATCTCGAAATCATCCGCATGTGGGCCGGGCTCGTTTCCTACGCGCCCGACAAGCAGCCCGTGTTCGGCCCGCTTGCCTCCCCGCGCAATCTTTTCATCGCCAACTCCTTCCACAGCGCCATCGCGCTTTCGCCCTCCATTGGCGACCTGGTCGCGGCTTACTACAAAACGGGCCGCATCCCCGAGGAGGCCCGCGCGTATACGCCGGAACGCTTTGCGGAAAACGGGTAGGTACGGGGGTACGGTTGGGTACGGGGGTACGCCGGGGCTCTGCCCCGGGCCCCGCTTAAGGGGCAAAGCCCCTTAAGAATCCCATCTCTGACCGCGTTTTGCGCGTGCTCTTTAGCTTGTGTCTATAAAAATTACTTGGCCCGGCAAGTCTTTGTCGGGCCAAGTCTTTGTCTATTTGCTTTGGGGGCGATTATTCGGGATTTCCAAGGGTATCGCCCTTTTTAACCGTCCCCTACACATACCGCCCCGCGGCAGCCCCGCACAAAGCGCCGTTGTGCGCCGTGAGCACGCCGCGCAGGAAGGTGTGGGTCACACGGCAGCCGACGGGCATGCCCTCAAACACCGTGTAGCCCGCGTTGCTGTGCTCGGCTGCGGCGGTGAGAAGCTGTTTGGCGTTGGGATCAAACAGCGTAATGTCTGCGTCCGCGCCCTCGGCGAGCACGCCCTTTTGGGGATAGAGGCCGTAGCGTTTGGCTGCCTCGGTGGCGATGCGGCCGGCAAGCTGCGGCAGCATGAGGCGGCCCTTTTGATAGCCCTCTGAGAACAGCAGCGCGGGCATGCTCTGCACGCCGCCGATGCCCGGAATGGCCTCAAAGCAGCCTTTGCATCTGAGCTTGTCCGGCAGCGTAAAGGGGCAGTGATCCGTAGAAATCAGGCCGATATCGCCCTTCTCCACCGCCTGCCAGAGGGCGGCGTTGTCTGAAGGCGTGCGCAGCGGAGGGGTCATAATATAGCGCTGCGGCTCCGGCCGCAGATAGCACGCGTCGGTGAGCAGCAGGTAATGCGGGCAGGTTTCGCCATAGACGCGCGCGCCGCGGCTGCGGGCCTCCGCAACGAGCCTTGCCGCGCCCGCCGTGGAGATGTGCGCCACAATGAGCGGAAGCTCCGCCTGCTCGGCAAGCGCGATGATCTCCCCCGCCGCCTTTTCCTCGGCGCTTGCGGGCCTGCTGGCGGCGTGCCAGCACGCGGCCGTCTTGCCCTCGCCAAGAAAGCGCGCCTTGGTATCCATCACGATTTCGTCGTCCTCGCAGTGCGCGAGCATGACCATGCCGAGGGTCGCCGCCTTCTTGAAGAGCGCGGGCAGCTTTTCGCGCGGATATTGCTCCGTGCCGTAGGTCGTGTAGATCTTGAGGCCCTTTACACCCAGCGCGGGCAGCGCGTCGAGGCCGGAAAGCGGCTCGTCAAACGCGCCCGTCACCTCCATGTGCAGGGCGTAGTCCGTATAAACCCGGCCGTCGGCCTCCGCACGCCGCGCAAGGAGCGCGCCTTCAAAGCTTTTGCCCTCGACCGGGCTGGCAAAATCCACCACCGTGGTCGTGCCGCCGAGCACGGCGCAGGCCGAGCCGACGGTAAAATCATCGGCGTTGCGGCCGCCCGCAGAGGTTTGCATGTGAAAATGCACATGGGAGTCCACCGCACCGGGCAGGGCAACAAGCCCCCGCGCGTCGAGCGTTTCGCAGCCGTCGCCGGAAAGCTTTTCGCCAATTTGCGCAATGCGCCCGTCTTCTACGCGGATATCGGCCACGTGCGCTTCGGCTTCGGTCACGACCGTCGCGCCGGAAATGAGCAAGGGTTTCATGCGTCCGCTCCTTTCGTCTTGTTCAATGCCTTGAAAAAAGCAAGCGGGCCCAATGCGGTCCGCTTGCCCTTGGCTTTTCTTATTTTGCCGCGAAGAGCGGGAGCGTGGCGTAGAACTTGGTCGCCTCCAAAAACTCATTGATCTCCAGTTGATCGTCGCTCGAGTGGCAATACGCCTCGTTGCCCGGGCCAAAGCCGATGGACGGAATGCCCGTGCGGCCGCACAGATAGGTGGCGTTCGTGCAGAAATCCCACTTGGTGATCTCGGGCTCTTTGCCAAACATGGCCCGGAAGGCCGATGCGCCCGCCTGAATGAGCGGATGCTCCTCGGGCACAACCCAGGAGGGGAAATAATCCACGCACTCGATATCGTAGCCCGTGTAGGTGGTAACCTTCTCGGTGTCGATCTCGGCGGATACGCCCGGAATGTCCTTAAAGAAGGGCTTAACCTCGTTGATTAAATCCTCGATGCTCTCTCCGCAGGAGATGCGGCGGTCGCAGGTGATGACCGCCTCGCCCGGGATGGTGTTGAGGGAGGGGGTCTTGCAGCTCACGTTCGTCACCTCGATGGTGCCCTGCCCCAGGAAAGGATCGACCGGCAGCTCCTTCCACTTATCGATGGCCTCGATGATGGGGAGCGCCTTGATGAGCGCGTTGTCGCCGCGCCACGCGGCCGACGCGTGCGCGCACTTGCCCGGCACGGTGATGCGGATGAGCGCGCGGCCCTTGTGGCCCCGCATGATCTTGCCCTCGCTCGACTCGGCCACGACGATGTAGTCCAGCTTGATATCCGGCGATTCCTTGAGCATGGCGGCCACGCAGCTGCCCTCCACATCCTCCTCGGAAACAGAGCCGGACACCCAGAGCGTAAAGTCCTTATCGAGCCCGAGCGCCTTGAGCGCGCGCGCGGCAAAGGTTGTGCCCACCAGACACCCCTTGTCGTCGCAGGCGCCCCGGCCGTAGATCACGCCATCGGCTACCGTGCCAGAAAGCGGCGGATATTTCCAGTCGGCCGGATCGCCCGGCTCGACGGTGTCGATATGCGAATCATACAGGAGCACGGTCTTGCCGCTGCCCACGCGGCCAAGCACATTGCCCACCGCGTCCACACGCACCTCGTCAAAGCCGAATTCCTTCATTTTGCTCTCGAGGTACTTGACGGCGTTCCCCTCCTGATAGGTGACGCTCTCAATGCCGATAAATTCCGAAAGCATCTTGACCATTTCGTCCCGATGCGCTTCCAGGTACGCGGAAATCCGCTCAACCGCCTGTTTTTGATCCATACGTTCATTCTCCTTTGCAGCACAATTGTGTATGCTTCTATTATAGAAACAAAAAATGAAAATACAAGTTGAAAATAGGCGGCGTTTCTTATATAATAATGAAAAATGGCGCTGTAGCGCAAATTAATGGATACAAAAAAGGAGCAAGCTTATGCAGACCGGAATGAAGGGCAAACACTTCCTGTGCGAGCAGGACTGGACCAACGAAGAACTCGAGACTTTATTTGAGGTCACCAAAGAGCTCAAGCTGCGTTATGCGCTGGATCTCCCGACCGACTGGCTCAAAAACAAGTCCATTTTCCTTCTCTTCTTTGAAGAGTCCACCCGTACGCGCAACGCTTTTGAGTGCGGCATCACCCAGCTCGGCGGCCATGCCAACTACCTCACCCCCAAGGCCACCCAGATCGACCATGGCGAGACGCCCAAGGACACCATCGAGGTGCTCTCCCGCATGGGTCACGGCATCGGCGTGCGCAACTCCTTTGTCAACGGCCACAAATGGATGCAGGAGTTGGCCAAGTACAGCAAGATTCCCGTTATGAACATGCAGTGCGACCTGTGGCATCCCACCCAGGCGCTCGCGGATATTTACACCATTAAGGAAAAGTTCAACAACGAGCTGCGCGGCCGCAAGTTCGTTATCTCCTGGACCTCCGCGGGCAAATACATGCGTCCGCTTTCCATGGCGCAGTCCCTCGTCACCCTCATGCCCCGCTTTGGGCTGGACGTGACGCTGGCGCACCCGAAGGGCTTTGAGCTCATGCCCGAGGCGCTTGATGTGGCCAAGGCCAACGCAGAGCGCTACGGCGGCAAGTTCCAGGTCGTCAACGATATGGACGAGGCCTGCGAAGGCGCCGACATCATCTACGCCAAGGGCTGGGGCCCGATCATGACCGTGGGCGACGACGAGAAGCGCGGTGTGGAAATGATCAACCAGAATCCCGGCTGGGTGGCGGATCGCCGCCGCATGGAGCTGGGCAGCAAGGACTGCATCTACATGCACTGCATGCCCGCCGACCGCGACATCGAGGTGACCAGCGAGGTCATGGACGGCCCCTGGTCCGTGCTGTATGACGAAGCCGAGAACCGCATGCACACCATCAAGGCCCTCATGGCCCTCACCATGGGCAATATCTCCGCGAGAAGATAAGCCTTGCGCGTTCGATAGCGCCGATTACACCCAGACACATGCTTGTCTACGGCTGTCCGCGGCGGAGAGGTTACAGCTCTGCCGCGGACAGTTTTTTACGCTTCAACAGCCCATTGCTTACCCATTATTAACAAGGAGGCGGTTTGCTCCATGCCACTGCTCGGAGAAAAAAACTTCCACATCATCAACCACAGCAAGCCGCGCGTAGACGGGATCGATAAGGTCACGGGACGCGCGCGCTATGCCGCGGACGTATCCATGCCCAACATGGCCTATGGCGCCATGCTGCGCAGCGGGCGCGCAAGCGCGCGGGTCGTATCCATCGACCGAACCGAAGCGCTCAAGCTGCCGGGCGTGCTCGCCATCGTAACGGCGGCGGAGCTTCCCAAGGCCCAGAGCTGGGCCAGCTACATGTATCTGACCGACCGGGTGCGTTATGTGGGCGACGTGGTGGCTATGGCCGCCGCCGAAACGCTTCCCCAGGCCGAGGCCGCGCTCGCGGCGCTGAAAATCGAATACGAGGAGCTGCCCGCCGTGTTCTCCGTGCGCGACGCGGTCAAGGACGGCGCGCCCCAGCTCCATGAGCAATATCCCCACAATATTTTCACCCCCTCGGCCTTCTCCATCCGCAAGGGCGACGTGGAAAAAGGCTTCGCGGAGGCGGACGTGATCGTCGAGCGCGAATACGAAACGCAGTATGCCGAGCACGCCTACATCGAGCCTGAGGCGGCCGTGGCATACGAAAACCCGACCGACGGCGCCATGACCGTGCACGCCAGCGCGCAGAACCCCTTCTTTACGCGGCGCTATATCGCGGATATTCTGCGCATTCCGCTCAACCGGGTGCGGCTCTTTCAGGAAACGCTGGGCGGCACCTTCGGCGGCAAGGAGGAGGGCGCGGGCCTGCTGGCGGCGCGCTGCGCGTATCTAAGCCACATCACCGGGCGGCCCATGAAGATGCGCTTTACGCGGGAGGAATCCTTCCTCGAGAGCAGCAAGCGCCATCCCTTTATCCTCCACTACAAGGCGGGCTTGACGCGTGACGGCCGCATTGTGGCGTGGGAGGGCACGCAGATCGACAATTCCGGCGCGTACAACAACCAGACGCAGTTTATGAACTGGCGCGCGAGCGCGCACAGCGCCGGAGCCTACAGCATCCCCAACGTCAAGACCGACACCTACGGGGTGTTTACCAACAATATCCACGGCGGCGCGTTCCGCGGCTATTCCTCTCCCTCGCTCATCTACGGGCAGGAGCAGTTTATCGAGGAGCTGGCCGAGGAAATCGGCATGGAGCCGCTGGCGTTTCGGCGCATCAACTGCCTAAAGGACGGCGCGACCGTGGCCACGGGCGCCGTGGTGGAGAATGTGATTCTGCCCGAGGTCATGGACTATACGGCCAAGGCTACGGATTACGAAGCCCGCCACGCGGAAAACAAGCGTCAAACGGGCAAAATACGCAAGGGCATCGGCATGGCCATCTGCCACCGGGGCTGCGGCTACGGCGCGGAATCGCCCGACGCCTCGGGCTGCATGCTCATCATCAACGAGGACGGCTCGGTGCTGCTGCATTCGGGCCTCGCGGAAAACGGGCAGGGCCTGAAAACCGCCTATTGCCAGATTGCGGCCGAGGCGCTGGGCGTACCATGCGAGAGCATCTGCTTTTACGGCACGGACACGCACGTCATTCCCGACTGCGGCATGACGGTGGCCTCGCGCGGCACGGTCATGGGCGCGCAGTCCGTGCGCCAGACCGCCGAGCGGCTCAATAGAATCATGCGGCAAAACGCCATCGATCTCGCGCTCTTTACCGCCGACGCGCTCGAACGCAAATGCGGCTTGCCGCGCGGCGGCGCGGGGCGCGATTCTACAGCCGAGGATATCGTGCTACTCGACGGCTTTTTCTTCCGGCCGGATTATCCCGCTTACCGCGTGCCCATCGCGAATGTGGCAAACGCCGGGCTGTGGCAGGGCATGCAGCTTGCGGAATTTTCTTGGTTCACGCCGCCGGCCTGCCCGCAGGATCATGCCACGGGTCAGGGCAAGGCGTTCCCCACCTATGCGTACGGCTGCGTGGTGGCGGAGGTGGAGGTGGATACGGAAACGGGCTATGTGGACGTTACGCGCGTAACCTCGAGCCACGACGTGGGCACGGCCATTAATCCCGCGCTCATCCGGGGCCAGATCTACGGCGGCATCGTCATGGGGCAGGGCTACGGCATAACCGAGGAGGTTGAGCTCAACAAGGGCCTCGTGCGCAACGAAAATCTGGACGAATACATCCTCCCAACCTCGCTGGACATGCCCGATATGCACGTGAATATCTTCGAGTGCAACGATCAAAACGGCACCTTCGGCGCAAAGAGCGTGGGCGAACCGGCCACCGAGGCCGTGGCCGCCGCCATCGCAAACGCCGTTTACAACGCGACCGGCCGGCGCATCCGGCAAAACCCCGCCACCCTTGAACGGGTGCTGCTGGGCAAAAATCTGCGATAGGAGGCGACGGCAAGATGCAAGCGCTTCAGTATCATAAGCCCTCCACGCTGGAGGAAGCACTCCGGCTCATGGACGAATACGCCCCCGCCATCAAGCCCTACGCGGGCGGCACCGATTTGATGGTGCAGCTCCGCGCGGGCGCAAAGCGACTCGCGGGCGTTTCTCACCTGCTCGACCTTGGCGCGCTCCCGCTTTCGGGCATTACGGAAACGGAGAGCGAAATGATCATCGGCCCCGCCACAACCCACGCGGCGGTGGCGGCCTCGCCCGTGCTTTTGCGCTGCGCGCCCATGCTCGCGCAGGCCTCGTCCACTGTCGGCTCGCCGCAGATCCGCAACGCGGGCACGGTGGGCGGGAATATCGCCAACGGCTCCCCCGCCGCCGATACGCTCTCGCCCTTTGTGGCGCTCGACGCGGTTTTGACGCTTGTAAGCGTATCGGGCACGCGGAAAGTGGCCGTCAAGGATATTTCCCTTGGCGCAAACAAGGTGTCCATCGCGCCAAACGAGCTCGTCACGGCCATTTCCTTCCCGAAAATCGACGGCTTTTCCACAGCCTTTATCAAGCTGGGCCGCCGCAAGGCGCTGGCCATCTCCCGCATGAATGTGGCGGCCGCACTCAAACTTGAAAACGGCGTGATTGCCGAGGCGCGCATCGCGCCGGGCTGCGTGTTTGCAAGCCCCGACCGCGTGCGCTGCGCCGAGGAGCTGCTTTTGGAGCAAAGGCCCGACGCGGCGCTGTTTGCGCGCTGCGGCGAAGCGGTGTCCGACGAAATGGTGGCGCGCACCGGCGTGCGCTGGTCCACCGCGTACAAAAAGCCCGTGATCGCCGCGCTGGTGCGGCGCGCCCTCTGCCGGGCGGCGGGCCTCCCGGAGGTAGACTAACATGCAGCTCGATTTTATTCTAAATGACAAGCCCGTTTCCGTGGACGCAGCCGAGAACGCGCGGCTGCTCGACGTGCTGCGCGAGGCGCTGGGCCTGACCGGCACCAAGGAGGGCTGCGGCGTGGGCGAATGCGGCGCGTGCACGGTGATTGTGGACGGCGACGCGGTGGATTCCTGCCTCACCCTCGCGCTCTCCGTTGCGGGCAAGCGCGTGCTCACCGTGGAGGGCCTTTCCCAAGACGGCAAGCTCTGCGCGCTCCAGCAGGCGGTGCTCGATCATCACGCGCTGCAATGCGGCTACTGCACGCCGGGCTTCTTAATGAGCGCGAAGGCGCTTATGGACAAGAATCCCCACCCCACCCGCGAGGAAATCGCCGTGGCCATCTCCGGCAATCTCTGCCGTTGCACCGGCTACGAGCAGCTCATCGAGGCCTTTCTCGACGTATCCGAGGGCAAGTACGCGGATCGGTAGCAACAAACGCCGCGCTTGCGCAAATGCGCGGGGTGCGGTTTTCTCTGGGCAGAATGCCCGCAATTTGGTGCGGTTTTTTGCGGGAGCCTTGTCTGGGCTCCCGCGCTTTGCTATAGTGAAGCTGCACTTCAGATTAAAACATTTTAGGGGGCGTTTCTTATGTTGGGACAAGGCGCGCTGGGAATCGGCGTAACCTATGCAATCGGCGTCGTGATGCTGGCGCTGGCATTTTTGCTTGGCAAATGGTGGGATAAAAACCTGCCCTCGGTGGTCAAGGATGAGGGCTGGAGCAGCCGCGTCATCGCGCGCATCGCGATTCTTGCCGCCGTGGCCGCAGCGGGCGGGCTCATCACCATCCCCGGCCCGGCGACCTCCATCCGGCTCGATTCGCTTGCGGGATATTTTGGCACGCTCATGTTCGGCTGGCAGGTGGGCGCGATCATCGCGATGTTCGGCACCTTCTTTTCCAACCTCATGTCGGGCTTTTCAGGCTGGGCGCCCATGGTGCCCTATTACATGATGAACATGGCGCTGGCGGTAATCGCCTTCGGCATCGCCACCAAAAAGTGGGGCAAAATTCCGGGCCTGATCGTGGGCACGCTGGTAAATACCCTCTGCATCGCGCCGTGGTTTCTCATGCTGGGCTGGGGCATGATGCTGCCCACGCTCATCCCGCAGGTGCTGGCCTCCTTTGCCAACTGCCTGCTGGCGGTGATTGCCTACACAGCCATTACCGCCGCGCAGAAGCGCAAGCGTGTGGACGATACGCCGGACGACGAAGCGGAGGCCGAGTCCGCGCCGGAGACGGCCGCCGAACCGATCGGGGACAGCGTGCAAGGCCCGGACGAGGAAAAGAAGGCATAACATGGCTTCCATCATTCGCTGCGAAAACCTGAGCTTTTCCTATGAGGGCTCCAAGCGCAAGGCGCTCTCCGGCATCAATTTAACCGTGGAGCGGGGCGAGTTTCTTGTCATCACCGGGCCGACCGGCGCTGGAAAATCCACGCTTTGTCAGGCCCTCAACGGCATTATCCCCAATTTTAGCAAGGGCGAGATGGCAGGCTCCGTGAGCGTGGCAGGACTTGTCGCAAAGGATCATCCCGTCTATGAAATGGCGCAGCACGTGGGCCTTGTGTTTCAGGACGCGGACGCGCAGCTTTTCGGCATGACCGTCGAGGAGGATATCGTTTTCGGCGTAAGCAACCTGGGCTACGATTACGAGGCCTGCATGGAGCGCATCGGAAGGGCCATGGAGGAATTGGGCATTGCGCAGCTAAGGGAGCGCAAGCCGCAGGAGCTTTCCGGCGGGCAGAAGCAATCCGTGGCCATCGCCGGCGTATACGCCATGCGGCCCGAGGTCATTTTGTTCGACGAACCCACCTCCATGCTCGATCCGCACGGCAAGGAGAACGTATTCGCCATCATCAAGGATATCAATAAAAAGTACGGCGTCACCATCGTGCTCGTGGAGCACGAAATGGACAAGGTCGCCCGCTATGCCGACCGCGTGGTGGTGATGGACCGGGGCCGCATCGTGCTCGAGGGTGAAACCGCCGAGGTGTTCGCCCAGACCGACAAGCTTACGGCGCTGGGCATGAACGTGCCGCAGTCCATCGAGCTGGGCAACCTGCTGGTGGCGCGCGGCGTGCTGGAGCAAACGCCGCTCAGCCCCGACGCGCTGCTTGAAAAGCTTGCGGCGCTGCCCGATATGCCGTCCTCGCCGCCGCCCGCCCCGGAGGCGCCAGCGCTTGCGGACGCACCCAAGACCGAGCCTGTGATCGAGGCGAAAAACCTCGTCTTTTCCTACTTTGGCGAGGGCAACCAGCTCGACCGCGTGAGCGTTGACTTTGCGCGGGGCGATTTTGTAGCCGTGATCGGCCAGAACGGAGCGGGCAAGACCACGCTTATGCGGAGCGTAATCGGGCTGCTCAAGCCCCAGCAGGGCGCGATTTTCGTAGGCGGCGCGGACATTGCAAAAAAAAGCGTTGCGGAGCTTTCCGCTACGGTGGGCTATGTGTTCCAGAACCCCGACGAGCAGATTTTTACCGACAGCGTGGAGCGCGAGCTGTTCTTCGGGCCGGATAATCTGGGCCGCGACAGCGAGAAAACGCGCGCCCTCGTTGCCGAGGTGCTCGAGGAGGTGGGGCTTTCCCGCTATAAGAACACCTGGCCCAAGTATTTAAGCAAGGGCGAACGCCAGCGGCTCACCATGGGCGCGATCATCACCATGGACCCGGAGGTCATCATCGTGGACGAGCCCACCACCGGGCAGGACTGGCGGGAAACGCTGTGGATTATGGAGCTGCTCAAAAAGATGAACGAGCGGGGCAAGACCGTGATCATCATCACCCACAATATGGAGATCGTGAGCCGCTACTGCCGCAGGGTGCTCGTGATGAAAAGCGGACGGGTGCTGCTCGACGGCACGCCCAGGGAGGTTTTCCCGCAAGCAGAGCTTTTGCGCACAGCGTATGTTGCGCCAACGGACATTGCGCGCATTGCGCAATCTCTCCCGTATATGCGAAACGACGTGCTCTCCGTGGCGGAATTTATCGCGCAGTTTGACGCGCAGAGAGGTAAGGTCGCCGCATGCTAGTCGATTATCGCAAAATGGATACCTTCCTCCACAAGCTCAATCCCAAGGTGTCGCTCATCGGGGTGCTGCTTGTCATCGTCGCGTCCATCGTGTGGACCGATCCCATCTATTGCGCGGCGCTGACGCTATGCACCTTCTTTTTGGGCGTAAGCTGCAAATTTCCTTGGAAAAAGATTGGCTGGTTCCTTAAATTCGCGCTCGTGGCGGCCGTCTTTATCGTGATCATTCAGGCGTTCACCATCGACGAAAGCCTGATAAAAAAGGATGTGTACCGAAACAAGGCGCTTTTTTGCCTCCTGCCGGACGGGCAGCTGCCTTTTAAGCTCGGCGGATTGCTCTACGGCGTGGCGGCAAGCCTGAAGATTTACATGGTGGTGTTTGCCATCGGCATTCTGGGCTACACCGTGCCGCCCTCGGATTTTATCCAGCTTTTGTCGCGCCTGCCCTTCGCCTCCAAGCAGATCATTTTTATCTTCTCCACGGCGTGGCGCTTTATCCCCATCATCCAGTCCCAGGCGTTCAGCCTTATGGACGCGCAGAAAACGCGCGGCATGGAGCTGGAAAAAGGGAAGCTTATGGAAAAGCTGAAAAAGATGGTGTCCATCATTACGCCGCTGCTCTCCAATTCGCTCGAGATCGGCTCCGATATCGCGCTGACCATGGAGGCGCGCGCCTTCGGCTCCAAAAACAAGGGGAAGTTTATTAAGCCCATGAACATGTCCGGCGGCGCAAGATGCGCGTTTTGGGGCATGGTTCTGCTTATTGGGCTGCTGATCTACGCGTCCATTCTGGGCTTTGGGGTGATGTAGCATGGAAAAGGCGCGCGTTATTCCCCGCTTTGTCGTGCTGGGCGCGACGGCCATGGACACGGTTGTGACCGTGGACGCGCTCCCCGGCGCCGACGAGATCGTGTTTGCAAACACCGTCGCAAAGAGCCCCGGCGGCTCGGGCGCAAACGTCGCGGTGGCGCTTGCGCGGCTGGGCGGCGCGGTTCGCTTCTGCAGCAAGGTGGGGTGCGACGCGGACGGAAGCGCGTTGCTTGCCGCCTTTGCCCACGAGGGTGTGGACGCGTCGTGCGTGCGGCGGGAGGGCGAGCGCTCCTCGGGGGTGTTTATCACCGTGGACGCGCGCGGCGAACGCACCATGGTGTCGCTTGGCGGCACGGCCATCTGCCAAAGCGCGAACGAGCTTGCCGGCGTAGCCTTTGCATCGGACGCGCTGTATGTGGGCGAATGCCTGCCCGAGGTGGGGCTTTTCGCGCTGGAGCGCGCCCGCGAAGGGGGCGCGTACTGCGCCATGGGCCCCGGCGGCCTCGTGCGCTATTATGGGCTAAAGGGCCTTGCGCGCATGCTTGAAAGGGCCGATCTGCTCTTTGTAAGCCGGCCGGAGCTCACGCTGCTCACCGGGAAGGAAGCGCTGGACGCGGGTGTTTCGGCCGCGCTCGAAACGGGTCTGGCCGCGCTGGTCGTTACCGAGGGCAGCCGGGGCGCGGGCTGGTATAGGGCGGATGGACGCGCCTTTGCCCCGGCGCTCAAGTGCACGCCCGTGGACACGACCGGCGCGGGCGACGCCTTTGCGGCGGGCTTTTTATACGCGCACGCGGAGGGAAAGCCGCCAAAAGACTGCCTCGCCTTCGGCAACCGCTGCGCGGCCCACGCCATTTGCTTCCCGGGCGCGCGTACTTCACCGATGCGGAAAGAGCTGCCGGAACTATGAGCAGCCATGCGTTTTTTGTGCGCGGACGGTTGGCGCGCGGTCGCGCGTGTAGTATAATGCTATGATCTGAATATTGGGGAGCGATTTTTCTATGGATGCATGTATTGCCCTCTGCCGCGCGCTGATCGCGGCGGAAAGCCCCTCCGGGCGGGAAAACGAGGCGGCCGAGGTCGTCGCGAGGTATTTTGCGGACGTGCCGGGCGCGCTTCTTGAACGCGACCGCTACGGCAGCGTGCTTGTCGCCTTCAAGGGCGCGCGGCCTGGTCCCCGGCTGCTTTTTGACGCGCACCTCGACACAGTGCCTGTAATAAACCCCGCCTCCTGGACGCACGCGCCCTTTGGCGGCGAAATCGGCAACGGCTGCCTGTACGGGCGCGGCGCCTCGGATATGAAGGGCGCGCTCGCGTGCATGTGCAGGGCGGTTTCCGATTTTGTGCGCAAAACCGGGGGCGATTTTGCGGGCAGCGTCACCATTGCAGGCGTTGTGCACGAGGAGTGCTTCGAGGGCGTGGCGGCGCGCGAAATCTCAGACCGCGTGCGGCCGGATTACGTGATCATCGGCGAGGCCTCGGAGTGCAATCTCAAAATTGGCCAGCGCGGCCGCGCGGAGCTCACGCTGGAGGTCTTCGGCCGGAGCGCGCACTCGGCCAACCCCGAGGCAGGCGTTAACGCCGTGTACAATATGGCAAAGCTCATCGACCGCATCCGGCAACTGCCCGCGCCCGAGCATCCCGTGCTGGGCAAGGGCATACTCGAGCTGACGGACATTCGCTCCGAGCCGTACCCGGGCGCTTCGGTCGTACCCGCGTACTGCGCGGCCACCTACGACCGCCGCCTGCTTGTCGGCGAAACGCCCGCAAGTGTGCTCGCGCCCATCGAAGCCCTCATTGCCGAGCTTGCGCAAAAGGATGCGTCCTTTACGGCGCAGCTCTCGCTCTCTAAAGGCAGCGCGCTTTGCTGCACGGGCGAAACCATCGGCGCGGAGCGTTTTTTCCCCGGCTGGCTCTTTTCCGAAAAGGAGCCGTGGATCCAGCGCGTGAAGGCGCGGCTCGACACGCTGGGCCTTGCCCCCAAGCTGACAAAATATAATTTCTGCACGAACGGCTCACATTACGCGGGCGAAATGGGCATTCCCACGCTGGGCTTTGGGCCCTCGTGCGAAAGCAACGCGCATACGGCCGACGAATGGATCGCGCTCACGGAATTGGAGCGCGCAATGACGGGCTATCGTGGTATACTGGAGGCAATGCTTCTTAACGGGACAGGAGAAAGATAATGACGGAAAAATTCACGCTCACGGTGAACGACCGTGCGCTCACGGTCGAAACTGAAAAAAACCGCACGCTTTTATACGTGCTGCGCGAGCTGCTCGATCTCACCGGCGCCAAGTGCGGCTGCGCGACGGGCGATTGCGGCGCCTGCAAGGTGCTGCTTGACGGCGAGGCGGTCAACGCCTGCCTTGTGCAAATTCATAAGGCGGCGGGGCGGCGCGTGGTTACCATCGAGGGCCTTGCCCACGGGCCGAAGCTTCATCCCATCCAGCGCGCCTTCATCGAAACCGGCGCGATCCAGTGCGGCTACTGCACGCCGGGCATGATCATCAGCGCCAAGGCGCTGCTCGACCGCAACCCCGACCCCACGCGCAAGGAGATCGAGCAAGCCATCGACAACAACCTCTGCCGCTGCACGGGCTATGTGAAAATCATCGAAGCCGTACAACTCGGCGCGAAATACCTGGCCGCCGAGCGGGAGGAATGGACATGAGCGAACAAATCGTAAACGGAATCGTCGGGCGCGAAATCCCCATCCGCGACGCAGCATTGAAGGCCACGGGCCAGCTTCGCTATGTGGACGATCTCAAGCTTCCCGGCATGCTGCACGCAAAGCTTCTCACCAGCCCCGTCGCGCACGCCAAAATTACGAAGCTCGATTGCTCGGCGGCGCTTGCGCTTCCCGGGGTCATGGCTGTTGCAAGCTATCTGAACACGCCGGACACGCTCTATAACAGCAGCGGCGAAACGCTGGACATTTTCAAAACCGAGCGGGTGTTCGACAGCACCGTGCGGTACGTGGGCGACCGCGTGGCCGCCGTGGCGGCGACCGACCCGAAGACCGCCGAAAAGGCGCTTTCCCTCATCGACGTGGAGTACGAACCCCTGCCCGCAAACTTCGACCCGGAGGCGGGCCTGCGCGAGGACGCGTACGTCATCCTCGACCGGGGCGGCCTTGAAAAGGGGAACCTCATGGAAACCGTGCTGCAAAGCTGCGGCGATGTGGACGCGGCCATGGCGGAAGCCCCGCACGTGTTTACCGATACCTTTACCGTGCCCGCCATCCACCATGGCGCGATTGAAACGCACACCTCCGTGGCGGTTTACGACGCGGCTGGCAAGCTGACCGTTTACGCCAGCTCGCAGGACAGCTTCGCCGTGCGTGTGAACCTCTCCCGCATCTTTTCCCTGCCGCTCAGCCGCGTGCGCGTAACCGTGCCCGCCATCGGCGGGGCGTTCGGCGGCAAGGTGGACACCATCACCGAGCCTGTGGCGGCGGCGCTCGCCATCTTAACCGGCAGGCCCGTCAAGCTCACCTTTACCCGCAGGGAGGACATCGTATCCTCGCGCACGCGCCACGCCATGAAGATTCTCATGCGCACGGGCGTTTCTGACGACGGGACGATCCTTGCCGAGGATATGAAGGTCTTTTGCAACGCCGGAGCCTACGCCTCGGGCACGAGCAATATCGTATGGGCCATGTGCGGCAAGGTCTTTAAGGTGCATCGCTGCAAAAACGTACGCTTTACGGGCTACCCGGTCATAACGAATTCACCGCTCGGCGGCCCCATGCGCGGCTTTGGCTCCCCGCAGGCGTTCTTTGCCCAGCAGCGGCAGATGAACCGCATTTCAAAGGCGCTGGGCATCGATATGCTCACGCTCCAGCGCAAAAATCTCACTCCGCCCGACGGCGTGGACTACCGCTTTGATCTGCCCCACGGCAACGCGCGGCCGCTCGACTGCCTCGAGCGCGCAGCGGAGCTCATTGGTTATGAGGCCGCGTGCGGAGAACAGGAAGCCAGCGAGGGCCAGCGCTTCCGCATCGGCGTGGGCGTGGGCGTGGGCGCGCACGGCAACGGCATGTTCGGCGTACGCACGGATATTACCGCCATCCTGCTCAAGGCCAATGACGACGGCTCCATGGTGCTTTTCTCCGGCTCGCACGAAATGGGCAACGCATCCATCACTACGCAATCGCAGTTTGTCAGCGAGGTGCTGGGCGTTCCCATGGATAAAATCGCGTGCGTATCAGGCGATACGGAGCTGACCTGCTACCAGCTCGGCGATTATTCCAGCCGGGGCACCTTTGTATCGGGACACGCGGCGGTCAAGGCCGCCGAGGATATGCGCAACAAGCTCGCGCGCTATGCCGCGGAGCTGCTTGGCGCGGAGGCTGAGAGCCTCGCTTTCCATGACGACCGCGTTTTCGCGCCGGACGGAACGAGCGTTTCCGTGGGCGACGCGGTGCAGCACGCGCGGCACAAGCACTTTACGGAGCTGGTCTCCGCCGTGACCTACGCCTCGGAGGCGGCGGTCGTTTCCTACGGCGCGCACATTGCCAAGGTACGGGTCGATACCGAGGCGGGCACGGTCGAGCTGCTCGATTACGCCGCCGTGCACGACCTTGGCCGGGCCATCAACCCCCTGTCCGTAACGGGCCAGATCGAGGGAGCCATCCAGATGGGCGCGGGCTACGCGCTTTCCGAGGGCATCCAGCTCGATGAAGCGGGCAAGGTCAAGAACCCCTCCTTCAAGGGCTACCGCATGCTCCACGCGGCCGATATGCCCCGCCGCATTCAGATCGACTGGATTGGCGCGTGCGAAGAAAAAGGCCCCTACGGGGCCAAGAGCATCGGCGAATGCTCGGTCGTACCCAGCATTGCCGCCATATCCAACGCGGTGGCCAACGCCATCGGCAGGGCGTGCAACGATCTGCCGCTCAGCCCCGCCCGCGTGCTTTCGCTTTTGCAAGAATAAAACGGGCGAGCTCGAGCGGAATATCAGCCTCGCACACTGTGGAAAGACCCTCCCAGCCGGGGCAGCCGTTGACCTCCGTCACGTACAGCCGGCCGGAATCCGCCCGGAGAAGATCCACCCCCGCCACCTCGGCATGCACGGCGCTTGCGGCGCGAACCGCGAGCGCCGTTTCTTCGCTTCCGAGCGTATACGGCTCCGCCCGGCCGCCGAGCGTCACATTTGCCCGCCACGATTCGCCTCCGCTGCGCCGCATGGCGGCCAGCACGCGCCCATCCAGCACAAAGGCGCGGATATCCGCGTTCCCGCAGGGCACAAAGCGCTGCACATACAGCACGGCCCCGCGCGCCGCGAGGCCGTAGAAGGCCGCGCGCGCCTCCGCGCGCGCCGTCAATCGCAGCATGCCGTTTCCGCAGGAGCCGAAAATGGGCTTGTATACCACATCTCCGCCTAAGCGAAGGAAGGCCTCCTCCGCCTCCTCCGGGCTTTCCGTCACCACAGTTTCCGGCACGGGCAGGCCGCTTTCCGCAAGGAGCGCGCTCGTAAAAAACTTATCCACCGTTTTTTCCAGGGTTTTGGGTGAATTTACGCAGGGCACGCCCGCGCGCTCGAGCGCGTAGAGCGCGTCCATGCGGAATATGACCTGCTCGAGCGACCCGCCCGGCACGCCGCGCAAGGCCACCGCGCCGCAGGAAAGCAATGCGCGCTTTTCCTCCGGCATGCCCAGCCTGCCCGGCAGATCGGCCATGGAGAAAAAGCGGCATTCCGCGCCCAGACGCGCAAAGGCCGCCGTAAGCGTCCGGGTCTGGTAGCCGCCGGGTTTGCTTGCGACGATTCCCGCGCGCGTCATGCGCGCGGCTCCGCGGGCACAAAGAGCTCGCCCTTGCCCAGCGCCGAGGAATCGCCCCGCAAGCGGATAAGCGCGCCGTCGCCGTCCGTTTCGCAAACGGGCGCGCCGCGCTGCCGCAGCATGCGGAAAACCAGCCGCAAAAACGGAAGCGAGGTTTGCGCGGCGGCCGAAAAGCCCGGCAGCGGCACGCCCGCGTCTTCGCGGCCGGTGCGCATGGTTGCCGCCCCACCCATTGGCTCAAGGAAGCCTTCGGTCAGGATGATCGTTCCTCGGTCCATGCCCATGCCGAGCTTGGTCGCTTCGCCTTGCGCACCCAGATGCAGGAGGCTTTGCACAAGCAGCGTGCCGCCCCGCATCGCCGCCCCGAGCGGCCCGCCCGCCGCCCCCAGCACAACCGTACCGCGCCGCATGCGGCGGCACGCGCCGCCCCGCGCCGCGCCAAGCACCACGCCAAAGCCGTTTTGCATGTCCTCAAACGCGTTTTCGCCCACGTCGCCGCAAACCGTAATCTCGCCGCCGGTCATCAAGCGGCCAAGGTTTGGCCCGGCGTTCCCCTCCGCGCGGATCGTTCCGGCGGCGAGGCCCTGCCCAAGGTTTGCGCCCAAAGTCAGATCGCCGCAGAGGGTAAGCCCCGGCGCTTTACAGGGCGAAACGGCAAAGAGCACGTCCGCGCGCACCGCGCCCCGCCCATAGGGGAGCGCGACAGCCGCAACGGAGCGCGCCGCGTCCTCGCCAACAGCCCCGGAAACGACGCCCGTGTTCGCGTCCGCAAGCGCGGACAGCGGCGAAAGGTCGAGCCAGGTAACCAGCGGCTCGCGTAAACGCAGCTTGACGCCCATCATCCTTTGCTCCCTTCCCGCAGCGCGTTGTTTTCCGCCAAAAACGCATCGTCCATAAACGCTTCCTCAAAGGGCACGGGCAGGCTGTCCGCCACAAGCCCCTTCACGTATGCCCGGTCGTACGGCAGGCGCTTTGCCATCAAAATGCGCTTGTCCGCCGCGCCGGCTCCCATCCTCGCGCCGCTCTTGAACACATAGGCAGGCTCGGCGAACATGCGCGCCCTGTCCGCGTTTTCCCGGTAAAGCACGATATCCGCGTCCGCGCCCACGGCAAGGCTCCCCTTGTGCGGCATGCCGAGGCAGCGTGCGGGGCCGGAGCGGGTCATGGCGGCAATCTCCGAGAGCGTATACTGGCGGCTCAGCTCGCCCAGACAGGAGCGGCTGCGCGCCTTTTGATTGAGCTTTTTTGCCTCCTCATCCCGGAAGGCCTTGTCCATAAGCACCCGGACAAGATACGGATACGCCCAGAATGGGCCGCCGTTTGGATGATCGGTGGTGAGAAAGATGCGGGAAGGGTCATAGCTTAGCAGCATGAGCTCCACGCCCGCAAGCCACTGTACCGAGCCCATATAATCGTTTTTATAGCGAAGCGGCAGCACGCCGAAGGCCCCGTCCGCCTGCCAAAGCTGGGAGGCAAAGCCGCTGTGCCGCTTGCCCGCCGCAAGACCTTTGGCAAAGCCCGCGTCCGCCGTAACCACGGCGGCGTTGCCAAACACCACAGCCCCCGCGTCGGCGGTCAAATTCGGATTCTCGTCGAGGATGCGCGCAAGCTCCGGCCCCGCCGAAACCGTATGCCCCTCGCCGTCCTCCTTATAGCCATAAAACTGCAAATGCGCAAGATGAAGCCTGCGCCCCTCCGCGCGCCGGGCGGTTTCCGCAATCCGCTCATACGCGCCGCGCCGCCCGAGAAAGGGATGATGCAGATGCAGCGCATGCGGGAGGCCAAGGCGCTCGTTGGCCGCGAGCAGCCGCTCGACAAGGTGCGCGGCGGGCAATTCGCCCTCCTCCTCGCCCCCGCGCGGGTTGATACACTTGAGCCCATAGCCGCCCGAAACCTCGAGCAAAAAGGAGAGGTACGCATCCAGCGCCTCGTCCGAGCCGCGCGCGGCAAGCGCAAGGAGCGTAGGGTTCTCTCCCACCCAGGTGAGATTGGCCATATCCGGCCCGGGCACGGCATGCTCCTCCAGAAAGGCCTGCCGCGCCGAAAGCGCCGGGAGCGCCGCGTTGACGACCGTCGTATAGCCCATGGCCGCGTAGCGCGCGCCAAGCTCCATGGCAGTGGGCGCGAGCGCGCGCATGCCGCCGTCGCGCAGGAGCTGGAGCGGATAGCCCGCCGCGTGCGCGTGGATATCGACAGCGCCCGCCATGGCCGCAAGCCCGGCAGCGTCGAGCGTGTCCGTGACCCGCTCCGGCGCGCCATTTGACGCAAGCTTGCCGTTTTCGATGAACAAATCGCCCGTTTCGCCGTTTTTGCCGCTTGCCGGATCAAAAAGCCGCGCGTTTGTGATTTTCAGCATGCCGCCACCTCCGTTATCAATGCGTCGAGCAGCGCGGAAAGCAAAAAAAGCGGGCTCTCCGCACCCGGCGGCACGCAAACGGGCACACCGTCGGTTCTAAGCGCCGTGCCGCCCTCCCCCGCGCCAAAGGACGCGGCGGGCACAAAGAGCGCGGCGCGCGGCGCAAGCTCTGCCGCTCCGCCCAGCACAAGCAAGGGCACGCCCCCTTCCGCGCCGAGGCAATCGGGGAGCGTATCGCAATGTCCCACAAGCAGCGCGCAGTCCACAGCCTTCGCGCGCAAAAGCGCATCGAGCGAAAAAATCGCGTCCGGGTGCGGCGCGCCGTTTGTAAAGCGCGCGGAGAGCCCGCCCGCTTCCTCGAGCAGCACCTCGCACGCGCCCGCGCGGTTATCCGTAACGGGCTCGCCCTCGGGGGCCTCCCCGCCCTCCGCAAAGAGGCCGGCCCCGGCCCATGCGGGCCGCTCCACGCTCACGCAGCAGGAAAGCGCGCGGGCCAGGCGCGCGCAACGCCTTTGGTTCTCCATGGACAGGCCGTACAGGCCAAACAGCACCGGCGCGCGGCTCGCCGCCAGCTTGTCCGCCAAAGCGCGGACGGCCTCCCGCTCGCTCATCGCCCCGCCTCCTCCGCTAAAATCTCATATAAAGGATAATGCACCTTGCCCAGCGTGCCGCCATAATTGCCCGCCGTAATCTCCACCACGCCCTCGATGGCCGCGGCCAGAACGCCCGCCGCCATGGCGCGGCGGATGTCGCCTTCGCGGGCGCCGCAGAGCACCAATTCATAGCAGCAGTTGGCGTCCTCGGGCAGGAGCGTGTCCGCTTCGTTGCGCAGAGTCGGGCAGAAGCGGTGGTAGGTCGAGGCGGTGAGCATTTTGTATTTTGAGCCCACCTTGCTGCCGCTGCGCACGATGCCGCCCGGGAAGGGCAAAATCACGCCGCCCGAGGCGCGTATGGCGGAAACGGCCTTTTCCGCCGCCAGCCGCGTGCGCGCCCGATCACGCCCCAAAAGAATTAAATTGCTGTCCGAACCGTTTTCAAAGCTGCCGAACTGCTCCTCGACAAGAAACTCCCCGTCCATGACCGGGATGCGCCAAAAGCGCCGGCCAAAGAGGAGCTTGCTCGCCTGCCGCCCATCGCCGAAATAGCGCAGCGCCTTGCCCACGGGGATGGGCTCGCCCCCCTCCCAGCCGTTCAAGCAGGCCGTGGTGGGGCAGGTCATCACGCACTGGCCCACGCGGGCAAGCGTTTGCTCGGCCACGCGCTTGTGGTTCATGGACATGAGCACGACGGATACCCCGGGCCTGCCGTCCGGCCCGCTTGCAAACGCGCTCTCAATATCCGCCTCGCACCCGCAGGCGATGATGGACGTGGCAAAGCCCGTGGCCTTGCGCCCCGCCTCCAGCGCCCAGTCCATTGTGTCCGCCGTGATGAGAAAGCGCGTACCCGCCATAGAAAAACCCTCCGCGTAGGTATCCGCGATCCGTACGCCGTTTATCTCCATGTCCGGGCCTCCTTTGTGTGGATTTTTTCTTTCCGCGCGCAATGCGCAGCGATTTACAGAATTGATGATATGCCGCCGACGCCCCGCTGTCAATCGTCCGGGCGGATGTGCAAAAAATACTTGCACAAAATTGCAAATGCTTGCGAATTCGTTGACACAGCGCCGCGCGTCCCCCATAATAACAGCATCGGAGACTTGTCCCTTCAGCTTATCTGGTATAAGAATTTTTGCAGCACGGAGGCTCCCATGAACGGACTGAAACGCAACCTCGCCAAGCTCTTTTGCAACGACGGAAAGCTTTTTATCATGGCAATGGATCACGCCCAGTGCGGTTTAACGGACGGGCTGACGGATATCGGCGGCCTGCTTGCCCGCCGCGCGGAAACGCGGCTCGACGGCTTTTTGCTCAACGTAGGCATCGCGCCGCGCATGGCGGAGGGCGCGCTGCTAAGGAAAAAGCTCGCGCTGCGCACCTCCTTTGGCGGCACGAAGCTGGGCAATATGTCCAACGTGCACAAGAACCATGTCAGCCCCGAAACGGCGCTCCGCCTTGGCGCGGACGCTGTGGTGCTGATGATGGTGGTGGGCGGCGACGATCACGAAAGCCTCCAGGACGCGGCAAGCGCCATCGACGGCTATCACCGTTTCGGCATCCCCGTAATCGCGGAGATTCTCTGCGCGGACATGGCCAAAACGCAGACCTTCGACGTGCAGGCAAACGGCGCGCGCGTGGCGGCGGAGCTGGGCGCGGACGTGGTGAAGGGCTTTTATACGGAGGATTTCGCGCGCGTGGTGGAAAACTGCCCCGTGCCCTTTATCCTGGCGGGCGGCCCCAAGGGCGCGGATATCAACGATATCGCGCGCGTCGCCGTCGGCGCGGGGGTCAAGGGCTTTGCCTTCGGCCGCAATCTGTTTCAGGCTGAAAACGCGGAGCGCGCAATCAGCGAGCTTGCGGATATTCTGCACGGAGCATAAGCCGTCATGACCAAGAAGCCCGAGATCACGCTTTTATACCGCATTGCCAAGAGCTATTATGTCGATAAGCTCTCGCAAAACCAGATTGCGGAGATGGAGAACATTTCCCGCTCGCAGATCTCGCGCCTGCTCGATCGCGCCGAAAAGCTGGGCATCGTCCGCATTTCGGTTTCCATGCCCGAGGACCCCGACCTCTCGGCGCTGGCGGAATCCGTCGCCCGGGGGCTGCGGCTGCACGAGGTAATCGTCGCGCCCGTAGAAGACGGCGGGGACGACCCGGAGCGCGTGGCCGAAGCCATCGCGGTGGCCGCCGCGCAGTATCTGCCCAAGGCGCTCAAGGGCTGCAAAACCGTGGGATTGGGCTGGGGGCAGACCATGTATCGCATGTCGCTCCGGCTTTCCTACCGCAACGCGGGCGACGATCGTATTTACGTGCCGCTTGTCGGCATGTCGGGCACGTCGAGCCCGTGCCTGCAAATCAACACCATTGTCGACCGCGTGGCGGAGCGCCACCGGGCGCGCAGCTATTTTGTGGGCGTGCCCGCCTACCGGGCGCTGGGCTTCCAGCTTTCCGAAATTGAGGAGCAGCGCGTGGGCAAGCTCACGCAATATTGGTCCTCGCTCGACGCGGCCGTGGTGGGGCTTGGCGGCTCGCCGCATCAGGAGAGCTTTTTCGTGTGCGAAATCGACCCGCGTTACGCGGCCGAGGTCGTGGCAAGCGGCGCGCAGGGGGATATTCTGTCCCACTTCTTCCGCTCGGACGGAAGCATATTCGACTTCGAAAACGACTATCAGCAGATCGCCTACGACATCAGGCGGCTGCCGCGCGTGAAACGGGTTATTTGCCTCGCGGGCGGGCAGGACAAGATCAACGCGATTTTGACCGCCGCGCGCATGCGATTCTTTTCAACGCTGGTTACGGACAGCGACACAGCCAAGGCATTCTATGATATTATCAGAACACGGGGGACAGACGCACTATGAAAGCGCTCATGTATGTTGAAAAAGAAAAGCTGGAGCTTCAGGACGTTCCCAAGCCCGAGGGCGAATGCATCGTCCGCGTGACGGGCTGCTGCATCTGCGGCACGGACATGAAGGCCCTTATGCACGGGCATCCGAGCTTTGTGCCGCCGAGCATTCTGGGGCACGAATTCTGCGGGGTGATCGACAAGGCCCCCGCATGCTCCGGCCTTGTGCCGGGCGACCCGGTCGTGGTCGCGCCCTACGGCGAATGCGGCGTGTGCGAAAGCTGCGCGCATGGCGCGGAGGCCTTCTGCACGCACAAGCGCAAGGTATCCTCCGGGGCGTTTTGCGAATATGTTTCCGTACCGGCGGATTTTATCGCGGACGGCGTGATCAAGCTCCCGGCGCAGGACGACGCGTATACGCTCGTCGAGCCGCTTTCCTGCGTGCTGCTCGCGCGCGAGCGGCTCCGCATTCGGGAAGGCAGCCGCGTGCTCATCGCGGGCGGCGGGCCCATGGGCACGCTCTTTGCGCTCACGCTCCTTGACGAGGGAATTATGACGGACGTATCCGAGCCCAATGAAAGCCGCCGCAAAATGCTTGCCGAGCTGGGCGTTCCCGTGTTCGCGCCCGAGGCGCTCGACGCGCGGAATTACGACAATATCGTGGTCGCGGTCAATATACCCAGCCTTGTCGAGCAATATGTGCGCGCCATCCGCGCAAACGGCACGGTGCACGTGTTTGCCGGGCTTTCCAAGGGCACGGACCTCGCGCTGGACGCGGCCGCCCTCCATTATCGGGGCGTGACGGTGACCGGCACCTCCGGCTTTACGCTCGCCACCTTCCGCGCGGCGTTTGCGCTCATTGAAAAGAATCCCGCCCATTACCGGCGGCTCATTACGCTTACGACCGATCTTGCGGGCGCGGCGGAAGCCTTCCGCACCCTCGCGGCGGGCGAGGCGCTCAAGGTTTTGATCCGGCCATGAAAGCGGCGGTACTGCTCAATCCCCAAGCGGGCGGAGCGGGCCGGCTCGGCGAGGTCGCCTCTGCCGTCGGCGCGCTCGTTTCCGGGCACGCGTCCATCGGCGTAACGGGCTACGGAGGCGAAATTTTGCGGCCCGGCACGCTTTTGCCAAGGCCGGCGCAAACGGGGTATCTGCCCGCGCTGCATGCGGCTGTGGACGCGCTCGCTTCTCACGAGCCGGACGTATACATCGTCGCCGGGGGCGACGGGATGGCGGCCTACGTGGCCGACCGCCTCGTAACAAGGGGGCTCCGGCCCAGGCTGCTGGGCGTGCGCATGGGCACGGCCAACGTGGGGCCTATCATTGATTTCGACGCGGCGGAGCTTGACGGCCTCTCGCTGGATACCCTCGCCTTCGCACCCTGCGGGGCCGTGGAGGCGCTGGACGGAACGGCGCACGTCGCCTTCGGCTTTAACGACGTGGTGGTGGGCAACACGCTCCTTTCCACGGTGGACGGGCAGGCCGTGACCGTAAGCGCGCGCGCGCTTGCGGAGGAGGGGAAGCTTGTGCCGGAAGCGCCGCTTGCCTCCATCGGTCCGGCGCTCACCGTTGTGAAAAACGGGCTGGAAACGCCCTCGGCCCTTTCCGGCGTTTCGCAGGCCGTCGTCTCCTGCCTCGAGCGGGAAAACCTCTCGGGCCGCGCGGTTTCCGGCATGCTCTGCTTTACGGGAAGCGGCCCCGAGCGCGCGGCGCTCACGCTTTCCTCCCGGCCGCTCGTGGTGCTCGCGCCCGATCCACGGGGCTTTGCACGGCCCGCGGCCATGGAGCAGCTTCTGTTTTCGGCCTGCGACACGCTGTCGCTTCGGGGCGCAAGCCCGGAGGCGCTCATCGTGGCGGACGGCAATCCGTACACCCGGCGCGCGGCGGAGATCGGCTTCCGCTACGCGCCCGCCATCATTGAAACGGCAAGGAGGGGCTAAGCGCCATGTCTGATTCCACCAAGGCAAAGCAACTGCGCGCGCCGAAACCCGTGCGCAAGGTCAAGCTCTTCGGGAAGGTGTATTACCTCTCCGAGATGGGCGTGGGCACAATGCTGCTCATTCCGTCCATCGCGTTCCTCATCTTTGTGTTCATCGTGCCGGTCGTGCAGGTCGTTCAGCTCAGCTTTACAAATTTCAACATGATCACCGGCTCCATGGACCCGGTGGGCTTTGGCAACTATACCTATCTGCTGAAAAACGACAAGTTCTGGAAGGCGCTGGGCAATACGGGCCTGTACGCGGCGGTCAAGCTTTCGATGGACACGGTGCTCGCGCTCCTCATCGCGCTCATGCTCGATTCCAACGTGCCCATCAAAAAGTTTCTGCGCGCCTCCTACTTTGCGCCCGTGGTCGTGCCGGTGGTCGCCTCAAGCCTCATTTGGATCTGGTTTTACGATCCGACGGTCGGCCCCTTCAACCAGATTCTGGAATTTCTGGGCCTGCCCACGAGCCGCTGGCTGCAAAGCGAAAAGACCGCGCTGCTCTCCATCTTGATCTTCTCCATCTGGAAGGGCGTGGGCTATAACGTGATCCTTTTCCTCTCCGGCTTGCAGAATATTTCCGATTCGTATCTCGAGGCGGGGCGCATCGACGGCGCGACAAGCTGGCAGCTTTTCTGGAGAATCAAGCTGCCGCTGCTTCGGCCCATCGTGTCCTTCGTGCTGATGATGGGCGTGATCAACTCCTTCAAGGTCTTTACGGAGGTCAACGTCATGACCCCCGACGGCGGCCCGCTGCGCTCGACCATGCTCATTGTCAACTACATTTACGAGCTGGCCTTTACCAACGGCCGCATGGGCCGCGCCTCGGCCTGCGCGCTGCTTCTGTTTGTGATTATCTTCGTGTTTACCCAGATTCAGAACCGGGTGGACGCGAAAAAGACCATCGATCTGGACTAGAAAGGGGGAAACATCCATGTCTATGCTGCCTACCAAACGGAGAAGGCTCTATCGCCGCAACTGGGCGCTGTTTGTCATTCTGCTTCTCGGCGCGCTCACGATGCTCTTCCCCTTTGTGTGGATGATTCTCTCGTCGTTTAAGACCAAGGCGGACGTATATGTCTATCCGCCGCGCTGGATTCCGTCCACGTGGAATTGGGACAACTTCAAAAAGGTCTTCTCCATGATCCCGTTCTTGCGCTATTACGGGAACAGCATTTTTACCTCCGTGGTGCAGACCTTTTTGCAGATCTCCATCTCGGTGCTGGCCGCGTATTCCCTTACCAAGCTCCATTATCCCGGCAAGCAGGTGTTTATGGCCGTCATGCGCAGCAGCATGTTCGTGCCGGCCGTGGTCACGATGATCCCGCTCTACCTCACGGTGTCGAGCATGGGCCTTGCGGATACCTACGCGGGCATTATGCTGCCGCAGATTGCTACGGCCTTTACCACCATGCTGATGATGAGCTTTTTTGCCTCCATCCCCCAGGATCTCATCGACGCGGCGCGGCTCGACGGCTGCGGCTACCTCCGAGTGCTAAACAACGTGGTCATTCCCAATGCCAAGGGCGCCATCTCCACGGCCACGCTCTTTTCCTTCCTCGGCAACTGGAAAAGCTACACCTGGCCGCTCATTATCACCACCAAGACCGAGTACCGCACCCTGCCCATCGGCTTAAAATACCTTGTGCAGGAATCCAGCTCCGAATATCAGGTGATGATGGCGGCGTCGCTGCTGGCCATACTGCCGGTGCTCATCGTCTTCATGTTCTGCGAAAAGCAGTTGGTTCGCTCCATTACGCTGACAGGCATGAAATCGTGAAAACGCAAAGGTTACCCCGTTTTATGTAAGAAAAGGAGGATGCTACCATGAAACACACGCTTAAAAAGTCCCTGGCCCTGCTCTTTACTCTGCTTCTGGCCGCAAGCGCGCTTGCAGGCTGCCTTCCCAAGCCCGCGCAGGTGACGCCCGCCGCCACCGCCGAACCCGCTCCGGCCGGCTCGGGCGATGCCACAGCGCCCGCCGCACCCGTTGAGGTGGGCGACCTCGCGCTCGAGGTCTGGTACGCCGTCTCCGGCACCAGCGGCGAGAAGTTCGTCGAGCAGGCCGAGGCGTTTCAGGCCGAAAACGGCAACATCAAGCTGAACCTCTCCTACTCTGGCGGCTCGAGCGACACCGCCACCAAGGTGAGCGCCGCGCTGCTTGCCGGCAACGGTGCGCCGGACGTGGCCCTCATGTACGCGGGGCCGCTCTACACGGGCGCGCGCGGCAACTATGTCGTCTCCGAGCTCATGCAGCGCGAGGGCTTCAACGCGGGCGATATCTTCCCCGGCATGTGGGATTACTGCCGCTACGGAACGGGCAATGTGTGCGCCGTGCCCTACGGCATTTCCACGCAGGTGATGTACTACAATAAAGACATTCTCGCCGCGGCGGGTGTGGACATGACCAAGCCCCCCCAGACCTGGGCGGAATTCTACGATGTGTGCAAGCTCTGCCTCGAGAAGGGCAACATCAACGGCACGACGGACTTCAGCGCCTTTGACGTAACCGACACCAAGTGGCTGTTTAAATCCATGCTCATGCAGCACGGCAACGAGATCATCACCGAAAAGGACGGCGTGCTGACGCCGCTCTTTACCGACGAAAAGGCGCTCGACGTCGCCAACTATTGGAAGTCCCTCGTGGACTCCGGCATTATGGCCGCAGGCGAGCACAATGTGGCGGAGAACAAGTTCCTCTCCGGCAATCTGGCGTTCCTTGCCATGTCCTCGAACCGTATCTCCCGCTGGACGGACGTGGATATCAACATCGGCGCAATCGAGATGCCGCACTTTGAAACCCAGCAGCTCGCGCTTGGCGGCAACGTGCTCGTGATCCTCACGCAGGACCCCGAGCGCATCGAGGCCGCGTGGCAGCTCATCGAGTATCTGCTGCAGCCCGAGCAAAACGTGGAATTCGCGCTGGCAACGGGCTATCTCCCGGTGCGCCAATCCGAGCTGGAGCTTGACGCGGTAAAGAACGCCATTGCGGAAAACGAAATGTACGCCGTGGCCTTCAACCAGCTCCAATACACCTTCTCCTATTTCCACTTTGAGCAGATGGGCACTATGGATCTGCTGCTGGGCGAAGCGCTTGGCCTCATTGAAAAGGGCGTGCAGACCCCGCAGGAGGCGCTTGACGGCGCGCTGGAGGATCTGCTCGACGAGATCTCTCTTTCCTAAGCGAGCGCACCCACTCGTATTCTGAACAACCGGCAGCGCGGCGGAGGGCTCTCCTCCGCGCTGCCCCGCTTTGAGAGGTCGATATGAACCGTTATTCCTTTTCTACGGCGGCGCTGTTTCCGCTCGAATCCGACGAGGCGCTGCGGCGCATCGCACGGGCGGGCTTTGCGCAGGCCGAGCTGATGCCGCAGGCCGTTTCCGACGTTTCGGAGGATAAGACCCGGCTTTACGAAAAAAGCGGCGCGCGCGTGGTGAGCATCCATCTGCCGCTATGGTTTTTTCCCTGGTTTTACACGCCGCACAAGACCATGATGGCCGACGGCCGCGCGTATGCCGAAAAGCTCCTTGTCATGGCAAAGCGCCTTGGCACGGAGGTGCTCGTGGTGCATCCGCACGAGAAAAACCGCGCGGGGCACGAAGCGCTTTTGGAAGCGCCCATTGTGGACAATCTGCGTTGGCTGGCCGAACGCTGCGGCCAGGCGGGCGTGACCATGGCCCTGGAGAACAATCCCAAATCCTGCGCCACGGCCGAGCAGTTGCTTGCCTATGCGGAGGCGCTCGGCAGCCCCTTTGTCAAGCCCATGGTGGACGTAACGGAGGTGTGCGAGGCGGGCGGCGACCCGGTGCGGTTTTTGCGCGCGTTTACGCCCTGCCACCTGCACCTGAGCGACTACGCGGGCGCGAGCCGCCATCTGCCGCCGGGCGAGGGCGATATCGACTGGCAGGGCGTGAAAAACGCCTTGGCCGGCTTTACGGGCGTATACACGCTCGAGCCCTCGTACCGCTATTATCTTGACGATGTGGACGAGAAGCTCGCCCGGGCGCGCGATTTTATTACCGGACTCCTCGAGGGCGCTTAAGCCATGGAGCAAGCTCGCATTCAGGCCGTGCTGGAAGCCTACGCGGCAGGCGACGCCATCGGCATGCCCACGGAGTTTATGACGCGGCGGGCGATCGTGGAGCGCTTCGGCTCGCCCCTGCCCGGCCTGCTTTCTCCCGCCGCGGGCGAAAAGCACGCCAATCTGCCCTACGCCGCGGTAACCGACGATACGGAGCAAAACGTATACCTGCTGCGCGCCTACCAAAAGGCAGGGCGGGTGGACAGTGTTGAAACCGCGCGCGTGCTGCTGGAATGGGCGGAGGAAACGGGCGCGGCGGAAAAGCGCTACATTGGCCCAAGCTCGAAAAAGGCGCTGGAAAGCATCCGCGCCGGGGCCGACCCCTCGGGCACGGGGCTTACCGGCACGACCTGCGGCGGCGTCATGCGCACGCCCGCCGCCGTGCTCTACAAAGCGCACGCGGATGGCGACGCGCTTGCAAACGATATCCACGCATGCCTTCTGTGCACGCACAACACCGCCGAGGCGCTGGAGGCCGCGGGGGCGTACGGCTTTGCGCTGCAACGCGCGATGGCCGGCGGCTCCATGGACGAAATCGTGGACGCGGCGGTAGAGGGCGGCATGCGGCTTATGCAAGCGGCGCCCTTTCCCGCCTGCGCGCCCTCCTCGGTTGCCCGGCTGCTGGCGCTGCGCAAGCTGGCCGAAGGCGCGCCCGCCGACGCGCTGCTGGACTATATATACGACGTGCTGGGCGCGGGTTTGCCCTCCGCCGACGTGTGCGGCGCCGCCTTTGGCGTCTTTTTTCTGGCGCGCGGGGATGTGTGGCTCGCCGTCCGTCTAGGCGGCGCGCTTGGCGGCGATACGGACACCGTGGCGGCGCTCGCGGGCGCGCTCAGCGCGTCCTACCGGGGCGGGCATAACCTCCCGCAATCGCTCCTTTCACAAATTGAGGCCGCAAACAAGCTGGATTTCGCGGCGCTCGCGGAGGGCTGCCATGCTTGACGCGACAAGCTTACACAAAGAGTTTCTTGCGCTTTTGCGCACTCCCGGCCCCTCCGGCGAAGAAATGGCCGTGTGCGCGTATCTAAAAAGCGCGCTCTCCACGCTGGGCTTTGCCTGCGAGACGGACGAAACGGGGAACCTCTCCGCGCGGCTTGGCGCGTCAGGGGGGCACGCGGGCGGCGCGCTGCTTTTTTGCGCGCACATGGACACGGTTCCCCTCGCCGCGCACCCGGTTATCGTGGAAACGGATGCGGAATACCGCACCGACGGCACGACCGCGCTGGGCGCGGACGATCGGGGCGGCATAGCGGCCATTCTGGCGGCCCTGCGGCAAATTGCGGCGGAAGACGCGCCCCATCCGCCCATCGAGCTGCTCTTTACCGTGCAGGAGGAGCGCTCGCTCTACGGCTCCGCACACGCGGACCTTTCGCGCTTTGCCGCGCGGGAGGCCTTTGTGCCCGACAGCTCGCGCTCCGTGGGCACGGCGGTGCTGCAAACGCCCTATAAGGCGCAGCTCGATATCGCGGTGCGCGGCCGGGCCGCCCACGCGGCGCTCGCGCTGGAAGCGGGCGTGTCGGCCATCCGCATCGCGGCACGGGCCATCGACGCGCTGCCCGCCGTCTTTGAAAACGCTACCTTTAATGTGGGAAGCTTTTGCTGCGAGGGGCCCACCAACGTAGTGCCCGACAGCGCGCGGCTCCGCGCGGAGGCGCGCGCCTTTGAAAAGGAACGCCTTGACGCGGTGCTTGCGCAGGCGGAAGCCGCCTTTGTAAAGGCCGCCGCCGAGCTGGGCGGGCTCGCCGAATGCGCAAGCCTGCTCGACTACCCCGGCTACGCGGTGTCGGCAAATCACCCCGCCGTGCTGCGCGTGCGGGCCGCGTGCGAAAAGCTGGGCTTCCCCTTTTCCACCTGCTCGGGCATGGGCGGGAGCGACGCAAACCATCTTGTGCACGCGGGCATCGCGCCCGTCGTGCTGGGCACGGGCGCAAGAGCGCCCCACGCCCCCGGCGAGCATATGGAAAAAAGCAGTCTCGAGCGCCTTGCCGCGCTCCTGTTTGAACTCATGACGGGAGGAAACACGTGAAAACCGACGTACTCATTATCGGGGGCGGCGCGGTCGGCGCGGCCGTGGCTTATCGGCTCGCGGCCTACGATCTGCGCGTGGCCGTCGCGGACAAGGAACTGGACGTATGCATGGGCACAAGCGGCCACAACAGCGCCGTGGTGCACGCGGGCTTCAACAACCGCACGGGGTCGCTCATGGCCGAGCTGTGCGTGGCGGGCAACGCGGGCTTTAAAGCCCTCGCAAAAAGACTCGACGTGCCCTACGTGCGCACCGGCAAGCTCGTGGTGGGCTTTTCGGAAAGCGACCGCGACTTGCTGGAAAGGCTCGTACTAACCGGCGAAAGGAACGGCTGCGCGGGGCTGTCGATGCTCGATGAAGCGGGCGTTTCGGCGCGCGAGCCGGGCGTACCCGCAAGCTGCGCCATGCTCTCGCCCAATACGGCCATCATCAATCCATTTTTGTACAACATCCATCTGGCCGAGTGCGCGGCCAAAAACGGCGTGCGCTTTCTGCTGGGCGCCGAGGTGACGGCCATTACGCGGCGCGGCGGCGCTTTTTATGTTAGCGCCGGAACCGAAACGGTCGAGTGCGCGCTCATCGTAAACGCGGCGGGGCTGTTTTCAGACCGCGTGGCGGCCATGGCGGGCGACGCGTCGTATCAGCTCTACCCCGCGCGGGGCGAGTATTATCTCTTCGACAAGCTTCCCCCCGGCGCGCTCCGTATGCCCGTTTACCCCGTGCCCCGGCCCGGCGTAGGCGGACTCGGCGTGCACCTTACGCCCACCATCGACGGCAATCTCATCATCGGCCCGTCGGCGGAATATGTGGAGGAGCGCGAGGCGCTGCAAACCACCGCGCCCGTGCTTTCGGAGCTGGTCGCCGAAGCCAAGGCGCTCTACCCCGGCCTTGATCTCCGCTCCGTCATCGGGGCGTACGCGGGCATGCGCGCAAAGCTCGTGCCCAAGGGCGAGGCCAACTACGGCGATTTTGTCATTGAGGAAAGCAAAAAGACCGAAAAGCTCATCAATCTTGTGGGCATCGAATCGCCCGGCCTCACCGCGTCCATGCCCATCGCGGAGCGCGTGGCGGCCATGGTGGAGCGCGCGCTGCGCCCCGGCGCAAACGCCGCCTATGAGCCAAGCTACCAAGGCATTCCCTGCTTTGCCGAGGCGGACGACGCGGAGCGCGCGCGGCTCATCGCGCTCGACCCGGACTACGGCGATATCGTGTGCCGCTGCGAAACGGTGACCCGCGCCGAGATTCGGCGGGCCATGGATAATCCCATCGGCGCAAGGGGCCTCATCGCCGTGAAAAACCGCGTGCGGGCCACCATGGGCCGCTGCAACGGGGGCTACTGCTTTACGCGCATGGTGAACATGCTGGAAAAGGAACGCGGCGTGGCGGCGACGGATATCGCCCTCAAGCACGCGGGCGATCGGCCTCTCGCGGGCCGGCTGAAGTAAGGGGGCGCGGATATGGAAGCATTTGATATCGTCATAATCGGCGCGGGCCCGGCGGGGCTTGCGGCAGCGGCCGAGGCAAAGCGGCGGGGCGCAAAGCGCGTGCTCGTGCTCGAGCGCAATCCCGTGCCCGGCGGCATTCTCAATCAGTGCATCCACGACGGCTTCGGCGTAACCCGCTTTGGCGAGGCGCTCTCCGGGCCGGAGTACGTCGCCCGCTTCCTCGCGGACGCGGAAAGCCTGGGCGTGGAAATCCGCTGCGGCACGATGGTGCTGCGCGTATCCCCGGAGCGCGTGGTCACCTGCGCGGCGCGCGGCGGACAATATACCTTGCGGGCGGGCGCAATCGTGCTTGCCACCGGCTGCCGCGAGCGCACGCGGGGCGCCATCGGCGTGCCCGGCACACGCCCGGCTGGCATCTATACGGCGGGCGTTGTGCAGCATTTGGTGAATCTTCAAAACATCGCCGTGGGCAAGCGCGCGGTCATACTCGGCTCGGGCGATATCGGGCTGATTATGGCGCGCCGGCTCACGCTCGAGGGCATGGAGGTTCCCTGCGTGCTCGAGAAGCTGCCCTATTGCAGCGGTCTTCCGCGCAATGTGCGCCAGTGCCTGGACGATTACGGCATCCCGCTCCGCCTTGCCACCACGGTGGTGGATATCGAGGGCATGCCGCATCTGACGGCCGTCGTCGCCGCGGAGGTGGATGAAACGGGCACGCCCAAAATGGAAACCACGCGGCGCATCCCCTGCGATACGCTCATCCTCTCCGTGGGCCTCATCCCCGAAAACGAGCTGGCGCGGGCCTGCGGCGTGGCCATGGATCCCATAACGGGCGGCGCGCGCGTGGACGGGCGGCTGATGACAAGCGTGCCGGGTATCTTCTCCTGCGGAAACGCCCTGCATGTGCACGATCTGGTGGATATGGTGTCCGCCGAGGCCGAAACGGCTGCGGCGGGCGCGTGCGCCTATTTGGCGGGCGCGCATGATCGCCCCCTGCTGCCCGTTACGGCGGGCGAGGGCGTGCGCTACGTGCTGCCGCGCACACTTGCAGCAAGCACGGAAACGACGCTCTCTCTGCGCGTGCGCGCGCCGGGCCGGGCGCAAAGCGTGCTCGTGCGCGCGGGCGAAACGCTGCTTGCCGAAAAAAAGCTGTTGCGGCTCACCCCGGCGGAGATGATCCGCATTCCCCTGCCCGCTCTCTCCGCGGACACGGGGCCGATTACGGTCACGCTCCGGCAGGACGAGGACGCTCGCCCGTCCGTTTCCGGGGCAAACGAAATGATCTGCACCGTGTGCCCCAACGGCTGTACGCTTTTGCCCGTGTGGACGGAGCAGGAGGACGGCGCGCGCACGCTTGCGGTCGAGGGTGCGCGCTGCAAGCGCGGCCGGGCCTTTTGCGAATGCGAGCTGACCGACCCGCGCCGCACGCTCACCACGACCATCCGCATTCTGGGCGGCGAGTTGCCGCTCGTGCCCGTGCGCAGCGAGGGAACCTTCCCCAAGGCGAAGCTAAGGGAGCTCGTCCGCTCGCTCAACGCGCGCACGCTCTCCGCGCCGCTTGCACAGGGCGAAACGGCGGCAGTGGAGCTGGACGTACCGCTGCTGGTTTCGAGAGCCGTTAAGCGCGCGGACTGACGCTTGACTTTTCCCCGCGCGGGTGCTAGGGTAAGAGTGTCTTGTTGCGCATTGCGCCTGGGCGGCACGCGCGCAAACGGAACCCTTGGCTTTCCCATTCTCAATCGAGGGGGCGTAAGCGATGCGTCGTCGCACGGCGGCCGAACAAGAAAATAGGATGCAGCGCAAAGCGGCGGGCCGAGAAGGCCCGCCGCTCTTTCTGCTTTAACGCATTAAAGCGACGGAGGAAGAACATGGATAGCGAACCCATTCTGATCACAGGAAACGATCTTACGCTCGATGCGCTCGCGGCCGTGTGCCGCCACGGCGCAAAGGCCGTACTCTCAAGCGAGGCGCGCGCAAACGTCGCGCGCTCGCGCGCCGTTGTGGAGCGGCTTTTGGAAAAAAATCAGGTGGTCTACGGCGTGACGACCGGCGTTGGCAAGTTTGCGGACGTGGTGATCACGGCGGAGGAGTCCCGCACGCTGCAAAAGAACCTGATTATTTCGCACGCCGTGGGCGCGGGCGACCCCTTCCCAGAGGAGGTCGTGCGCGGCATGATGCTGCTGCGGGTCAATAACCTCGCCAAGGGCTTTTCCGGCGTGCGGCCCGTCATACTGGATACGCTGCTTTCCATGCTTAACGCGGGCGTGATCCCCATTGTGCCCGAAAAGGGCTCCCTTGGCGCGAGCGGCGATCTTGTGCCCCTTTCGCACATGGTGCTGCCCATGCTGGGCGAGGGCAAAGCCGCTTATCAGGGCGCGGTCTACGCGGGCGCCGCGGCCATGGCGAAGGCGGGCATCCCGCTCGTGGAGCTTTCCGCCAAGGAGGGCCTCGCGCTCATCAACGGCACGCAGGCCATGACCGCCGTGGGCGCGCTGACCGTATACGACGCAATCGACCTCATCCAGACGGTCGATCTGGCCGTGGCCATGAGCTTTGAGGCGCATCGGGGCGTGGCGGACGCGCTCGACCCCCGGCTGCACGCGACCCGCGCGCACGCGGGGCAGTTGGCAAGCGCGGCGCAGATTGCGCGGCTGCTGAAGGGGAGCCGCAACGTTACGCGGCAGGGCGAATTGCGCATTCAGGACGCGTATTCCCTCCGCTGCGCCCCGCAGGTGCACGGCGCGAGCCGCGACGCCATTGCTTATGTGGCGGCCAAGGTCGAAATCGAAATGAATTCCGTCACCGATAACCCCATCCTCTTTTCCGACCCGGACGCTGGCATATCGGGCGGCAATTTCCACGGACAGCCCGTGGCGCTGGCGTTCGATTTTCTGGGTATCGCGCTGGCGGAGCTTGCCGATATCTCCGAGCGCCGCATCGAGCGCATGGTCAACGCCGCGCTTTCCGGCCTGCCCGCCTTCTTAACGCGGGACGGCGGCGTAAACTCCGGCTTTATGATCGTCCAGTACACGGCGGCGGCGCTCGTTTCCGAAAACAAGGTGCTCGCGCACCCCGCCAGCGTCGACAGCATCCCCTCCTCCGCCAATCAGGAGGATCATGTGAGCATGGGCACGATCGCAGCCCGCAAGGCGCGGGAAATTTTGGAAAACACGCGCCGTGTGCTCGCCATGGAGCTCATGTGCGCATGTCAGGCCATCGATCTGGGCGAGGAGCGCGCGTCGCTTGGCGCGGGCACGGCGGAGGCCTACCGCGTCGTGCGGGAAAAGGTGGAGGAGCTAAAAACCGACCGACCGCTGTATGAGGATATCAACCGCTGTGAAGGCGTGCTCTCCGACCGCTCCCTGCTCGCCCGCGTGGCCGCCGCCGTCGGCCCGTTTGCGCCGCTCACGGAGGAAAAAGCTTGAAAGTCAAAGCTTTCAAGCTTCACGTTTTATGGCTTTTGCCGCAGAAGGCGGCAATTTCGCTGACGCGGAACCAGCCCCCATTCCGCTAGAAAGGATGCTTTCGCGGCTGCGAAAGCTATAGAAATAAGTATGAATATTTTGCTGCTCACAACCGGCGGCACCATCGCCTCGCGCGAGAGCGGAAACGGCCTTGCGCCTTCCATGACCTCCGGCGAAATGCTGGCCTATTTGGGCGATATGAACCCGGATCACCACATCGAGCATGCGGAGCTGCTCAATCTGGACAGCTCCAACATCCAGCCCGAGGAATGGCAGGCCATGGCCGCGCGCATCAAAAGCGCCCTGCCCGCCTACGACGGCATTCTTGTGACCCACGGCACGGACACCATGGCCTACAGCGCGGCGGCCCTCTCCTTCATGCTGCAAAATCTGAACAAAAGCGTGGTGCTCACAGGCGCGCAGTTGCCCGTGGAGAGCCCGCTTTCGGACGCGAAGACCAATCTTTACACCGCCCTTGCGGCCATCGAGGCGGGCATTCGCGGCGTTACGGTAGCCTTTGACCGCAAGATCATCAACGGCACGCGCGCGGTAAAGGTGAGCACCCTTGGCTTTAACGCCTTTGAAAGCGTCAACGCGCCCTGCATGGCGGAGGTGCTGGCCGACGGGCTGCGGGTGCGGGCGCGGGAAACCGCGCCTTACGACCCCGCCGCGCCGCTGCGCTATTACGACCGGCTGGAAAAAAACGTGTTTTTGCTCAAGCTCGTGCCCGGCACAAATCCCGCCATATTCGACGCGCTGGAAACGATTGGCTATAAGGGGCTGGTGCTCGAGTGCTTCGGCTCGGGCGGGCTGCACGTGCTTAACCGAAACCTGCTCGAAAAAATCGAACGGCTCACAGGGCGCGGCGTGCCCGTGGTGGCGTGCAGCCAGTGCCTGTATGAGCGCTGCGACCTGTCCATCTACGACGTGGGGCAAAAGCTGCTTGCGCGGCACGTCATCCCCGCCCGGGACATGACCACCGAAGCCGCCGTGGTCAAGCTCATGTGGGCGCTTGGGCAGACCGATAAGATGGAGCGCATTCGCGAAGTGTTTGCCGCAAGCTTTGTCGGCGAGGTTGCGCCGTAATCCCCCCGAACCGAAAGGAGGCCCTCATGCCCGATACGCCCATATCCATCTCCCTTTGCGAGGAATTGCCGAAATACCCGGCGTTCGATCCGAGCGTGCGGCGCGCGCCGAGGCGCACGTCCAAGCTTTCCGCCTCCGATACGGCGCTGGCGCTGAAAAACGCGCTCCGCTATGTACCCACGCGCTTTCACGAGCGGCTCGCGCCGGAGTTTTTGGACGAGCTCAAGACCCGGGGCCGCATTTACGGCTACCGCTTTATGCCCAAGGAGCCGCTCTGCGGCAAGCCCATCGACGCGTACAAGGGGCGCTGCGTCGAAGGCAAGGCCTTTCAGGTGATGATCGACAACAATCTCGATCCGCGCGTGGCGCTCTACCCCTACGAGCTCGTCACCTACGGTGAGACGGGACAGGTCTGCCAAAACTGGATGCAGTACCGGCTCATCAAGCAATACCTCGAGCAACTAACCGGCGAGCAAACCCTCGTGCTCTTCTCCGGGCATCCAGTGGGGCTCTTTCGTTCGCACAAAACGAGCCCGCGCGTGATGCTCACCAACGGCCTCATGGTCGGCATGTACGATAATCCCGACGATTGGGCGCGGGCCACCGCCATGGGCGTATCCAGCTACGGTCAGATGACTGCGGGCGGCTGGATGTACATCGGCCCGCAGGGCATTGTGCACGGAACCTTTAACACGCTCCTCAACGCGGGCAGGCTCAAGCTGGGCGTCCCGGCGGACGGCGATCTGCGCGGAAAGCTCTTTGTCAGCTCCGGCCTTGGCGGCATGAGCGGCGCGCAGCCCAAGGCGGCGGAGATTGCGGGCGGCGTGGGCATAATCGCGGAGGTGGACCTCAGCCGCATCGAAACGCGGCGCGCGCAGGGCTGGGTGCGGCTTGTGACGGACAGCGCGGAGGAGGCCTTCCGGCTTGCGCGCGCGGCCTGTACAAAAAAGGAGCCCTGCTCCATCGCTTTCCACGGCAACATTGTGGATTTGCTCCAGTACGCGGCGGATCACGGCGAGCCGATCGACCTGCTTTCGGATCAAACCTCGTGTCACGTTCCCTACGACGGCGGCTACTGCCCGCAGGGGCTCAGCTATTCCGAGCGCACCGCGCTGCTTGAAGGCGACCCCGCCCGCTTTAGGACGCTTGTCAACGAAAGCCTGCGCGCGCACTTCGCGCTCATTCACACGCTGGTTTCGCGGGGCGCATACTTTTTCGATTACGGCAACGCGTTCCTCAAGGCCGTGTTCGACGCGGGCGTGACCGAGGTTGCCAAAAACGGCGAGAACCTCCGCGACGGCTTCATTTTCCCCTCCTATGTGGAGGATATCATGGGGCCCATGCTCTTTGACTACGGCTACGGCCCCTTCCGCTGGTGCTGCTTAAGCGGCAAGCCCGAGGAGCTGCGCAAAACCGACCTTGCCGCCATGGACTGCATCGATCCGGGCCGCCGGGGGCAGGATCGGGACAACTACATCTGGCTGCGCGATGCGGAGAAGCACGCGCTCGTGGTCGGCACGCAGTGCCGCATCCTCTATCAGGACGCGGCGGGGCGGCTGGCCATCGCCCTTCGCTTTAACGATATGGTGCGGCGCGGGGAAATCGGCCCGGTCATGCTGGGACGCGATCACCATGATACGGGCGGCACGGACTCCCCCTTCCGGGAGACGGCCAATATCCGCGACGGCTCGAACGTGACCGCCGACATGGCCGTGCAGTGCTTCGCGGGCAACGCCGCGCGGGGCATGAGCCTCGTGGCGCTCCATAACGGCGGCGGCGTGGGCATATCCAAGGGGATCAACGGCGGCTTTGGCATGGTGCTCGACGGAAGCGAGCGCGTGGACGAGATTTTACGCGCCGCCATTCCCTTCGACGTGATGATCGGCGTGGCGCGCCGGAGCTGGGCGCGGCAGAGCGCGTCCATGGAGACGGCCGCCGCCTTTAACGCGGAGAACGCCGGCGGAAGCTGCATTACCCTCCCCTTTGCGGCGGACGACGCGCTCATTGCCAAAACCATGACAGGAAAGGAATAACGCTTGATGGAACCCATACTAGAATGCGTACCGAATTTTTCCGAGGGCCGCGACAAAACCGTGCTCGACCGCCTCGCGGCAAGCTTTTCCGTGCCGGGCGTAACGCTGCTGGATGTCAGCGCGGACGCGGATCACAACCGCTCGGTCTTTACGGTGATCGGCTCACAAAGCGGCCTCTTTGACGCGGTGCTTACGGCCATCGGCACGGCCGTGGAGACGATCGACATGCAAAAGCACAGCGGCCAGCACCCGCGCATGGGCGCGGCGGACGTGGTTCCCTTTATCCCCGTGCGCGGCGCGACGCTTAGCGACGCAGACGCGCTCGCAAAACGCGTGGCCGCCGCCGCCGCCGAGCGTTACGCGCTGCCCATTTTCCTGTATGAGCGCTCCGCGGCCTCACCCCGGCGGGAGAACCTTGCCGACGTGCGCAAGGGCCAGTTTGAGGGCATGGCCGCTAAGCTTGCTTTGCCCGAATGGAAGCCGGACTTTGGCCCGGCGGCTCCGCACCCGACGGCGGGCGTAACGGCCGTGGGCGCGCGCATGCCGCTGATTGCCTATAACGTGAATTTGAGCACGGACAGGGTCGAGCTTGCAAACGACATCGCAAAAAAGCTGCGGCATCTCAACGGCGGCTTTCGCTTTGTCAAGGCCATGGGCGTGTACCTTGCGGACAGAAAATGCGCGCAGGTATCCATGAACCTCACCAATTATCAAGGCACTTCGATCTACCGCGTGCTGGAAACCATTCGCATGGAGGCCGCGCGCTACGGCGTTTCGGTAACAGGCAGCGAGATTGTCGGCCTAACGCCCGCCGAGGCGCTCCTTGACAGCGCGGCGTATTATTTGCAGCTCGAAGGCTTCAGCGCTTCGCAGGTGCTGGAAATGAGGCTGCTGGGCGAATGAAGCGAGGCTTGCTCATTCACGGCGCGCCGGAGCTGCACACCTGCGCGGGCGGCCCCAAGCGCGGAAGGGCCATGAACGACACGGGACTGGTGCGCGGCGGCGCGCTCACCATTGAAAACGGCGTGATCACGGACGTGGGAACGACCGCCGACATTTTTTGCCGCCACAACCCCGAGGAATACGAGCTGCTCGACGCATCGGGCAGCGCCGTGCTGCCCGGCTTTGTGGACGCGCACACGCACCTGGTGTTTGCGGGCACGCGCGCGGAGGAGTTTTCCTGGCGGCTTGGCGGCGAAAGCTACCGCTCCATCATGGAGCGGGGCGGCGGCATTATAAGCACCGTCAAGGCCACGCGCGCGGCAACCGAGGAAGCGCTTATGGCGCAAGCGCGCCCCTTCCTTGCCGAAATGCTCGCCATGGGCGTAACGACCCTTGAAGCCAAGAGCGGCTACGGGCTCGATGCGGAAACGGAGCTAAGGCAGCTCCGGGTGCTTCGGGCGCTGAACGAGGAGGGGCCCGTGGAGCTGGTTCCGACCTTTTTGGGTGCGCACAGCGTACCGCCGGAATATGCGGGCCGCGCCGACGCATACATTGCTTTTCTCATCGAAAGCGTGCTGCCGCGCGTAGCCGCCGAAAATCTGGCTGTCTTTTGCGACGTGTTTTGCGAAAGCGGCGTGTTCTCCGTCGCGCAATCCCGGCGGCTGCTTGCGGCCGCAAAGGAAATGGGCTTTGCCGTCAAGCTCCACGCGGACGAAATGTGCGACCTTGGCGGCACAAAGCTGGCGGGCGAGCTTGCCGCCGCGAGCGCCGATCACCTGCTCTACGCCTCGGACGAAGGCCTGCACGCCATGGCGGAGGCGGGCAGCGTGTGCGTGCTCATGCCGCTCACGGCCTTTTGTCTCCGCGAGCCATACGCCCGCGCCCGGGCAATGATCGATATGGGCTGCACGGTGGCGCTGGGCACGGATTTTAATCCGGGAAGCTGCTTTTCCTGCTCCGTTCCGCTCATGCTCGCGCTCGCCTGCATCCAGATGCGCATGACCGTGCCCGAGGCCGTAACGGCGCTTACCATCAACGCCGCGGCGGCTATCAGGCGCGCGGAATCGATCGGCAGCATTGAAAAGGGAAAGCAGGCGGATGTCGTGCTGCTTTCGTATCCGTCCGCTTCCTTTTTGCCCTATCACACGGGCATGAATCTTGTAAAAACAGTGATCAAACGGGGCGTACGCGTGCGCTAGCGCCCGCCGCGCTCATTCCTCGTCTCGCTCGGCGGGCTTTTTGCCGCGCTTTTTGCGCACAAGCGCCATGGTGGCGACGGCCAGCAGACTGCCCGAGAGGGCCAGCAGCAGCATAAGAAACTGCGTTATGCTGTTTGCCACAAAATCCATCGTCGGATTGAACGCGTCCAGAATATAGAAGACCACGTACATTTCCCCGAGCACCAGCACACAGTGCGGCAGAATCGTATACACAAAACGCTTCATCCCAATGCCTCCCCAATGTACAGACAATCGCTGATCATGCGCCCGCCGTCGTAGGGCTGGTTGACCAACGCGTCGTCAAAGCTCATCATGGCGGACTGGCCGCCGTCAAGATTATAGGCCGCCTTGCAGCCCAGCGTATAAAACAGATACGAGAGATCGATGAGATCCATGCCGCGCGAATAGCCCGTGTCCCGGCCGTCCACCACCACAAAGCAATAGTGGCCCGGCTCGTAATAGCCCAGCGCGCTTCGCGGATGCCGCTCCTTGAGCTTGTCGGTGGTATTGAAGCTCGCCATGGGGCTGCCGTCTTCGTCGAGCAGGCCCGGGCCAAAGGTCCACGCCTGCCACGCGCCCGCCGCCATGGCCGCCTCCGCGTCAAAGCGCGTGCGCTCCATGGTCGCCATCGTGCCGTCGTAATAGAGCACGCATATGTCCATGGAGCTCTTTTCCGCCCGGTACAAAACACCGTTGCGAATCACCACGCCCTTGGTATGGTTGCCGTAATAATCGCCCGTGAGCGCGAGAATGGCGTTTGTCTCCTCGTCCATTGCAAGCAGCTTTGCGCGCAATCCCTTGCCATAGGTGTTGTCGGCCAGATAGGTGCGGAAATACTCCATACTGCCCACATAGATATCCGCCACATAATAGGTCACGCGCCGGTCGCCCGAGCCCTCCGCGACCTTGCTCACCGTAACGGCCACGTGCGGGTCCGTATAGCTTGTTTCCGTCGCGACAGGCTCGTCCGTAAACTTGTCCGCATACTTCACGTAGAATTCCCCATAGCCGTCCACGCGCGGCGTAGGCGTCGGCTCCGCGGTGGGCGTCGCCTCAGGGTGCGGCGTCGGCGTGGGCGTGGCGAAGGGATCGGGCGTCTCCGCCGTCACAGGCGCGGGCGTGGGCGTGTGCCGCTCCATCAGGGGGCCGCCAAGCTTTTGCGGCAGCACGTGATGAAACAGCGCGAACATGCACAGCGCAGCCCCCAGGCTGACCGCATTGATACCTGCCAGCGCGAACACGGACAGCTGCGACCGCCTTCCGTTCCGCCGCTTTTGCGAACGAATCATATTGTCTCCAAATACGTTAAAAACGCGTCCACGGTCGTTTCCTCCGTGGCAAAGGAGCAGCACAGGCGCACCACGTCCTGCGTTTCATCATAGGGCTGCCAGAACGAAAGGCTATAGCGCTCCTCAAGCCTCTCTATGCGCGCCCTGGGCAGCACCGCGAACACCTGATTGGTCTGCGTGGGCATAAAAAGCGCGCAGCCGCGGCTTTCGAGGCCGCGCGCAAGCTTTTGCGCCATGGCGTTTGCGTGCGCGGCAAGCTCCTCATACAGTGTGCCCGAAAAAAGCGTCAAAAATTGCACGCCGAGCAGGCGGCCCTTGGCAAGAAACGCGCCGTGCCGCTTTTGGATATAGCGGAAGTCCTTTTTCAGCCGCGCGTCGTTAAGCACGAGCGCTTCTCCAAACAGCGCGCCCATCTTGGTGCCGCCGATGGTAAAGGCGGAGGTAAGCCGCGCAAGATCCGGCAGAAACACGTCGTTTGTCCGCGCCGTGAGCGCGCAGCCCAGCCTCGCGCCATCGATATAAAGGGGGATGTCCCATTTTTTGCACACGTCTGAAAGCGCCGTCAGCTCCGCCTTGCTGTAGAGCGTGCCGAATTCCGTGGGCTGGGAAAGATACACAAGCCCCGGCTGCGGGGTGTGCTCGTGATTCTCGTCGGCAAAATGCGCGGCGATATACGCGTCCACGGCTGCGGCGGCGAGCTTGCCGTTTTCGGATGGAAGCGTGAGCACCTTATGGCCCGTAGCCTCGATTGCGCCGGTTTCATGCACGCTGATGTGCCCGGAAGCCGCCGCAATCGCGCCCTGATGCGGCCGGAGCGCGGCCGCGATGAGCGTCAGGTTTACCTGCGTGCCGCCCACAAAAAAATGCACGTCGCTTTCCGCCCCGGAAAGCCGCGCCAAAATGGCCTCCCTGGCGCGCGCGCTGTAGCAATCGAGTCCATATGCGGCCGTTTGCTCGGCGTTTGTTTGTATAAGCGCCTCGAGTATGCGCGCGTCCGCGCCCTCGGAATAATCGTTTGCAAAGCTGATGCGGTTCACCTGTTCGCGCCTCCTGAAGCTAACCTTGAAAATCATCCGGCGTTCCCGTGCCGGCCCCGCCCGTGCCCGTACCCGGCGTGGCACTTCCCGTGCCGGCTCCGCCCGTGCCCGTGCCCGTGCCCGGCGCGGCGCTTCCCGTGCCGTTATCGCCGTTGCCCCCCGTGCCGCCGCCCTCGTCGGGCAAAACGGGGTTTAATTCCGCATCGAGTATGAGCTGCGCCGTGTCGGTCTGCGAATAGACCGTGCCGCCCTTGGCCGAGAGATACAGCGTGCCCGTGCTGATGCCCTGCTTGATAAACTGAGGCAGCTCTCGGTAGAGCGAAAGCATCTTGCCGTCAAGGTCGGTCGGCTGCCCCACAAAGATATTCAGGCCGTTCTTAGCCTTCATGGTGATGGCCAGGGGCTTGGTAAGATCCATGGACTGGATGGAATCAAGCAGCGTGTATTCCTCCAGCTTGCCGATCATGCTGATGAGCGTGGCGGTGCCGAAATCCGTGCCGTCGCCGAGGCGCTGGCCGAGCTGGAAGCCCGTCATGCTGATGCCCGTTACCTGCAACAAATCGCTGAGATCCGTGCCACCGCCCATGGAGAGCACATAGCCGTTGTGATCGATGATCACGTTGTAATCCAATCCGATGATACCCGCCACCTCCTTGCGCTCCGTCACCGCGATGCGCACGCGCGAAGGGAAGATATACGTGACCGAATCCACCTGCAAATAGGGGTCCTCGCTGATATTGGCCTCCACCGCGTCAAGATCGACAAGCAGCATGTGCTTGCCCATTTCGAGCCCGGAACGCTGAAGAATATAATCGTCGGAATAGTCCTCGTTGCCCGCAATCACCACGTCCGAGAGCAAAAACGCATAGTAAAGCGCCACGAGCACCGCCGCGATGAGGAACACCGTAAAGGAGATATTGCCCGCGTGCTCCCAAAGCGTTTTTTTGCGGTTGGCCCGCTTCTTTTGCTTTTGCACATAGCGGACGTGCTGCTCCTCGGCCTCCTTTGCGCGCAGCGCGCGCGCCGCGTCCTCCATGCGCTTTTGCGAGCCCGTGCGGTTAACCTGCACGCGCGCCGCCGTTTTTTTGCCCGTTTTAACCAGGCGGGTGCGGCCCGTGCTGCCGGTAAGGAAGCTTTTTTCCTCCTCCTCGTCGTCGAAAAGGCGAATCTCCGGCTCGGACTCCTCCGCTTCGCCGTCCATGCGCGTGAAAAGCGCTTCCGCCTCGGGCTTGTCCGGCTCGGAGGGCGCCTCGTCCCCCTCCGCCCGCGCAATGGGCGCAAGCGGCTTGCCGGTATACTCCTCGGGGGGCTCCGTAAAGGCGGGCTCGTCCTCCGCCGTTTCCTCCGGCCAAGGCGCGAGCGAGGGGGATTCCTCCTCCGGCTCGCCGTCTTCAGGCAGCAACGCCGCGGGAAGCACCGCCTCGCCGGTATACTCCTCGGGCGGCTCGGTGAAGGCGGGTTCGTCCTCCGTCGCTTCGGCCTGCTTGGCCCTCGGATGGTAGGCAATGCGCGTACCGGCCGCGTGCACGCCGCCTGCGCCGGCCCGCAACGGCGCGATTTCCTCAAACGGCTCCTCGGCGGCCGCCTCCGGCGCCTTGGCCTTGCCGCGCGCGCTCCGGCCCCGCTGGTCCGCCGAAGCCTGCGTATCCTCGCTTTCCTCCGTGCGCTTCTGTGTGAGCGCCCGCAGCTTATCAAGGGGGCTCGGCTTTGCGCGCCGCGCAGGCGCTTCGGCCGGTTCCTCCTCCACGTCCGCCCCGTCTCCGTCGGTGTGCTCCGCATCGGAAAACAGATCGAAGCCGCCCTCCTCCGTTTCGTCGTCCCCAGAGGCGAACAGATCGTCTGTATCGGAAGCGGGCGTAAAGAAAACCGACCAGAGATCCTTCCGGCTCTTGTTTTCTCCGCTTTTTTGCGACGTTGGACGCTTTGCCATTTTTTGTTACGTTTCCTCCCGGTGTATCTGCGCGCCAAGCGCGCCAAGCATATGCTCAAGGCTTTCGTAGCCGCGATCGATGTGCTGGGCCTCCAGCACGGTGGTCGTTCCCTCCGCCGCCAGCCCAGCAAGCGCGAGCGCGGCCCCGCCCCGCAGATCCCGCGCCGTGACCGTGGCCCCGGAAAGGCGCGCCACGCCCCGGATAACGGCCGTACGGTCCCGGATGGTGCTCACCGCGCCCATGCGGCTCAGCTCCTGCGCGTGCTTGAAGCGATTCTCAAACACGTTCTCCACAAGCACGCTCGTGCCGTCCGCGATGCTCAGCAGCGTAAACAGCGGCGCTTGCATATCGGTGGGAAAGCCCGGATGCGGCAGCGTTTCCACATGCATGAGCGCCTTGGGACGGCGCGTCGCCCGGAGCGTAACAGCGTCCGCGTAGGCCCGAATCTCCATGCCGCACTCGGAAAGCTTGGAAAGCGTGCCGTACAGGTGCGCGCTCTCGAGCTTTGTTAGCGTAATCTCGCCGCCCGTCACGGCCGCCGCCACCAGCAGCGTACCCGCCACGATGCGATCCGGCATCACGGCAAAATCGACCTCGCGGGGCTCGCAGCCGCCCTGTACCACGATGGTTGACGAGCCCGCGCCGCTTACGCGGAAGCCCGCCGCGCGCAAAAAGCGCTGCAAATCCACAATTTCCGGTTCCCGAGCCGCGTTTTCGATGCGCGTTTCGCCCTCGGCCGCTGTGGCAGCCATCATAATGTTCTCGGTCGCGCCCACGCTGGGGTAATCCAGGTGGATCTGCGCGCCGCGCAGGTGGGAGCCGTCGCAATAAATGCGGCCGCCCTGCTCGCGGATATCCGCCGACAGCGCGGCAAGCCCCTTGAGGTGCAAATCGATGGGTCTGTTGCCGATTTCGCACCCGCCCGGATACGCGGCGACCGCGCGCCCAAAGCGCGCGAGCACCGGGCCCATGAGGAAAATGGACGAGCGCAGCTCCTTGCTGAGCCGCTCGGGCAGCTCGCAGCAGTCCGCGTCCGCCGCGTCGATTACGAGCGCGTCATCCTCACGCTTTACGGCGCAGCCCAGCTCGGAGATGATCTCCGCCATGTTGCGCACGTCGCTGAGCAGCGGGCAGCGAGAAATGCGCACCGGGCGCCTCGCCATCACCGCAGCCGCCAGTATGGGCAGCACCGCGTTTTTCGAGCCGGAAACCCTGCTCTCCCCCCGTAACGCCGCGCCGCCCGCGACGATGAGCTTCGACATGAAACACCTCCGGCCCCCGCAACGGGATGCAATTCAATGCATTCTATGCGGCCAGCCGGCAAAACGTGTCGAGTACGGCGCGAATATGCAAACGCACTTCTCGGCTTGCAGCGCGAATATGCAAGCGCGAAGGTATACAAGCGCGAAGGTATGCAAGCGCGCTTCGCGCTATAAGCGCGAAGGTATGCAAACACACTTCGCGCTATAGGCGCGAAGTGTGTCTGGAGATATTCAGCAAAATACCCATGGCGGCGAGGAAAATCATCATCGAGGAGCCGCCCGCACTGATGAAGGGCAGCGCCTGGCCGGTCGTGGGCATAATGCCGGTGACAACGCCGATGTTTACAAACACCTGCAGCGCGAATACGACCGTAATGCCCGCCGCCAGCAGGCTTCCGAAGCGGTCGCGGCAGCGCAGCGCGACGCGGATGCCCCTGTACACGATGAACGCGTAGGCGCTCAGCACCGCAAGCCCGCCCACAAGCCCCAGCTCCTCGCACACGATGGAGAAAATAAAATCCGATTCGCCGTAGGTCATGTACAAAAGCTTTTGCTTGCTGTTGTTGAGCCCCTGCCCAAACAGGCCGCCCGAGCCGAGCGCGTAATAGGACTGGATGAGCTGGTAGCCGTCGCCCAGCGCGTCCTTCCACGGGTCTGTAAAGGAAACAAGCCGCGCCATGCGGTACGGCTCAACAACGGCCAGCAGCGCAAAGAGCGCGACGAGCACGATGAAAAGCAATCCAAGCTGCTTGATATCGCACCCGCCAACAAACAGCAGCACATAGCCCATCATGCCCATGATAACGGCCATGGACATGTTGGGCTGCAGCATGACCAGGCCGCAGATGACGCCGATGACAAGCAGCATGGGCAGCATGCCCTGCTTAAAGCTCCGCATGACCGTGTGCTTGCGCGCCATGAAAGAGCACATATAGAGCATCATGCCGAATTTCGCAATTTCCGAGGGCTGGATGCTCTGGCCGCCGATGACGATCCAGCGCCGCGCGCCGTTTGTTTCCTGGCCGAAGATAAGCACCGCGACAAGCATGATGATGGAAAGCAGGATGCCCGCCACCTTATACTTCTCAAAGCGGCGGTAGTCGATCATGGACACAACGATCATCATGGGAAAGCCAACCGCCACATACACGGCCTGTTTGCGAATGTAATAATAGCCGTCATAGCCTAAAGACGCGGTATTCTGGGCATAATAATAGCTGGCAGAAAAGACCATGACGAGCCCGAAGGCACACAAAAGCGCCACCGTCAGCATGATGGGGTAATCCGGCTTATTCAGTTTGGAGCTTATGCGCCGTTCCAGTCCAAACGCCCCCCTTTTCGCCCGCAAGCGGGCCGCCTCTCTGCAAAAAGGCAGCCTACATCATAGCATATCATACTACGCGAAGGCAAGGTTAGGCATGCGCGCGCCCGGATTGTTTTCAGATTATTCCTCTTTGCTGCGATATTTGCTCACAATTTCCTTGAAAATGCGCCCTCTCTGCTCAAAGTTCTCAAACATGCCCCAGCTCGCGCAGGCGGGCGAAAGCAGCACCGCGTCGCCGGGCTCGGCAAGGCTGCGGGCAAGCGCCACGGTTTCCTCGAAGCTCTCCGCCTCATGGCAGAGCGCCGCGCAGCCCGTGTCCGCCGCGGCTTGCAGGAGCTGCAGCTTGGTCTGCCCAAGCACCACGGCGGCCTTGACGCGCGTGCCGAAGCGCGAAAACAGCTCGTGAAAATCCGAATGCTTGTCATACCCGCCCAATATGAGCACCGTAGGCCGCGTCATGGCCTCGATGGCTTTGATGGTGGAATCCGGGTTCGTGCCCTTGGAATCGTTGATATAGGCCACGCCGTCGAGCTCTCGCACAAATTCGATGCGGTGCTCCACGCCCGCAAACGTCCGCAAGACCCGCGCGATCGTTTCCGGCTCCGCGCCCATGGAGAGCGCGAGCAGCGCGGAAAGCATCGCGTTTTCGAGATTGTGCCCGCCGGGGATGCGAATTTTATTTGCGGGCAGCAGGGGCGTTTCGGTTCCGCCGCGCGCGTAGAGCACCATGCCGTCGCGCACGAACATGCCGCTATCCACCTCGCTTTTGCGGGAGAAAAAGAGCTTGGTTGCGGGCGTGAGGCGCGCCATGTCACGCGTGACGGGATCGTCGTAATTCAGCACCGCGAAGTCCGCCGCGGTCTGGTTTGCGAAGACCTTGCATTTGGCCGCGATATAGTTTTCCATCGTGCCGAAGTGGTCGAGATGATCCTCGGTGATGTTGCAAATTCCCGCCGCGTGCGCGTGGAAGCTTGTGCAGCCCTCGAGCTGCAAGGCAGCCGTTTCGGCCACGATCACGTCGCCTTTTCGCGTTTCCAGCGCGTGCTCGGTGATGGCCACGCCGATATTGCCCAGCACAAAGGTGTGAAAACCCGCCGCCTTGCACAATTCGCCCGTGAGCGCCGTGCAGGTGGTCTTCCCGTTTGTGCCGGTGATGCACACAAAATCCGCTTGCGCATAGCGGTAGCCCAGCTCGATTTCCGAAATGACCTCTATGCCGCGCGCGCGCGCCTCCACGAGGAAGGGCGCGGTCATGGGGATGATGGGGCTGGGAACGAGCAGGCTTACGCCGCTTAGCAGCGTTTCGGGTTTTTCCCCCAGGCGGTTGATCACCGGGCAGCCCGCAAGCTGCGCGTCGAGGCCCGGAATCTCCGGCTTTTGATCGTTGATGATCACATCCCAGCCGCGCCGGCAAAGCAGCTTTGCCGCGCCCACGCCGCTCTTGGCCATGCCCACGATAAGAGCCGTCTTTTCCATATTCAATCCCCTTCCTTCGCCTGTGAGAACATCGAGGCGCTGCCCCGAACCCCGCTTAAGGACCTTCGATCCTGAAGAATTCTTCTCTGACCGCGTTTCTTGCGCGGCGCGCGGCCCGCGCGCATGCGGCTTGCGTTCCGTCTGCGGCAGCTTTACCGCGGCCATGTATACGAAAGCAGGCACGCGGCGCAGAGCACCGTGGTCACCAGCATATACATGGATACGATGTGGGCTTCGCTGTGGCCCGACAGCTCAAAGTGGTGGTGCAACGGCGCCATTTTGAAAATGCGCTTGCCATGGCGCAGCTTGTAGGAGCCCACCTGCAGCACGACCGACAGCGCCGAGCCCACAAAGCAGATGCCCATGATGGGCAGCAGCAAAAACGAACGCGAGCAGATGGCCAGCATCGATACCGCGCCGCCAAGCGCAAGGCTTCCCGTATCGCCCATAAATACCTTGGCAGGATACGCGTTAAAGCGAAGAAAGCCCAGCAGCGCGCCCGTAACCGCGGCGCTGTACACCGCCATGCCGCGCAGATTGAGGCCGTTGAGCGTTTCGCCCATCACGTCGGCCCGCGAGGCCAGTATGGAGAAAACGAACATCATCGCAAAGGCGTATACCATGGTCACGCCGGAGGCGAGGCCGTCCAGCCCGTCGGTGAGGTTCACCGCGTTGACCTCCGCAATCACCGTGAACATGACCAGCGGGATGTAATACAGGCCGATGTTCCATTCCCCGCCGGAGATAGGCAGATACAGCACGGGCCCGAGCAGGGGCGAGCGGTACGCCCAAATGGCGATGACCAGCGCGATGCCGAATTGCGCAATGATCTTCTGATACGCCCGCAAGCCGAGATTGCGGCGGAGCTTGACCTTGATAAAATCGTCGAGAAAGCCCACTACGGAGAACGCCACGGTCATCAGCAGCGCGGGCAGCACGAACTCCATGCTCTCCATACCAAAAATCAGGGTAGCGATTATGATCCCCAGCAGGATCATAATGCCACCCATGGTCGGAGTACCCTGTTTGCTTTTGTGAGACTGGGGGCCCTCCTCCCGCTCCACCTGCCCAAATTTGAGCCTGTGCAGCAGCGGAATGGTGATGGGCCCGATTACAAGAAGAATTACGAACGCCGTCAGGGCGGTCAGCAGCAGCTTTTGCATGCGGAATTCCTTACAGCTCTGCGAGGAGCTCCTCTACGATTTCTTTGTCGTCAAAATGGTACTTGGTGCCGTTGATCTCCTGATAATTCTCGTGTCCCTTGCCCGCCACGAGGATCACGTCGAGCGGCTGCGCTTTTTTGAGCGCGTAGAGGATGGCGTCCTTGCGGCTTTCGATGACGACATAGCTTGTGCCCGTCTTCTTCATGCCCTCCTCAATGGTGTCGATAATGGCCATGGGCGCCTCGGTGCGCGGATTATCGCTCGTAATGACCGCAAAGTCGGAAAAGCGCCCGGCAATCTCGCCCATGATGGGGCGCTTGGCCCGGTCGCGGTCGCCGCCGCAGCCAAATACGCACAGCACGCGTCCCCTGGAAAACTGCCGCACGGTTTTGAGCACGTTTTCCAGCGCGTCCGGGGTGTGCGCATAGTCCACAAAAACCGAAAAGGGCAGCTCGCCCGTGCGCACGGCCTCCAGCCGGCCGGATACGCTCGTCATGCTCTCGAGGCCTTCCTTGATGTGCAGCAAACGGATGCCGATGGACTGTGCCATGCCCACCGCGCCCATGGCGTTGAACACCGAAAACAGGCCCGGGATGGGCAGCCGCATGAGCACATCGCCCGCCGGCGTATGCAGATCGAACTGCACGCCTGCGGTGGTAATGTCGATATCCGACGCGGAAATATCCGCGCGGTCGCGCACGCCGAAGGTGAGGATGGGGATGGTCAGCCCCTCCATGATGCGGTCGGCATAGGGGTCGTCCACATTCACCACGGCCTTTTTGCTGTTGAGGAATAGGATCTTCTTGGCGGCAAGGTAGTTTTCGAAGGTTTTGTGATAATCCAGATGATCCTGCGTCAGGTTGGTAAACAGCGCGACGTCGAACTTAATGCCGTGCACGCGGAACTGCTCGAGCGAATGGCTGGATACCTCCATCACGACCAGATCGACCCGCGCGTCCGCCATGGTGCGCAGCAGCCTGAACAGATCCACCGATTCGGGCGTGGTGCGGTCGGCATGGAGGCTTTCGCCGCCGATCATATTGCGGATGGTGCCGATGATGCCCACCTTGCGGCCCGCCTGCTCCGCGATGGCCTTGACCATATAGGTCGTGGTGGTCTTGCCGTTTGTGCCCGTTACGCCCAGCATGGTCATTTCGCGCTGCGGATAGCCGTAAAAGGCCGCCGCCATTTCGGCCATGGCCTTGCGCGCGTTTTTCACCACAATCTGCGGCACGGGCAGCGGGAGCTCCCGCTCCACCAGCAGCGCGGACGCGCCCTTTTCCACCGCTTTTTCGGCAAAATCGTGCCCGTCAAAGAGCATGCCCACGATGCAGCAGAAAATGCTGCCCTTTTCAACCTTGCGCGAATCGTACTCGATGGCGCAGATGTCCAGGTTCTCTCCCGTATACCGCTGGCCTGTAGCCATGGCAAGCTCGGATAGCAGCATGTTGATCCCTCCCAACATATCCTTTGTAGAATCCGTGTTTTCATGTGCGCCTAAAGCGGTTTCCCCATCCTGCGCGCCTCCGCGCCCGCTTTAAACACCCCTGTGCCCCGCCGGCTTCAGCCGCGCACGGCGCTCATTCGTTCTTGGTCTCGTCCTTTGTATCGCTCACAAAGGTCACAAAGATTTCCGTTCCCGGCTCCACCTTTTCGCCCTCCGCGATGCTCTGCGTGTCCACGAGGCCCACGCAGGCGGTTGGATCGTAGTTGAGCGTCAGGCCCGCGCGCAAACAGGCGTCAAGCGCGTCGAGCCGCCGCTTCCCAACGAGCTTGGGAACCACGGCCTCGTCCTTGTAGAGGCCCTCGTCGCTGAAGGTCGTCATGGTGGTGTACAGCACCACTATGCTGCGGCGCGGCGCTTTCACGCCCTCGCCCCCGGCGGGAAGCTGAAGCGTGACCGTGGCCTGCATTTCGAATTCGGTCAGCGTGACCTCAAAGCCCGCCTCGCGAATGGCCGTCACCGCCGCCTCGCCCGTCATGCCCACCACGTTGGGCAAATCGCGCATGGTCGTTTCCGTATCCGGCAAAATGCCGTAATACTGCACGAGATCCTCAAAGGTCTGCTTGACAAACGGCGCCGCCACCGTACTGCCGTAGACCACGGGGATGGTCGGTTCGTCTACGGTGATGAGGCACAATAGCTCCGGGTCGTCCGTCGGCAAGAAGCCGATAAAGGAGGCGATGAGCCGCGTGCGGGAAACCGTGCCGTCCTCATCGTATTTCTGCGCCGTGCCGGTCTTGCCGCCTACGGTGTAGCCCTCCAGCCTCGCGTTTGAGCCGCTGCCGTTATCCACCACGCTTCGGAGAATCTGGCGCACCAGCTCGGAGGTTTCCTTCTTGATGACCCGGCGCAGCTCCGTGGGCGTGCCGCTCTCAATGAGCGTGCCGTCGGTAGCCGTAATGCTGTCCACTATGTACGGCTTCATGAGCACGCCGCCGTTGATGGCAGCGCTCGCGCCGGCCGCCATCTGCATGGAGGTGACCGTAATGGTCTGCCCAAAGCCGATGCGCGCAAGGTCCGCGTCGCGGATATACTTGCGGTGCCTAATCTCGCCCGTGTCCTCGCCGGGAATGCCGCACTCGGTCGATTCCCCAAAGCCGAAGGCGTAGATGTAATCGTACAGGGTGTCCACACCCATGGCCAGCGCCATGTCCATAAAGGCGCAGTTGCAGGAATTTTCCACCGCCTGGGTGAGCGTCTGCTCGCCGTGGCCCGCCGTTTTCCAGCAGTGAATCTTCTCCTGCCGGAAGGAGCGCGAGCCGTCGCAGCTAAAGGTGGAATCGAGCGTGACCGCGCCCGAGTCCAGCGCCGCCGCGAGCGTGATGATCTTGAAGATCGAGCCCGGCTCGTAGGTATCCGTCACGACGCGGTTGCGCGACATGGACATCAGCTCCGTAACCTCGTCGCGCGGCGGATTGTTGAGGTCGAAGGTTGGGTAGGTGGACTCGGCCAGAATCTCGCCCGTAGCTGGATTCATGACAAGGCCCGTGGCCGTGGTCGCCCGGTTGACCGACAGGCACTCCTCGAGCGCCTTTTCCAGATACGACTGGGTGACGGAATCCACCGTGAGCCGCATGTCGTACCCGTCCGTGGGCGGGAGGTAATCCTCGTCGCCGTAGGACAGCGGGCGGTTTTTGCGATCGGTCTCGGTAACCAGCATGCCGTTTTCGCCCGCGAGATATTGATCGTACGAGGCCTCGATGCCCGTCTGCCCCTCGCTGTCGATGCCCGTAAAGCCTACAAGCTGGGAAAAAAGCGTCCCAAAGGGATAGTAGCGCTTGGTATCCGTGGAAAAGCTGATGCCGCCGCCGAGCTGCAAAGCCGTAAGCTCCGCGACCACGTTGCCTTCCACCTTGCGCTTGAGCTGCGCCTGTTGGCGCTTGGTATTGGACACCCGCTCGTACACATAATCGTAATCGAGGTCGAGTATCTCCGAAACCTCCAGCGCGATGCGCACCCGCTCGTCCTCCGCGATCACCTGCGGATTGACCAGCACGCGGTACGAGGTGCCGCTTTGCGCGAGCACAAGGCCGTTGCGGTCGGTAATCTTGCCGCGCTGCGCCGTAAGCTGCGTGCGCCGCGTCCACTGTGAAATCGCCTTCTCCTGCAAATCAGGTCCCATCACAAGCTGCACCTGCGCCAGCCTGAGCGCCAGCACAAGAAACAGCAGACCAAAGACGATCAGCAGCACGACCAGCTTTTTTTTCAGTTTTGGCGCCGCCTGTGCCATTGCCGCTCCTTACCCCGCGGGCGTGGACGACGCGGGAGCCGTCGTGGTTCCGCCCGTCCCGCCGTCAGGCTGCCCCGCCGCGCCCGGATCGTCCGCCGTATCCGTGCCGGGCGTTCCCGACGCGGTTACGGGGACCATGCTGCCGGAGGGTACATACTGCGTTTTATCGGGGTATTGCATGCCGAAGCGTTCGGCCGCCGCCTGCGCGTCCTGAATGGTCACCGCGCATTCGATGGCCACGTCCAGCGCCGCGATGGAAAGCCTGGTCTCCTCGATCTCCTCGTTGATGGTGTTCACATCGGCATAGGCCCGCGTGATGCGCTCGTAGCCCGTGAGGGTAAAGAGCACCATGCCCGCGAAGATAAAGGAGCAGACGATGATGGCGACACGGGAGCCGAAACGAATCTCCCGCTCCGTGCGCTCCCTTGGTAGCCGCCCCTCCTCGGGCACAACCGCCTCGCCCTTTGCGCGTTTCTTTTTGCCCGTCTTTCCGGCGGGCGCATACAGACGCGGCGACGGACGCTTGCCCTTCGGCGCTTTCTCCGTTTGAAAACGGGTCTCCATGCAATCCCCTTCCAGCTATATGTCTGACAGCCACAAAACATTCGGCTTTACACCCGTTCGATGGCCCGAAGCTTGGCGCAGCCCGCGCGGCTGTTTCGCAAAAGCTCCCCTTCGCCCGCCGTGATGGGCTTTCGGGTCAGCACCACGGCGCTTTGCAGCTTGCCGCAGATGCAGATGGGCGCGGAGGGCGGGCAGGTGCAGGGCCGCTCATAGCGGCGGAACGCCTGCTTGACAATCCGATCCTCCAACGAGTGAAACGTTATTATACACATTTTGCCGCCCTTTTGCAAGGAGTCCGCCGCATCGTCGATCGCCGCCTCCAGCCCCTCCAGCTCGTGATTGACCTCGATGCGTATCGCTTGAAACGTCCGCCGCGCGGGATGCTGCGGTTCGTTGCGAAACTTGGCCGGAATGGCGCTCTTGACAAGCGCCGCCAGCTCCGCCGTCGTTTTGACGGGCAAATGTTGCCTTGCCGCCACAATTTTAGCGGCGATGCGGCCCGCGAAGCGCTCCTCCCCGTACGCCCGGATGATGCGCGCAAGCTCCGCTTCGCCATAGCCGTTGACGACCTCGTAGGCCGAAAGCGGCGCGTCGCGATCCATGCGCATATCCAGCGGCGCGTCCTGATGATAAGAAAAGCCGCGCTCCGCCGTGTCGAGCTGGTGGGAGGAAACGCCCAGATCGAGCAGCACGCCGTTGACCTTTTGAATCCCCAGCGACGCGAGAATGCTTTTTATATCGAAAAAATTCCCTCGCACGGGCGTAAAGCGCGCGCCAAACGCCGCAAGGCGCGCGCCCGCGGCCGCAAGCGCCTCTGCGTCGCGGTCGATGCCGATGAGCCGCCCCGTTTCGGGAAGTGCCCGCAGCACGGCCTCCGCGTGGCCGCCCCCGCCCAGCGTGCCGTCAACAAAAATCCCGCCCCGCTCGGGTGCGAGGAGCTTGAGCGCCTCGTCGAGCAGAACGGGTATATGACAAAAAGCTTCCATCTTCAAATCCCCAGCTGCGCAAGGTGCGCAAGGGCGTCTTCATAGGTCTCGGTCGTGAGCGCGTCGTGTCTGGCAAGCTGCTCCGGGTTCCATATCTCGATGCGGTTGCCAACGCCGATGAGCGTCGCGTCCTTCAAGAGCGCGGCCGTCTCCCGGAGGGCCATGGGCAGCAGAATGCGCCCTTGCCGATCGGTTTCGCAGGCCGCGGCCGTGGCGTACAAGCGGCGCTTGACCGCCTGGCCGGCCATATCGGTAACGGGCAATTGCGCCAGCTTCTCCGAAAAGCGCTCCCACTCCGAAAGGGACATGCCGAAAAGGCAGGTGAGCTCCCTTTCGCAGAGAATGCCCCGGGAAATGATCATGGTTTCCCCAAGGGTTTCCCGCCATTTGGCGGGAATAAACACGCGGCCTTTTGCATCGAGCGAGTGCTCGAAGGAACCGATGAGCATACTGGCCGCGCCCCCCTTCCAACAGGAAATCTTCTCATGATCTTTGTCCGTAAGTATACACCACCCTCCCCCATTTGTCACCACTTTTATGATCAAATGATTGATATTTTTTGAATTTTTTATAAACTCCTTGTCGAAACAGGGTCCTCGTGTACACGGTCAAAAAGTGGGGGCTTTCCCATCGCACAGTTTGTGGTATACTGTGTTGTTGCGAATTCCCAGATATAGCGGGGCGAGCGCGAATGAGGACAGTATGGCGGAAGAAAAGAAATATTCTGTAGACAGTATCAAGGTTATGGAGGGGCTGGACGCGGTGCGTATGCGGCCCGGCATGTACATCGGCTCCACGGGGCAGCGGGGCTTGCACCATCTGCTGTGGGAAATTGTGGACAACGCCATCGACGAGGCGGCCAACGGCTATGCCAACGAGATTACGGTTACGCTCCACAAGGATCGCTCCGTAACGGTGACCGACAACGGCCGGGGCATTCCCGTGGGCATTCACGAAAAGCTGGGCGTATCCGGCGTCGAGGTGGTGTTTACGCAGCTCCACGCGGGCGGCAAGTTCGGCAACGATTCCTACGGCTACTCCGGCGGTCTGCACGGGGTGGGCGCGTCGGTGGTCAACGCGCTTTCCGAGTGGCTCACGGTGGAGGTCTGCACCGAAAACCGCAGCTACCGCATGGCCTTTGCAAGCGAGCCCGACGAAACGGGCAGGCTTGTTTCCGGCCGGCCGCTCGCGCCGCTTGCTGAGACGGGGCGCACAAAAAAGCAGGGCACGTGCGTCACCTTCCTGCCGGACGCGCGCGTGTTTGAAACGCTCGACATGAGCTACGAGGTGATTTCGAGGCGCTTGCGGGAGCTTGCGTACCTCAACCGGGGCGTAAACATGGTGCTCGTAGACGAGCGCGCAAAAGCCGCCGATTCCGGCGGGGAGGCCGACGAGCACGCGCCGCGCCGCCGCGCGGAATACCGCTTTGACGGCGGCCTGTCCGATTTTGTGCGCTATCTCAACGCGGATAAATCCCCCCTCTACGATCCGCCCATCCATTTTTCGGGCGCGAGCGGGGGCATTGCCGTGGAGGTCGCCATACAGCACAACGACGGCTACGCGGACAGCCTCTTTTCATACGTCAACAATATCCCCACCTCCGAGGGCGGCACGCACGAAACGGGCTTTAAGGCGGCCTTTACCAAGGTGCTCAACGATTATTGCCGCAGGCAGGGCATTCTCAAGGAAAAGGACCTTTCGCTCTCCGGCGAAGATTTCCGCGAGGGCATGACGGCGGTGCTGTCGCTGAAAATGCACACCATCCAATTCGAGGGGCAGACCAAAACGCGGCTTGGCAATACGGAGGCGCGGCCCGCCGTGGAAAACGTGGTTGCCGAAAAGCTTGTGCCCATCCTGGAGGATTTAAAAAACGCCGCCGCCGCGAACGCCATTGCCGAAAAAGCCGTGAAGGCCGCCAAGGTGCGCGAGGCCGCGCGCAAGGCCAAGGCCACGGCAAGGGAAAAGAACAAGCTGGAAAACGCCCCGCTTGTGGGCAAGCTGTCAAGCTGCACGGGCCGGGATTTTTCGCGCAACGAGCTCTTTATTGTGGAGGGCGATTCCGCGGGCGGCAGCGCCAAGCAGGGACGCGACCGGCGCTTTCAGGCTATTTTGCCCCTGCGCGGCAAGCCGCTGAACGTGGAAAAAAAGCGGCTGGATCAGGTGCTGCAAAACGAGGAGTTCCGCAGCATCATCACGGCGCTTGGCACGGGCCTTGGGGAGGACTTCGATCTTTCGTCGCTGAAATACAACAAAATTGTCATCCTTTCCGACGCGGATCAGGACGGCGCGCACATCCGCGCCATATTGATGACCTTCTTCTATCGGTATATGAAGGAGCTCGTCATGGACGGGCACGTGTACATTGGCCTCTCCCCGCTCTACCGGGTGCAGAAGGGCGAAAAGCACATTTATTGCTATGACGACGAGGAGCTGAAGCGCGCCACGCGCGCCGTAGGCAAGGGCTACGCCATCCAGCGCTACAAGGGCCTGGGCGAAATGAACCCCGAGCAGCTCTGGGAAACGACGATGAACCCGGCCAACCGCAAGCTCGTGCGCGTGGGCATCGAAGACGCGGCGGACGTGGAGCGGCTGGTCACGGTGCTCATGGGCGACAAGGTGCAGCCCCGCAAGGAATACATTTCCGAGCACGCGAACTTTAACAAGAGCAGCGAAACCTTTGAACGCTTGAAGGACTAACGGGCGCGCGCCCCCGATTAAAGAGAGATAACTATGGCAAAGAAGACCGAAGAACCCATTCAGGAAACCATCATTCTGCGCAGCATGGACGAGATGATGCATCAGTCCATGATGCCCTACGCCGAGCACGTGATTCTCGAGCGCGCCCTGCCGCGCGTGGAGGACGGCCTAAAGCCCGTGCAGCGGCGCATTCTGTTCACCATGCTGGAGCTTTCCCTAACCCCGGACAAGCCGCACCGCAAGAGCGCGCGCATCGTGGGCGACTGTCTGGGCAAATATCACCCCCACGGCGATTCCTCCGTGTACGACGCCATGGTACGCATGTCGCAGCCCTTCAATATGCGCGTGCCGCTGGTGGACGGGCACGGCAATTTCGGCTCCGTGGACGGCGATTCCGCGGCCGCCATGCGCTATACCGAGGCGCGCATGACCGACGGCGCCATGGAGCTTTTGCGCGATCTCGACAAGGACACCGTGTCCTTTTCCTTCAATTTTGACGATACGCTTAAGGAGCCCGATCTTCTGCCCGGGCGCTTCCCCAATCTGCTTGTCAACGGCACGACAGGCATCGCGGTGGGGCTGGCTACGAGCATCCCGCCCCACAACCCGGGCGAGGCCATCGACGCGGTCATCGCCATGATGGAAAACCCGCGCATTACGCTCCCGGAGCTGATGAAGATCATCCCCGCGCCCGATTTCCCCACGGGCGGCTTCCTGCTCGACACCGAGGAAATCGCCGCCGCCTACGAAACGGGCCGCGCCAAGCTCACCGTGCGCGCCAAAACACACTTTGAGGAGCAAAAGAACGGCCGCACGCTCATTGTGGTAACGGAATTCCCGTATCAGGTCAACAAGGCCAGCGCGCTGGAAAAGATCCTCGCCGTCAGTCAGGAAAAGAAGCTTCTTTTCTCCGGCATCGCCGATATCCGCGACGAATCCGACCGTCTCGGCATGCGCGCGGTCATCGAGGTCAAAAAGGACGCGGACCCGGAGAAGATCCTTCAATACCTGTTTAAGTATTCCGATTTGCAGAGCACCTTCGGCGTAAACATGGTGGCCATCGCCCAGGGCAAGCCCCAGCAGCTCAGCTTAAAGCAGGTGATTGCCCACTACATCCGCCACCAGCGCGACGTGGTGACCCGCCGCACCAAATTCGAGCTGGAAACGGCGGAGCGGCGCGAGCACATTCTCGCCGGCCTCATGGTGGCGGTCAATAACCTCGACCGCGTAATCAAGCTCATCCGCGCCTCCAAGAGCGGAAAGGAGGCCAAGGACGGCCTTATGTCCACCTTCGGCCTCACGGATGTGCAGGCGCAGGCCATCCTCGATTTACGGCTCGTACGCTTGACCAATCTGGAGCTAAAGTCCATCGAGAGCGAGTACGCGGAGATTCTTAAGCTCATCGCCTACTATAAAAGCGTGCTCGCCTCGGAGGCCAAGCTCCTCGCGCTCATTAAAAAGGAATTGCTCGAGGTGCGCGCAAAGCTGGCCGTCCCGCGCCTGACCCGGCTCATTTCGGCCGAAAAGGAGATTACCGTGCCCGAGGAGGAGCTGACCGTGGTCGAGGACGTGACCGTGGCGCTCTGCGACGGGCTCAAGGCGCGCCGCTGCCCCACCCGCGCTTTTTCGGCGGCGCAGATTTCGGACGATAAGCCGCTCTTTGTGCTGGATACGCAATCCAACCAGCGCCTGCGGCTCTTTACCGACAAGGGCGCGCTGCTTTCCCTCGCCGTGTCCGATCTGCCGGAAACGCGCCCCACCGCCCGTGCGTTTAACCTCGCGTCCCTTCTGCCCTTTGAAAAGGACGAGCATATTGTGGCCGTATTCCCGGAGGATGCCGAAGGCGATTACTATTTTTACACGACGCAGGGCAACGTTAAGCGCGGCCCCTGCACGGACTACTCCGTGCGCGCCAAGCGCACCGCCGCCGTGGCGCTCAAGGACGGCGATACGCTCCTGCATATGGAGCGCTATACGGCGGAGAGCATTCTGCTTCTTACGCGCCTTGGCATGAGCATCCGCTTTGCCACGGATACCGTTCCCTCCATGGGCCGCGTGTCCGGGGGCGTAAAGTGCGTCAAGCTTGAGCGCGGCGACGCGGTGCTCTTTGCGCGGCAGGTGCCCGACGCGGGCGAGGTGCTGACCGTGACCGACCGCGGCTACGGCAAGCGGAGCCTGATGTTTGATTACGAGCTGCAAGGCCGCAACGGCAAGGGCATGAAAACCTTCGACCTGAAGAAAAACGGCTCGAACGGCACGTGCATTGCCGCCGCGTTCCACGTCACCGACGCGTTCAGCTTTGCCCTTGTACAGCGTCACGGCACAAGAACCGTGTTCAGCACCGAGCAGGTGCGCATCGAGCCGCGCGCAGGCAAGGGCTCCATGCTCGTGGCCGTTGTGCTCGACGACGATGTTGTCGCGGCCGAAAAGCAATAAGCGGCAAGCGAAGGCGATTTTACGGGGCGGCGCTTTCCGCCCCGTTTGTCTGCAAAAGCGGCGCGCTTCGGAACGCGGGTGTGAAGGAATTGGGTGTGAAGGAATTGTGACGTTTTATTGACTTTTTTCGTTTCCTCGGCTATGATGCAGATATTATTCTGCAATGATACGCATACTGGGGGTCATTTATGGAGATGCAACAAAAGGAGCACGGGAAGCGCCGGCGCGGCGACCGGCTCAACGGCACGCGGGTGCGCGGACTTGATTCCATGCACATGTTTTTGCCGCTGATGCTGCCCAACCGAGCGGATAACGAAGCGTTTATCCAGGAGCTGATCGACCTAACCGCCCTGGAGGCGTGGCTTGAAAAAAAGAACGCCGCCGAACCCGAGCACCGCTATACGCTCACGCACGCCATGCTGGCAGCCTTTGGCCGCACCATCGCCATGCGCCCGCGCATCAATCGGTATATCGCGGGCAGTTTGTATTACGACCGCAACAATATCAGCTTTTCGCTGATCGCGAAAAAGGCCTTTTCCGACAACGGCGACGAGTCCATTGTCATCCTCAGGTACGATCCCGAAAGCGAGCGGAGCAGCATCGACATGATGCACGACAAGCTCTGCAAATTCGTTTACGCGCTGCGCAAGGAGGGCCAAACGGACAATACCACCGATATCCTCGATACGCTCGCCAAGCTCCCCCGTCCCTTCCGCAGGTTTGTCATCTGGGCGCTGCGCACGCTGGATTACTTTGGCATCATGCCCAAGGATCTTCTTTACGAAGACCCGTACCAGAGCTCGGTATGGCTCTCGAACCTTGGCTCCATCAAGCTCAACGCGGGCTACCACCACCTCACCAACTGGGGTACGAATTCCATTTTTGTCGTCATGGGCGAAAAGCACCTTCATCCCTTCTACGTGGACGACGGCGGCGTGAGCATGCGGCCTGCAATGGAAATCGGCCTCACGCTCGACGAGCGCATCGCGGACGGCTATTATTACTCCCGCACCGTGAAGCTGCTCAAGCACCTGCTCACGCACCCGGAGCTGCTTGACGTGCCCGCAAAGGAGGAACTTAGCTGTGATTACTGAAGCGCTCGACCTCGCATATGAGAATGTCCCCGCACCCTGGCTTGCCTTTTACGGCGACGTGCCCACGCATTTAAGCTATCATCCCGGCTCCATGTTCGATATGATACTCGATTGCGAAAAGCGCTGGCCCGATTATACCGCCTTTTCCTTTATGGGCAAAAAGACCACCTATAAAGAGATGGTAGCGGGCGTGCGCCGCGTCGCGCGCGCCTTTGCCGCGCAGGGCATCCGTGAAAACGACCGCGTTACCGTCTGCATGCCCAACTGCCCGCAGACCGTGCTGTGCTTTTACGCGCTCAATCTGCTCGGCGCAATCGCCGTCATGATCCATCCGCTCTCCTCCGAGGGTGAGATCGCGTTCTATCTCAAGGATTCCGGCAGCGTCGCCTGCGTCACGCTCGATCAGTTCTATCCCAAGTTCATCGAGGTCCGCAAGCGCGTTGCGGTTCCCACGCTCATTTTGGCCTGCGTGGCCGACGCGCTCGGCGCGGTTAAGTCCGTGGGCTACAAGCTCACCGAGGGCCGCAAGTACCCCAAGGTGCCCAAGGACGCGCCCGTGGTGGACTGGAAAACCTTCTGTCAAGCGGGCGACGCGTATACGGGCGCGTTTACCGCCGCCCGCAAGGGCGCAGACCCGGCCGTCATCCTTTTTTCCGGCGGCACCACCGGCACGACAAAGGGCATCCTGCTCAGCAACCTGAATTTCAACGCCTTGGGCGAACAGACCGCCGCCATGAGCAACTGCTGCTATCCGGGCAAGAGCATGCTCGCGGCCATGCCCATGTTCCACGGCTTTGGCCTGGGTGTGTGCATCCATGCCATGATGTCGCACGGCGTGCGCGCCATCCTTGTGCCCCGCGTCTCCGTAGAAAGCTACGCCAAGCTTCTCAAGAAGGAGCAGCCCAATTACATCGCGGGCGTGCCTACGCTCTATGAGGGCATCACGCGCAATCCTTACATGAAGAACGTCAGCCTCGCGTGCCTCATGGGCGTATTCTCCGGCGGGGATTCGCTCTCCATCGAGCTGAAAAAGAAATTTGACCGCTTCCTCAAGGAGCACGGCGCGACCGTGCAGGTGCGCGAGGGCTACGGCACGACCGAGTGCGTGACCGCGAGCTGCCTCACGCCCTACGATATGTACCGCGAGGGCAGCATCGGGCTTCCCTTCCCGGACACGTATTATACCATCGTCAAGCCCGGCACGATCGACGTTTTGCCCTGCGGCGAGGAGGGCGAGATCTGCCTCTGCGGGCCTTCGGTCATGATCGAATACGTCAACCAGCCCAAGGAAACGGCCGATACGCTCCGCCTGCACAAGGACGGGCATACCTGGCTGCACACCGGCGATCTCGGCTCCATGGACGCGGACGGCTTCGTATACTTCAAACAGCGCATCAAGCGCATGATCATTACCTCGGGCTACAACGTATACCCCTCGCAGCTCGAAAACATCATTGACGCGCACGAAAAGGTTCAGATGAGCTGCGTCATCGGCGTAAAGGACGCATATTCCATGCAACGCGTCAAGGCCTTCGTCGTGCTCATGCCGGGCGAAGCGCCCACCGAAGCGCTCAAGGAGGAAATCCTCGCGCATTGCCGCAAGAACATCGCCAAATATGCCATGCCGCGCGAGCTTGAGTTCCGCGAATCCCTGCCCAAGACGCTCGTGGGCAAGGTGGCCTATACCGTCCTCGAGAAGGAGGAAGCCGCGCGTCAGGCGGCGCTGGCGGCGCAAAGCGCGGAGGCCGCAAACTGACATGCTCCGCCCCGTCCCCGGCGTCATCACGCTGGAGCTGCACGGCAAAAACCGCTTTCAGGCACGCGTCGCGCTGAGCGCTGCCCTGCGCCGGGCAGACGGGCAGGTATACCGCATCCGCGCCGTGCACGGCCATACCCACGGCACGGCCCTGCGCGATATGCTCCGCGCGGAATTCGCTTCTCACCCCCGCGTGCTCCGCCTCGAAAGCGTGGGCGAGGGTGCAACCGATCTTGTGCTGCGCGAACTGTAAGCGCGGCGGTCAGACAATAGCACAACAAAAGAGTCGTTTTGTTAGCACTCGCGTCATGTGAGTGCTAATTTTTACATTTGCATTACGTTCGCTTCAAATTTTTGCAACAATGGGATGTTATGGTTAGGGCAGTTGAAAGGGAGAGCGGTTCCCTCCTGGGGAATAGCCCTTCCGAGAAGGAAGAACAATAAGCAAGAACATTCCAAAGGAGGACGTTTTTATGAGTATGTACGCTATGACCCCTTATCGCAGGCAGCACGGCATGGAGCGCTTTTTCGATGATTTTGAGAAGGACTTCTTCAACGGCTTCCCGACCATCACCTCCGCCTTCCGCACCGACATTGAGGACTGCGGCGATCATTACGCCGTCAAGGCCGAGCTTCCGGGCTTTACCAAGGAGGATATCGACATCGATATCAACGGCGAGTGCATGACCGTGCGCGCGTCCCACGACGAGACCGAGGAGGAAAAAAAGAAGAACTATGTGCGCCGCGAGCGCCACGTAGGCACCATCGCCCGCAGCTTCGACATTTCCGGCATCGACGTCGACGCCATCTCCGCCGCCTACGAAAACGGCATCCTTATCCTGACCCTTCCCAAGGCCCAGCCCAAGGCGCCTGAGGGCAAGAAGGTGGCGGTGCGGTAACGAGAACGGGGGACGGGGGTACGGCTCGAGTGCGTTAGGGCGCTGCCCTAAAACCCGCCAAAGGGTGTTCCCCCCTTTGGAATCCCATCTATGACCGCGTTTTGTGCGTTTGCTTTAGCTTTTTTCTATAAGAACAACTTGGCCCGGCGATATTTCGCCGGGCCGAGTCTTTGTCTATTCACTTTTAGGGCGATTCCACGGGATTCCCAAGGGATGAAATCCCTTAAGCGGGGCCCGGGGCAGCGCCCCTTGCGTTCCCCAACGCCCCCCGCTTACCCGGCGGCCTCCGCCTGCTCCGCGTTGGGCTCCAAGCGCACGAGCGCTGCGGCCACGGTGCGGTTTTTGATCTCCGTGGCCTCGATGCTCAAGCCCGCGACACGGGCGGTAAAGCGGCTGCCGTCGGCGGGAACGGCGGGCAGGGTGCTGAGCGCAAGGCCGCCGAGCGTTTCAAACTCGCTATCGGACAGCGTAATGCCCAGCGCCTCGGAGAGCGCGTCGAGCGGCACGGGCCCGCGCGTGCGCCAGAGATTGTCCCCCTCCCGCTCAATGAGGTATTCCGGCAGCGGATCATCGTCGTCCCCGGGCAAATCGCCCACGATCTCCTCAAGCAGGTCGCTGAGTGTAATAATGCCGCTCATGCCGCCGTATTCATCCACCACAACGGCAAAATGGCGGCGCGTCTTCTTCATTTCATAAAAGAGCACGTCGGCCGGCGTAGACTCCAGCACGAACCACGCGGGCGCAACAGCGCTTTTCATCACGCTCTCGCGCTTGCGGTCGGGCAGGCGAAAATAATCCTTGGCGTCGAGCACGCCCACGATATTGTCCGTGCTGTCGGCGCACACGGGATAGCGCGCGTGCCTGGTTTCGTAGATGGTCTTTTCCCACGCGCGGTCGTCCTCCTCCATCCAGAGCAGATCCACCTGCGTGCGGTGCGTGAGCGCCTGTTCGGCCGTTACGTCGTCAAATTCAAACACGTTTTGGAGCATGCGCTTTTCAGCCTCGTCGATCGTGCCCTTTTCGCTGCCCGCGTCGATCATCATGCGGATCTCCTCCTCGGTGACCGATTCCTCCTGCGCGCTCGGATCAATGCCCAGCAAACGCAGCACGCCGTTTGTCGTTACGGTTAGCAGCCACACGATGGGCGCGAACGCGCGCGATACAAACGCGATCAGGCCCGACATGCCCAGCGCGAGCTTTTCGGCCTTCTTCATGGCGACGCGCTTGGGCACAAGCTCGCCCAGCACAAGCGTGACAAAGGAAAGCAGAAGCGTAATGAGCACGACGGAGATGGCGTCGAGCGTGGCCGCCGGGATGCGCGTACCCGCATCGACGAGCGCCGTTGTTATGCGGCCGGAAAAATTATCCGCCGCAAACGCGCTGCCTAAAAAGCCCGATAAGGTGATGGCGACCTGGATGGTTGCAAGGAAACGCGCGGGCTGGCTGGTCAACCGCGCGAGGCGTACGGCCCTGCGATCCCCTGCCGCGGCAAGCTTGGCTATGCGCGCGTCGTTCATGGTGATAACGGCAATCTCCGCGCTGGCGAAGACCGCGTTCAATGCGATAAGAGTAAGCTGCAGCAAAAGCTGCAAGCCTATGCCGGTGTCTTCCAAAATGTCCCCCTTAAATCAAATATAAGTCAGTTTGTAAAAATTTATCATACGCAACGCCGCCGCGTCAATCCCGGCAAAGCGTCAAGCGTGTCTTCTTAGCGGCGCCTTGGCAAAAAACGCGCGACAGGTCACGGTTTTGTCCTTGAGCGGCGGCGCGGGGCCTCATATATCCGTCGCGTCCTCCTCGAGCAGCGCCAGCTCCTCGCGGCTCACCACGCGCGGCGGACGCTTGCAGAGCGCTTCATAGAGCACGGGTACTACGTAGAGGGTCATAAGCGTGGCGTACGCAAGGCCGCCTATGGACACCATTGCCACAGGCTGCACGAGCGACGCGCCCATCCCAAAGCCCAGCGCCATGGGCAGCAGGCCAAGTATGGTCGTAAGCGCGGTCATGAGCACGGGGCGCAGGCGCGTTAAGCAGGCGGCGCGCAGAGCGGGGCCAAGCTCCCTGCCCGCCATGCGCAGGCGGTTGGCCGCGTCGATGAGCACGATGCCATTGTTGACGATGATGCCCACCAGCAGGATAAAGCCGATCATGGCCACGATGGAGAGCGTTTCTCCGGCAAGCAGGAGCGCCAGCAGCCCGCCCGTAAAGGCCAGCGGAACCGTGCCCATAACGATAAGGGGCGAAAGGAGCGATTGAAACTGCGCCACCATGATAAGATAGACGATCACCACGCCCAGCAGCAGCATGAGCAGCAGATCCTTCATGGCGCTCATAATCGTTTCGTTTTCGCCGGAGAACACAAGGTGCACCCCCGCGGGCGGCGTGAAGGCTTCGAGCGCCTTTTCCGCCTCGGCGGCGACCAGCGTTACGTTATACCCCTCGTCCACGGCGGCGGATACGGATAAATAGCGTTTCTGGCCCAACCGCCCGATGGAATTGAGCGTTTCGCTTTCCGAAAACGAGGCGATGTCCGCCAGCAGCACCTGCTTGGTATCGCCCGAAGCGTCCTTTACCCGCAGGGCGTGCCTGCGCAAATCGGTAAGCGTGCGCGCGCCGCCCGCAAGCGAGAATATCACGTCCGCCTCCGCATCCTCGAGCGTGGTAACCTTGCCGTTTACGGACAGGAACGCCGCCACGTCCTGATAGACCTGCGCCACCGTTAGATTGTGCGCCATAGCGGCCTCTTTATCGACCGTCACGCGCAGGGCGGGCGTCGTTTTGTCGATGCCGTCGTCAACGTCCACGAGGCCCGGCGCGGAGGCAAGCGTTGCCGCAACGGCGCGCGCGGCCTCCGCAAGCTCGACGAGGTTCTCGCCGTACACCTGCACGACCACACCTGAGCCGCCCAGTGTGCTCGCGTCCGTCAGGCTGCTCGTGCCGGTGGCCGTTACCGTGGCGGGCAAATCGGCGCAGAGCGCCTCCATGCGCCGCGCGAGCGCAAGGCTCGTTTCCCCGCGCTTTTCGGCAAGCACGGCGTAGACGATCGTTTCGTTTTTTGCGTCCGAGCCGTCCGAAAGGCCCACCACGCCCCCAAGGCCGCTGCCGACCATCGCGCCCACAGCCTCCACGCCCGGCAGCTCGGAAACCCGCGCGGCCACCTCGTCGGTTACGGCGGCCGTTTCCGCGAGGGTTGCGTTATCGTCGAGCGTGACGGCTATGGTGATTTGCGAGCTGTCCATATCGGGCATATAGATAAAGCCCCTGGAGAGCGCGAGCACGAGGCTCCCCGCAAGGAGCGAAACGGAAAGGACGAGGGGCAGCCACTTGTGCGCGAGGGCGAATGCAAGCGTTCTTTGGTAAAAGCCAGTCATGCGCGCAAGGCCCTTTTGCGGCGTTTCGCGCACCTTTTTCAGCAGGCCGGAGGACATGGCGGGCACGAGCGTGAGCGCGACCACGAGGCTTGCCAGCAGCGAATAGGCGATGGTGAGCGCCATATCGGTAAAGATCTGCCTTGCCAGGCCGGTAACGAACACGATGGGCACAAACACGCACACGGTGGTGAGCGTGGAGGCCGTGATGGCCCCGGAAACCTGCAAAGCGCCCGAAATGCACGCGCGGTAAAGCGGCGCGCCGTTTTTGCGCAGGCGATAGATATTTTCGATCACCACAATGGAATTGTCCACCAGCATGCCCACGCCCACGGCAAGCCCCGACATGGAGATTACGTTCAGCGTCACGCCCGAAAAGTACATGAGCACAATGGCGAAGGTAACGCTCACGGGGATGGAGCACGCAATGATAAAGGTGGGCTTGAGGTCGCGCAGGAAAAGATACAGGATAACCACCGCGAGCACCGCGCCAAGCAACAGGTTTTGCAGCACGGAATCGATCACAAGGTGAATATAATCGCCCTGATCCATCATCATGGTAAAGGTCAGGCCGTCGTATTCGTCGCAAAGGGCGGAAAATTCCGCCTCCAGATTTTCGCTCACGGTTGCCGTGGCGTAGCCCGACTGCTTCTGGAAGGAGAGCAGCACGCCCTCCCGGCCGTTGAGCTTGGCGTAGGTCTCGTCCGCGTTGTCGGAAACGAACACGTCCGCCACGTCCGAAACGCGGATGGGCTCGAGCCCGTCGAGGCCCAGATCAAAGAGCACGAGCGACGCGACCTCGTCCGCGCTCCGCACTCTATCGCCCACGTATACAAGCCAGCTCCGCTCGCCGTCCTCGGCATAGCCCGCCGGCATGGAAAAATTCTCCGCCGACAATATCCCGCCCACGGTGGCGCGGCTGAGGAGCACGTTCATATCGGTTTGGCTCAGGAGCTGTTTTTTTTGCTGGGCAAGCTGCTCCTTTGCGTCGTCAAGCTGCTTTCGCGCGTCGTCCAGCTGCTTTTGCGCAGCCTCCATTTGGTCGGGATCGACCGCGTCCAGCTCCTTTTCGGCCCGGGCGATCTTGTTGTAGGCCTTGGCCTCCTCGGCGGCGACCATGGACATGCTCGTGTCCAGTTCGTTCCGCTTTTTGATGATCTCGTCAAGGAGCGATTGCGCCTGCGCGCGCTGCGCGTCAAGCTGCCCGCGCGCGCCTTCCGCCGCCGCGAGATCCGCTTCCAGGCTCGGAAACCGCGCGTCGATGGAGGCAATGGCGTCCCCCGCGTCGGAGGCGGCCCTTTGGGCGGCAAGCTCGGCGGTCTGCACCACGGCGGCGCTCTCGTCCGCCGCAAAGCCCATACCCGTGAGCAGGTCCTGCACGCCCTGCGGATAGGGCGGTGTCTGGCCGGAAATGGCCGAAACGAGAATCCGAAGCTGCGCCGCCTGCGCCTGCGCCGCCTTTTGCGCGGCCACGGCCTGCGCGCGCGCCGCCCGCGCGCCCTTCAAGCCCGCAATGGCTGCGTCGTAGCCGACCACGCCCGCCGAAAGCTGCTTAACCGCGTCCTCCGCCTGCGCGCGCGCCGCATCCAACTGCACGGAGGCCTCGCCCGCCTTTTCGGTAATGGATTGGGTCGCGCGGCGGAAGCGCTCCTTGGCCTCGTCGAGCGTCTTGCGGCCCTCGGTCACCTGCTCGAGTCCGTCGTCAAGCTCGGATTGGTTCTTGTCCAGCTCCCGCTGCGCGTCGCGCAGCTCCTTCTCCGCGTCGGCAAAGGAGCTTTCCAGCGCGGCGGCAATCCGTCTGTTGACGGCGGCGGTCTTTCTTTCGTTGAGCACCACGTTCGCCTGCCGCGCGATGAGTCCCGTGGCCGATACGCTCGCCACGCCCTCCACGCCCTCTAGGCGGGAAAGCAGCGTGCTTTCCGTAAAGGCGGAGATGGCGAGCGCGTCGTCGCCCGCGCGGCTTACAGCCGCCACGGCGAGGGGGAGCATATCGGGGTTGAGCTTGAGGATGGCGGGCGTGCCGATGGAAGCGTTCCACGCGCCGCCGATGCGTTCCAGCTTCTCGCGGATGTTCATGGTCGCCGCGTCCATATTCGCGCCGTCGGTAAACTCCAGCATGACCATGGAATAGTTCTCCGCAGAGACGGAGCGGATGTTTTTAATGTTGTCCAGCGTGGCCGTGGCCTGCTCGATGGGCTTGGTAATGGTCTGCTCGATCTCCTCCGGGCTTGCGCCCACATAGGCGGTAAGCACCACCACGTAGGGCAATTCCAGATTGGGCAGCAGGTCGGGCGTCATTTTGGTAAAGGAAACCACGCCAAGAATGATTACGAGTATCACGGCGACCAGCACCGTGAGCGGCTTTTTGACCGAAAACCGGGCGAACATACGCGCTCCTCCCGCGACGCGCGGATGACGCGCCGCTCGCCGCATCCCCCGCGGCAATCTGTATCAAATTGTATTATTCTATATAAAAGGCCCATGCCGCGTCAATTTAATCCCGTTACTTTTCACATTTGTGACGTATTGCGGGGGCATGTCCCGCAAAGGAGCGCGATTCCTGTTGTTGAGCGGCAAGCGTTCAAACGGCATACAGCGATTGGATGCCTTGCTCTGATGGGCGAAACGAATTACGAGGCGCGACAGCCTTTCAAGCAGTCGCGCCCCGTGATTGCCGTTAAGTGGTTTTTATGGGAATCCCCGCCTTATTTGCGCAAAAACGCGGGTACGTCGAGCTTGTTGCGGGGCTTTTCGGTATAGTCGCGGCGGATGTCGCCCTCGCCCATCACAGGCTCGGCCACGCCGGTATTTGTTTCCGCAATGGGTTCGTCGGCCACGATGGGCCGGCGCGGCGTGTAGGAGGCCGCCGAGAAGGGCTGGGGCTGCTGCTGCATAAAGGGCGACGCAGGCTGCTGCTGGCCAAAGCCCGCCTGCGGCTGCGTATACCCGGTCTGGGGCTGGGAATAGCCCGTTTGCGCCTGGGCAAAGGGCGAGGGGCTCTGGCGGAAGCTCTGGCCGCCGAAGGCCGAAGCGCCAAAGACGGACTGCTGGGACTGCGGCGATTGCTGATGCTGCGCGAGCCGGTCGGCTTCAAAGCCCGTGGCGATGACCGTAATGCGGATGGCGTCGCCCATGGCCTCGTCAATATCCGCGCCGAAGATGATGTTTGCCTCCGGGTCGGCGGTGTCGGAGATAAAGGCCGCCGCTTCGTTGACCTCGAGCAGGCTCATATCGGGCCCGCCGGTGATATTCATCAGCACGCCGCGCGCGCCTTCGATCTTGGTTTCGAGCAGGGGGCTTTCAATGGCCTGCCGCGCCGCCTCCGCCGCGCGCTTTTCGCCGGTCGCGTTGCCGATGCCCATGTGCGCGAGGCCCTTGTCCTTCATAATGGTCTTGATATCCGCAAAGTCGAGGTTGATCATGGCGGGAACCGCGATGAGGTCGGATATGCCCTGAATGCCCTGACGCAGCACATCGTCCGCGACCCGCAGCGCGTCGGGGAGGCTCGCGCGGCCGACGAGGTCGATGAGCTTGTCGTTGGGGATGGTGATAAGCGTGTCCACTATGGGCTTCAGCGCCGCGATGCCGATTTCGGCGTTGCGCATGCGCACCTTGCCTTCAAAGGAGAAGGGCTTGGTGACCACGCCCACCGTGAGGATGCCCAGCTCGCGCGCGCACTCGGCCACGATGGACGCCGCGCCCGTGCCCGTGCCGCCGCCCATGCCCGCCGTTACGAAGATCATGTCCGCGCCGCGTATGGCCTCGGTGAGCGCCTCGCGGCTCTCCTCGGCGGCCTTGTGGCCGATATCCGGGTCCGCGCCCGCGCCCAGACCCCGGGTCAGCTTTTCGCCGATCTGGATCTTGTTCTCCGCCTTGGCCAGGTAGAGCGCTTGCTTATCCGTGTTAACCGCGATAAATTCTACCCCGCGCAGTCCGTACTGCACCATGCGGTTGATGGCGTTGCAGCCCGCGCCGCCGACGCCAATGACCTTGATTTGGGCGAATGTCGCGTTGTCATAATCCTGTTCAAACATGGTTTCTCCCCCTTATTTTATGAGTAAGTCCCGAATTCTATCCAAAATGGACGGCCGCTGCTCGGGCTCCGGGGCAATCTCCTCGGCGCTTGCGCGAAGCACAAAATCCAGCGCGCCAAAGGCGCTGGTATAGTTGGGCGAGTTCATATCGGGCATATACGGCATGTCCCGCTTGACGGGGAGCCGCAAGGCGCCCTTTAGGTACTCGCACGCGCCCTTCATCATGCACAGCCCGCCGCCGGTTAAATATGTGACCGGGAAGGACTCGGCGGTTACGCCCATGCGCTTGACGCAGGTCTTGATGAGCTCGGAAAGCTCGTCCGCCCGCGCCTGCACGATCAGCTCCACCACGCTGTGCTCCACGCGCTTAATGCCCATGGGCATGCGGATAATCTCCGTGCTGGAGAGCGCCTCCTGCCCAAACACATAGCGCCGCTTGACCTGCTCGGCGGCCTCCATGGGCACGTCGAGGCCGAAGCTGAGATCGGAGGTCAGGTGCAAGCCGCCAATCTCGATGGTCGCCGTGGACGTAAGCGCCGCGTTTTCCACAATGGCGATATCCGTGTGCGCGTAGCCCACGTCGATGAGCACCGCGGGCCGCACCCGCTCTGCCTCCGGGATAATGAGGAGCGTTTCCGCAAGCTGAGCCGACACGCACATGGAGATCTCCACATGAATATCGGCGAGACTCGCCTCCACAAGCTCCACAAAATCCTCCCGGACATACATGTGCGAGCAGAGGCCAGATATCTCCGTGGCGCGCACGCCCTCTGGAATTTCGGCAAACACCTCGCCCCCCGCCATAAAGGAAACGGGCGTGCTGTGCATGAGCACATAGCCCGGCGCGCGCGCGTGCTTGAGGGACTCGGTAATGAGCGCGTCCACGTCCTCCGCGGTCACCCGGCGGTTCTTGGCGGGGATGGGAATGCGGGCCTCGGTGGTGATGAGCCGCACAAACGGGGTCGGCACAGCCACCGCAAGTTCGCGAATTCGCATGCGGCTCTGCTGCTCGGCTGCCTGCACGGCCTCGATAATGGACGTGTGCAGGGCGTCTTTGTCGAGGAATTCGCCGCCGCGATATCCCGGATATTGGACAACGGCAACGCCGTGCACCGCAATACCATCACGATTGACGGGGCTGCCGCACAGGCAAACGATCTTTGAGCTGCCGATATCCAAAATCGCAGCAGTCCTCAAATTCCGATCCCTCCGCCTTTTCACTGCAAGTATATACTGGCGTATTATACCACAGCGCCCTATACGGGCGCAAGCGTTCAAAACGGCTTCAATTCGCGCTTTTTCGTGGCAAAAGCGTTGCAAAACATCGCGTATGCGCGCGCTTGCTGCGCTTTCGGCCCGCATGATAATAGTATGAAAGACGGCGCGAGGCGGTATGTATCCGGTGATGGAAGGGCGCATTGCAAGGCAGGTCGAGAAAACCAAAGCGGCGGCAAGAGGAGGGGGCGTTTTCATGAAGCGCCCGTTTGCGGCCTGCCGCGCATGTACGCCGCAAAGAGAAATGCCCGCCGGGCCCGGCGCGCTGCGCGGTTCGGCGCAAAAAACGCGCGTCCGGCACGAACGCGGCTTTTAACGCGCGGGAAGTCCGTACGCCGCGATCACGCCCTCGACCCACGGGCCGATGGCGTATTCCTTTTGCGTCCGCGCGGAAACGGCCGCAAGCAGCGCCTGCGCGCCCGGCTCCGCGCGCCGCGCCGCCGCAGCCGCGATAGCCGCCGCGAGCGCTTGTTCATCCGGCGCCGGATAAAACGCGACGGTTTCAAATTCCGCTGCCCAGCGCACGCCCGGCACGTCGCCCGCCACCGCAAAGCGCCCCTCGGTCAGGGCCTCGAGCAGCGCGTAGGAAAACGCCTCGGAACGGCTTGCCGAGCAAAACACGTCCGAAGCCTTGTGGTAGCGGAACACATCCTCCTCGGGCGGCAGCAGATGCAGCCAAGGCTCGTCCCCCGCGCAGCGGCTGTTTTCGGCAAGCCACGCGCGCATGCGCGTCTTTGGATACTCCCGCCCGCACACAAGGCCAAGGTGGAATTGCGTCCGACCCGCCGCCCGCAGGGCCGACACGGCGTTTGCGGCCAGATCCGCGCCCTTTACGTGCGGCGACCATCCAAACAGGAGCACGAGCGTATCCGTTTCGGCAAGGCCGAGGCGGGCGCGCATTTCAGCCCGGCCCATCGCTTCGTCCGTTAAGCGCCTGGGCGCGAGGGCATTGTGAATATACACGCAGCCGCGCTCGGCGCGCGCCATATACGCGCCCACTGCGATTTTGCGCAGGCGCTTTTTGCCCACAAGCAGCTCCGGCACGCGCTTGGCGGCGCGCTTGACGCGTCCAAGCAGGCCCGGCGCTTTGCCGCCGGAAAAATCGGAGTGCAGATGCAGCACGAGGCGCGCAAGACGCGGGCGCAGCAGGGCCGCGCATTCGGCGGTCAAAAATTCGGCAAAATGGACATGAAGCACAGCCGCGCGAAAGCGGTCGAGCAGCGCGCACAGCGCGCGAAGCCTAGAAAAGAATCCCCGCGATAAATCGAGCGTCACGAGCGTATGCCCATCCGCGCACAGGCGAACGAACCAATCCCGCGCGCGGGCCGCTTCTGGAAACGCATAAACGGCGCGCACGCCCCGCGCGGCCAGTCCTTCTTCAAGCGCGAGGAGCGAGGCGATAAAATTGCCGCCGTAGGGCGCGGCGTAGCTGCATAAAAATAGCACCGTTACGGGGTCTTGGGTAGGCTTCACCGGCATATCCTCCGCCACGCCCGTTACAGGAACCGCTCCAGCCGGAAGCGCAGCGCCTCGATGGGACGCAAAAGTGAAAAGCTGCGGTAAAACAGATCGACCGCCTCAAAGCCGCCCGCACGGTTGACCGTGTGCAGGCCGATAAAGCCCTTGCGCGCGCCCGTTTCGATGGATTCCGGCGAGAAAACGCCCGCCGGCTCCTCAACATAGCGGCCGCCTTCCTCGGAAACAGCCATGTATTCGATGCGACCGCCGTAAACGGCGCGGTTGTCCTGCGAGGGGCGCATGCGCACGCCGTTTTCCGTAAAAAAGCCGCCCGCGCCACGGCCGCGCTTTTCCGTATAGACGCGGCGCACCGTGCGCTCGCCGAGAGCGAGAACGGACATATTCAGCTCGGCCGAAGAGAGCGTATGCACGCCCCGTTCGTCATCGGGCTCATAGAAATAAAGCGTCACGCGGCCGTTTTCGACCACGGGCGTGGTATCCACCATGGACACGCCGGAAAGCAGCGTGCGCTCATGCTTCCACTCACAGGGGAAATGCACCGCCCGGTACAGCTCGACCGAACGGCTGCCCAGCGTTTCGGGAACCATGTAATACTGGCCGCCGTAGCGGAACACCGCCGGATAGGAGGTGTGGCAGGGGAGCTGCAAAATGGGGCGCAGCAGCGGGTTTTCCTCGCCGGTAAGCTTGCAGCAGCCGATCACGCCCCGGCGCGTATAGCGGCGCACCATCTCGCAAAAGAGCCACGTTTCCCCGCCGCGCTCCACCAAAAACGGATCGGCGCACCAATAGCCGGCGGGCGCGCGCAGCTTTTCATAGCGCCGGATCGTCCCGTCGCGCGGCATAGGCTCGTCGGCCTCGGCCCGCCGGTAAGCCACCATCCAATATTCTTCCCAAAAGATCTTTCGTTTCAAGCGCTTCATCGACACTGATTATAGAGCATTATTTCCCGCCGCGCAAGGGCTCCGCGCGATATATGGCGATTGCTTGCCCAAGGCCGCCGCCCGGCTTGCTTGTGCGGCGGGCGCCATCCCATAGCGCCCATAGCGGCGCTGTTGCGGGGAGGGGGAAGCGCGCAAGGAGCGCAAAGCGCGATGCCCGCCGCTTTATTGATTGACGTATTGCCCGTTTCGCCGTAAAATGGTCGTATGGAGCAGAATAGCAATTTATCGCAATCCGGTCGGGGCCGGAGCCTTCTTCTTGTATCCGCCGCGGCGGCGCTCGCGACGGCGGTTTTCCCCTTTGCCCTGCTGATCGTGCCCGCGCTCTGGGCATACGCCATGTTCCGCACCCGGCCCGGCTGGCTGGGCGTTTTCGGCGCGCTGCTGCTGGGAGCGGAGCTTTTTCTTATGCCGCTTCCCGCTGCGCTCGCGCTAACGGCGCTGGCCGTGTGCGGCGCGCTTGGCCTGTATATTCTGCAAAAAAAACGCCTGCGCTGCCTGTACGCCGCGGCGGCTGTCGCGGCCGTATCGGTCGCGTGCCTGTACTGCGCGGTCTGCCTGCCGGGCATTCTCTCCGGGGCGGGGCCCTTTGCGAGCGTGCAGGCCCTGACAGACGCGGCTTTGACCGAATATCGTCTGCTGGCGGCCGACGCTATCGCGCAGCTTCCGGCCGACGCGGCCGCGCTCTTTGAATCGTCGCTGGGCGCGGTGTCGCAGTCCGTGCCCCTGCTCGTCGTGCCCGTGCTCTGCGTCTTCGGCGCGGCGCTGGGCCTTGCAAACCTCCTGTTCTTCCGCCTCTTTGTCCGCAAAAGGGCGCTGGGGCTCGCGTCCATGGCCGCCTTCCGCTTCTGGTCCCTGCCGCGCGCCTGGACGCCCGGCCTGCTGCTGCTTCTGATTGGCTCCCTCGCGCTGGAGTGGATCGGATTGGATTACGCGGAGGGCGTGACGGCGGCGGTCAACGTGGTGGTGGGCGCGCCGCTCATCGTGCAGGGGCTTTCCGTAGTGGATTATTTTATCGTGCGCAAGGGCAAGGCCGTTACGGGCCGCCGGACGCTTGTTTATATTCTGTTGGGCGTGTTCCTCCCGCTTGCGCAATCGCTTTTGATGATGTTCGGGTGCGTCGAGCAGCTATTCCGCTTCCGCGAGCGCGACGGCGGCGCCTCCCTCAATACGCCCCAAAATCCATGATGGCCGCGCGCCGGAGAGTTTGCCTATGAGTAAAAAGCCGCAAAATATCCTCTGGATCGTGCTGGCGCTGACCGCCCTTCTTTGCGCGGGGCTGTACGCGGCGAGCTATTTTTCCACATACCGCCTGTATATCGCCTGCGGCGCGTTCGCGCTCTGTCTGGTCGTGCTGGGCGTGCTCTACGGCGTGCTGCGCAGCCGCGACACAAAGCTGCGCGCCCACATGGACAGCCTGTTTGACGAAAATGCCGCCGCCGGGGCCCAGATTATCAACGAGGTGAACGTTCCCTGCGCGCTGCTTGCGCAGGATGGAAGCATTGTTTGGCGCAACGAGCTTTTCGGCAAGCTTTCCGCACACAAGAATATCCGCCAGCTCATGCCGCTGTATAATCCCGCCGCGCCGCTTGCGGCCTCGGCCTTCGAGTGGGCGGGCGGCTCCTATCAGGTCATGAGCATGCCCATTGCCCGCAAGAGCGCGGAGCGGCAGCTCGTTTTCCAGTATTGGATCGACCGCACCGAGGCCGCGCACTACAAGCGCCTCCACGAGGAGCAAATGCCCTATGTGGCGCTGATCTATGTAGACAACTATGAGGAGCTTACGGGCGATACCCAGTTTCACCGCACAAGCGTGCTGGCCGAGGTGGAACGGCTTGTGTCGGAATTTTCGCGCGAGCTGGGCGGGCTGTATCGCCGCTATGAAAACGGTCGCTTCCTCGTCATCTTTGAGGCGCTGCGGCTCGCGGAGCTGGAGGAAAAGCGCTTCCCGCTGCTGGACGAGGCGCATAAAATCGACACCGGCACGGGCGTAACCGTTACGCTCTCCATCTCGGTGGGCGTGGCCGACCGCCTGGCCCCTTCCGACGAAGCCGCGCGCGCCGCCATGGAGCTTGCTTTGGGCCGCGGGGGCGATCAGGCCGTGGTCAAGCAGGGCACGAACTATCGCTTCTTCGGCGGCAGGATGCAGCTTGATTCCATGCAGTCGCGCGTCAAGGCCCGGCTCTTTGCCAAGGCGCTGCGCCAGCTCTTTGAAAACGCCGGGGACGTGTTCATTATGGGCCATAAAAACGCGGATATGGATTGCCTCGGCGCGGCGCTGGGCGTAGCCACCTGCGCCAAGCACATCGGCTCGCGCGCCTTTATCGTGCTCGACGCGGCCAACGCCTCCATCGACCGCGTGGTGGAGCACATTCGCGCCACCCCCGCCTACGCGGGCATTCTCATTCCGCCGGAGCAGGCCGAGAAGATGATGCGGCCCACCTCGGTGCTGGTCATTGTGGATACCCAGCGGCCCGTCACAACCATCGCGCCGGAGCTCATCGGCATGTCGAGCCGCATCGTGCTCATCGACCACCACCGCCGCAGCTCGGACTATATCGACAACGCCACGCTGCATTATCTCGAAAGCCGCGCTTCGTCCGCAAGCGAGCTGATCACCGAGGTGCTGCATTATTTTGACGACGCGCTGCGGCCGCCCGCCTTTGTGTGCGGGGCGCTGCTGGCGGGCATTACCGTGGACACAAAGCACTTCGCCTTTAACGTCGGCTCGCGCACCTTCGAGGCGGCGGGCTATCTGCGCAAAAACGGCGCGGACATGTCCATGGTCAAGCAGTTCTTTCAGGACGATCTGGAAAGCTATGTGGACTGTGCGGATACCGTTAAATCGGCGGAGCTGCTCGGCCCGGGCATCGCGCTGGCCGTCTGCCGGGAGGGCACGCACAACGCCAAGCTGATCGCAGCCAAGGCGGCCGATGAATTGGTCGGCATCCGCGGCATCGAGGCGGCTTTCGTCCTCGGCGGCGAGGAGGGGGTCGTGAATTTGTCGGGCCGGTCGCTGGGCCGCATCAACGCGCAGCTCGTGTGCGAAAAGCTCGGCGGCGGCGGGCATTTGACCATGGCCGGCGCCCAGCTTTGGGACATGAAGCTCACCGAGGCCCGCGCGGCCGTGAAGGAAAGCATTATGCAATACTTGGAGGAGGCGAATCTCACATGAAGCTGTTACTGGAACAGGACGTAAAGGGCACCGGCAAGAAGGGTGAAATCGTGGACGTGTCCGATGGCTACGCCCGCAATTATCTTCTGCCGCGCAAGCTGGCCACACCCGCCGACGCATCGGCCGTGAACGCGGCCAATATTCAAAAGAGCGCGGCCGCGCACCGAAAATTCACCGCAGGCGTGGAGGCGCGGGAAGCCGCTAAAAAGCTCGAGGGCGCGGTGGTGACCGTCGCCGCGCGCGTGGGAGAAAACGGGCGGCTCTTCGGGGCGGTCACGGGCAAGGAAATCGCGCAGGCGCTCAAGGAGCAGAAGGGCTTCGACGTGGATAAAAAGAAAATTGCGCTCAGCGACCCTATCCGCGCGACGGGCGAATATACCGTCAAAATCAGTCTGTTTGAAAACACCTTCGCGCAGGTAAAGGTGATTGTGAAGGAGTAGCATGGAACAATCTCCCGAAGCAATCCGCCTGCCGCCGCACGCAGCCGACGCGGAACGCTCGGTGCTCGGCAGCATGCTTATCGACAGGGACGCGCTTGAGCTCGCCCTTGAGCAGCTGCACGCGGAGGATTTTTATCTGCCCGCGCACGAGCAGCTTTTTTCCGCTATGCGCGAAATCCACGCCGGCGGGAGCGCGGTGGATTTGGTGACCCTCGCAAACGAGCTCGAGCGCCACGGCATGCTTGCCCGTGCGGGCGGGCTCCCCTATATTACGGAGCTCATGGCCTTTGTGCCCACGGCCGCCAATGTGCAAAACTACATCGGCATCGTGGAGGAAAAGAGCGTGCAGCGCCAGCTCATTCGCGCGGGCACGCAGATTGCACGCGACGGCATGGACGACGAAAAGGCGCTCGAGCAATCGCTCAACGACGCGGAAAAGCGTATATACGATATCTCCATGCGCAAAACCGAGGATTCGCTCACGCCCATTTCGGAGATCGTGCCCGCGGCCTTCAACTATATCGGCGAGCTGGCCAGCCGCAAGGGCCAGCTTACGGGCATTTCAACGGGCTTTGCGGACCTCAACCGCATAACCAGCGGCCTTCAAAACAGCGACCTCATCATTGTAGCCGCCCGCCCCGCCATGGGCAAAACGAGCTTTGCGCTCAACATGGCCCAGTACGCCGCCATCCACAATAACCGCTCCGTGCTCATGTTCAGCCTGGAAATGTCCGCCGAACAGCTCGTCATGCGCATGCTCTGCACGGAGGCCATGGTGGATTCCCAGAAAATTAAGGAAGGCGCGATGGACAACGAGGACATGAACCACCTCATGGCCAAGCTCGCGCCCGTGAGCGCGTGCAAATTCTATATCGACGATACCGGCAACGTCACCGTGCCCGATATCCGCAGCAAGTGCCGCCGTCTCAAGGCGCGCTCCGGGCTCGACCTCGTTGTGATCGATTATTTACAGCTTTTGCAGGGCAGCGGCGGCAGAAAGAACGACAACCGCCAGCAGGAGATCTCCGATATGTCAAGGCAGCTCAAGCTCCTTGCCCGCGAGCTCGACATTCCCATCATCATCTGCGCGCAGCTCAACCGAGGCCCGGATCAGCGCGCCGATCATATGCCCATGATTTCCGATCTGCGCGAGAGCGGCTCCATCGAGCAGGACGCGGATATGGTCATTCTGCTCTACCG
>CAZWSI010000003.1:0-65722 GCA_964636405.1 uncultured Oscillospiraceae bacterium
CGGCAGCGGCGTGCCCCAGTAGCGCTCGCGCGAAATGCCCCAATCGATCACGTTTTCGATGAAGTTGCCCATGCGGCCCTCTTTGATCGTTTCGGGCAGCCAGTTGACGCGGCGGTTTGCGGCCATGAGCCGATCGCGCACGGCGGTCATTTTGATAAACCAGCTCTCGCGGGCATAGTAGATCAGCGGCGTATCGCAGCGCCAGCAGAAGGGATAGCTGTGCTCGAAGGGAAGCGCGGCAAACAGCTTGCCGCTCTCCCGCAGCGCTTTGAGGATGCGCTGATCCGCGTCCTTGACGAACACGCCGTCCCAGGGCGTACCGCCGCGCAGGCGGCCGGTCGTATCCACAAGCTGCACGAAGGGGAGCGCCTCGCGCCGGCCGATGCGCGCGTCGTCCTCGCCGAAGGCCGGGGCGATGTGCACCACGCCCGTGCCGTCGGTGAGCGTCACATAATCGTCCGCCACGATGCGGTAGCCGCGTTTATCGCCAAACTGCACGGGCAGCTCGAAAAGCGGCTGATATTCGCGCCCCACGAGCGTTTCGCCCGCAAAGCGCGCAACGATCTCCGCCCCCTCGCCCAGCACGCTTTCTGCCAGCGCCTCGGCCAGAATATACTGCTGTCCATCCTTTTCCGCGCGCACATAGGTCTCGGCCGCGTTGACGCACAGAGCCACGTTGCTTGGCAGCGTCCAGGGCGTGGTCGTCCACGCCAGCACCGCCACGGAGGGCTCGTCCGCGAGATAGAAGCGCGCGATGGCGGAGGTTTCCTTCACATCCTTATAGCCCTGCGCCACCTCGTGGGAGGACAGCGCCGTGCCGCAGCGCGGGCAATAGGGCACGATTTTATAGCCCTTGTAGAGCAGGCCCTTTTCGTAAATGGTTTTCAGCGACCACCACTCGGATTCGATATACTCGTCTTCGTAGGTGACGTACGGGTGCTCCATATCGGCCCAAAAGCCCACGCGATCGGACATTTCCTCCCACTCGGTCTTATACTTCCAGACGGATTTTTTACACGCCTGAATAAACGGCTCCACGCCGTAGCGCTCGATTTGCTCCTTGCCGTCGAGGCCGAGCAGCTTTTCGACCTCGAGCTCCACCGGCAGGCCGTGCGTATCCCAGCCGGCCTTGCGCAGCACGTCGTAGCCCTTCATGGCGCGGTGGCGGGGAATGATATCCTTCATGCAACGGGTCAGCACATGCCCGATGTGCGGCTTGCCGTTGGCGGTCGGGGGCCCGTCGTAAAAGGTGAAGGGCTTTGCGCCCTCGTTCTGCTTCAGCGCCTTTTCAAAAACGGCGTTTTCCTTCCAGAAGCGCAGAACTTCCTTTTCCCGCGGGACAAAGTTCAGATCCGTCGATACCTTGCGATACATAACTATCCTCCCAAAAACGGCTCGTCGCGCGCTCCATGCAATCGCAGATTGCATACAATCACTGATTGCACGCAAAACGGAGCCGGGCTTTTCTTGTGAAAAGAAAAGTATGCTTATTATATCGGCTTTCGCGCGGCTTGTAAACCGCCCGCGCGGCAAAGTCAGGGCATGTTCATGAAAAAGTCTGCGGCTTGCAGAGAAAGAGTTTTCGCGCTGATTTTGAAGAAAACTTCAAAACGAAGCCGCAAGAATCGATTACACAGGCGCACAGAGCGCCTAATTGCCTGAAAAGCTTTCATGAACATGCCCTGCGACAAAGTACGGGCGCTTTTCAAAATTATTAAAGAAGTAGTACTTGACAAATAATATTTAACAAATTATCTTGTCGTTATAGTATTTTGAACGGGGGATATAAGCGATGTCGGAACAAAAACGAAACGCGGTAAACGAGGCGCTGGCGCTGCCGCTCGCGGGCGCGCTGGAAAAAGCGCTGGGCGCGGCGCTTGCCGACGAGCGCGAGGTTGTGCTCGCGATGCTGGATGTGGATCTGTTTGCGCGCGTGAACAAGGAATTCGGGCTTGAGGCGGGCGACCGGGTGCTCATTGAGACGGGGCGGTATGTGGCTTCATGCGTGCCGAAGGATACGCGCCTGTTCCGCTACGGTGGGGATGAATTCGCGCTGCTCTTCCCGGAGCGCATGGAGAAGGAGGAGGTTTTCCTGCTCATGGAGCGCATCCGGCAAGGCTACGCCGTCCAGCTCCCGGACGGCGGCGCGCTGACCGTCTCCGCAGGCATTGCCGCCGCCGTGCAGGACGCGTCCACGGTTCCCGAGCTCATCCGCAAGGCCGAGGGCGCGCTGTTTCGGGGCAAGCTTCTGGGCCGCGACCGCGTTTGCCTCGCCCGGGAGGAAAAAATGGTCACCAAAACCGCCCACTATACCGCCGAGCAGCTCAAGCGCCTCACCAAGGTTTCCCAGCGCGAGGGCATTGGCGAGGCCATTCTCTTGCGCGAGGCGCTCGACGCGCTGCTCAGAAAATACGATGTATAGGGGGCGCAGGGGCGGCGCTCCCGCCGTTGCTACGCAAGGCCAAACAGCCGCGAGCCGTTCTCGAACGTGGCTTCGGCCACGCGGGCTGGCTCCTCGCCGCGAATCTCGGCAAGCCTTTGCACCACGAGGCGCACAAGGGCGGGCTCGTTGCGCGTGCCGCGATGAGGCTCGGGGGTCATGTAGGGGCAGTCAGTTTCAACAAGGAGCGCGTCGAGGGGGAGCCTGGCGGCGGCGTCGCGCTGTTTGGGCGCGTTTTTGAAGGTGAGCGCGCCGCCGAAGGCGATGTACAGGCCCATATCCACGCATTCCCGGGCAAATTCATAGCTGCCGGAAAAGCAGTGCAGCTCGCCCCTGAGCCGGCCCTTGTAGGCGCGAAGCAAATCGAGCGTATCGCCGTGGGCCTCGCGGTCGTGAATGATCACGGGCGCGTTTTTTTCGCAGGCAATGGCAAGCTGCGCGTCGAAGGCGGCCCGCTGCGCCTCGCGCGGGGCGAAATCGTAGTGGTAATCAAGGCCGATTTCGCCCACGGCCACAAACCCGGGCTCGGAGAGCGCCGCGCGCACGGCGCTCAAGCTTTCATTCGACGCGGTCAGCGCCTCGTGCGGATGGATGCCCGCGGAGCCGTAAAGGTATGGATACATGGCGACGAGCGCGCGGATGCGCGGGATATCCCCGGCCTCTGTGCACGCCTCCAGCGCGCGCGCGACCCCGGCTTCGGGAAGCGCTTGGCAGAGCGCGCCGCGATCCGCGTCAAAGCGCTCGTCAAGCAAATGCACATGCGTATCAAACAGGCGCATGGGGCTCTACCGCACCGTCAGCCCGCTGGGCAGCTCGGAAAGCGTCGTTACCACGGAAAGCCGTTCGCCCTCGTCGGAGGCGCAGAGGATCATGCCCCGGCTCTCCACGCCGCAGAGCGTGACGGGCTGCAAATTCGCCACGAGCACCACGGTCTTGCCCACAAGCTGCTCAGGCTCGTACCATTTTTTGATGCCCGATACCACCGTGCGGGTTTCGCCGCCCACGTCCACCGTGAGCTTGAGGAGCTTCTTGGCGCGGGGGAGCGCCTCGCACGCGAGCACCCTGGCCAGCTTAAGCTCGACCTTTTCAAAATCCTCATACGCGATCAGCGCCTTGCCCGCAGTCTCCGGTACGTCGGGCGTATTGGCCGCTTCGGGGGCTTCGGGGGCTTGCGGGGCTGCGGGAGATTGTTCGGAGCGGGCGTTTTCAGCCTGCGCGGCCGCCTTGGTGCGGGCCGTTTCCGCCTCGAGCGCGGCAAGCTCCTTTTCCGCGTCAATGCGCGGGAACAGGGCCTCGCCCTTCTCCACCCGCGTGCCGGGCACGGTTCCGCCCCAGTAAACATGCTCGATATCCCGCAGATGCGCGGGCGTGCCGAGCTGGGCAAACATCTTCTCCGGGGTCGCGGTCAGATACGGCGCAAGGAGGATGGCCACGATGCGCAGGCACTCGGCGAGGTTATACAGCACGCTTTGGAGCCGCAGCTTGCCCTCGTCGGTTTTTGCCAGCACCCAGGGGGCGGTCACGTCGATATACTTGTTGCACGCGCCCACCAGCTTCCAAATCTCCGCCAGCGCGTCGGGGATGTGCCAGGCCGTCATCTGCGCGTCCACCCTGCCGGGCAGCTCCATGGCGAGCTTGGTGAGATCGAAATCCTCGTCGGCGCCTGTGCCGGGCACGGGAATTTCGCCGTCGAAATATTTGCCGAGCATGGCCACCGTGCGGGAGAGCAGATTGCCCAGATCGTTTGCCAAATCGGTATTGATGCGCGAAATGAGCGCCTCGTTGGAGAAGGTGCCGTCCGAGCCGAAGGGAACCTCGCGCAGCAGAAAATAGCGGATTGCGTCCACGCCGTAGCGCGCGCAGAGCTGGGCGGGATCCACCACATTGCCTGTGGATTTGCCCATTTTGCCGCCGTCGAGCAGCAGCCAGCCGTGCCCGAATACCTGCTTGGGCAGGGGCAAATCGAGCGCCATGAGCATGATGGGCCAGATGATGGTGTGGAAGCGCACGATCTCCTTGCCTACGATGTGCACGTCCGCCGGCCAGTATTTGCGATAGAGGGAATCATCCTCGCTTCCCCACCCGAGCGCCGTAATATAGTTGGAAAGCGCGTCGATCCATACATATACTACATGCTTTTCGTCAAAATCGACAGGAATGCCCCACTTGAAGCTTGTGCGCGAAACGCACAGATCCTCCAGGCCCGGCAGAAGGAAGTTTTGCAGCATCTCGTTGGTGCGGCTTACCGGCTGGATGAAGCTCGGGTTGTCCTTGATGTGCTGAATAAGCCGGTCGGCGTATTTGCTGAGGCGGAAGAAATAGCTTTCCTCCTCGACGAGCTCCACGTCGCGCCCGCAGTCCGGGCATTTGCCGTTCACAAGCTGCCGCTCGAGCCAAAAGCTCTCGCAGGGCGTGCAGTAGTGGCCCTTGTAGCTGGATTTATAGATGTCGCCCTGCTCGTAGAGGCGTTTGAAAATTTTCTGTACGGCCGCCACGTGCTCCGCGTCGGTGGTGCGAATAAACTTGTCGTAGGAGATATCCAGCAGCTTCCACAGCTCCTGAAAACCGCCCACGATCCTGTCCACATATTGCTTGGGGGACACGCCCTCCGCCTTGGCCTTGCGCTCGATCTTCTGGCCGTGCTCGTCGGAGCCGGTGAGGAAAAACACGTCGTAGCCGCGCTGGCGCTTGTAGCGCGCGATGGCGTCGGTGGCCACGGTGCAGTAGGCGTGCCCGATGTGCAGCTTCGCGCTCGGGTAATAGATGGGCGTGGTGATGTAAAAGGGCTGTTTGTTTTCGTTCATGGGTTTCTTCCTCCTGATAAAAAATAGCATGCCGCCCATGTAAGGACAGCATGCGCAAAGCACGTCTGTTGTACCACCCTACTTCCCCGCCAAGCTACGGGGGCATAAGTCCGCGCTGTATCGGGCGCGTGCCGCCGTGGCTGAGGCAAATGAAGCGTTCGCCGCCGGGAGCTCGGGAGCCATGTTCCGCCGCCTGACAGATCCGGGCTCGCACCTTGCCCCGGCTCTCTTGGCCTGCTCGCGCAGCGTACTCTTTCCGTCAAAGCTCATATATGCGGGCAGTTTATCACAGCGAATCCAAGGTTGTCAAGCGCGGTTCGCCGGTGTACAATGGGGAAGGCGCAAAAAGCGCGGCTCGGGAAGGGACAAAACGCCCATTCCCCCATACCCGAAGGAGAACCCCATGTATCTTGTCGTCGGCCTGGGCAATCCGGGCCTTGCCTACCGCAATACGCGCCACAACGCGGGCTTTCGCGCGCTCGACGCGCTGGCGGACGCGCTCGGCGTCTCCGTGCGCAAAAAGGGCTTTTCGGGCCTGTACGGCGAGGGCGCGTATAATGGCGCGCGCGTGGCGCTGTGCAAGCCCCAGACCTATATGAACCGATCCGGGGACTGCGTGCAGGCCATCATGCACTTTTACAAGCTCGCGCCGGAAAGCCTCATCGTGCTCTACGACGATATCGAGCTGCCGGTGGGCGCGCTGCGCATCCGCGAAAGGGGGAGCGGCGGCACGCACAACGGCATGCGCTCCATCATCGCCTGCGTGGGCAGCGATTCGTTTATCCGCGTCCGCATCGGCGTAGGCGACCACCGCGAAGGCGAGCTGGCGGACTATGTGCTGGGGCGGCCCGGTAAGGCCGAGCGGGAAACGCTCGCCGGCGCGTATGCGCGCGCGGCGGACGCGGTCACGCTCATTTTGCAGGGCAGGCTTTCCGACGCGCAGGGAAAATACAATAAAAAACACGAAGGGGCTGAGAAATAACGGCTACGCACAACCCCATACTGGATATTCTGTCCGCCGCAACGGACTTCCGGCGCGCCAGGGAAGCGCTGGAGGGGGGCAAGGGCCCGGTTGCGGCCTTTGGCCTGCCAGAAGGCGCGCGCGCGCATGTGGCGGCGGCGCTCGCACAGGGGCGCACGCTGCTTTTTGCCGTCCAAACGGATGTGGCGGCCACGGATCTTACGGCCGAGCTGCGCCTTTTCGGCGTGGACGCGCTGCGCTACCCCGCGCGGGAAACGCCGCTCGTGCATGTGTGCGCGGCGTCGGGCGAGCTGCGCGCGCAGCGCGTGGCGGTGCTCACGCGCCTCGCGCTGGGGCGGCCCGCCGCGATTGTGGCCACCCTGCCGGCGCTCATGCAGCGCCTCGCGCCCCCGGCGGAATTTTTCGCCATGGTGGAAAGCGTGGAAACAGGCGGCAGCGTGGAGCCGCGCGCCTTACTTAAACGGCTTGTGCGAGCGGGCTATGAACGCGTGGAGCTGGTGGAGGGGCCGGGCCAGCTTTCGCTGCGCGGCGATCTACTGGACGTATACTGCCCGCAGGAGGACGGCCCGGTGCGCATCGAGTTTTTTGGCGACGAGATCGATCAGATGCGCCGCTTCGATCCGCAAACCCAGCGCGCCACGGAGCAGCTCCGGCAGCTCACCCTTCCCCCCGCTTACGAAACGCCCCAGCCGCCCGAGGCCATGGCGCGCGCGCTTTCGGCCATTCGCGGCCGGGTCGGCTTCACCGAGCAGGAGCTTGCGTGGTCGCAAAACGCGCCCTGCGCGGGCGCGGACGCGCTGCTTCCGCTCCTGTTTGACGAGCCAAGTTCGCTTTTTGATTATCTGCCGAAAGACGCGCTGCTGCTCGCGGACGAGCCAAGCCGCCTCGAGGAGAGCGCGCGCTTTACGGAAATCGCCTTCCGCGAGCAGTTCACCGCCATGCTCGAGCGCGGCGAAGGCGCGCCGCAGCAGGGGAATCTCCTGCTTTCCGCGCAGGAGGCGCTATCCCGGCTTTCCGGCCCCCGGACGCTCGTTTGCTATACCCTCGCGCGCACGCATCCCGCCTTCCCCGCGCGGGAGGTCGTGCAGTTTGACGCGCGCGGCCCGGGTAAATATCTGGGCGACATGGAGGAGCTGGCGCGCGACGTGACCCGCCTCAAGGCGCAGGGCGAGAGCGTGCTGCTCTTTGCCGGCGCGCAGCGGGATTCGCTCGCGGAGACGCTGGAGGGCTTTGGCGCGGAAACGGCGCGGGCCGATGCGCTTGCCCGACCGCCCGTGCCCGGCGAGGCGCTCGCGCTTTCGGCGCGCCTTGCGCGCGGCTTTGCCTACCCCCTTCTCAAGCTCACGGTGCTCACCGAGGCGGAGCTGTTTACGCGCGCGGAGGCGCCGCGCCGCCTGGGCAAAAAGCGGAAAGCCCTGTCCTTTTCGGAGCTGGCCGTGGGCGATTACGTCGTGCACGAGGCGCACGGCGTGGGCCGCTTTACGGGCATTGAAAAGCTCACGGTGCAGAACGTCACCCGCGATTACCTGCTGCTGGAATATCGCGGGGGCGATAAGCTCTATATCCCCACCGACCAGATGGACCGCGTGCAAAAATACGTGGGCGGCGGCGGAGAGGATACCGTGCCGCCGCTTTCCAAGCTCGGCGGCTCGGAGTGGCAGCAGCGGGTGGGCCGGGCGCGCGAATCGGCCAAGAAGCTCGCCTTCGACCTCGTGGCGCTCTACGCCGCGCGCGGGAGCGTGAAGGGGCACGCGTTTTCAGCGGATTCCGCCTGGCAGAAAAAATTCGAGGAGCGCTTCCCCTATGTGGAAACGCCCGATCAGCTCCAGTGCATTCGCGAGATCAAGGCCGATATGGAAAAGGATCGGCCCATGGATCGCCTGCTTTGCGGCGACGTGGGCTACGGCAAGACCGAGGTTGCGCTGCGCGCCGCGTGCAAGGCGCTCGGCGACGGCATGCAGTGCGCCCTTCTCGTGCCCACGACCATACTCGCCCAGCAGCACTACGCCACGGCCATGGCGCGCTTTGCGGATTTCCCCGTGCGCATCGCCTGCCTTTCCCGCTTTGCCGACGCAAAAAAACGGCAGGAAATCAAAAAGCAGCTCGCGGCGGGCGGGCTCGATCTGGTCATCGGCACGCACGCGCTTTTGAGCAAGGACGTGCGCTTTGCAAACCTCGGCCTCCTCATTGTGGACGAGGAGCACCGCTTCGGCGTGGGACACAAGGAGCAGCTTAAAAACCTGCGCCAGTCCGTGGACGTGCTCACCCTCAGCGCCACGCCCATTCCGCGCACGCTGAACATGTCGCTTTCCGGCATACGCGATATCAGCGTGATCGAAACCCCGCCCGAATCCCGCTATCCCGTGCAGACCTTTGTTCTGGAATATACCGACGCGCTGCTTTCCGACGTGCTTTCGCGCGAGCTGGCGCGCGGCGGGCAGGCGTATGTGGTGTATAACCGCGTGCAGTCCATGGAGACCATGGCGCGCAAGCTGGCCGAGCTGCTGCCCGGCGCGCGCATCGCCGTCGGCCACGGTCAGATGCCCGAGGGCAGGCTTGAGCAGACCATGCTCGATTTTTACGAATACCGCGCCGACATCCTGCTGTGCAGCACCATCATCGAAAGCGGGCTGGATATCCCCAACGTAAACACGCTCGTAGTCATCGACGCGGATACGATGGGCCTTGCCCAGCTCTATCAGCTCAAGGGGCGCGTGGGGCGCAGCACGCGCCTGGGCTACGCGTATTTTACCGTGCGGCGCGATCTTTCGGGCAATGAGCTGGCCCGCAAGCGCCTCATGGCCATCCGCGAGTTTACGCAGTTTGGCGCGGGCTTCTCCATCGCCATGCGCGATTTGGAGATTCGCGGCGCGGGGAGCCTTCTTGGGGCGGAGCAGCACGGCTTTATGGCCGATATCGGTTATGAATATTATATGAAGCTTATGCAAAGCGCGGTGGCCGAGGCGCGCGGCGAAACGCCCGCGCCCCGCGTGGACACGTCGGTGGATATTCCGCTCGACGCGCATATTCCCGTCGCCTATATCCCAAGCGGCGTGCAGCGGCTGGCCTTTTACCGCCGCATCGCGGAGCTGGACGGCGCGGAGGCGCGGGCCGACCTGCTCGACGAACTGACGGACCGCTATGGCGAGCCGCCTGCCAGCGTGCTCAATCTCGTGGACTGCGCGATCATTAAAGCCTACGCGTCCCGCGCGGGCGTTGCCGGCATAACGGTGCGCGAGGGCGAGGCCAAGCTCGTGTTTGCACCCGAGGCCGAGCTTGACGGCGGAAAGCTGCTGCTCGCGCTCTCCGCCGAGCCCGACGCGCGATTTGCCGCAACGGACCCGCCCGCCATCTGTTTGCGCATGAAAAATGCGGACGTTCGGGCCGTTGTCGATAGATTGCCACAATTCGTCTACACAATTACGGATTGCTTCGCACCGCGCGAAAGCATATAATGCCCTTATGCCGCGCTGCGGCAGATCGCCCGGGTTTATGCCCGGAAGAAGGAGAAAATTTGGGAATGAAACGTTTCTTACGCACAGCAACCGCGCTTGCGCTCACCCTTGCGCTCGCGCTCGCCCTCGCGGCCTGCGCCCTGCCCGGCGGGGAAGACGAAGCCACCGCCACGCCCTCTGACGCCCAAAGCGACGCGCGTGTGTACACCGACGAGGAGCGCGCGCAAATCGCGGCCAAGGTTGGCGATTACGAGATCACCAAGGGCGAGCTGATCAACGAGTACGAATCCATGCTTTCCTATTACACAGCCTACGGCCTTGAAACGCCCACGGCCGCTGCGGATATCGAGAGCTATCAGGATTACGCGCTCTCCGGCATGGTGCTCGAAAAGCTCATTTTGCAGCAGGGCACGCTTCTGGGCGTAAATCCGCTCACAGCCGAGCAGGAGGCCGAGGTCGCCGCGCAGGCCGACGAGTTTTTCGCGGGCCTTATCGAGCAGTATGAATCCCAGGCCGCCGGCGAGGGCGCGGAAAACGTGTCCGCGCGCGCGCTGGAAATCATCAACGAAACCCTCGATCAAAACGGCTGGAACATGAATTACGACGCGTATCAGACATGGTATCGCCAGTATGTGTACGATCAAAAGGTCGCCGCGCTCACCGAGGAGGCATACAAGCAGGCCATCGCGCTTACGGACGAGGAGCTGACCGCCTATTACGACGAGCAGTTGCTCGCGCAAAAGGAGCTCTTTGAAAAGACCCCCGCCGAGTATGTTCTTGCCGCCGAGGACGCCGAAATGAACGGCGCGACCCCCGCGCTCGTCGTGCCCGAGGGCTTTGTGCGCGTAAAGGCGATTGCCGTTACCCCCGAGGGCGAGGTGGACGCCTCCTACAGCGAAATGACCGCGTCCATGACCGCGCTTGAGGCCGAATACGGCCAGCTTTCGCTGGATACCGCCGTGGATCACAGCGCGCGCCTTGCGGAGATCTCCACCGAGTACGCCCAGCTTAAGACCGATTCCGAGGCCATTTTCACCGAGTATTCCGCCGCCGCCCGCACCGCCCTGGAGGAAGCGCTAGAAAAGCTCAAGAGCGGCGCGTCCTTTGACGAAGTGCTGCTCGCCTACGGCGAGGACGACGCCTACGGCACCTATGAGGCGATCGGCCAAAAGGGCCGGCTCATGTACCTCGGCGGCGCGGACGATACCTGGGCCCCGGCTCTGCAAAACGCCGTGCGCGGCCTTGAAGCCGGCGCTTATTCCGAAATTCTCTCCGCCGACGGCAAGCTGTACATTATCCAGTACGTCGGCCCCGAGGAGGCCCGCACCCTGACCCTCGACGACGCGCGCGAGGCGCTTGCCGCCGCCGCCAAGGCCGAAAAAGCCGAAACCGCGTGGTCCGAGGCCCAGGAAACCTGGCTCAACGACACCAGCCTCGTGGAATACTTCGAGGACGTGTACAGGGATATCGGCAAATAACGGGGACGGAGAACGGGTACGCCGGGGCTCTGCCCCGGGCCCCGCTTAAGGGCGTTCCGCCCTTAAGAATCCCGTCTCTGACCGCGTTTTGCGCGTGCGCTTTAGCTTGTGTCTATAAGAACAACTTGGCCCGGCAAACTTTTGCCGGGCCGAGTCTTTGTGAAACGACGCGCAACGGGCGCTTTGCGCGTCGTCCGCGCCGCCGGGTGACAAGGCGGGCCGCGCGTGCTATACTGAAAAAATGAAAAGCCTGTTTCGCGCGGACAACCCGATTTTTGAGGGCATAGGCAAGCTGTCGGACCTTGTTGGGCTGAGCGTGCTTTGGGTTCTGTGCTGCCTGCCCGTGTTTACCATTGGCCCGGCGAGCGCCGCGCTGTACGATTGCGCGGTGCGCTGTGTGCGGCGGGGGGAGGACAGCGCGGTATACGCGCGCTTCTTCAGGGTCTTTCGGGAGAATTTCAAGGTTGGGGCGCTGACAAGCCTGCTCTGGCTCGGGCTGTGGGCGCTGCTTGCGGCGGGCTACGGCTTTATCGCCGCGCGGGCGGAGGAGGGCGTGCGCCTTGCGGTGGGGCTGCGCTATGCCTACCGCGTGCTCTATCTTTTCCCGGCGGGGGCGACCTGCTGGCTTTTCCCCCTGCTTTCGCGCTTCACCTTCAACGTAAAAGCCCTGAGCCTGACGGCTGTGCAAATGGCGGCGGCGCATTTGCCCGCCACGCTCGGCGTGCTGCTGCTCACGGCGCTGAGCGGCGCGGCCTGCGCGTTCTTCTTCTTTCCGCTGCTGTTTTTGCCCTGCGTAAACGCGCTGCTGTGTTCCCTTTTTATTGAGCGCGCGTTCGCCAGGCACGTCCCGCCGGAGGAGACGAAGGAGGAGGAAGGGCCCAAAGCGCCGGCCTGATTGTGGCACAAGCAAAAGCAAAAGTCCCGTTTTCCTAGAGAAACGGGGCTTTTTTTGTGTCCAAAGTCAACAGAACGCGGGGCCCCGTTCGTGGCACAATGAAAGCGCCGGGTAGCCGCCCGCAAGGAGGGAGCATGAATACAAAGGAATTTGCCATCACCCTGGACATGAAGCGCAGCCTGCCCTTTCATCCGTTCGAGGTGGTGGAGGGGGATACGGGGAACGTATTGTTCGTTACGCTCGAAAACGACGGAGTTCCCGTGGCGCTGGACGGGTGCGACGTGTGCGTCGTGTTCGCGTCCTCGGCAGGCTTTGCCATGCAGGATCTGACCACGGGCATTGCGCTGCTTGCGGACACGGGCCGCTTTTCCGTGACGCTGTATCCCGGCAGCTACGGTGCGGGGGATGTGCGCGCGGACGTGCAGGTGTACAGCGGCCCGCTGCGCGAAACGCTCATTACGAGCAGCCGTTTCACCTTCCGCTGCCGCACGGCGCTGATGAGCACGGAGCTCATTCGCAGCGAAACGGCCTATCCGCCGCTTGTGGAGGCCACGCGCGATGCACGCGCGGCGGCGGCGGAGGCGCGCGCGGCCATCGTGGCGCTGGGGGACGCGCTGGGCGAGGACAACGTGCAATCCGACTGGGCCGAGCAGGACGCGGAAAGCGACGCGTTCATCAAAAACAAGCCCGTCATCACCAACGTGCCCGGCGCGCACGCCGGCAGCCACGCCGTTGCGGGCAGCGACCCGGTCACGCCCGCGTCCATCGGCGCGGAGGCGCGGCGGCTGCAATTTTCGTCCGTCGCCGCGCCCGTATCCGCCTTTGTGGCGGACGACAGCTATGTGGACTATCCCTTTAAGGCCGATCTTCCGCTCACCGGGGTTGTGGCGGGCATGACGGCGGAGGTTGTGTTCGACGCGCCGGACGCGCGCACGGGGAACTTTGCGCCGGTGGCGCTGTGCGGGCCGGGCTATGTGCGCATTTATGCGCGCGAGGCCCCGGAGGCGGCGCTCACCGTGCCCACGGTCATCTGCATGCGCGAGGTGGACGGCAGCGCCGGGGACGGCGGCGAGGGCGTATTTTCCGCCACGGTGACAAGGCTGTGGACGGGGAGCCTCGCTTCCTATGAGGCCCTCGTGCCGCAGGACAACACGCTCTATTTTATCAAGGGGTGAAACGCGATGCTGCAATATTTTACCAGCCTTGTCCGCGCGGTTTTTTGCGGCGCGCAGGGCGTTAAGCAGATCCGATTGGGCGGGGAGGCCGCGTATACACGGCCCGGCGGTTTTTTCTACCTTATGCTGAAATCAGAAGAATAACAGGAGGCGTTATTTATGGCCAGTTTCTTTAACGTAACCTTGGACAGCACCGCGCCTGCGGGCGTATCGGTATCCATCAACAACGGGGCGGCGTATTGTACGACAACCGCTGTTACCCTCAAAGTCACCACAAGCGACGCGTCCACGACGGGCTACCAGATGAAGATTTGGGGCACGAGCGCGGCCGCCACGGAGGCTGCCGCAAGCTGGGAGAGCTTTGCTGCGAGCAAGAGCGTCGCCTTGCCCACGGGCGACGGCGCAAAGACCGTGTCCCTCAAGCTGCGCGACGCGCTGGGCAACGAAAGCGCGGCCGTTACGGATTCCATCACGCTCGATACCGCCGTGCCCGTCGTGACGGTCACCGGGCCGGACGTGTCGGCCGTTTCCGCCGTCGCGGGCTTTTGCACGGCCGCGTTCAGCTTCAGCGCGGATTCCGCTTTTACCCAGTACAAGATCAAGGCCGTCCCGGCGTCCAGCTCCCTGCACAGCGCGGGCGCGGCCGTGGGCACGGTCAACGGCTCGACCAATATGGCGGGCACGGGAAGCTTTCCGGCCAACACGCCCATCGCGTGCACGATCAACGGCGCGGATCTTGCGGCGGCCTCCCCGGGCGACGGCGTGAAGATTCTTAAGGTCTTCGTGCTCGACGTGGCGGGTAACTGGAGCGTGGCGTAAGTGGCCGCGCCCAATCTTGCCTTCAGCTATACGCGCGGCAGCCTTTCGGGCGTGAACGGCTATGATTCCTTGACCGTCGTCTTTTCGGCGGACGCGGCGTATACGGCCTTTGAGTGCCGGGCAACCAAGAGCGGCGCGGCCTTTGGCCGGGGCGTGGGGCAGCTTGCGGCCTCCTTTTCGGCAACGCCCGCGCATACAGAGCGCACGTTTTGCATCTATGACGAGCACCTGACGGCGGGGGACGGCGCGTACCGCATTTCCCTGTACGCGCAGGGCGAGGACGGGAGCTGGAACGACAATACGGGCTTTGTGCCTGCGGGCGGCGATGGCCTTGTCACGGCGGACGGAGACGACTTTCTATGCATGAATTGAGGTGTGAGCATGGCGGATTACAACAGCGCGTATACGGGCGCGCAAATTGACACGGCAATCGGGCTTGCGGGCGCGCACGCGCAGCGGCATGCGGCGGGCGGGGCGGACGCGCTCTCGCTTACGAGCCTTGCCGGCACGCTCAGCGTGGCCAAGGGCGGCACGGGCGCGGCCAGCGCCTCGGCCGCGCGTGCGGCGCTCGGCGTGACGCTTGGAAACCTTGGCGCGGAGGCAAAGCGCCTGCAATTTACCGATACGCAGGTGGCGGTATCGGCCTTTGCGGCCAGCACGGCCTATCCGGCCTTTCCCTATCAGGCGAGCGTCGCGCTTTCGGGCGTAACGGCGGCCATGACCCCCGAGGTGGTTTTTTCCCCAACGGACGCGCTTTCCGGCAATTTCGCGCCCGTGGCGGCAGCCTTCGCGGGCGGCGTCCTTCTCTATGCGGCGGCCGTGCCGGCGGCGGCCGTTACCATCCCAACGATAATCTGCTGGAAGGCGGTGTAACAACATGGCAATCGGAAGAACCAACAGCGTCGTGGGCGGCGGCGGCGGAATGAGCGGCCTGCCCACCTTCAGCTATACCGGCTCATACACGCTCACGGATGACAACGGCGGCGACTGGCGCATCAAGCTTTTAACCAGCGGCACGCTGACCTTTGAACATGCAACCAGCCTCGACGTGTTCCTCGTAGGCGGTGGCGGGGGCGGCGGCGGCGCGGCGCAGAGCATTCCCTGGTCGAGCGGCGGTGGCGGCGGGTATACGAATACGGAGAGCGGCGTCGTCGCGCAGGCCGGCACGGGCTACCCCATCGTCGTGGGCGCGGGCGGCGCGGGCAATTACGGATTCTCCACCCACGGCAGCCTACAGGGTGGCCGAGGCGGAACCTCCACGGCCTTCGGGCAATCCTGCGGGGGCGGCTACGGCGGCTGGAGCGCACCCGGGCAGTCGGACAAAACGGGCGGCGACGGCGGCTCGGGCGGCGGCGGCTGGGGCTCAAACGGCGGTACGGACGGCGGGAACGGCGTAACGGTCGACAGCTCGCTCGGCGGCACGGGGCAGGGCACAACCACCCGGGAATTCGGCGCGAGCGGCGCGACGCTCTACGCGGGCGGCGGCGCGGGCGGATACAGCGGAACCAATACCGGCGGCGCGGGCGGCGGCGGAAACTGCGACACCGCCGGAACGGACAATCTCGGCGGCGGGGGCGGCGCGGCCAAATATACGGGGCAGGCGGGCCAATCGGCGGCTTCCTACGGCAAAAACGGCGGCTCCGGCATTGTCATCGTCCGAAACCACAGGGCTTAAAGGGGGGGAATGGCTATGGATTATGCAATGATTGAAAACGGACGGGTCGTAAACCTCATCAGCCTGCGTCCGGCAAACGCGGCGGAGTTCCCAAACGCCGTCGCCATAGAGAACCGGCCCGTATTGATCGGGGACGCGTATGAAAACGGGGTTTTTCTGCGCGACGGGGAGCCGGTGCTCAGCGAGCTCGAGCAGCTTCGGGCCTACTATAACGCCATGCAGGAGGCGCTTAACCATGAATAACATAATGGAACGCATCGCGGCGGACACCGCGAAAATTCAGGCACTGCGCGCGGGAAAGGATGGGGCGGTACGCGAACTTACGGCGCTTGCGGAGGCGCTTTCGGGCCTCGCGGCCGTGTGGAAGCTCTTGCCCGCGGCTCTTCGCGAGCGGCTCGCGCCCTATATTGGGGGCGGCGGCGCATGAGCCTTTCAAGGGCCCTTAGCCGCGGCATGACCGGCGCGGACGTGAAGGCCGCAAAGGACAGGCTGGTGGAGCTGGGCTATCTGCACAAGTCCACGCACGACACGTTTGGAAACGATACCCGGGCGGCGGTGCGGGCCTTTCAGGCGGCGTCGGGCCTCGCGCCGGACGGAACGATTGGGGAGCAAACCTGGGCGGCGCTGTTTGGGGCGGCGGCGCCCGCGCCCAGGGCGGAGCCCTCGCAAAAGGCGCTCGCCGCGTGCGAGTGGGCGCTTACCCGCATCGGCGACGTATACGTGTGGGGCGGCAACGACATGACCGATCTTTCCGACGCGAAGATACGCGCAAGGGACGACGAGAGCGGCGCGGCGCGCTCCATCCGCTTCCGGGACAGGCAGCGGGGCTACGGCTTTACGGAGCTGCGGGGCTATGATTGCTCGGGCTTTGTGTCCACGGCCTATCGGGAGGCGGGCGCGTGGGATACGCGTCGGGATTGCGACAACCTCTGGGCGCTGTGCAAGGAGGTTGGCCGGGCGGAGCTGATACCGGGGGATTTGCTTTTCCGGGTATCCGCGTCCAACGCGAGCGACGAAACGCACGTGGGGCTGTATATCGACGGCGGAAGGGTCGTGCACGCCAAGGGCCGGGACGCGGGCGTGGTGCTCGAGGGGATCGATCAAAACGGCGCAAGCTGGTGGCACAAGGCGGGGCGCTTCACGCCCGCCTGCGCATAACGGAGGAAAAGCAAATGGCGGAAACAATCGTCGTGGCGGTGCTCGCACTCATCGGGACGCTCGGCGGATCGTGGATGGGCGTGCGGCAGTCGAACAAACTGGTGAACTGGCGCATAGATAAATTGGAGGAGGAGGTACGCAAGCATAACCGCGTGGTGGAACGCCTGGCCGTTGTGGAACGCGACCTTACCTCCGCGCACAGGCGCATGGACCGATACGAACAGACCCAGTGAAAGGAGATATTCCTATGATTAATCAGCTTATGGAAACGGGCGTACAGGTGGCGGCAACGCTGCTGATTACCCTCATTGGCGTGCTGGGGAGCTACCTTACGCTCAAGCTCTCCCGGAAGCACGAGCTTGCCAGCATCAACGCGGCCCAGCAGGAGGCCGTCACGCTTGCCCAGCAGACCGTGGAGGAATTGCAGCAGACCGTGGTCGCGAGTCTCAAGGACGCGCATGCGGACGGACGGCTTTCCGAGGAGGAAATCGAGCTGCTCAAGGAAACGCTTGTGAAGATGACCCTCGAAAAGCTCTCCCGCCCCGCCTACGATCTGCTGCGCGCGGCAGCGGTGGACGTGGCCGCGCTCATTACGGGCGCGGGAGAGAAAATGGTGCTGAACATGAAGAACCGGGGCGCGTAAACGCGGGGCCGCGCAGGCGCAGCTTTCCGGGCAGGCATGCGAACCCGAAACCGGGCGCGCATGCCTTTTCTGTTTGTTCACGTTTTATCGTTTGACAAACCCACGCGCATGCGGTATGATGGCATGAAAGCGGAAACGTTTGCGAAAACGTTTTCTTTGGAGTTGAACAGCCCGATGAAAAACGTAACAATCAAGGATATCGCCAAGGTTGCGGGCGTTTCTTACGCTACGGTTTCCCGCGCGCTTTCCGGGAGCACCGAAATCAGCTCCGAAACGCGCGAGCGCGTCGTCAAGCTTTGCAAGGACATGGGCTACACCACCAATTACGTCGCCCGTTCCATGGTGAAGCGCCGCACGAACCTCATTGGGCTCATCGTGGGGAGCGTGGATAACCCCTTCATGTCGGAAATCGCGTACAACATCGAGTGCACCGCCCGCGAGAACGGCTACAACATCATGCTGTGCAACTCGGCCCACGACCTCGACCTTGAGGAACGGGTGTTCGAGCTGCTGCTGGGCCGTCAGGTGGACGGAATCATCATCGTGCCGTCGAGCGCCGACAGCTATGGGCGCATCCAGAAATACCTCGACAAGGTGCCGACGGTGTTTGTTTCGGAAAACCTGCGCGACGTGCCCGAAAGCTACGTGGCCGTGGATAATTACCGGGGCACCTTTATCGGCACGGAATACCTCTATTCGCTCGGCCACCGCGATATCCTGTATCTGGGCCGCCGCGCGCGCAGCACCACGCACCAGCTCCGCGCAGACGGGTATTCCGACGCCTGCCGCGCCTCTGGCGTTGAACCGCGCTTTTTTGACAGCCCGTATTCCGCAAGCTCGATCGAATCGGGCTATACGCTGGCAAAGCAGGTGTTCAAAAACGGCTGCCGCCACACGGCCATATTCGCCGCCACCGACACGCTCGCGCTGGGCGTTTTGCAGGCCGCCGACGAATGCGGCATCCGTGTGCCGGAGGAATTGTCGCTGCTGGGCTTTGACAACATCCACTATACCGAGCTGCCCAAGATCAACCTCAGCACCATCGAGCAGCCCAAAAAAACCATGGCGCACGTAGCCGTGGAAATGCTGCTGGAAAAGATCCAGCGCGCGACCATCGGCTATTCGCACCGCATATTAACGCCCACCCTCGTGGCCCGCAGCTCCTGCTTGCCCCTGGGTCAGGCAGGAACAGGAGCCGCCAAATGAACCCGCCCTATCTCTACGAACCCCATTTGCATACCTCCGAAACCAGCAAATGCGGCTGGCTTCCCGCGCGGCGCGTCGTCGAGCTCTATGCGGAGCTGGGCTACGCGGGCATTGCCGTGACCGACCACCTGCACCAAACCTACGTTGAATCGCTTGACGTGGGGGAGGACTGGCGCGCGGCCATGGATCATTACCTTGCGGGCTACCGCGCGGCAAAAAGCGCGGGCGAAGAACTGGGGCTGGACGTGATCCTCGGCGCGGAGCTCCGCTTTGAACAGCAAAACGGCAACGATTATCTGCTTTACGGCATCGACGAGGCGTTCCTTTACGACAACCCCTTCCTGTTCCGCATGGGCCGCGAGGCGTTTTTTGAGCGTTTCGGCAAGGAACGCCTCATTGTGCAGGCCCATCCCTTCCGCAACGGCAACAACGCGGTGTTCCCGGAATATGTGCACGGCGTGGAGGTGGTCAACGGGAACCCCCGGCACAAAAACCGCAACGAGCTGGCGCTTTCGCTTTGCGAGGCGCATCCGGGGCTTTTGCGTCTCTGCGGCTCGGATACGCACCGCCCCGGCGACGAGGGGACCTGCGCGCTGGCGCTTTTTGAGCGGGCGGCGGATTCCTTCGCGCTGCGCGAGGCCATACGGGAGCGGAGGTATACGCTCCGGGGCGTGCTCGACGTCCCCTTTATCGAAAAGAGCAACCGTTTTATCGAATCAACGCGCGCATGACCGGGGCGGGGCCGCGCCCGGCGCGTGCCACAGCCCAAAGCGCGCAAACGACTGCGCCGCCCGTCCGCCGTGGCCTTTTGGGCATATCGCGGCGGGCGTGAAATAGGATACAGTATTAAATTTGCCCTCCGGGGCTGAACGAGGGATTGATCATGACATTTGTGTACGATTTATTTGAACAGTGGGGCTTGCACAGCCTCACGTTCCAGTCAATCGCGCTCAGGCTGCTTATGGCCACGGTTTATGGCGGTGTGCTGGGTCTGGAGCGCTCCAAAAAGCGGCGCGCGGCGGGCTTCCGTACCTATATTCTGGTGTGTGCGAGCGCGTCGCTTGTGATGATGACGGGGCAGTTCATGGTGACGACCATCGGGGGCACCGACCCCGCGCGGCTGGGCGCGCAGGTCATCTCGGGCATCGGCTTTTTAGGCGCGGGCACGATCATCGTCACCGGCACGCGGCAGATCAAGGGCCTTACGACCGCCGCGGGGCTGTGGTCGGCGGCCTGCATGGGCATTGCCATCGGGATCGGCTTTTACGCGGGCGCGACGGCGATGTGCGGACTGATGCTGCTTGTCATGTCGGTATTCAACACCATTGAGGTAAGCTACATTGCGCGCAGCAAGGATATGCACCTATACGTGGTGTTCGAGTCCATCAACAACATCGGCGATTTTATCGCAGTGACCGAGCAGCAGGATATTTCCGTGGTCAATTACGATACCACGCGCTCCGAGTATGGCACGGGCATCGGCGTATTCTTCGCGCTGCATTTTAAGGAATGGCTTTCGCACCGTGAAGTGATCGAAAAGGTGCGGCACTGTCCGGGCCTGATCTTCCTCGAGGAGCGCTGAGGCGCCTCGCGCCGTTCTCCATATCCGGCCCCGAAAGGACACTCCCATGCGCACGGTGTTGGGCTATGCAAAACCGTATATAGGCCGCATGAGCTGGGGGCTTGCTATCAAGCTGACGGGCACCCTCATGGATTTGGTTTTACCCTGGGTGCTCTCGTACATGATCGATACCGTCGTGCCGTCGGGCAAGGTGACGGCCGTTTATCTGTACGGCGCGCTCATGGTGTTTTGCGCGTTTATCGCGGTGCTGTTCAACGTGGTGGCAAACCGCATGGCGGCCAAGGCGTCGATGCGGGTGGTGGAGGCGCTGCGGCACGATCTGTTTAAGCACATTTCGGCGCTCTCCTTTGCAAGCATGGACGCGCTGGGCGTGCCTTCGCTCATTTCGCGCCTGACGAACGATACCTATAACGTGCACCAGATGTTCGATAAGATGCAGCGCCTCGGCGTGCGCGCGCCGCTGCTGGTGGTGGGCGGCATCGTCATGACCTTTCTGCTCGAGCCGGCGCTGGCGTGGATTTTGCTGCTGATTGTGCCGCTGCTGGTCGTGGTGGTGCGCTTTGCGTCCAGACGCGGCATCCCGCTCTATCGCACGGCGCAGCAGACCGTGGAGGGGCTGGTGCGCACCGTGCGGGAGAACGCCGCGGGCGTGCGGGTGATTAAGGCCCTGAGCAAGGGCGATTATGAGCGCGACCGCTTTGAACGGGTCAACGCGGCTGCGGCGGCGGCCGAAACCCGAGCGGGCACGGTGATGTCAGTCGCGAACCCCGCCATGAGCTTTCTGCTCAATTTCGGGCTTATGCTCGTGCTCCTCGTGGGCGCGCAGCGCGTCGATCGGGGGCTGATGCAGCCCGGCAAAATCATTGCGTTCCTTTCCTATTTTACAATCATCCTCAACGCCACGCTCTCGGTCACCAAGATGTTCGTGCTCTATTCGCGGGGCAGCGCCTCGGCGCAGCGCGTGGAGGAAATCCTCCTTACGCCCGAGGGCCAGCCCCTGCTGCCGCCGGACGTTGTGCCCTGCGCGGATACCGCGTATCTTTCCTTTGAAAACGTGTCTTTCTCCTATAACGGCAAGCGGGACAACCTCAAACATGTGAGCTTTACGCTCCGGCGCGGCGGCACGCTGGGCCTGTTTGGGCCAACGGGCTGCGGCAAAACCACGCTGCTCAGCCTCCTTTTGCGCTTTTACGACGCGGACACGGGCACAATCCGCATCGCGGGAGAGAACGTGCAAAGCATCCCGCCCGCGCGGCTCCGGGCGCTTTTCGGCGCGGTGTTTCAAAACGACGTGCTGCTTATGGACAGCGTGTACGAGAATATCTCCTTTATGCGGAGCCTGCCGCTGGAGCAGGTGCGCCGGGCGGCGGAGACCGCGCAGGCGGCTTCGTTTATCGAGCGGCTTCCGGGCGCGTACTTTGCGCCGCTGAATATCCACGGCGCAAACCTTTCCGGCGGGCAGCGGCAGCGGCTGCTGCTGGCCCGGGCGCTGGCGGGCGCGCCGGAGCTCCTCGTGCTGGACGATGCGGAAAGCGCGCTGGATTATCGCACGGACGCGAACCTCCGGCAGGCCATCCGCGCGCAATACCCGGAGGCGACGCTCCTGATCGTGTCCGAGCGCGTCAGCTCCATAAAAAACGCGGACTGCATCCTCGTGCTCGACGACGGCGCGATCATCGGCCGGGGCACGCACGAAGCGCTCATGGAGAGCTGCGAGCCGTATCGCCGCATCGCGCGCGTGCAGATGGGAGGCGCGGCATGAGAGGCGCGTCGCTTGCCCAGGCCGTGCGCGAAACGGCGCAGTCCGCCCCGCCCGCCGAGCTGACCGGCCACCAGGGCGGCGCGATCTCCGGGCGCGGCTTTTTGCGCTTGCTTCCGTTTTTGCGCAAGCGGGGCTGGCTGCTGACGCTGCTTGCCGCCGTGATGCTCGTTTCCAATCTCCTCGCGCTGGCCACGCCCTATCTATCGGGCCTCGCGGTGGACGCCATCGGCACGAGGGCCGGGGGCGTGGATTTTCCCCGCGTGCTGCGCTGCTGCCTGATTATGCTCGTTTGCTACGCGCTCTCCTCGGGCCTCACGTATTTTCTCACCTATAGCCTCATCCGTTTAAGTCAGGACGTTTCGCGCGAGCTGCGCCGGATGGTGTTCGACAAGCTCGTTTCGCTCCCGGTTTCCTATTTTGATACGCATCCGGCGGGCGATTTAATCAGCCGCGTCTGCTACGATGTGGATACGATCAACGCCTCGCTTTCCACAGATCTTTTGCAGGTGTGCACCAGCATCGTCACGGTGGTGGGCTCGTTTATCATGCTGCTTACGCTTTCGCCCATGCTGTCGCTGGTGTTTGCGGTCACGGTTCCCGTGTCCGTTCTCTTTTCGCGGCGGCAGATGAAGCGCATTCACCCGCGCTTTAAGCGGCGCTCCGAAAAGCTGGGCGCGCTCAACGGCATGATCGAGGAAAGCATGACGGGCCAGCGCACGGTGCGCGCCTATGGGCGCGAGGGCCCTGTGCTCGCGCGCTTTGACGAACGCAACCGCGCTGCCGTGGAGGCCTATTACCAAGCGGATTATGAAAGCTGCGTGCTGGGGCCCTCGGTCAACTTTATCAACAACGTGTCGCTTTCCGCCGTAAGCGTGTTCGGCGCGCTGCTGTATCTTGGCGGCGCGCTCACGCTCGGCAGCGTATCGTCGTTTGTGCTCTATTCGCGCAAGTTCTCGGGCCCCATCCGCGAGGCCGCGAATATCCTGAGCGAGATTCAGGCCGCGGCGGCCGCCGCCGACCGCGTATTCGCGCTCGTGGACGAAGCGCCCGAACAGCCCGACGCGGAAAACGCCGTGCCGCTTGCAAACGTGTCGGGCCGGGTGTGCATGGAGGATGTGTCCTTTGCCTATGTGCCGGGGCGCACGGTGCTCTCCGACCTCACGGTGGACGTGCTTGGCGGGAGCGTGATCGCGGTGGTAGGCCCCACGGGAGCCGGCAAAACGACCCTTGTCAACCTGCTCATGCGCTTTTACGACGTGTCCGGCGGCCGCATTCTGGTGGACGGCGTGGACGTGCGCGAGGCGATGCGCCGCACGCTTCGCCTTTCCTACGCCATGGTTTTGCAGGACACCTGGCTCTTTTACGGCACGATCTACGAAAACCTCGCCTACGGCAGCGAAAACGCCACCCGCGAGCGCGTGATCGAGGCGGCCAAGGCCGCGCGCATCCACGGCTTTATCGAATCCCTGCCCGACGGCTACGACACCCTGCTTACCGACGACGGCGTGAATATTTCCAAGGGCCAGAAGCAGCTTTTAACCATTGCCCGCGCCATGCTGCTCGACGCGAACATGCTCATTCTCGACGAGGCCACGAGCAATGTGGACACCAGCACGGAGCTGGAGATCAACGCGGCCATGCAGCGCCTCATGCGCGGCAAGACCTGCTTTGTCATCGCGCACCGGCTTTCGACCATCGAGCGCGCCGATCGCATCCTCGTGGTTTCCGGCGGCCGTATCGCCGAGCAGGGCACGCACGCCGAGCTGCTCGCCCAAAACGGCGTGTACGCCGATTTGTATCATTCTCAGTTCGAGGTGCAGTGACGCGCCAAGAACGGAAAGGGACGGCAAAATGATCGACGTGACCGACAAGAGCTATGTGCCCAGCCTCGAGGAGATCGGCGGCTATATTGAAAACCCGCTCTTTGACGCGTTATGCGCGCGGCTGCAAAGCGCGTACGGCGCCGCGACCGAGCTTGCCTACAGCCGCGACGCCCTGCTGCCGGGCTGGAACGTGCGCTTCCACAAATCGGGCCGGGCGCTGTGCAGGGCCTATCCCAAGCGCGGCTTTTTCACGGTTCTCGTGGTGGTGGGCCGCAGGGAGAAGGAGCGGGTCGAAGCGCTCTTGCCCGCCATGTCCGAGTCCATGCGGGCGCTGTATAGCGGCACAAAGGAGGGCATGGGGCAGCGCTGGCTCATGGTCGATCTTGCCGCGGACGACGCGCTTTATCAGGACGTGCTTCGGCTCGTCGCCATCCGCCGGGAGAGCCGGTAGCCTTTGCCCGGCCCGGCAAAAAGGAAAGCGCCGCTTCGTTACAGCGGCCGTCCGCCCCGTTGCCGTGGAGCAAAAGGAGCGGGAAGCCCGCCCCGCGCTCCGTTGCATGCAGCGCAATATCGCGTTTCATGCCCCGTTCTCTCGTTTCTCCCGCTCCGCCCGCTCGAGGCGACAGAACCCAACGCGCATCCTCTTTTTGCATGGCGCGGCTCCCTTCAGGCAGATTGTTCGCATTCTATCTTTATACCATATCGATTCTCCCTCGTCATAAAACGCCGAATGTGATATACTGCCTGTGAAAAAGATTGATCTACGGAAAAGGAGCTTGCAGCATGGCGGACGCAGTTGTGGATTACGAAAATCCGAATCAGGAAAAGACCAGACGGGAGACGGATCGCAAGTGCCCCGCCTGCGGCGGAACCATGGACTTTGATCCCGCCACCGGCGGGCTTTCCTGCCCGTTTTGCGGGCATACGGAGGCGATTCCGCCCGTAAACGCGGAGGCTGCGGAGGCCGACGCGGCCGAGGAGCTGGACTTCGCGGCGGCGGAGCAGACGGGCAATTGCGACTGGGGCACCGAAACCAAAACCGTGATCTGCCGCTCGTGCGGGGCGCAGTCGGTTTACGACGCGCTGCAGGTTTCCGGCGAATGCCCCTATTGCGGCTCGAATCAGGTCATGGAGGAAAAGGGCGTGGATACGCTCGCGCCGGGCGGGGTGTGCCCCTTCGCCGTGACAAGCGCGCAGGCGGGCGAGAAGTTCCGCGAATGGATCAAGGGCAAGCTGTTTTGCCCCAGCGCGGCCAAGCGCTCGGCGCGCGCGGAGGCCTTTCGCGGCGTGTATCTGCCGTTTTGGACCTTCGATTCGGAATCGGTCACCGATTACCGGGGCAAATACGGCAAAAACAGGAAGAAACGCAATCTGAAGGGCGAGGAAACCACGGTTACGGACTGGTATCCCACGCAGGGGCGGTATTTCCTGCGCTTCGACGATCAGCTCGTGCAGGGCACAACCCGCTACGACGCGTCCATGATGCGCAATCTGGCGCCCTTTGAAACGGAAAACAATCGCGCCTACCGGCCGGAATATCTGGCGGGCTTCGCCACCGAGCGCTATACGGTGGGCCTCGCGGACGCGTGGAAGCAGGCCGAGGCGGAGATGCGCCGTTCGATCCATGACGGCGTAAAAGGCAAGATCCGCAGCGAGAATCATGCGGATGAGTCGCGCGTGGACGACATGAACATCAAGCACAACCATATTACCTATAAGTATCTCATGCTGCCCATCTGGATCTCGTCGTTTGTGTACAAAAACAAGCCGTATCACTTTATGGTCAACGGGCAAACGGGCAATGTGGCGGGCAAAGCGCCCGTATCCTTCTGGCGCGTGCTCCTCGCGGTGCTCATCTGCATTGCCCTCGGGCTTGTGCTGTACATGTGCGCGGGCGAGTAACGGCTCCGCCGGAGCGCGATTGCGCCGTGCCGGATTATACGCTTTTGCGTGAGCGCCGCCGCTCGCTCCTGCTTACACTCGATGAAGGCGGCAAAGCGCTCGTGCGCGCGCCGCTTGCGCTGCCCAAGACGGAAATTGACCGCTTTGTGCGCTCCAGGGCGCGCTGGCTTGCCAAGCGGCAGGCCCGGCTTGCGCAGCGCCCCGCGCACAGCTATCTTGACGGCGAACCCTTCCCCTTTTCCGGGCGGACGCTGTGCCTGCGCCGGGAGGCGGGCGCGCGCCGCGTGCGGCTGGAGGGGGATGCGCTCGTCGTGCCCGAGGGGGACGCGGCGGCGACGCGGGCGCTGCTTACAAGCTGGTACAAGGCGCAAGCCAAGGCCCTTTTCAAAGAGCGCCTCGCCGCGCTTTCGGCCCAAACGGGCATAACGCCCGAAACGCTGCGTCTTTCGGACGCGAAAACCCGCTGGGGCTCATGCGGCGCGAAGGGCGGCGTAAACCTGAACTGGCGGCTTGCGCTTGCGCCGCCGGAAATTCTTGATTATGTCATCGTGCACGAGCTGTGCCACCTCCGCGAGCGGAACCACAGCGCGGCGTTTTGGGCGCTTGTGACGCGCTTTTGCCCAGAATGGAAGGAGCGTCGCCGATGGCTTGCCGAGCACGGCGAAGCGCTGGATTGCTAGGCGCGCGGGGCCTTCCGCGCCGCGCAGGGGAAAGACAAGATAAATGAAGGAAACGCTGTTTCAAACCATCCGCGATACCGTCCGGGAAAAGCGGCTGCCCAAGAAGCGCGCGGGAGCGGCTGCGGCGGCCCTGTCTGCGGCGGCGGTCGCAGGCGCGCTGGCGGCCTCCTCCATCGGCGCGCCGGAAAGCGGCGCGCAAACGCCTGTTTACGGGGCGTCGCTGCCGGGCATGGCCGCGCCGGCAGCGGTCTGGGAGACAGAGGCCGCGCCCGCGAACCCGGACGAAGCGCACAGGGCGCGGCGGCGCAAAGCGGCCAAGGCTGTGGCTGCGGCGGCCAAGGGCGTGGGCGCGCTCGTTTTCAGCCTGCTTGCGCAGGGCGCGAGCCTGCTGCTGCGCGGGCTGTGGTCGGTGCTTTTCGGCGGGCCGCTCGCGGGCCTGTTGGGCTTTCTTTGCGAAACGCTGGCCATATTCGCGCTGCTGCTGATCGTATTTCTTCTGCTGTTTAAGGCGCTCTTTCCGAATAAAAAGTGCAAGGATTTTCTGACCCTGCGCAATCTGCTGCTTCTGCTTGCGGCGTCCTTCGCGCTTGCGGGCGTACGGCGCATTGCGTTTGCCAGAAATCTAACGCTGGCCGTGGCGGCCGCGCTGCTGCGCGCGCTTTTATCGCTCGGCTGCGTCGGCGGGGCGCTTTGCTGGTGCTTTTCCAAGGAGGGAGTGGGCGCGCGGGCGCTCCGCCGCGCCTGCAAAAGCCGCGCGGGCAAGGGCGCGCTTTGCGCGCTGATCGCCCTTATCCTCGCCTCAGCCGCCGTGCGCGCGCTGGCGGCCGGCGCGGGAAGCGCGGGGGCCTTCGCCGAATGTGCGCTTCTCTTTTTGCTTGCGGCTGCTGCTGCCGTTTTTTGGGGCTTTTGTCTGCGAAAAGCGCAAACGTATCCGAGGCTCAAGCCCGAGATTGTTCTGCCAGAATCTGTCTAAAGCAACCGCAAGCGGGAAAATATGGTTTTTCCGAAAAGAGGATTTGACAGAGCCGCGTCCTTTCTGTATACTGACAATGACACTCATTTACGCAATCGTTTGCGTTCAGCAAGCGGCCGATCGTGCCGCATCCCGGCCACAGCGCCTGTGTTTTCCGCTGGATCAAATGGAAAGGACCGAACGGATTGGACATGCCTATCGAAGCCGAACCCTATAGCCGCCCCCCTTTGCGGGCTTGCAAGCCCGCTTTGCCGGCGCGGCCCGGTTTGCGACCGTGATCCGCGCGGTCGGGTTCGACATGGGCGGCGTGCTCTACACCGCCGTCCCAACCAGAGAGCGCTACCTCGCCTTTGCGGCCGAGGCAAAGGCGCTGCTCGCGGCGCGCGGCATAGCCATTCCCGAAACGACCGAGGCCTTTGAGCAAAGGCTCGCGCGCGCGGACAAGCGCCGCAAGGCGGAAAACGAGCGCACGCTTCGGGAGCTGCCTCCGCTTGAGGCCTGGCGCGATTATTATCTGGCGGGCCTGTCCTTTTCCGAAACGGCGATCTTTCCCATTGCCGAGGAACTGTGCCTGCGCTGGAACGAACTGCGAAATTACGAAGCGCCCCGCGAAGGCGCGCTTTCCTGCATGGAGGGCCTGTACCGCCAGGGCGTGCGCATCGCCGTCATCAGCAACACCCTCTCCTATACGCACGTGCCCAAGCTTTTGCAGCAATACGGTCTGGCGCGCTATGTGCAATATATGCTCCTTTCAAGCGTATGCGGCCTGCGAAAGCCCGACCCGGCCATCTTCGAGCTCTGCCGCGCCTCCATGGGGCTGCCCAGGGAGGAAATGGCCTATGTGGGCGACACCATCTCGCGCGATTTAATCGGCGCGCGCCGCGCCCAGTGGGGGCTTGCCATCCGCATCCGCAATCCCCTTGCCAAGGAAAACGAGCGCGCGCGGGAAACGGCGCTCGAGGAGGCGGGCGAGACGCCAGACCTTACGGTGGACGCGCTTTGCGAAATTCCCGCCCTGATCGGCGCATATAATCAACAGCATCCGTAAACGCGGAGCGACACGATAAGCGAAAAACGAAAGAGGTGTTTATGTGAACCCGAACGTGCGGAAAAAACCGTTCAGCTGGAAGCGGCTGAAAAACCAGTTTTTGGGCATTGTGGGGAACCCGTTCAACATGATCGTGCTGATATCCCTGATCATGCTGTTCATCCTCATTGTGATCCCGCTCGTGCAGATCATCCAGAACACGTTCACGCTGGCGCGCAGCGAAATGCGCCGCGTGGACGGCGAGGTAGGCGATTTCACACTCTACTACTGGAAGTACGTCATCGGCAGCAAGCTCTCGGGCGCGGTGTTCTGGAACCCGCTGAAGAACTCGCTCATCATCGCCGTGTGCGTGGCGTGCATTTCCGTGCCGCTTGGCTCGGTGCTGGCATGGATCATGGTGCGCAGCGACCTGCCCGGCAAAAATGCGCTCAGCTTCGGCATCATCATCCCATACATGATTCCGTCGTGGTGCAAGGCCATGTCGTGGCTGGCGCTTTTCCGCAACGCGAGAGGCGGGCATCCCGGCTTCCTCTACGGGCTGGGGCTGAACATCCCCGACTGGCTCGCCTACGGCCCGGTTGCGATCATACTCGTCATGTCGCTGCACTATTACGCGTTTTCCTACATCATGGTGTCGAGCTCCCTGCGCTCGGTCAACAGCGAGCTGGAGGAAATGGGCGAGATTCAGGGCGCGAGCAAGCTCCAGATTCTCAAGAGCATTACGCTGCCCCTCGTGCTGCCCGCGGTGCTCTCGGCCACCATCATGACGCTGTCCAAGTCCATCGGCTCCTACGGCGTGGCGGCCAACCTCGGCAACCGCATCGGCTACTTTACGCTGGCCACCAGCATGCGCATCTATATCGAGGGTACGCCGCGCGGCGCGGGCTACGTGATGGCGCTGCTGCTCATTTTGATGGCCTCGGGCACGATCATCGCCAACCAGCGCCTCATCGGCACGCGCAAATCGTACGAAACGCTGGGCGGCAAGGGCACCAAGCACACGCCCATGCCGCTGGGCAAGTCCAAGTACGCGATCTTCGCCTTCCTCGGCATCTTCCTTTTCCTCGCGATGTTCATGCCCATGTTCGTGCTCATTATGGAGACCTTCCAAAAGAGCACCGGCCAGGGCTACGCCTTAAGCAACCTCACGCTCTATAACTGGATTGGGGATATCGATCCGAACAGCGCGACCGTCCACTATCCGGGCATCTTCAAAAACCCCGAGTTTGTTGCCGCGTTGAAAAACACGGTTAAGCTCACGATCGTTTCCTCCATCATCACCGCCTTCTGCGGGCAGTTCCTGGGCTATATCAGCTCCCGCGGCCGTGGCAAGTGGTATGGAAAAACCGTCGAGCAGCTCGTCTTTATTCCCTACCTCATGCCGGGCGTGGCGTTCTCGGCCATCTATCTGTCGATGTGGAGCGTACCGCGCTTTGGCGGCGTCGTGCCCTCGCTCTACGGCACCTTCGCGCTGCTCGTGCTGGTGTCGGTGGTCAAGCACTTCCCGTTTGCAAGCCGCGCCGGCACGGCCAACATGATGCAGATCTCCGTCGAGCTCGAGGAAGCGGCGGATATTGCGGGCGCGAGCTTCTGGAAGCGCCTTGGGAGAATCGTCATTCCGCTGGCCAAGCAGGGCTTTATTTCGGGCTTCATGCTGGTGTTCATCTCCATTGCAAAGGAGCTGGATCTCATCATCCTCCTCATGACCCCGAAAAACCGCACCCTGTCCTATCTGGCGTTCCAGTATTCGCAGGAGGTCATGCCGCAGATGTCCGACGCCATATCGGTGTGCGTGCTGGCGTTCGTGCTGCTGTGCTACTGGATCTCGAACAAGTTCTTCGGCGCGGATATCGGCAAGAGCTGGGGTTAATGCGCACGCTTTGCGGCGCAGCGTAACATAGAGAAGATTTACGGAAAGGATATACAGCTATGAGCAGAATTGAACTACAGCACATCGACAAGTTCTTTGGCGACAACCACGTTCTAAAGGATCTCAACCTCGTCATCGAGGACGGCGATTTTATGACCCTGCTGGGGCCCTCGGGCTGCGGCAAAACGACCACGCTGCGCGTGGTATCCGGCCTTGAGAAGCCGCAAAACGGCAAGCTCTTTATGGACGAGCGCACGGTGATCGACTGTGACGTCGCCTATTATGAGGAGCCCAGCAAGCGCGGCCTCAACCTGGTGTTTCAAAGCTACGCGCTCTGGCCGCACATGACCGTATACGACAACGTGGCCTTCGGCCTCAAGATCAAGCATCTTCCCAATAAAGAGGTGCAGGACAAGGTCATGAAGGCGCTCACGCTCATGCGCATCGACGAGTATGTCAAGCGCTATCCCAACGAGCTTTCCGGCGGCCAGCAGCAGCGCGTGGCCATCGCCCGCGCCATCGCCTCCGAGCCCAAGCTGCTGCTGCTCGACGAGCCGCTGAGCAACCTCGACGCGAAGCTGCGCATCGACATGCGCTCCGAGCTCAAGCGCCTGCACAAGGACATCGGCGCGACGATCATCTACGTAACCCACGATCAGGTCGAGGCGCTCACCATGTCCACCAAGATCGCGCTCTTTGCTGAGGGCGTGCTTTCACAGGTCGACACCCCCATGGCGCTGTACATGAACCCCGCCGATTTAACCGGCGCGGACTTTATCGGCAATCCGCGCATCAACTTCCTGCCCGGCAAGGCGGAGCTGGTGGGCGACACGCTCAACGCGAGCTGCTCGCTGGGCTCCTTCCGCTACGACAAGAAGGATATGACGCAAAACGCCGTTCCGTCGGGCACGTTCGACGTGGTATTCGGCCTCCGTCCCGAGCAGGTGCACATCCTGCGGGCAAACGACCGGGTCGAGGGCGCCGTCGAGGCGCAGGTCTACGCTTCGCAGCCCGCGGGCAGCGAAACGCTGGTCACGCTCACCGTCGGCGGCGTGGAGTTCCTCAGCAAGGAAATTGGTCTTGCGCACTATGAAATCAACGAGAAGGTCTATCTCAAGATTGACCCGGCCAAGATGAACGTGTACGACAAGGCCTCCGAGCTGCTCATTAAGCTTGCGGTCTGACGGCCGCGCGAACCGATCCGGGAACACCCGGAAAGAAAGGAGCTTTACAATGAAAAAACTGCTCGCATTGGTACTTGCCCTGCTGATGACGGCCGCGTTGCTGGCCGGCTGCGGGGCCAAAAAGGAAGAGGGCGGAGCCGCCGCGCCTGCCGAGGGCGGAGCGCAAGCGGACAACACGGCGCCCGGCGAGACCACGTTTGTGGGGCCGGTTTACGACGAGTGGAGCGACAAGACGGACGCGGAGCTGTATGAGATGGCCAAGGCCGAGGGCGGCACGATCATCATCTACGGCGCTTCGAGCCGCCTGCCGAAGATCGCCACGAACTTCTGCAAGGAATACGAGGGCCTCGAGGCCGAGGCGTACGACCTCGATTCCGAGGAAGCCAAGGACAAGATCCGCATCGAGGCCGAAACGGGCAACGCGAACGCGGATATCCTTCAGGGCAGCGACGTAAACGGCGCCATGTATTACGAGTTCTTCCCGGAGGGCTTCCTGGAAACCTACTATCCGCGCGATATCTGCGAGAAAATTGATCCGCAGCTGCTCACCTACGGCATGCCCTTCTACGCGGGCCTTTCCACCTGGTATTACAACACGGCCGCCTTCCCGGACGGCTGCCCGGTTACCAACGTGTGGGACTTTGTGGAGACAAACGCCGACGGCTCGCAGAAGTACGACATTATCTGCAAGAATATCGGCGAGGAGCCCTCGTACCTCGCGCTGTTCTGCACCTACATTGCCAACGCGGATCGCATGGCCGAGGCGTATAAGGAAAAGTACGGCACGGACGTGGAATACACCTACGACGCGGACGTACTGGGCTTTGATGCCAACAACGCGGGCTACGAGTGGATCTACCGCCTCAGCCAGATGAAGATGACCTTCGACGGCGACGGCGACAACATCGTGGAAGCGGTGCACCTCTCCAATTCCGAAAAGCCCGTGCTGGGCCTCGCGTCCGCAGGCAAGATCACCAACCGTGACGAGAACGGCTACAACATCGCGTGGGTCACGAACATTACGCCCTACGCCTACCAAATGAACGTGAACTATCTCTATATGGTTGCGGGCAGCGATAATCCGGCCGGCGCGCGGCTGTTTATCCGCTATCTGCTCGGCGGCGTGGACGGCCAGGCCAAGGGCCTCGCGCTCCAGATGAAGGAGGGCAACTGGTCCATCCGCTCCGATTATACCTACGAGGGCAACCCCTTCGGCATCGCGGAGAGCGGCGCAATCGCCCCGCAGGTCGACGCGGTGTACGAGATGTATCCCGACGCGCAGGATTTCTGGACCTACTGGCTGTCCAAGAGTCCCTACACAAAATAAAACCGCGTAAAGCGGCATAGACGAGCCGTTTCTCCGGCGCGGGCGGCCTGGCGGCCCCCGCGCCCGGGGAGGCGCGCATCGCGTACGTCCAATACGGATGTATGAGACGGAGAATCGAGCATGAAGCAAAACGAAAAGCCCGTCCTGACCGAGGCCGAGCGCAAGGAACGGCGCAAAAAGAGGGCCGACGAATTTTGGAGCTTTTTCCTGTTTACGAAAAACGGCAAGGTAAAGAGCGCTACCCTGATCTACTCCTTTTCGCTTTCGGTTCTGTTTTTGGCCGTTTTCGCGGCCGCGTTCCTTCTTTTGATCGACCCCATCGAGTTTGCGCTGGCGGGGAAGGCGCCCACATGGCTTGTTTCGCTCTGTGAAAGCCTGGCGCCCGCGCTCGTTGGCGCGCTGCTCACCTGCGTGCCCTGCCTCTTTTTTAAGGATAAGCGGCTCGTGTGGATGGCGTACCTGTTTTTGTGGCTGTATGCGATTGTGGTGCTCATCGCCGTCGCGGCGGGCCTTGCGCCCGACGTAAGGCGGGATTTTCTCCGGCTTTACGCTATGCTCGTGCCCGCGCCGCTGATAATGGGCACGGCCCTTTCGGTTTTCCTGTACCTGCGGGACAAGCGCCGCTTCCCCGAAGCGCCCGAGCCCCGTGAAAAACGTCCCTGGGAGAGATAGGAGCAGCAAATGATCACCACTGTGATGTTCGATATGGGCGGAACGCTCGAGGATGTGTTCGCGGACGAGGCGACCTATCGCCGCACGTCCGAGCGCGTGTTGAAGCTGCTGGCCGAAAACGGCATGCCGCTTGCCGTTACGCCGCAGCAATTTTGGGACAAGGCCTTCCCGCAGTTTATGGTCTACAAGGACGAGAGCGTCGTAACCGGCATGGAAAAAAAGCCGGAGGAGATCTGGACGCAGTACGTCATGCGGGGCTTTGACGTGGATATGGGAAAAATCGCGGCGCTTTCCGAGGAGCTGGCGCACCTGTGGGAGGTCAGCTTCTTTACGCGCAGGCTCCGGCCGGGCGTTCTCGAGCTGCTGACGAGCCTGAAAAGCGCCGGCTACCGGCTGGGCGTTGTTTCCAACACCCCGAGCCTGTTTCAGGTGTTCGATATTCTGGACGAATACGGCATACGGCACTTTTTCGACGGGGTGACGGTTTCGAGCATCGTGGGCTATCGCAAGCCGCTCAAGCGCATCTTTGAAATCGCGCTCTATCAAATGAACGTCAAGCCCGAAAACTGCGCGTATGTGGGCGACACCGTCGCGCGGGACATCCTTGGCGCGCAGCGCGCGGGCTATGCGAAAACCTTCCAGATCCATTCGTTTCTCACCGATTCGCGCGATACGCCCGAGATCAAAAAGCTCGCCAAACCCGATTATCTCATCGAGAACCTGCCGGAGGTATACAATATTCTGGAGAGCCTGAAAAAAGCGTGATTTTTATACCGGGACGTTGTAAAATGGAATGCAGAGGCGCTAGCGCCGCTGCATTCTTTTTTTGATCGGGGGATATTCATGCCTGTAACGCTCGGCGCGGTCATTCCAAACGACGAAAACCCCGTGCACGCGGAGGCGGCCGAACGGCTGGCGCGGCTTTGCGGGGAGGCGGGCTACGGCTTCGCGCTGGAAAACGCCGCGGAGGACGCGGGAACGCCGGCGGCAGCCTCCGCCCACGGCGGTTCGCTCGAGCGGCTTTTATCGCGCGGCGTTTCGGGCGTATTCGCCCTGAGCGTGCCGGTGGACAAGCAGTGGCTCTATGAGCGCGTCCCCGTGCCCACGGTGCTGCTGGGAACCCGCACGGAATCCAACGCGCTCGATTATATCGTGCTCGACGATTATCACGCGGCGTTTCTTGTGGTGTCGCGGCTCGCGGCCTGCCGCCACAGGCGCATCGCGTTTTTATCCTTCCCCGGCGCGCAGGGCTATTCGGCGCTCGACCGCATGAACGGCTTCCGCAAGGCGGTCAAGCGGCAGGGGGAAAGCCAGTTTGATATCCGCCTTTCCACGCTCGCCTCCGAGCGCCTTGCCGATAGCTGCGCGGCGGCGGCCGCGCTCCTCGCGCTGCCCGAGCGGCCCACGGCCATTGTGGCGCAAAACGACTATATCGCCTACGGCGCTTTGCAGGCCGTTTCGGAGGCTGGGCTGAAGCTGGGGCGGGACGTGGTGGTGATCGGCTTTGACGATCTGGAATACTCCTCGCTTCCGAAAATCAGTCTTTCCAGCGTCGCGTGCGAGGGGCCGAATCTTTCCACGCGCGGCTTTTCGCTCATGCAAAGGCGGCTTTCCGAGCCGTGCCGCGTTGGGCGCTGCGGGGTGCTGCTCGCGCCCCGGCTCGTATTCCGCAAAAGCTTCACGGGGGAAACGCAATGCTGATAAACAGCCCCTTGCTTTTGGATTTCTTTAATGTCGGAAACGCCGACGCGACGCTCGTGCGCCTGCGCGGGGCGGGCGATTTTCCCGGCTTTACCATGCTCGTGGATTGCGCGGATACGCACGACGGCGGGGATGAGCGGCTTTGCGCGGCCTTGGCGCAAAGAGGCGTGGATGCGCTCGATTGCGCGGTGATTACGCATTTACACGCCGATCACACGGGCGCGCTGCCGCTTATCGCCGCGCGCATGCCCGTTCAAACGCTGTGGACCAACTATTTGCCGCCCGCCGGGGCGACGGTGGAGGGGCTTTCGGAGCGGGCGGTTCAGCTCCTGCCGCGCGGCATAGGCGCGTATCTTGCCGCGCTGGAGGCGCTGCGCGCGGCGGGAACCGAGCTGCGCGAAATTGGGCCGGAGGGGCACGGCGCCCAGCTTGGCCCCGGCCTTTCCTGCCGGGTGTTCGGCCCGGGGCGGGATGTATACGCCCGGCAGCGCCGCTATATGGACGAGGCGCTTTTGGGCCGGCCTGAGATCAGCGAGCTGGCCTTTTTCCGGGGCTTGCTCAACATAACCAGCCTGCGGCTCGCGCTTGACTACGGCGGCTCGCGCGTGCTGCTTGCGGGCGATTTGTACGGTAAGTTTCTAACGCCGCCCGAATGCGCGCGCTGCACGGTATTTCGCGCGCCGCACCACGGCAGCGCGGATTCCATCACCGAGGAGGCCATCGCCGCGCTTTCGCCGGAGCTTACGGTGGTATCGGCGGCGCGCGGGCAAAAAGCCGACCGCCCCGCGCCGGAAACCCTCGCGCTGCTGAAAGCGCATTCGGGCGAGGTGCTGCTTACGGGCGACGCGGAGGAGAGCGTGCATATCGAATTGTCCCCGATAAAATAAGCGGCGCGCCTTGGCACAAGCGGCAATTTTGCTTGGCCAAACCAGCCGAAATCCAGATAGAAAGGGAGCTTTTGCAGTGCAAAAGCCAGGATAACAGGAATGGGCATGCGGCCGCCGGGCGTGCGGGGATATCTCAGCGACGAGGAAAAGGCGCATTTGCCGAAGGTGACGGGCGCGCTGCTTCAGCGCATCCTTGGGTATCTCAAGCCCTATTGGCTCCAGTTCGCGCTGGTCTTCGCGGTGCTGGCCGTTTCCTCCGTGCTGGGGCTGCTGCCCTCCATCATCACGGGCCGCATTGTAGACGAGGCGCTCGTGGGGCGCGATATGGCGTTGCTTGTCAAGCTCCTGTTCGCCGCGCTCGTCACGCTTACGCTCTCCGAGGCAGTGGGCGTGCTCGAAAGCTATATCAACGCGTGGATTTCGCAGCGCATCGTGTTCGATATGAAGAACCAGATGTACGCGCACCTCACGGCCATGCCGCACAGCTTTTTCACCTCGGAAAAGCAGGGCGATATCATCACGCGCATGAACTCCGACATCTCCGGGGTGAGCTCGGTTATCTCCGGCACGCTGACGAGCGTGGTGTCCAATGTTTTGGTGGTGGCCACGTCGCTTGTCGCGCTCTTTTCCATCAGTTGGCAGCTCGCGCTGGCGGGCGTCGCGGTCATTCCGCTGCTGATTATCCCCACGCGCTCTGTGGGCCGCGCGCGCTACGCGCTCCTTTCCGAGGGCCAGAGCGCGCACGATGCGCTCAACGAGATCATCTCCGAAACGCTCAGCGTATCCGGCTCGCTCCTTGTCAAGCTCTTTACGCGCGAACGCGCGGAGGAGGCGCGCTTTCGCGACGCAAACGAGCGAGTCACGCAGCTTTCGCTCAAGGAGCAGCGCTCCGGCAAGTGGTTCCGGGTCGTAATGGGCATGTTTACGCAGCTTGGGCCGCTGCTGATCTATTTTGCGGGCGGGTACTTCATCATTTCCCGCTCGGACCCAAGCCTGACTGTGGGCGCGATTACCGCCACCGTGGCGCTCATCAACCGGCTCTACCGGCCCGTTCAGTCGCTTTTGAACGTGCAGGTGGACTTTACGCGCTCGCTCGCGCTTTTCAGCCGCATCTTTGCATACCTCGACCGGGAGATTGCCATCCGCTCCCCCGAAAACGGGAAAAAGCCCGATCTGGAAAAGGGCGATATCTTTTTTATCAATGTGAAGTTTTCGTATTCCCCGGACGTGCCGCTGCTCACCAACATCTGCTTTTGCGTGCCGGCGGGCAAGATGTACGCCATCGTCGGCCCGTCCGGATCGGGCAAGTCCACGCTCGTGAATCTCATTCCCCGCCTTTACGACGTGCAGGGCGGCTCCGTCAAGCTGGGCGGCGTGGACGTGCGGGAGATCGAATTGACCTATTTGCGGCAGAGCATCGGCGTGGTGACGCAGGAGGCGTATCTCTTTAACGGTACGGTGCGCGACAATCTCCTCGTGGGGCGGCCCGCGGCCACGGAGCAAGAGCTGATCGCCGCCTGCCGCGCGGCCAACATCTACGATTTCATCCGTTCCCAGCCCGACGGCCTTGAAACCGTGGTGGGAAACCGGGGCCTCAAGCTTTCCGGCGGGGAAAAGCAGCGCCTGTCGCTTGCGCGCGTCATCCTCAAGGACCCCAAGATCCTCATACTCGACGAGGCGACCAGCGCGCTCGATTCCATTTCGGAGAACGCCATCCAGCAGGCGCTCGACACGCTTCTGCGCGGGCGCACGAGCATCGTGATCGCGCACAGGCTTTCCACCATCCTCAAGGCGGACGATATTCTGGTGGTGAACAACGGCCGCATCGTCGAGCATGGCAGGCACGCGGATCTGCTCGACCGAGACGGCGTATACGCCGAGCTTTACACAACGCAGTTTCAATACGTACTCGAACAACAGAAAGGCGGGAATTAGCGCATGGAACAAAACGCCGCGACCGCAACGGACAGGATCGGACGCAAAAACTGGCTGCTCATTTGGCTGATCGGCATGGCGGGGCAGATCTGCTGGAATGTGGAGAACTCGTGGTTCAATAACTTTGTCTACGACAAAATCGCGCCCAATCCCGCCATTGTGGCGTGGATGGTGGGCGTATCGGCCGTGGTGTCGACGGTGTGCACCTTCCTTGTGGGCACATGGTCGGATCGCGCGGGCAGGCGCAAGCCCTTTGTCGCGGCGGGCTATATCTGCTGGGGCGTGTTCACCATCGTGTACGGGCTGGCGGAGTTTCTGCCGAAAAACCCCGTGTGGCTCGCGGCGGTCTTCGTGGTGTGCGCGGACGCGGTGATGAGCTTTTTCGGGTCTGTCGGCAACGACGCGGGCTTTATGGCCTGGACGACGGATATCTCGAGCGCCGCCAACCGAGGGCGGCTGGCGGGGGCGCTGGCGGTCATGCCGGTGATCGCCACCATTCTCGGCGCGGTCGTTTCGGGCATGATCATCGACGCGGTGGACTTTTTCCCCTTCTTTATCATCATGGGCGGCATGGTCATCGTCATCGGGGTGTTTGCGCTGTTTGCGATGCGGGACGCGCCCACCCTCGCGCCCGTGCGCGACGAGGGCGGGTATTTTAAGCAGCTTTTGAAGGTGTTTTCCTGGCGCACGGTGCGGGGCAACAGAGAGCTGTTTTGGGTTTTCATCGTGATGCTGGTGTATTTTATCGGCTTTAACGTATATTTTTCGTACATCACGATCTATTTTGTCAATTATCTGGGTTATGATTACGGCATGGCGGGCGTTTTGCAGGGCGGGAGCCTGGTCGCGGCGGCGCTGCTAACCTTCCCGGCCGGGCGTGTCATCGACAAGGGGCATATGGTGCGCGTCATCCTCTGCGCGCTTGCGGCCAACACCGTGGGGCTGCTTGTGGTGGCCTTCGCGGGCGAAAGGACCGTGCCGCTCATTCTGGGCATGTTCGGCGCGGGCTGCGGCTATATCCTCACGCTCCAGTCGCTCCTTGCCTGGATGAAAAACCTCTATCCCGAGGAGCAGCGCGGGCAGTTCGAGGGCATCAAGCAGTTCTTCTTTGTGGCGCTGCCCATGGTGTTTGGCCCGGCCATCGCTTCGCCCATCATCACGCGCTATGGGCTTCCCGTCGTGGAAAACGGCGTGGTTACGGGGCACATCCCCACGCCCGTGCTCTTTGTGGTATCGGCGGGCATTACGGCGCTGACCGTGCTGCCGCTGCTGGTCGCCGGAAAGCTGCAAAAGGCGCGCGCTTTACGCGAGCAACACGCATAAGGCCGCTTGGAAAAGAATGAAGGAGACAAATACGATGGAACGCATTTTGGAAAAGGGAAAGCCCGTGCTCGACGGGCGCGGCAGGCCCAACGCGGGGTATTCCTTCGGGAGCGCGGCCGTTTACGACCGGCGTGCGGTTCGCTGCGGCCCGTTCGGATTGAAGGAGTGGGATTTCTACCAAATCAGCGACGGCGTGCACGTGCTGCAATTGATCATCGGGCACGTTTCCTACGCGGGCTCGGCCTCCGTCACGCTCTTTAACGTGGAAACGGGCGAGCGGCTGCTTTCCAGGGGCATGCTTACGCCGCTGCGCGCGGGGATTCCGTCCATGTCGCTCGACGCGGCGGCGGATTCGGAAACGGTCTTTGAAAAGGGCGGCGCGCGTATCCGCTTTACGGTTCGGGATGGGCGGCGGACGCTCTCGTTTGACTGGGACGGGGCCTCGGGCGAAATCGAGCTGACAAACCGCGTGGGCGAGGGCGTTGTGGTCAACACGCCCTTTGCGGGCAAGCCACGCTGCTTTTACTACAATCACAAGTGGGCCGGCATGCGCGCGCAGGGCACGGTGCGCTTCGGCGCGCAGAGCGTAACCTTTGATGGAGAAAGCGCCTTCGGCCTGCTCGATTGGGGGCGCGGCGTGCTGCCGTTTGCGCACGAGTGGATCTGGGGCGGACTTGCGGGCATGGTGGAGGGCGCGCCGCTGGCCATGAACCTCGGTCACTTTGGCGATAACCGCTTCGGCTCCGAAAACGCCGCCTTTTACGGCGACGAAAGGATTAAGCTGGGCACGCTCGCCATCACGCGCGGGAAAAGCTATATGGACCCGTGGCGCCTCGAGGAAACGGAGGGCCGCCTCTCACTTACGCTCATGCCCGTTTACGATAACGATAGCGAAACAAAGCTCCTCTTTGTGGACAACCGCTGCCATCAAATGTTCGGGCGCTACTCCGGCACGCTCGCGTTGCCCAAAGGCGGCGCCTTGACGCTTTCCGGCGTGCCGGGCTTTTGCGAGCACGCGGAGAACCACTGGTGATTTTCACGCCAAACGGCGCGAAAACGCTGTGAAGCGCGGCGTATTTTGTTGCAAAACGCCTGCGCGGTTGCTATACTGATACGCATAAGCAAGCATATATTCGGATGGGGAGGATTGTTATGGACGAGAAGAAAAAAACGCTGACGGCCGAGGAGGCCAAGGCCGCGTGGGGCAAGTCCGGCGGGAAGGCGAGCCCCAAGGCCGCGCCCGAGCAAAAGGAAGCGCCCAAAAAGAAGGCGCCCGCAAAGGAAAAGGACATGAAAGCGGCGGCTGCCGAAGAAAAGAAGCCCGAGAAGAAGTCTACGGCCAAGGTGAAGCTCACCGACGAGGAAAGAAAGAGCGTAAGGGGCCTGCGCATCGGCGCGATTGTCCTCTGGGTTCTCGCAATCGGGTGCGAGGTGGCGGCGTTCTTTGCCTTCAGCTACCTCAACCGCAACTACGCCATCGCGCAGTTTGCGTTTTCCATCACCAATCCCGAATCGCTCCTGCTCATCGGCGCGCTCGTGCTCGACGCGATCTTCTGCATCATCGCGGCGCAGCTTTGGAAAAAGTCCAACCGCATCAGCCCGAACCTGTCCTCGAGCGCGCTTGTGCGCACGCTTTGGCATCAGCTTGGGGTGATCATGGTGCTGGTGTGCTTCCTGCCCATCGGCATTTTCCTGCTGCTCAAAACCAAGGAGATGAACAAGAAGACCCGCACCATCCTGCTTGTGATCATGGCGCTGCTCTTTGCTGGCTCCACAGCCGCCTCCGTGGATTATAAGCAGCCCTCCGCCGAGGAGGTGCATGAATTGAAGCAGGCCGCCGTGGAGGACAACGCGGACGGCACGGTGTATTACACGCGCTTTGGCAAATCCTATCACTACGACGAAAACTGTCAGGCCCTGCGCAACACCAAGCCGGAAAACCTTGCCAGCGGCGCCCTACAGGACGCGTTCGACGCGAACCGCTGGGACCCCTGCGATTTCTGCGTGCCCAGCGCCGACGAACCGGCCGCCGAGCCTGCGGGCTGAGGAACACGCAAACCGAATGCAAAATTCGGACGCTCTGGGGGGCGGCCTTGCCGGCCGTCCCCCTCAGGCCGTCAAGAAACTTCGTTTTTTGACGCGACAACCGTATTTCGCTTGCTATCCTTTGGATAGCGGCCAGCGAAATACACAGAGAAGCCGCCCATCCTGGGTGATCCGTTCCGGCGAATGAATCGCCGGAGCCGGATATAAAGTCAAGGGACTGCGGCCCCTTGACAATCCGCGGAGACTTTTTTGACAGTCTGGGGGGCGGCCTTGCCGGCCGTCCCCTCTTGTTAGGAAACGGGAGCCGGAGATCGGTTAACCGGCATGGGAAGGATGGTCACACATATGGAACATGGTTCAAGGCCAGGCGGCAGGCAAAAACGAGTCGGCACGGGCGGCGGCAACGCCTATAAACGCGGAAGCGGCACGGGCGCAGGCCCGGTCGGCGGCGGCTTTGGCGGCGGCGGCAGCGGGCGCGGAAGCGGTACGCGGGGAAGCTCGGGCCTCGGCGTGGGCCTCATCGGCGCGCTGCTGGGCTTTTTGCTGGGCAAATCGGGCAATTCCTCTGGCGGCTCGAACAAACGCGGCTGCCTTTCGCGGATTCTCGTCCTCATCCTGATCGTCGTGGGCGTGCTCTTTGTCGCGCGGGTTTGCTCCGGCGGCGCAACGGAGGGCGGCGGCACGGGAAGCACGCTGCTGGGAAGCCTGCTTGACGGGGCGACGGAGGGCGGCACGGGCGACGGCTCCGGCGGCTCCCTGCTGGACAGTCTGCTGGGCGGCTCGACAGGCGGCTCGGGAGACTACGACTATGAGGAGGACGCGGCGGATTCGGTCTACGCGGGCTTGTCCGACGGCTATAGCGCGCACGCGGCGGATCTTACCGTATCCGACAAGGCCCGGCCGCGTTACACGACGCTTTCAGGCGGCGGGAACGATACCGTTACCCTCATGGTTTACCTGTGCGCCACCGATCTCGAATCCAACAACGGCATGGCCACGGCCGACCTCAACGAAATGCTGCACGCCACGCTCAACGACGAGCGTGTGAACGTGATCGTGGAAACGGGCGGCGCGAAGCAGTGGCAGAACTCCACGATCTCGAGCGGCACAAACCAGCTTTGGCGCGTTCGCGAGGGCGGGCTGGAGCCGCTTGAAAAGAAGCTGGGCAAAAAGTCCATGACGGACCCGGCGACGCTCGCGGAATTCATCCAATATTGCGCGAAGAACTACCCGGCCAACCGCTATATGCTCGTTTTGTGGGATCACGGCGGCGGCTCGCTCTCCGGCTACGGCTACGACGAGTATTTCCCCTCCGACAGCATGACGCTGGATGAAATGGATGCGGCGCTGGAGGAGGGCGGCGTACAATTCGATATCATCGGCTTTGACGCCTGCCTCATGTCCACGCTCGAAACCGCCGTGGTCTGCCAAAGGTACGGCGATTATATGATCGCCTCCGAAGCCACCGAGCCGGGCGTGGGCTGGTATTACACCGATTGGCTCAGCTCGCTTTGCGAAAACCCGTCCATTTCCTCCGTGGCGCTCGGCAAGGAGATCATCGACGATTTTTCCAGCGCCTGCAAGCGCGACGCGGCCTCGAGCAAGGCCACGCTGGCCCTCCTCGATCTCGCGGAGCTTTCGGGCACGCTTCCGGCGGACTTTAACCGCTTTTCGACCTCCATTACCTCGCTCATCGACGCGAACGAATACGCGTCCGTCTCCCGCGCGCGGGCCAACACCCGCGATTTTTCCGTAAGCTCCCAGATCAACCAGATCGATCTCATCCAGTTTGCGGAAAACCTGGGCACCAGCGAGGGCAAGGCGCTTTCGCAAACGCTGCAAAGCGCCATCAAGTACCATCGCGCGTCCACGAACGTGACCAACGCCAACGGCGTATCCATTTTCTTCCCGTACACGAGCACAAAGGGCATGAAGACGGCGCTTTCCACCTATGAGAAGATCGGCCTTGATGCGGATTACGGCCGTTGCATCCAGAGCTTCGCGTCCGTTTCGGCGGGCGGGCAGGCGCTCTCCACCGGCTCGTCCATGCTCGATGTGCTGGGCGGCGGCTCGAGCTCGTCCCTTTCCGGCTCGCTTCTCGGCTCCCTGCTGGGCGGCTCAAGCGGCGGCGCGGACACGGGCGATTTGCTTGGCTCCATCCTGGGCAGCGCGGCCTCCGGCGGCGGCACGGCGCTGGATTCGCTCTTTGGCGGCACGGATTCCGCCTCCGCAACGGGCGGCACGCTGCTGGAATCGCTCCTGGGCGGCGATTCCGCCTCCTCGGGAAGCGACGCGGGCGACCTGATTGGGAGCCTTCTTGGCAGCTTTCTTTCCGAGCGCGCGTCCGACCCGGAAGCGAGCTGGCTCGACGGCGAGCGCGTGATGAAAAGCGCGGATTATTATGCCGAAAACCTCTTTGACGCCGAATGCCTTGTCGTAAGCGAAAAGAACGGCCAGCGCGTGCTGGCGCTGACCGAGGACGAGTGGGCGCAGGTGCATGCGCTCGCCATGGGCGTGTTCCTCGACGACGGGGCGGGCTATATCGACCTTGGGCTGGACAATCTGGTCGCGTACAACGACGACGGGGATCTCATCCTCGAATACGACGGCACGTGGCTTTCGCTCAACGGGCAGGTCGTGCCGTATTACACGGTGGCCGAGGACTATGTGGACGAGGCGCACTACAGCTTCACCGGCCGCGTGCCCGCGCTGCTCAACGGCGAGCGGGTGAACCTCCTCCTCAGCTTCACAAACGAGCTGCCCTACGGCACGGTGCTTGGCGCGCAGCCGGTTTACGAGGCGCTCGACACGAGCGCGAAGGGCACGCGCCCCATTCGGGCGGGCGACAAGCTCGATTTCCTCTGCGATTATTATGCCTACGACGGAACCTTTGAGGACAGCTATTTCCTTGGCGAGCAAATGACCGCCACGGGCGAGTGGACCATTGAAAACCTCCCCGTCGCCACGGGCGCGCTTTCCTGCCTGATGACCTATCGGGTGACCGACCTCTACGGAAACGCGTACTGGACGCCGATCGTCAAGGACTGACGCGGCAAAGGGCCTGTCGCTTTTTATCAAGGCCAAGGGCTTTGCGCGCACGCGGGCGGAGCCCGGTCAGGGCATGTTCATGAAAAAGTCTGCGGCTTGCAGAGAAAGAGTTTTCGCGCTGATTTTGAAGAAAACTTCAAAACGAAGCCGCAAGAATCGATTACACAGGCGCACAGAGCGCCTAATTGCCTGAAAAGCTTTCATGAACATGCCCTGGGAGCCCGTCCTCTCCGCCTTGCAAGTTGTGCGCGGGATGGGTATAATGAAGGAAACCAAGGGGAAAGCCCAAGCGCGCTGTTTGCGCGCAATGAAGAACATGGAGATGTACGATGAGCCAAAGCTGTAATCACGATTGTTCCTCCTGTGGGGAGGCGTGCTCCGAGCGGAGCAAGACCGAGCTTCTGGAAAAGCCCCATGTGATGAGCCACATCAAGCGCGTGGTCGCCGTGGTAAGCGGCAAGGGCGGCGTGGGAAAATCCCTCGTTACCTCGCTTCTTGCGGTGCTCGCCCAGCGCCGCGGCCTGCGCGCCGCCATCCTCGACGCGGACGTGACCGGCCCGTCCATCCCGCAGGCCTTTGGCCTCCACCAAAAGGCGGAGGGGAGCGAACAGGGCATTTACCCCGTGCGCAGCAAGACGGGCGTGTCCGTCATGTCCCTCAACCTCCTCCTTGCCAACGAAACGGACCCCGTCGTGTGGCGCGGGCCCATCATTGCGGGAACGGTCAAGCAGTTCTGGACGGACGTGCTTTGGGGCGATGTGGACGTTCTCTTTCTCGATATGCCGCCGGGCACGGGCGACGTGCCGCTTACGGTATTCCAGTCCATCCCGGTGGACGGCGCGATCATCGTCACGAGCCCGCAGGAGCTGGTGGGCATGATCGTCGAAAAGGCCGTGAACATGGCGCGGCTGATGAACATCCCGGTGCTGGGGCTGGTGGAAAACATGGGCTTTATCACCTGCCCGGACTGCGGGAAGGTTCTGCGTCCCTTCGGCGAGAGCCGCGTGGAGGCGCTGGCCGCGCAATACGGCGTGCGCTGCGCGGCGTCGCTGCCCATCGAGCCCAAGCTTGCCGCCGCCTGCGACGCGGGCCTTGTCGAGCTGTTCGAGGGCAATTGGCTCGACGCGATGCTGGATTGTGTGGAGGCCCTGCCCCCAAAGGAATAGGCGCGCAGGTCGTCAAAAACCTCGTTTTTTCACGGGACAACCGTATAAACCGTATCAAAGGAGGAACCCCCGCATGCTTTTGATTAAAAACGGCGTTCTGCACACGGCCGTTCGCCCGGAGCCTCTCCGCGCCGATCTGCTTGTGGAAAACGGGAGGATCGCCCGCATCGCGCCCGAGATCACGGAGAATTGCGAAACGCTGGACGCGGCGGGCCTTTCGGTGTATCCGGGCTTTGTGGAGGCGCACAGCCACATCGGCCTGGACGGCTACGGCGTGGGCAAGGAAAACAAGGACTATAACGAATATAACGACATCCTCTGCCCGCAGCTGCGCGCCATCGACGGCATCAAGGCCATGGATCCGGCCTTCGCGCTGGCGCTCGCGGGCGGCGTAACCACCATGGCCACCGGCCCGGGCAGCGCGAATGTGCTGGGCGGCACCTTCGTGGCCGTTAAGCCCGTTGGCAAGCGCGTGGACGACATGGTGATCAAGCCCGTTGTGGCCATGAAATGCGCCTTTGGCGAAAACCCCAAGCGCTGCTATGAGCAAAAGAGCGATTCCTGCCGCATGACCACCGCCGCCAAGCTCCGCGAAATGCTTTTCCGCGCGCGGGACTACCAGCGCCGCATCGACGCGGCGGGGGAGGACTCGGCCAAGCGCCCCGCCTACGATATGAAGCTCGAGGCGCTTTTGCCCGTGCTGCGCGGGGAAATCCCGCTCAAGGCGCACGCGCATGTGACGGACGATCTTTTTACGGCCATCCGCATCGCAAAGGAATTTGGCGTCGGCCTCACGCTCGAGCACGTGACCGAGGGGCATCTTGTGCCCGAGCTGCTGGCCGCCGAGCAGTATCCGCTCGCCGTGGGCCCGTCCCTTGGCAACGCGAGTAAGTATGAGCTGCGCAACAAGAGCTGGACGACTCCGGGCGCGCTTGCCCGCGCGGGCTGCCAGGTTTCCATCATCACCGACGCGCCGGTCATTCCGCAGCAGTACCTCGCCTTGTGCGCGGGCCTTGCCGTAAAATCCGGCATGGAGCCCTTCGCGGCGCTGCAGGCCATTACCATCAACCCCGCGCGGCACATCGGCCTTGCCGAGCGCGTCGGCTCCCTCGAGGCGGGCAAGGATGCGGATATCGTGCTCGCCGACGGCTCGCCCTTCGAGGTTTCCACAAACGTGCGTTTCGTGCTCGTAAACGGCGCGGTGGCGTACACCGGGGAGGCGTAAGGGCCTTCCGCCTCCGGTGCGGAAAAATTTTTTTCGCGCCGTATAGCCGACGCTCCGCTGCACATAATAAGAGTGTCGCCGGAACCGACAAAGCCCGTTCACCGGCGAGAATGAGCGGGATCGGTTATATCAAACGGAGGAGGAAATCTCATGGGTGGATCTCAGACCATCAGTTGCGAGGTAACAAGCTGTCGCTTCAACAAACAGGGCTGCGATTGCGATTTACCAAGGATCGCGGTTAAGCCAAACTGCGACTGCCATTCAGGCCAATGCGACGAGAGCTGTTGCGGATCGTACATTGCCAAGTGACAAGGCTTTCCCTTCCGGGAGAAAGGACGTGCGCTTTCGCGCGCGTCCTTTCTTTACGTGAAAAAAGCAAGCGGGGGCTTTGCCCGGCCCCGGTTCTCCCATTCATGAACAAAGTGCAAAGAATAGGCGCATAAACAGGATTCGACCGTCTTTTTTTCTATAATATATATACAACGCTTTAAAAACATGGTAAAATAGCAAGCAGAAAATGGGGAGGATCGGGGAGTAACGCGCCATGGAGCTGGAGACGGTCCGCTTGACGAATTTTCGCAGCTATGCGTGCGCTTCGCTTTCCCCCACTCCGGGCATCAATGTGCTTTGCGGCCAGAACGCGGCGGGCAAGACGAACGTGTTGGAGGCCGTCTTTTTATGCGCGTTGGGCAGGAGCCACCGCAGCACGCGCGACGCGGAGCTGGTTCGCGCGGGCGAGCAGGCTGCGCGCGCGGAGGCGACGGTGCGCACGCGCGGCGGCACGCGGGTCGTTCGCGCGCAGGTGTATACGGCCGAGCGCAAGCGCATGCTCGTGGACGGCGCGCCGCTTGCCCGCACGGGCGAGCTGATGGGCTGCCTCAACGTGGTCATGTTCGCGCCGGAGGATCTTGCGCTGGTGAAAAACGGGCCCTCGGAGCGGCGGCGGCTGGTGGACATGCTGCTTTCGCAAACCCGGCCGCGCTACTATTACCAGCTTCAGCAGTACAACCACGCGCTCAAGCAGCGCAACGTGCTGCTTAAGGAGGAAAACGCGCATTTGCGCGCCACGCTCCCGCACTGGGACGAGCAGCTTGCGCGGTTGGGGGCGGCCATTACAGCGCAGAGGAGCGCGCTGCTTGCCCGCATGGGCGAGCTTGCATCCGAGCGGCACGCGCTGCTTGCCGGAGACGCGGAGCGTCTCACGGTGCGGTACATGCCCAATCTAGCGCTTTCGGAGGAGGCGGACATGGCTGCGCGCATGCGCGAGCAGCTTGCCGCGGGGCTTTACCGGGATATGGCCCGGGGCGCGACCTGCGCGGGCCCGCACCGGGACGATGTTTCGCTCCTGCTCGACGGCCGCGAGGCGCGCGTTTACGGCTCGCAGGGCCAGCAGCGCACCACGGTGCTCGCGCTCAAGCTCGCGGAGATCGATTTGCAGCGCGAGGCCGCGGGGGAAGCGCCCGTGCTGCTGCTCGACGACGTATTCTCAGAGCTGGACGAAACGCGGCAGCGGCAGCTTTTGTCCGCGCTGGCGGGCTGCCAGAGCCTCGTAACCTGCACGGAGCCGCCAAGGCTTTTGCGCAAAAAGAGCCTTGGCGCGGCGCTGTTTTTGATTCAAGACGGGACGATCGGAGGAATGGGCGATGTTTCTGCATACCGGCGGGGACGCGGGCGTGCCGCTGCAAAGGGTGATCCTCCTGCTCAATGAGAAGGGCATGACGCGGGAAACGAAGGCGTATCTGCTGCGCGCCAAGGCCGAGCACCGCTTCACGCCCTGCGCGGGCAGGGCAAAAAGCTATCTGGTCGTGCGCGAGCGCGGCAGGGAGCAGATCGTCGCCTCGCCCATCTCGAGCGCGACGCTGCAAAAGCGCTGGCGCGAGGCCGCGCGCACGCCCGCGCAGCTTGCCGCCCCGTTTGCGGAGCGCGCCGCGTGCAAAAAATCGATTCGGACAACTGGAAAGGGATAAACGTTTATGGAACAGGGCTCAAACAGCTACGACGCTTCTCAAATTCAGGTGCTGGAGGGGCTGGAGGCGGTGCGCCGCCGCCCCGGCATGTACATCGGCTCCACGGACACAAGGGGCTTGCACCATCTCGTCACCGAGGTGGTGGACAACTCCATCGACGAAGCGCTGGCGGGCTATTGCACGCACATCGAGGTGTTTATTCATCCCGATAATTCCGTTACCGTGCGCGACGACGGCCGCGGCATTCCAGTGGGCTTTCATGAAAAAACGGGCAAAAACGCGCTCACCGTGGCGCTCACCATGCTCCACGCGGGCGGCAAGTTCGGCGGCGGGGGCTACAAGGTGTCCGGCGGCCTGCACGGCGTGGGCGTAAGCTGCGTCAACGCGCTCTCCTCGCATCTGCGCGCCGAGGTGCGCCGCGACGGGCATGTGTACGTGCAGGAGTTTTCGCGCGGCGAGCCGCTTGCGGACGTGTTTGTCGAATCGGAAACGACCCCGGACGATACCGGCACGATCATCACCTTCGAGCCGGACGCGACGATCTTCGACGAGGTGAATTTCTCCGCCGAAACCATGGTCGGGCGTTTCCGCGAGCTGGCCTTCCTCAACGCGGGCATCCGCATTACGGTGACCGACGAGCGGCAGACCCCGCCGTACAACAAGAGCTTTTGCTACGAGGGCGGCATCGTCTCCTTCGTGAAATATGCCAACAAAAATAAAGAGGTGCTCCACCCCGAGCCGATCTTCTTTACGGCAAACCGCGTGGAGGACGGCGCGGAAACGGCCTCCGTTGAAATCGCCATGCAGTACAACGACGGCTACAACGAAAACATCCTCACCTTTGCCAACAACATCAGCACCATCGAGGGCGGCGCGCATCTGGTGGGCTTTAAGGCGGCGCTGACGCGCGTGGTCAACGATTACGCGCGCAAGGCGGGCATATTAAAGCCCTCGGACCAGCCGCTCTCCGGCGAGGATATCCGCGAGGGGCTTTCGGCGGTCATTTCCGTCAAGCTTACGGAGCCGCAGTTCGAGGGACAGACCAAGACCAAGCTGGGCAACGCGGACATTCGCCCGCTCGTGGACGGCGCGGTGGCCGACGGACTCACGCGCTTCCTCGAGGAGAACCCGCCGTACGCCAAGGGCATCATCGAAAAATGCGTAACCGCCGCGCGCGCGCGGGACGCCGCCCGCAAGGCGCGCGAGCTCACGCGCAGAAAATCCGCATTGGATTCCACCTCGCTTCCCGGCAAGCTTGCCGATTGCCAGGAGAAGGACGCGGCCAAGTGTGAGCTGTTCATCGTGGAGGGCGATTCCGCGGGCGGCAGCGCCAAAATGGGCAGAAACCGCATGTTTCAGGCGATTTTGCCCCTGCGCGGCAAGATCTTGAACGTGGAGAAGACCCGGCTCGACCGCATGCTGGCCAACGCGGAAATCAAGGCCATGATCACGGCCTTCGGCGGCGGCATGGACGCGGATTTTGACGAAGCCAAGCTGCGCTACCACAAGATCATCTGCATGACGGACGCCGACGTGGACGGGAGCCATATCCGCATCCTGCTGCTCACCTTCTTCTATCGGCACATGCGGCCGCTGGTGGACAACGGCTATGTGTATATCGCCCAGCCGCCGCTTTTTCAGATCAAGCGCGGGAATTTTCTGAAATATGTATACTCGGACGAGGAGCTGGAAAGCACGCTCAACGAGATCGGCCGCGAGCCCAAGCCAACCATCCAGCGCTACAAGGGCCTGGGCGAAATGAACCCGGAGCAGCTTTGGGACACGACCATGGACCCCGAGCAGCGCATCATGCTCAAGGTCACGGTGGAGGACGCCATGGAGGCCGACGCGCTCTTTACGCTGCTGATGGGCGACAAGGTGGAGCCGCGCCGCGAGTTTATCGAGCAGAACAGCAAGCTCGTCGTGGATCTGGACGTGTAACGGGGGCGCGGAAGCCGGGGGTTTAGGTGAGCCAATGAAAACGCTTTGGGTCGTAAACGGCATTCTGCCGCAAATTGCGCAGTTGGAAGGAAGCGCCGTGCAAGCGGGCGCGACCTGGCTTGTGTCCGTGGCGGACGCGCTGATGCGGGAGGCGGACGCTTCGCTTTTCGTCCTGTATCGCGGCGATTCCGCCACCGCTTCCGGCACACGCGCTTCCGGCACACGCGCTTCTGGCGCAAGCGCTTCTGGCGCAAGCGCGAATGGCGCGCTGCGCTACGCGGCCTTTCAGGATACGCCCGGCCGCTACAGCGAGCAAAACGAGATGTTCTTTTATGAAACGCTGCTGCGGGAAAAGCCGGACGTTGTGCATGTGTGGGGGACGGAGTATGCGTCGGCGCTCGAAATGCTGCGCGCCAGCGCGCGCGCGGGCCTGCTGAACCGCACAGTCGTAAGCATACAGGGCCTCTGCTCCATCTATGCCGCGCATTACACGGCGGGGCTGCCCGCGCGCGTCGTATACGGCGCAACCTTTCGCGATTTTGTCCGTCGCGATAACATCGCGCTGCAAAAGCGCGCGTTTGCGCGGCGCGGCGCGCACGAAATGGCGGCGCTGCGCATGACGCGCCACGTCGCCGGCCGCACGGACTGGGATTACGCCGCCGCAAAACAGCTCAATCCGGCGGTTTGCTATCACAAGCTGAACGAAACGCTCCGGCCGGCGTTCTTTAGCGGCGCATGGTCGCCCGACGCCTGCGACCGGCACACGCTCTTTTTGCCGCAAAGCTATTATCCCATCAAGGGTACGCACCGCGCGCTGGAAACGCTTTCCATCCTGCGGCGCGCCTATCCCGACGCGAAGCTTGTCACCACGGGCGACGATCCCCGCCGGGGCGGCTTCTCCGCAAGACTCCGCCGCTCGTCCTACGCGCGGTATCTGGCGGAGCGCATCCGCGCGCTGGAGCTGGACGACGCGGTGCAGTTTCTCGGCGTGCTGGACGCCGAGGAGATGAAAGCGGCCTATCTGCGCGCGAACGTCTGCCTTTCGCCCTCCTCCGTTGAGAACAGCCCCAACGGCGTGGGGGAGGCGATGCTGCTGGGCACGCCCGTCGTTTCCAGCTTTGTGGGCGGCGTTTCGTCCATCCTGACCCACGGCGCGGAGGGGCTTTTATACCCCGCGGACGCGCCGTACCTCGCGGCGGAATACGCCGCCCGCATTTTTGGCGATGACGCGTGCACCCTGCGGCTATCAAACGCCGCGCGTGCGCGCGCGCGCGAAACGCACGATCCCGCAAGCAACCTTGCCGCGCTGAAAAGCATGTACGAAAGCCTGACCGGCGGCGCGTAGCGCGGGCGGACAAGCACACAAGGCAGCCGCCCCGCGCCGGATACGCCGCGGGAAAAATCCAAGCAGGAAGTTGGAGTAACGCATGGAAGAAAAGAAAATCGACCGCATTATCCCGGTCAACCTCGAAAATGAAATGAAGAAAAGCTTCATTTCCTATGCCATGGCGGTCATCATTAACCGCGCTCTGCCGGACGTGCGCGACGGCTTAAAGCCCGTGCACCGCCGCATCCTCTATTCGATGGACGAGCTGGGCCTGCAGCCCGACAAGCCCTACAGAAAGAGCGCGCGCATCGTGGGCGACTGCCTGGGCAAGTACCATCCGCACGGCGATTCCTCGGTATACGACGCCATGGTGCGCCTCGCGCAGGATTTCTCGACGCGCTATCCGCTCGTGGAGGGGCACGGCAACTTCGGCTCCGTGGACGGCGACGGCGCGGCGGCCATGCGTTATACGGAGGCGCGGCTTTCGCGCATGGCCTCCGAGATGATGGCCGATATCGAAAAGGACACCGTCGATTTCATGCCGAACTTCGACGAAACGCTCATGCAGCCCACCGTGCTGCCGAGCCGTTTCCCCAATATCCTCGTCAACGGCTCGGGCGGCATCGCCGTGGGCATGGCGACCAACATCCCCCCGCACAATCTGGGCGAAACGATCGACGCGCTGGTGGCGCTTATCGACGATCCCGAGATCGATACCGACGGCCTCATGCAATATTTGCCCGGGCCGGATTTCCCCACGGGCGGCGTGATCATGGGCCGCATGGGCATCGCGTCGGCCTATCGCACGGGGCGCGGCCGCATTCTGGTGCGGGCGCGCGCGGAGATCGAGCAGTACGCGGCCAACAAGAGCCGCATCATCGTGACCGAGATCCCCTATCAGGTCAACAAGGCGCGGCTGGTGGAGCGCATCGCGGAGCTGGTGCACGAAAAGCGCATCGAGGGCATCTCCGATCTGCGCGACGAAACCGACCGAACGGGCATGCGCATCGTCATCGAGCTGAAAAAGGACGTGAACGCGAACGTTATCCTTAACCAGCTTTATAAGCACACGGATATGCAGAGCACCTTCGGCGTGATCATGCTCATGCTGGTGGACGGTGAGCCCAAGGTGCTGCCGCTGCGCGATATCCTGTATTATTACCTCGAGCATCAAAAGCAGGTCGTCACCCGCCGCACGGCGTACGATCTCAACCGCGCCAAGGAGCGGCTGCACATATTGGAGGGCCTCATCATCGCGCTCGACAACATCGACGAGATTGTGCAGCTCATCAAAAAATCCCCCAACGCGGCGGCGGCCAAGGCTTCGCTCATCGAGCGCTTCGGGCTTTCCGAAAAGCAGGCGCAGGCCATACTGGATATGCGGCTCCAGCGCCTCACGGGCCTTGAGCGGGACAAGATTCTCGAGGAGGATCGCCAGCTTCGCGAGCGGGTCGCCTATTTGCAGGGTGTTCTGGACGACGAGGGCAAGCTCCTTGCCATCATCAAGGAGGAGGCGCTTTCCGTCAAGGCCCGCGAAAACGACGAGCGCCGCACCGAGATTACGCAGATGGTGGACGATATTGACCTTGACGATGTGATTCAGGTGGAGGACATGGCGGTGACCATGACCCACTTTGGCTACATCAAGCGCCTCACGCCCGATACCTATCGCGCGCAGAATCGCGGCGGCCGGGGCATTATGGGCCAGGCCACCCACGAGGAGGATTTTGTCGAGCGCCTGTTTGTCACGACCACGCACACGCACATTTTGTTCTTTACCAACAAGGGCCGCGCCTTCCGCATCAAGTGCTATGTCATCCCCGAGGCGGGGCGGAACGCGAAGGGCCTGCCCATCGTCAATTTATTGCAGCTTGGCGAGGGCGAAAAGGTGACGGCCATGTTCCCCGTGCAGGGCGAGGGCGACGAGGGCTTCCTTGTGATGGCGACCCGCGAGGGCGTAATTAAAAAGACCCCCGTTACGGAGCTAAGCAACATCCGCAGGGGCGGGCTCATCGTGCAAAACCTGCGCGAGGGCGATTCGCTCATCGCGGTGGAATACTCCACGGGCGACGACGAGTTTATCATCGCCTCCCGCAAGGGCAAGAGCATCCGCTTTGCCGAGCGCGACGTGCGCCCCATGGGCCGCACCGCCACGGGCGTAAAGAGCATGGAGCTGGGCGACGACGACGAGGTGGTCGACATGGTCAAGGTCGTGCCGGGCGCGAACGTGCTCACCGTGACCGCGCTGGGCATGGGCAAGCGCACGCCGGAGGAGCAGTATCCGCTCCAGCGCCGGGGCGGCAAGGGCGTGCTGGCCATGCAGCTTACGGACAGGACGGGCGAGCTTGAGTGCCTCCGCATGACCGCCGAGGACGAGGACTTGATGCTCATACGCGACGACGGCACGGTCATGCGCATGCCCATCGAGCAGGTGTCCATCATCTCCCGCAACACGCAGGGGGTGCGCCTCATGCGCGTGGACGAGGGAACGCGCGTGGCCGCCGTGGCCGTTGTGCCGCATCAGGAGGCCGAGGGGGAAACGGAGGAATAAACCGCTCCTCCCAAAGCCCTGCGTTGCTGCGCTTTGCACACGAACGGGAAGCTGGGCTTTTCTTTTGATCCTTTTCTTCGAAAAGAAAAGGGTAAGGAGCACAAAATGCGCGTTTCGCTCCCACAGTCGATCGAGCCCTTTGCCCGCGTCTTTCAAGACGCGGGCGTTTCGACTTACGCGGTGGGCGGCACGGTGCGCAATTTGCTGCTGGGGCTCCCGCCCTCGGATCTTGATCTTTGCTCGGCGCTTTTGCCGGGGGAGGTAAAGGCGCTCTTTGCCGCGCACGGGGCGCGCATTGTGGAAAAAGCGCCGGAGCTGGGCACAGTGGAGCTGCATTTGGAGGGCTTTTCGGCGGAGCACACCACCTTCCGGCGGGAAAGCTACGCGCCCGGCGGCGCGCACAGGCCCAGCCAAGCCTGCTTTACGCGCGCGCTTGCCGAGGACGCGCGACGGCGGGATTTTACGGTAAATGCACTCTACGCGGCGCTTGGTACGGGCGAAGTGACAGACCTCACGGGGGGCCTTGCGGACTTAAGCGCGGGCGTGCTGCGCGTAACAAGCCCGGACCCCGCCGCGATTATGCAAAGCGACGCGCTGCGCGTGCTGCGGCTCGTGCGCTTTGCCTGCGAGCTGGGCTTTACGGTGGACGAAGCGTCGCTTGCGGCGGCCGCCGCGTACGCGCCGGGCCTCGCCGATATCGCGGCGGAGCGAAGACGGGACGAGCTTTTCCGTATCCTGGTGTGCGACGCGCGCTACCCCGGCCTTGCCCGCGTGGAGCTGCGCGGCGTCTACCGGGGCCTGACGCTGCTTGATACGCTGGGCGCGTGGCCGTATCTTATCCCCGCGCTTACGGAGGGACGCGACACCCCGCAGCGCGTGGACGTGCACCGCTATCGCGTGATGGCGCACAATTTCCATGTTTGCGCCGCCACGCCCCCCGCGCTTCCCTTGCGGCTTGGCGGCCTCCTGCACGATGTGGGGAAGCCCGCCTGCCTTGCGCGCGACGGCAATTTCCTGCGTCACGCGGAGCTGGGCGAGGAGATCGCGCGCGAAGCGCTCACGCTTCTGCGCTGCCCAAAGGCGCTTACGCAGCGGGTTTGCGAACTCGTGCGCTTTCATATGTACGACGTGCAGGGCACGGCCAAGGAGGCGACCTTGCGCAGGCGCTTTGCGGGCTGGGGACGGGCTTTAACCCGCGCGCTCATCGTGGTGCGCGAGGCGGATATCATCGGCTGCGGCTGCTTTGCCGAAAGCAAGCTCACGCGCTGGCGCGCGCTCTACGCCCGCATGGAGGAGGAGGGCGCGCCCTTTTGCGAAGGCGAGCTGCGCATTACGGGCGAACGGATCATGACTGAAACGGGTCTTCCGCCCTCGCCTGCCGTGGGGGAAATCAAGCGCGCGCTTTTGCTGCACTGCGCCGTGCGCCCGAAGGATAATGAGGAAACGCGCCTCGCGCGCCTGGCGGAGCAGCTTGCGCGCAGGAAAACGCAGCGTGGCCGCGGGCCCGGGCAAGCGTAAAATGCGGCGTTTTGGCGCGCAAAAGCGGAACAGTTTGTGAATATTTGCCCGCAGCTATAGGCAGTTTACCGGGGGTATGATACACTTCGCAATGGACATTGCCAAAGGCAAGTTGCCTTTGGGCAGGCCGCCTTTGGCTGCCCGTGCGGCCCGGGCTGTGCCGCGTGAAACGCGGGGCGCGAAGGTCCGTGGCGAAAACCCCGGCGAAGCGGGAAAACGATAAGGAGCGTACTGCATTGGCAAGAGGACGCAGGAAACCGGCCTTTGGCGCGACGGCGCTCGCGCTGCTGGTTTTGTGCAGCATAGCGCTGGTGATCTATCTCGTCCGCGGCTCGTCCGCCAAGGTGGAAAGCCGCGTTTCGGGCGTGCGCATCAACGAGGTCATGACCAGCAACAAGGGCGCAGTGCCCGATGAAACGGGGAATTTTCCGGACTGGATCGAGCTGTACAACGCGGGGAGCGAAGCGGTCAATATCGGCGGCTACGGCCTTAGCGACGATTTGCTCACCGCAGCCAAGTGGACCTTCCCGAGCGGCACGACCATCCCCGCGGGCGGATATCTGGTGGTCTTTTGCAGCGGGGACGTAACGCGCGGCCCGCTCCACGCGGCCTTTAAGCTTTCCGCAAACGACGATGTGATTTTATCCACCGTAGCCGGCTCCGTGATCGATTCGGTGAGCCTCAAGGCGGTGGCGGGCGGCAGCACGCTCTCTCGCGATCCGGCTGGCGCGGGCTGGCTGGAAGGCAAGCCCAGCCCCGGCTATCCCAATACCGACGAGGGTGTGGCGGCCTATCTTGCAACCCTGTCCGCGGAGGCGGGCGAGGATATCGGCGTATACATCAACGAGTTTATGGCCAGCAACGCCAGCACCCTGCTCGGCCCGGACGGGAGCTATTGCGACTGGATCGAGCTGTACAACACCACCGGCGCAAAGGTGAATCTTGGCGGCTACGGCATCAGCGACGACGCGGGCCAGCCCAGCAAATATAAGCTTCCCGAGGGCACGGCAATCGAGCCCTACGGTATCCTGCTCATCTATTGCACGGGGCGCGAAACGCAGGAGCCTTCGCACATCGAAGCGCCCTTCGGCCTCGCGGCCTACGCCGAGGACGTGGTGTTTTCCAACAAAGCGGGCAAGATACTGGATTCCTATTCCTACACGCGCATGCAGACGGATATCTCCATGGCGCGCATCCCCGACGGCACGGGCGCTTTTGCCGTGTGCGCGCAGCCCACGCCCGGCTATACAAACAACAACGCGGGCCTCATGGCCTTTACCGCCACGCTGACTTACGGCACGGGCGCGCTGGTGCTCTCCGAGGCTATGGGCGCGAACTTTTCCTATCTCAAGCAGCCCGACACGACCTACCCGGACTGGATCGAGCTTTGCAACACGGGCGCGCAGCCCCTTTCGCTGGCGGGCTACGCGCTTTCCAACAACGCCAAGAACCCGGCCAAGTGGGTCTTTCCCGATATCACGCTCAACGCGGGCGAATACCTCTGCGTGCTCGCGACCGGCAACGACGTGCGGGACGCGCAAAAAAAAAATAGCCTAGAGACGAATTTCGGCATCTCGGCGGACGGCGAGGTCGTCTTTTTATTTTCGCCCGAGGGCGTGATTCTCGATCGACTCCAGCTCGGCCGGGCGCGCGCGGACGTATCCTACGGCCGCACGGGCGCAAATTTGCTCTATTACAGCACCCCCACGCCCGGCGCGGCCAATACCGGCGGCATGGCGGGCTATGCGGAAACGCCCAAGCTCCTGCTGGCCTCCGGCGCGTACGAGGGCGGGCAGCGCGTGGAAATTGAGAACCAAAACGGCGTGACCATCACCTATACGCTCGACGGCTCGGAGCCAACGCAGAGCGCCACGGCCTATTCCGGCCCCATCACGGTTTCCAAAACCACGGTGGTGCGCGCGCGCGCCTTTACGGGCGGGCTGTACGGCAGCGATATCGCGACCGCCACCTATGTGATCTATACGGGCGAAGCCACCATAAAGAGCCACCGCCACGACAATATTTCCATCATGAGCGTGGTGACCGACCCCAAGAATCTATGGGACCCCAATACGGGCATCTATGTGCTGGGCAGCAAGTATGCGGCGGCCACGGGCGAGGATGAGGACGGCGTGACCATGGAGGGCCTGATGAACCACACGTCCTCCACGCTTGCGAACTTCTGGCAGAGCTGGGAGCGTCCCGCGCACTTTGATTTGCTCGACGAAACGGGCGCGCTGGAATTCTCCTCGGATTGCATCGTGCGCATTTTCGGCGCCTATTCGCGCGCCAAGGAGCAAAAGGCGCTCTCGCTCATCGCGCGCGCGGGCTACGGGCCAACCCAGTTCGAGCATGCGTTTTTCGATAACCGCCCCTTTACCTCCTACAAAGCCCTGGTGCTCCGCCCCTCGGCGCAGGATTCCACCAATTCCAAGATTCGCGATATTGTGGTGACGAGCCTGTACGAGGATGGGGATTTGGGCCTTTCCGCCACCTCGGAGATCTATGTGCAGGCCTACCGGCAGCTTGTGGTGTACCTGAACGGCTCGTACTGGGGCGTGTACAATTTGCGCGAGAAGATCAACGGCACGTTTATCGCCCAGCACTACGGCCTCAATAACCCCGACGCCATCGATATCCTCATGGGTAACGGGAACGACAAGTGCGTCATTTCGGGCGATCCCAACTGCTGGAAGGACTATTCCGACATGGTGACATGGGCCGACACGCACGATCTTTCCGACGCGCAGAACTATGCCAAAATCTGTTCCATGATCGATGTGGAAAACTTTGCCGCCTACTGCGCCACGGAGATCCTCGTGGGCAATACGGACTCGGGCAACATCAAATACTGGCGCAGCGAGGAGCTCGACAATAAATGGCGCTGGCTGCTCTATGATTTCTGCTGGGCCTTCAACCGCGACGACAAGAATTCCGACGCAAAGTCCTCCGGCTTCCGGCGCGACTTTTTCTCCAAATATTTCCATGTGGACGGCCACGGCGCAAGCCGCGCCACCTCCACCAAGCTTTCCCGGGCGCTGCTAAAGAACGCGTCGTTCCGGGAGCTGTTTTTGCAAAAGTGCGCCATTCTCGTAAACGAGGTGTACACGGAGGAGAAGATCATCGCCCGGGTGGACGCGTGCCAGAGCAAAATCGCCGCCGAGATGGTGTACGATGTGGATCTGTGGAACGATATCACGCTGGACAGCTGGCAGCGGCACTGCGATAACATTCGCGCGTACGCGAAGAACTACCGGCAGTATTTCCTGAAATACGCGCAGAGCTACTTTTCACTCTCCGACGCCGATATGATGCGCATCTTCGGCGCCGTGACGACGCTGACGGAATAGGATGGACGCGGCATGGAAAAAACGTATCAGGTGACCCACAAGCCTTACCGGCACGAACTGAAGTACATCATTGACCGGGGCGAATACGAGCTTATGGCCCGCCGCCTCCGGCTCACCTTGCAGCAGGACGCGCACGCGGCCAAGAACGGCGGCGAGTACGCCATTCGCAGCCTGTATTTTGACGATCCATGGGATTCCGCCGTGGAGGACAAGGTTGCGGGAAACGATTTGCGTGACAAATTCCGCGTTCGCATCTATAATCTATCTGATAAGGCCGTTAAGCTCGAGCGCAAGCACAAGGATGGGCAGTATATCCGCAAGGACAGCCTGCCCCTTTCGCGGAGCGAGTGCGAGCAGCTGGTGGCGGGGAACCTCGATTTTCTTTTCAACCGTCCCGAGCCGCTGGCCAAGCAGCTCTACGGCATCTTTCGCACAAAGGCGCTGCGCCCCAAGGTGTTGGTCGATTATGTGCGCGAGCCTTTTGTTTTTCCCGCCGAGGACGTGCGCGTCACCTTTGACAAGGATGTGCGCACCGCCATGCGTGCGACCGATTTGTTTAACCCGAGCCTGCCCACCTATCCCGTGTGGGAGCTGCGCAACTGCATGATCCTCGAGGTTAAGTTTAATAATAGCCTGCCGCGCTACATCCAGTCGCTCGTGCAGGTGGACGCAGCACAGCACACCGCCGCGAGCAAGTATCTGTTCTGCCGGCGGTACGAATTCTAGGAGGTAATATGTCCGATCCCATTGCAACCGCGTTTAATCTGGGCGATTTGTTCTCCAGCACGCTCCACCCCCTGCAGGTGGTGCTCACGCTCCTCATTGCGCTCGCCATCGGCGCGTTTTTGTACTTTGTCTACAAAAAATCCTTCGCCGGGGTGGTGTATTCCCGCTCCTTCAACCTGAGCCTGATCATGCTCACCATGGTTTCCGCGCTGGTCATCATGCTCATCTCGAGCAACCTTACGCTTTCTCTGGGCATGGTCGGCGCGCTGTCCATCGTGCGTTTCCGCACGGCCATTAAGGACCCCATCGATACGGTGTTCATGTTCTGGGCCGTAGGCGAGGGCCTCGCGCTCGGCGCGGGCTTTGTGGATGTGGGCATCATCGGCGCGCTGGTTGTGGGCGTGGTCATGGTCGTGATCACCGGCATCAAGGGCAAAAACGCCGTGCCGTATCTTTTGATTTTGCACTTTGACGAGCGCGCCTCCCAGCAGATTCGGGGCCTTGTCAAGCAGCTTCCCAAGGCGCACATCAAGAGCAAGACCGTGCAGCACGACAGCGTTGAGCTCACCGTCGAGCTGCGCATCCGCGAGCAGGACACCGATTTTGTCGATAAGTTCCTCCGCGTGCAGGGCGTGTACGACGCGACCCTCGTGGCGCATCAGGGCGATTTGCTCTCCTGACGGAAAGAGCTGCCGCATCGGTCAGAAAAATTTCAGCCGCCAGGGGCCATGGCCTTTGACGGCTGAAAAAATGCGTTTTTGACGGCTCGCTACGCGATGGTAAGCGCGACCTCCATCATGTCGCGGAAGGCGGTCTGGCGCTGCTCGGGCGTCGTAACGGCCCCGCCCTCGATGAGGTCGGAGATGGTGCAGATGGCCAGCGCCTTTTTGCCCGCGCGCGCCGCGTTCATATAGAGAGCCGCAGCCTCCATTTCAACGGCCAGCACGCCCAGCTTGCGCCATTCCAGCGTGCCCGCCACGCCCGCTTCGCCATAGAACACGTCGGAGGAATACAGGTTGCCCACCTTGACGGAAAGCTCCTTTTCGCGGCAGGCCGCCACCGCCCGCTCCAGCAAGCCGTAGTCCGCGATGGGCGCGAAGCTTCCGCGTATGCCGAAGTTGGAAAAATAGCCCGAGTCCGTGCACGCGCCCTGGCCCAGCACCACGTCGAAAAGCTTGAGGTCGGGGTGTATGCCGCCCGCCGAGCCGATGCGGATGATCTGCTCCACGCCGAACACGTTGAACAGCTCCCAGCTATAGATGCCCATGGACGGCATGCCCATGCCGCTGGCCATGACGGACACGCGCTTGCCGCGATACGTGCCCGTGTAGCCCTGCACGCCGCGTACGTTGTTGACAAGCTCCGCGTCGCACAGATACGTTTCCGCGATAAACCGCGCCCGCAGCGGATCGCCGGGCATGAGCACCGTGCGCGCGAAGTCCTCCGGGCTGCACTCGATGTGCGGGGTCAGGTTCGCTTTTTTCATAAGAGCCTCCCTTGGCGCTTTTTTTCTATTATATCCGATTCTTTCCCGTCCGGGAAGCCCGGTCTTGCAATCAACGCTTGACAATCGGGCAAAAGGCGTTTATACTCCCAAATTAAATTGTATATTATTGTTGACAAGGAGGGATTGAAACATGACGCGCACGCAGACCTGGATACCCGAGGGCTACCGCTCTAATTTGAGCCTGTACGATACGCAAGCCGCCATCGAGCTGATCAAGCTGACGTTTCAGGAAGCGCTGTGCGCGCTGCTGATGCTCAAGCGCGTGTCCGCGCCGCTGTTTGTCGATCCCGCCGCTGGCCTGAACGATAACCTAAACGGCATTGAACGCCCCGTGCGCTTCGATGTGCCCGCCACGGGCACCGAGGCCGAGGTGGTGCACTCGCTCGCCAAATGGAAGCGCTATGCGCTCGCGCGCTACGGCTTTTTCCCGGGCCGGGGCCTGTATACGGACATGAACGCCATTCGCCGCGACGAAACGCTCGACAACCTCCATTCCATCTATGTGGATCAGTGGGACTGGGAAAAGGTCATCACCCGCGAGCAGCGCAGCTTGGATACGCTCAAAACCACCGTGCAGCGCATTGTGGACGCGCTGTGCTATACGCTCGCGGTCGTCAAGGCCAAGTACCCCGCTGTGGAAACGGAGCTTTGCCAGCAGGTGACCTTCCTCACCGCCGAGGAGCTGCTTTCCCGTTATCCCGGCTGTACGCCCAAGGAACGCGAGCACCGCGCCGTGAAGGAATTCCATACCGTGTTCCTCATTGGCATCGGAGACAGGCTCTCAAACGGGGAGCCGCACGATGGACGCGCGCCCGACTATGACGATTGGCAGCTCAATGGCGATATCCTTTTCGACTACCCCCTTCTCGATTGCCCCTTCGAGATTTCCTCCATGGGCATTCGTGTGGATGAGGCCTCCCTCGCGGCCCAGCTCAAAAAAGCGGGCTGCGAAGAACGCGCGCGCCTCCCCTTTCATCGCTCGCTCCTGCGCGGCGAGCTGCCCCTTACCATAGGCGGCGGCATCGGCCAGTCCCGCGTGTGCATGCTGCTGCTCGGCAAGGCGCACATCGGCGAGGTGCAGTCCTCCCTCTGGGACGCCGCCACCGTGGAGACCTGCGCCAACGCCGGGGTTGCGCTGCTGTAGGGACGGGGTGCGGGGGACGTTAGGGACGCCGGGGCTCTGCCCCGGGCCCCGCTTAAGGGCGTTCCGCCCTTAAGAATCCCGTCTCTGACCGCGTTTTGTGCGTTTGCTTTAGCTTTTTTCTAGAAGAACAACTTGGCCCGGCAAAATATTGCCGGGCCGAGTCTTTGTCTATTCGCTTTTTGGGCGATTATTCGGGATTCCAAAGGGTGGAACACCCTTTGGCGGGGTCAAGGGGCAGCGCCCCTTGCGTCCTCCTGTCCCCCGTACCCTACGTACCCCGTACCCGCTCAGTACACCTTCCGCTTCACATACTCGGTATGCAGGATGTGGTGCGCCTTGTGGGAACCGGGCTTTTCGAGATAGCTGTCGTAGAGCTCCTTGACGACGGGGTTCTCGTGGCTCTTGCGGAGCTGCATGGCGTCGTCCTCGCCGTAGAGCGCCTTGGCGCGCTCGGCGCGCAGATCGATGCTGTTGCGCACATGGCCGGGCTGATGGGGCTGGCCGCCGCCGTTGACGCAGCCGCCCGGGCAGGCCATGACTTCGACAAAGTGATAGTCCTTTTCGCCGGACTTGATCATGTCGAGGAGCTTGCTCGCGTTCTCAAGGCCGCTTGTGACCGCCACGCGCACCTTGGTTCCGGCCAGATCGTATTCGGCCTCCTTGATGGCCTCCACGCCGCGCACGTCGGAAAACTCGACGCTGGCGAGCGGCTTGCCCGTGACGATCTCGGCCACGGTGCGAAGCGCCGCTTCCATCACGCCGCCGGTCGCGCCGAAGATATGCGCCGCGCCGGAGGCAATGCCCATGGCGGGGTCAAAGGCTTCGTCGGGCAGCTTATCGAACATGAGGCCTGCCTGTTTAATCATGGCCGCAAGCTCGCGGGTGGTGAGGGACACATCCACGTCGGGCACGCCCGCCGCGTCCTGATGCTCGCGCGCGACCTCGAACTTCTTGGCCGTGCAGGGCATGACGGACACCACATAGATGTTTTTGGGATCAAGGCCGTTCTTTTCGGCGTAGTAGGTTTTTACCAGCGCGCCAAACATCTGCTGCGGGCTCTTGCAGCTCGAGAGGTTCTCGATCATGTCGGGATAGTAATGCTCGCAGAACTTGATCCAGCCGGGGGAGCAGGAGGTGATGAGCGGGAGCTTGCCGCCGTTTTGCAGCCGCTCGAGGAGCTCGGTGCCCTCCTCCATGATGGTTACGTCGGCCGCGAAGTCCACGTCGAACACCTTGTCGAAGCCCAGGCGGCGGAGCGCCGCGACCATCTTGCCCTCGACGTTCGTGCCGATGGGCAGACCGAAGCACTCGCCAAGCTGCGCGCGCACGGAGGGCGCGGGCCCGACGATCACAGTCTTGGTGGGATCGGCCAGCGCGGCCCAGACCTTGGGGGTATCGTCGCGTTCGGTGAGCGCGCCGGTGGGGCAGACCGCGATGCACTGTCCGCAGCATACGCAGCTGGTATTGCCCAGCGGCATATCGAAGGCGGAGCCCACGTGCGTTTCAAAGCCGCGGTCGTTCGTGCCGATGACAGCCGCATGCTGGTTATGCTTGCACACCGCTACGCAGCGGCGGCAGAGGATGCACTTGCTGTTGTCGCGCACAAGGTGCGGCGCGGAGGCTTCGATCTGGGGGGAGAGATCCTCCTTGCCCTTGAAGCGCTTTTCGTCCACGCCGTATTCCTGCGCGAGGGTCTGCAATTCGCAGTTGGTGGAGCGCGAGCAGCTCAGGCAATCCATACGATGGTTGCTGAGGATGAGCTCGAGCGTGGTCTTGCGCGCCTCGCGCAGCTCGGGGGTGTTGGTCGTAACCTCCATGCCCTCGGCCACCTGCGTCACGCACGCCGCCGCGTGGCCGCGCACGCCCGTGGCCAGCACGAGGCACATACGGCAGGCCGCGATGGCGTTGATGTTTTTGAGGTAGCACAGCGTCGGGATGCGGACGCCGGCCTCCTCGGCCGCCTGGAGAATCGTATAATTGGCGGGTACGAGAACCTCTCGGCCGTCAATTTTCACATGTACCTTTTCCATTGCTTCCGCCTCCTTACTGCTTGGAAATGGCGCCGAACTTGCAGTTCTGCATGCAGACGCCGCACTTGATGCACTTGTTCGGATCGATCACATGGGGCTCCTTGACCTTGCCGGAGATCGCGCCGACCGGGCAGTTGCGCGCGCAGAGCGTGCAGCCCTTGCACTTGTCCGCGTCGATCACATAGCGCAGGAGCTTTTTGCAAACGCCCGCCGGGCAGCGCTTGTCGACCACATGCGCCTCGTATTCCTTGCGGAAATAGCGCAGCGTGGACAAAACGGGGTTGGGCGCGGTCTGCCCCAAGGCGCACATGGCGTTGTTTTGGATATAATGGCAGAGCGTTTCCATTTTGTCGAGGTCCTCGAGCGTGGCGTTGCCCTCGGTGATCTTCTCGAGCATTTCGAGCAGGCGGCGCGTGCCGATGCGGCAGGGGGTGCACTTGCCGCAGCTTTCGTCCACCGTGAACTCGAGGAAGAAGCGCGCCACGTCGACCATGCAGTTATCCTCGTCCATGACGATGAGGCCGCCCGAGCCCATCATGGAGCCGATGGCCTTGAGGTTTTCATAGTCGATGGGCGTATCGAGATGCTGGGCCGGGATGCAGCCGCCCGAGGGGCCGCCCGTCTGGGCCGCCTTAAAGGCCTTGCCGCCCGGGATGCCGCCGCCGATATCGAAAAGGATATGGCGCAGCGTCGTGCCCATGGGAATCTCCACAAGGCCGGTGTTCTGGATCTTGCCGCCGAGCGCGAAGACCTTGGTGCCCTTGGACTTTTCAGTGC
>CAZWSI010000003.1:65732-113511 GCA_964636405.1 uncultured Oscillospiraceae bacterium
GATCTGCGGGATGTTGGCCAGGGTTTCCACGTTGTTGATGATCGTGGGCTTGGCAAAGAGGCCCTTGTTGGCCGGGAACGGCGGCTTGTTGCGCGGCTCGCCGCGGTTGCCCTCAATGGAGGTGAGCAGCGCCGTTTCCTCGCCGCAGACGAACGCGCCCGCGCCGAGACGGATGTCGATTTCAAAATCGAAGCCCGTTTCAAAGATGTTCTTGCCGAGCAGGCCGTATTCGCGGGCCTGACCGATGGCGATCTGGAGCCGCTTGACCGCGATGGGGTACTCCGCGCGCACGTAGATGTAGCCGTGGTGCGCGCCGATGGCATAGCCCGCGATGGCCATGGCCTCGAGCACCGCGTGCGGGTCGCCCTCGAGCACCGAGCGATCCATAAACGCGCCCGGGTCGCCCTCGTCCGCGTTGCAGACGATGTATTTTTCATCGCTTACGTTCTTGGCCGCAAACTCCCACTTCAGGCCTGTGGGGAAGCCCGCGCCGCCGCGGCCGCGGAGGCCGGAGGCTTTCATTAAATCGATGACCTCCTGGGGGGTCATTTCGGTGAGCACCTTGCCGAGGGCCATATAGCCGTCGACCGCGATGTACTCGTCGATGAGCTCCGGGTTGATCACGCCGCAGTTGCGCAGCGCCACGCGGAGCTGGGTCTTGTAAAAGCCCGTATCGGAAAGCGAGGTTACCCCGTGCTCGGCGGACTTTTGCTCATGATAGATCAAGCGCTCCACAGGCCTGCCCTTGAGCAGGTGCTCGGACACGATCTCCTTTACGTCCTCGACGGTCACGCGCGAATAGAACGTGCCGTCCGGGTAAACGATCATAATCGGGCCGAGGGCGCACAGGCCGAAGCAGCCTGTCTGGACGATCTGAACCTCGCCGGAAAGTCCCTGCGCCTCGACCTCGCGCCGCATTTCCTCACGGATGCCCGCGCTGTTGGACGAGGAGCAGCCCGTTCCGCCGCATACCAGTACATGTGTGCGAATCATGCCAATACCTCCCCTATTTCTCGCCGATGGTATATTCGTAAACGGGCGTTCCGCCCAAGATGTGCTCGGAAACGACGCGCTTGACCTTATCGGCCGTCATCTTGACATAGGTAACCTTGTCCTTTCCGCTCTCGAACACCTCAACGATGGGCTCGAGCCGGCAGATGCCGATGCAGCCCGTCTGCGTTACGGTCGCCTTGTCCGAAGCGTTTTGCGCCTCGAGCTCCTCGACAAACGCATTGAGCACGGGGCGCGCGCCAGCGGCGATGCCGCAAGTCGCCATGCCCACCACGATACGGATGTCGTTCACGCCTTCGCGAAGGGCCACCTTGCCCTTCATGTTCTCACGAATTTTCGCGAGTTCTTCCAACGATTTCATGTGCTTCTTCCTTTCCCTTTCACATGGATTTTTTATGTTATGCCGCACCCGTCCGGGTCGTTTGCATCTATCAGGCGGGCTCGTTTACCGCATCCCGCAGCCAAGACAGCACGGCCGGGTCGCTTAGGGGAACCTCGTCGCCGAGCATTTCGCGCATTTCGTCCGTGGAGATGTCCGCGTCCCTTCCCTCCGCGCGCAGCCGGAAGTGAAAGGAGAGCGCCGGGCTGCCCTGCACGAGCGCCGCGAAGGTATCGGCCATATCGCCGAGCGGCTCACAATCCACGTGATCGGTAAAAAACGTGGCCGTAAGCCTTGTGCCGTGCGCGTCCGGGCGCATTTCGGGCGTGGCGGAGGCAATTTCGAGCCGTCCGCCCGTTTGCTCCGCCGCCAGCTTGAGCAGCGGCAGCCCCAAGCCCACCTTGCGCGTGGTGCGGGTCGTGGTAAACGGGTCCGTCACCTGGGCAAGAAATGCCGGAGTCATGCCGCAGCCGTCGTCCTCGATCACGAGCGTGCGCACGTTGCCCTCGTCCACGACGGACACGAGAATGTGCGCGGCCCCCGCCTTAACGGAGTTTTGCGCGATATCGAGCACATTGAGCGCAAGCTCCTTCATGCCTTTCCTCCCTCGCGGATGGCCGCGATGAGCGCGTCGCGCACCGCCTGTTCGTCGCGCCCGTCCGCGGCGAGCCGGATGCGCCCGCCCTGCTCGCCCACGCGCCAGAGATTGTGCGCGTCCGAGCTGAAGAGCGCAAATCGGTCCGCAAGCCCCTGCGCCCCAGTCAGCGCGGGCCATTTTTCGGCCTCCGCCAGCTCCACCGTGGGAAAGGCAGGCTCCGTGGGCATCGCGCCGAGCACCGCCAGGATGCCGTTGGACTCCCGGTCGATGTGGGCGGGATACGCCGCCCCGCCCAGACGCTCCGCAAGGGCCGCCGCCTCGGCAAGCGGCAATTCCGTGGCGTAGATCAGGAGCGTTTTTTCCTCGCCCGCCACCGCGTCGGTTTCGTCCGTAAGGAGCTGGCGGCCGAAGATCTCGGGACGGTTTTCGATCGGGCTGCGGCGGGGGGCAACCGCCTCATCGAAAGCCATCGCGCTTTCCAGCGTGGGGAACAGGCACACAAGGTGAATATCCTCCGCCGTGGTGAGCTCCATGCCCGCCACGGGCACAACGCCCAGCTGCCTGCAAAGGGCGAAGAACGGGGGGCAGTTGCGGGCGCTGTTGTGATCCGTAAGCGCCGCGATATCGAGCGCCGCCAGCTTTGCCATGCCCGCGATATTGCCCGGCGTCATGTCGTCGTCCGCGCAGGGCGACAGGCAGGAGTGCAGGTGCAGATCGTAGGCAAAGTCCCTCATAGGAGCGCGGCAATCTCCGCGCAGAGGGCGAAGGCCGGCTTTTCGCTCCCGTAGAGATTCACCCCGCGCGCGGCGGCCCGCTCCGCAACGCCCTCGTCGGGCTTGACGCCCTCGGCAAGGACGACGAGCGATACGTCCGCAAGGGAGGCCACGGCCACCACGTTGATGTTGGACATGATGGTGACCCACGCGCAGTCCTGCTCCGCGCGGCCCATCACCCAGCTTAGCAGGTCGCCCGCGTAGCCGCCGGTGACGGGCCTGTCCCCGTCGTTTACGGCGAAGGGCGAAAGGTTAAGCTTTTCCGCAAGCGCTCCTACCGTCATGCGCATGTCCATCCTTCCTATCGGAGTCGGGGCTGGCCTCGCGCCGGCGAAAGGACTGCCCCCTGCGGCAAAAGCCGCCCAGCGTCGCGTTTGAAAGATGAATCCTTCAAACCTTTTCCTCCTCACGGCCGGTGCGAATCGTTTTAATGCGCTCGCGCATGCGCACGATGCACTCGTCCTCCGCGCACTCGCCCCGCACGATATCCTCGGCAAACGCCCGGCAGCTCGGCGCGCCGCACGAGCCGCAATCGAGCGTGGGCAGGCGCTCGGCAATCTGCTCGATATCCTGCATCATGCGCATGGCCTCGGCGCGGTTGCCGTCAAGCTGCATGACGGGCTTATACTCGAGGGGGGAGGCAAACTGCATGTCCGACGGCACATAATCGGGCGCTTCGCCCTTGCCCTCGGGCAGGCGGTTTTGCGAAACGGGCAGATAGCGCCGGAGCGTTTGCAGCCGCACGCGCGCGATATAGGGGTTTTCCACCGTGGCGACGCCGCCCACGCAGCCGCCGTTGCAGGCGTTGAGCTCCACAAACTCCAGCAGCGGGAAGTGGCCCGTTTCGATATCGTCCAGCACGCGGATGACGTTTTCAATGCCGTCGGCCGCCAGATAGCGGTCGTTCATGAGCGCCGAGGCCTCGCCGCTTGTGGATGCCCAGCTGATGCCGATCATGCCGGATTCCGTGGACAGTCCGGGCGCGCGATCCTTGTGCATGGCGCCGAGGAGCTTAAAGTACACGTCGCTCATGGATACGACATAGTCCACGTTGGAGGGCTTTCCCAGAAACCCGTTTTTCACATAGCTCGCCTTGGCGGGGCAGGGCGAGATGAAGACGATGGCGATATCCTCGCTTTTCAGCTCCGGGTGCGCGGCAAGCGCCCTTTCGCGCGCCATGCGGCCCGCAATCTCGATGGGCGGCAGCAGCGGCATGACGTGATCGCACAAAAAGGGGAAGCGCAAACTGATGAGCCGCACGATCACCGGGCAGGCCGAGCTGATGACGGGCCTGCGCACCTCGGGCGCGTGCATATAGCGCCGCGTGTATTCCGAAACGAGCTCCGCGGCCCGCGCGATTTCAAACACCTCGTCGAAGCCGCAGTCGAGCAGGCCCTGGAGGATGTAATCCACGTCGTCGAGGTTTTCAAACTGCCCGTAGAGCGAGGGCGGGGGCAGCGCGATTTTCCATTTGGCCTCGATGGCGTCCAGGCTGTCGAAAGTGGCCCTCTTGGCCTTGTAGGGGCAGCGGCGGATGCATTCCCCGCAGTCGATGCAAAGGGACGAGTTGATCTCAGCCCTGCCGCCGCGGATGCGAATGGCCTCCGTGGGGCAGCGCTTCAGGCAGTTGGTGCAGCCCTTGCATTTTTCCGCATCCAGCGAAACAGAATGCTTGTATTCTTCCACCCGTTACCCGTTGCCTCCGTGTCTTCGTGTAAAGCCGCTAGGGCACCAGCACCTTCATGGTTACCTTCGTGCCCTTGCCGACCTCGGATTCGATCTCCAGCGCGTCCGTGTAGCGCCGCATGTTGGGCAGGCCCATGCCCGCTCCAAAGCCCAGCGCCCGGATATTGTCCGGCGCGGTCGAGTACCCCTCCTGCATGGCCAGCGCGATATCCGCAATGCCGGGGCCCTCGTCCGTGAGGACAATCTCGATCACCCCCGGGCTGACCAGCACCTCCGCCTGCCCGCCCCGGGCATGGACGACCATGTTGATTTCGCCCTCGTACATGGCGATGGACACCCGGCGGATCGTCTCTGCGTCGAAGCCGAGCTGGCGGAGCTTCTTTTTCACCTGCACAGACGCCTCGCCCGCGGAGGTAAAGTTATCGCCGCTTACGTCGTAATGAAACTTAAGCTGCTCTTCCATGGGCTCACGCCTCGCGGCCAAGGCCGCCGGCATAGAGCGTTCCGCAGGCCTCGTACATGCGAAGGTTCGTGGCAAGCAGCACAATGCGGTTCTCCCCCGCGAGCGCAATCATATCGGCCGTGGGGCGCTTGCTGCGCACAAAGACCACGCAGCGCATGTCCATCATCATCGCCGTGCGGATCACCTGCGCGTTGACCAGCCCCGTGAGGAGCACCGCCTGATCCTTCACAAAGGCCAGCACGTCGCTCATCATGTCGCTCCCGCAGGCCATGTGCACGTCTTCGTCCCGCAGGTCCTCGCAGCAAAGGAGCTCCGCTCCAAGCAGGGTTTCAATCTCGCGGATTTTCATAAATAGGCGAGCCGTCCTTCCCGCGCCCGTTGAGGCGGATTGTTTATTTGTATTTGGCGAGTATGCCCGCAACGTCCGAGGGGACGAGGCGGCCGTACACTTCGTCATTGATCATCATGACGGGCGCGAGGCCGCAGCAGCCGAGGCAGCGGGTCGCGTCGAGGGTAAAGCGCGCGTCGGGCGTGGTGGAGCCCGCCTTGATGCCCAGCTCCTTTTCGAGCTCGTCAAGGATGAGCTGCGAGCCCTTTACATAGCAGGCCGTGCCGAGGCACACGGAAATATGATATTTGCCGACGGGATTTAAGGTGAACTGGCCGTAGAAGGTGACCACCTGATAGACCTCCTCAACGGAGAGCCCCAGCCCCTCGGCGATGACCGTCTGCACCTCGACGGGCAGATAACCGTAGATGTCCTGCGCCTTTTGCAGCACCGGCATGAGCGACCCCCGCATGTCCTTGTGCTCAGCAATGACCTGACGAAGCGCCTTCTCCTGCTCGGGAGTGCCGTTAAACGGAACGACCGTCTTCTGTTTTGCCATTTTTTCCTCCTTATATGATCGGCTAAAATGAACATGAGTGTGATACATACCGTATGTATCAAGTCGAATTATAACATACGCCCTCCCAAAATGAAAGATAAATTGCATAACGGCGGGGATATATTGTATGGGGCTTTGCCCGCCGCGCCGCGCCCTTGCTTCCTTTGACAGACGCCCCATTGCGCATTATACTGATGGCGAGCGCCGGTTTATGCCGCCTGCCGCCGCGCGCTGCGGGACGGCGCTTTACGGAGGCCAAATGAAGCAAAAAACGCCCTTGCGAATTCGGTTCTGCAATTTCTCCGGCACGGCCGCCGCCGTGCTGGCCGCCGTCGCGTTCTCTTTTTTAACGCTCGTAAGCCTTGTGCAGACCTGCCGCGTGGATATCGGCTTCAGCGCGGAAAACAGCGAGCATGTTTCCTTCCTTTGGGACAATATCGCCTTTAATCTTGTGCTCCTCGCCGCGCTGCTGGCCGCGACCTATCTGCTGCTGCGCGCAAAAATTACAAAGCGCGCGGCGTACGCGGCGTTTGCGTGCGTACTGGCTGCGTCCGGGGCAATCGGCGTATGGTGGGTGCTCGCGTCCAGGGCCGTGCCGGGCGCGGATTCGGCGCGGATTATCAACGGCGCGCTCGAGCTGCTTAATGGCAACGCGAAGGCGCTGGGCGAGAGCGCGTATTTTCACACCTTCCCTTTCCAGCTCGGCTATCTGCTCTTTGCGGAAGCCGTGCTCCGCGCGGCGCAAAGCGCGGACGCGCTCGTGCTTGCCTTTGTAAACGTGGCGTGCGTGGAGCTTGCGTACATCGCGGTGTTCTGTCTGGCAAAACGGCTCTTTCGGGACGCGCGCGTGTGGCTTTTGACCGCGCTCTATCTGGGCTTGTGTCCGCAGCCCATGCTTTTATCGACCTTCCTCTACGGCACGCTGCCGGGGCTTGCGTTCGCGCTCTGGGCGATGTACTTTGTGATCGTCTCCGTCCAAAGCGGAAAATTCTGGCCGCTTGTGCCCGCCGCGGCGCTGCTGGCCGCAGCCGTCGTCGTAAAAAAGAATTATCTCATCGTGCTGATTGCATGCGCGATCCTCCTGCTCCTGCAAGCCCTGCGCAAAAAAAAGGCGGCGCCCGCCCTGGGCGCCCTCGTGCTCGCCGCGCTTTCCCTCGCCGCGCCCGTTTGCATGCAAAAAAGCTACGAAGCGCGGCTCGGGGCCGATTTCGGCAAGGGCACGCCCCAAACGGCGTGGCTCGTGACGGGCTTTAGCGAATCCTCCTTTTGCTGCGGGTGGTTCAACAGCTATACCACCAGCGTTTTGCGGGAGAACGGCTACGATTACGATAAAACGGCGGCGCAATGCAGGGAGGATCTCGCCGCGCAGCTCACATTTTTCGCGGGGCGGCCCCGGTATTTCGCCTCGTTTATGTATCAGAAGATCACCAGCCAGTGGAACGAGCCGGCCTACCAATGCATTTGGAGCAGCGCGGCGGGCGAGCGAAGCGGGCCTGTTTCCGCCTTTGTGGAAAGCCTCGGCACGGGCGAGGCGGGCGAGGCCGTGAACGCTTACTTCAACCAGATCATGCAGTACATATATGTAGGCTTCACGCTCTTTCTTTTCCGGCTCTGCAAAAAGAAGGGCCGCGCGGACGAGCTGCTGCTGCCGCTTGTTATACTGGGCGCGGCCATGTATCACGCGCTTTTTGAGGCAAAGGCCCAGTACGCCGTCATCTATGTGCCCATGATGCTGCCCTGCGCGGCCTGCGCGATGACGGCGCTTTGCGACCGCATGGCCTTGCACACGGGCGAACGCGCCGCGCCAAAGCCCCGGCGGCGCTGACGCCGCGCATACGCCCGTTTTCGCCGCGCAAACGCAGCTTGTCACCCGCGTTCCGCGCGGCCCTTTGTTTTGACAAACACGCCCCCGCGCATTATACTGAAGCAAAGATCCCAGAATATGCAAAAAGGGGGAACGCGCATGTCCTTGAAGGTGCTTGTGACCGGCGGGGCCGGATATATCGGGAGCCATACCTGCCTCGCGCTGCTGGAGGCGGGCTATGAAATCGTCGTGGCGGACGATTTTCGCAACAGCAAGCCGGCCGCCCTCGACCGGCTGCGGCAGCTCGCGCCGCGCGCCTTTGCTTTTTGCAAGCGCGATTTGACCGACGCGGCGCAAGCGGAGCGGCTTTTTTCGGATCATACCGTCGGCGCGGTCGTGCACTTTGCTGGGCTCAAGGCCGTGGGCGAATCCGTGGGCAAGCCCCTCCTGTATTATCAAAACAATCTCGTGTCCACGCTCAATCTCCTTGCCGCCATGAAGCGGCACGGCGTGGAGCGCTTTGTATTCAGCTCGTCGGCCACGGTCTACGGCGACCCCGCGCGCGTGCCCATCCCGGAGGACGCGGCGCTGCATGTAACCAGCCCCTACGGCCGCACCAAGCTCATGATCGAGGATATGCTGCGCGATCTCGCGGCGGCCGATTCGCGCTTGCGGGTGTGCATACTGCGCTATTTTAACCCCATCGGCGCACACGAATCGGGACTCATCGGCGAGGACCCGAACGGCATTCCCAACAATCTCGTGCCGTACATCGCGCAGGTGGCCGTGGGCAAGCTCCCGGCGCTGCGCGTATTCGGCAACGATTACCCTACCCCGGACGGAACGGGCGTACGGGACTATATCCACGTGTGCGATCTGGCGGGCGGGCACGTGGCCGCTCTGCGCAAGCTGGAAACGGGCGTGGGTGTGTTCACCTATAATTTAGGCACGGGCGTGGGCTATTCGGTGCTCGACGTGCTGCACGCCTACGAGCGGGCCTGCGGCAAGGAGCTCCCCTTTGAAATCGTCGCGCGCCGCCCGGGCGACGTGGCAAGCTGCTATGCCGACGCGCGCAGGGCGGAAAGCGAAATGAACTGGCGCACCAGCCTCGATCTCGACCGCATGTGTGCGGATTCGTGGCGCTGGCAGAGCCGGAACCCCAACGGGTACGAGGGCTAGGGCCGGGGGTACGGTTTCTTTTCTTTTCAGGAGAATAGAAAAGAAACAAAAGAAAAGCCAATGATCCGTGTTTTGTGCAAAACGCTCCGCGCGGCGCGTGAGGACGCAGCGCTTTTGAAGGAAGGAACGCTTTCTGGAGGAAGGAACGCTTTCTGGAGGAAGGAACGCTTTCTTTTGATTCATTTCTTTCTCGTGAAAGAAAAGAATCGTGATAAAAGAATAAATAAGGTTGTGATTGTTAAGCAATCGGGAGGATACGAACATGCAGGAACCGACTCTTGTGGTGATGGCGGCGGGCATGGGCAGCCGGTACGGCGGGCTCAAGCAGATCGACCCGGTTGGCCCGCGCGGGGAGATCATCATCGACTATTCCCTGTTTGACGCGATGGAGGCGGGCTTTTCCAAGGTCGTTTTCATCATCAACGAGCGCATCAAGGACGATTTTATCGAGGCCATCGGCAGCCGCGTAAGCAGGCATATGGATGTAAAATACGTCTATCAGGCCATCGAAAGCCGTCTGCCCGCGGGCTACGCGCCGCCCGACGTGCGCAAAAAGCCCTGGGGCACGGCGCACGCCATTTTGTGCTGCAAGGATGCGGTGGACGGGCCGTTCGGCGCGATCAACGCCGACGATTACTATGGCAAGGAGGCCTACCGGCTCCTGTATAACCGCTTAAAAAACGCCCGCGACGGTGAAAAATACGATTACTGCATGGTGGGCTATATTCTGGATAATACGCTCACGGACAATGGCTCCGTCGCGCGTGGCGTTTGCGCCGTGGACGAGAAGGGGCGGCTGACGGATATCGTGGAGCACCTGCGCATCATCCGCACGCCCGAGGGCGCGGCGGACGCGGACGAAAACGGCAAGCCCATTGCGGGGATTCCCGCGCATTCGCTGGTGTCGATGAATTTCTTCGGCTTTACGCCGAGCATCTTTGACGAAATCGAGCGGCAGTTCCCCGTGTTCCTCGAAAACACCGTGCCTGGCAACCCGGAAAAGGCGGAGTTCTATATTCCGAACGAAACGGGCCGGCTATTGCGGGCGGGCAAGTGCGAGGTGACCGTTATGCCCACGCACGACAAGTGGTTCGGCGTGACCTACAAGGCGGATAAGCCCGGCGTCATGGAATCCCTTGCGCGCATGACCGAGACGGGCCTCTACCCCGATCACAAGCTTTTTTAGCGCGGAGGCGGGCGCCGGACGCGCGCGGACACATTCCCCGGACGAATGGAACGAAAGGACGGTACTACCCATATGCCGAGCATCCGCGCCGTTATCCTGCGCACGCAGCTTCGATTGCTGCGCCCCTTTGTTCGCAATGCCGATGTGGAGGCCTCTCGCCTGGCGCAGGATCAGATCGGCCGGATGGGCGCGCGCGCGCTGGAAGCCAACGTTTCCTTTACGCAAACGGTCTTTGAAACCTTCTCTGCGGCGTTCGCCTCGCCCACGGGCCTGCCCGAAAGCGACCCTCGGGTGATTCTCTATCTCCACGGCGGCGCGTATACGGCGGGCACGCTCGACTATGCCATGGGCTTTGGCGGTGTTCTGGCTCACAGGACGCGCTGCCGAACCTTCTGCGTGGCGTACCGTCTCGCGCCCGAGCATCCCTTCCCGGCGGCGCTCGACGACGCGCTGACCGCCTATCGCTATCTGCTGCACGCGGGTTACAAGCCGGAGAACATCGCCTTTGTGGGCGAAAGCGCGGGCGGCGGGCTGATTTTTTGCCTTGCGCTCCTGCTTTCGCAGCGGGGCGAGCCGCTCCCGGCGGCGCTTGTGGCCATGTCCCCCTGGACCGACCTGACCCAGACCGGCGCGAGCTATGTGAAAAACAAGCGCCGCGACCCCACGCTCAACCGCCGCACGCTGGCCGAAAGCGCCATCATGTACGCGCAGAGCAATCTGGGCAATCCGCTCGTTTCCCCGGCGTTCGGAAGCTTTACGGACTTCCCGCCCTCGCTCCTGTTTGTGGGCGGCAGCGAAATTCTGCTCGACGACGCGCACATGCTCCACCAAAGGCTTCTCGCGGCCGGGTGCGAATCCACGCTTGTGATTGCGCCCGGGCTTTGGCATGTGTACCCGCTCTTTAATACGCCCGAGGCGCGCGACGCGATTACCCGCATCGATGCATTCCTCAGCAAGCGCATCGGCCCAGCCCCGGAGGCAGCGCTTTGAGCATGCCACGATCCGAAACGCCCGCGGGCAAGGCTTTGACGCGGCAACCGCATCCGCAAGGCGAGTCCGTGAAGGCTGCCAGAAAATGGATGCGCAAACCGCATCCGCAAGGCGAGTCTGTGAAGGCGACCCCCAAGTGGATGCGGTTGGATAACGCCGCGCTCATCTATCCGGCCGTGATGAACCGCAACTGGGCGGCGCTTTTCCGCGTGTCGGCGGAGCTGACCGAGCCGGTCGATCCCATAGACCTGCGCGAGGCGGTCGCGCGGGTGATGAAGCGCTTCCCCTTTTTCTCGGTGCGGCTCCGGCGCGGCATGTTCTGGTTTTATCTCGAGCATACGGACACGCTCCCGGACGTGGCGGAGGACGTGGGCTATCCCTGCCGCCGCATGCGGCCGGACAAGGGCGGCGCGCCCGCGCTGCGGGTTTGCTACTATAACAAGCGCATCGCGGCGGAGTTTTTCCACGTGCTCACAGACGGCACGGGCGGGCTGGTCTTTTTGCAGACGCTCGTGGCGGAGTATCTCGCGCTGCATTGCGGCGCGGTAATCCCGCGCGGGGGCATGCTGCTTAGCTGCGGCGAGCCGCCCCGCGCTACGGAGGCGGAGGACGGCTTTTCGCGCAACGTGGGGCAGGCCGCCGCGAGCCGCCGGGAGCCCATGGCCTACCGCATCCGCGGCACGGACGAAAGCGACGGCTATATTAACGTAACCTGCGGCGCGATGGACGCGGCGCTTTTGCGCCAAAAGGCGCGCGAAAAGGGCGTAAGCCTCACGCAATACCTCACGGCCGTTCTGATTTTGTGCATCGACGGCATGCAGCGCAAAACCGTGCCGCAGCGCTTTTGCAGCCCGGTCAAGGTGTGCGTGCCCGTCAATTTGCGGCGCTTCTTTCAAACCGGCTCGCTGCGGAATTTTTCCAGCTATGTCAATCCGGGCATTGATCCGCGCCTTGGCGTATACAGCTTTGACGAAACCCTCTCCGCCGTGCATCATTTTATGGCCATGGAGGCCACGGCAAAGCCCCTGCTGGCCAAGATTACCACCAACGTCCTCACCGAGCGCAATCCCGTTTTGCGCGTCATGCCCCTTTTCATCAAAAACGCCGCCATGCGCCTGGTCTACAGCCGCGTGGGCGACCGCGTGTCCTCCACCTGCCTGAGCAATCTGGGCGCGGTCGCGCTTCCGCCCGAAATGGAGCGCCATGTGACGCGCATGGATTTTATCCTGGGGCCGCTCGCCTCCAACCGCGTGTGCGCCGCCGCGCTGAGCTGCAAGGGCACGCTGCGGATCAATTTTACCCGCACCATCGAGGAAGCCGAGCTGGAGCGCGCGTTCTTTTCGCGGCTTGTGGAGCTGGGCATTCCCGTTACAATTGAAAGCAACCAGAGGTGAATGCGTTATGTCCTATTGCGTAAACTGCGGCGTAAAGCTTGGCGAGTCCGAGCGCTTCTGCCCGCTGTGCAATACCGAGGTGCTCAACCCGCGCGCGCCCTTCGACCCGGCCGCCGAGCGGCCCTATCCCCAGCATGTGGAGCAGCTCAACCGCCGCGTCGACCGGCGCTATATCGCCACGCTCCTTTCGCTGGCGCTGACGATTCCCATGATCGTATGCATCTTTTGCAATGTGCTCATCAGCGGCGCGCTTACCTGGTCGCCCGTGGTGGCGGGCGGCGAGCTGGTCGTTTTCTGCATCGCGCTTTTGCCCATGCTTGTGCCCAACGCAAAGCCTATCCCCTGCATTTGCCTCGATCTGGTGGCGGTGCTGCTGTTTTTGCGCTTTCTTGAGCGCATTACGGCGGGCGAGTGGTGGCTTGGCCTCGGCCTTCCCCTCACGCTCGTGGCGGGCGCGCTCGCGCTGCTTGTTGCGCTGCTTGTCCGTTACCGCCGTAGCCTTGGCCCGTTTGTGCAGACCGCGATTGTGCTCTTTGCCGCCGCCGTGCTCACGCTTGCCGCCGAGCTGTTCATCAAGCTCTATATCGGGCGCGGCCCCTATGTGAACTGGTCCTTCTACGTGGCCGTTTCCTGCGTGGTGCTGGGCTTTTGCACGCTCATTCTCAATCGCCGCGCGGATGTCAAGGAGGAGATTCGCAAGCGCTTCTTCTTCTAGCCGGGGCGTGCGGGCAATCGGTTCTGCCTGCCAACGCAGCCTTGACAATCAAATGGGGGCATGTTACCGTAACGGCAAACAGCAAGGGAGGACACGGTATGATCATCATCGCGGGCGCAACGGGCTATATCGGCAAGTATTTCTCGGTTTATCTCAAGAATCAGGGCAGAGAGGTGCTGGCCTTGGGGCGCAACGCAAAATCCGCCTCGTTCCTCCTTTCGCAGGGCGTACCGTTTATGGAATTTGATTTGCAAAACGATGCGGATTACGCCAAGCTCCCCACGGAGAACGTGGAGGCGATCGTGAATCTGGCCGTTTGCCTGCCCGAGCACGAGCTGCCCATGGACGCTTTTTTTGCCGTCAATACGCAGGGTAATTTCAAGCTGCTCGATTTCGCGCGCAAAAACGGGATCAAGCGCTTTGTCATGGCCAGCTCGCACAAGGTCTATTGGGATATCAACCACCCCGAGCCTATTACGGAAAACGAGCTGCCCAGCTTTATCGGGCCGCATTCGCCCTATATCATCTCCAAGCTGGCCGCGGAGAACTTCCTCCAGTGGTACAGCAAGGATTACGATATGGATTGCATCACGCTGCGGCTCACCGGGGTGCACGGCTTTGGGGCGCTGATGGGCTTCCTGACAAAGGATGGCTCGTATGCGCGCACGGCCGTGGAAACCTTCATCGAAAAGGCGCTGCTGGGCGAGCCCATCGAGGTATGGGGCGATACGGGCATCAAGCGCGATCACGTCTATATCAAGGATGTTTTGCGGGCGTTTGAAGCCGCGGTCAACGCGCCCGCCGGCACGAAGGGCATTTACAATGTGGCCAGCGGCACGCCCCACAGCCAGTACGAGGAGGCGTGCGCCATCGCGAAGGCCTTTGCAACGGACAAGGGCGTAAGCAGCGTTACGGTGCGGCCCGAGAGGCAGAGCCTCCGGCGCGGCTATGCCTACAGCATCGAAAAGATCCGGCGCGAGCTGGGCTGGGAGCCGAAATTTGCGGACCTCGACCTGCTTTACGCCGATTACCGCGCGGAATGGGAAAAGGGCCTCTATAAGACCCATCACTATATCAAGCCTGCGGATCGTCCGGCGTCGTTCGGCTGAGCCGAATACGCCCCCGTATCTTGCCAAATCGCGCCGCCCCGCCCCGGGCGGCGCTGCTTTTTCCGAAATATTTGTCAGCGGCGGCGGAATGATGTATAATAGTCGCCATGAAAGCGGCGGTATTGCAATCCAATTATATCCCGTGGAAGGGCTACTTCGATATCATCCACGACGTGGAGCTGTTCGTGTTTTACGACGATGTGCAGTTCACCAAAAACGATTGGCGCAATCGCAACCTCATCGTAACGGCGCAGGGGCCCAGGTGGCTGAGCATCCCGGTGGGCCAGAGCCTGAGCCGGCTTGTGTGCGAGGTGCGCCTTGCGGACCCGTCCTTTCAGAGAAAACATTTTGAAACGCTGCGCGCAAACTATGCGCGCGCGCCCTATTTCGCCCAATACAAGCCTTTTTTGGAGCATGTGTATTTGGAACGAACGTGGGAAACGCTTTCCGAGCTGAATCATTATCTGATTACGCGCATTGCCTCGGATTTCCTCGGCTGCAAAACGCGCTTTGCCGACAGCCGGGATTATCCCACGCACGGCGCGCGGCAGGAGCGGCTGCTCAGCCTGCTGACGGCGGTGGGGGCGGAGCGCTATGTATCCGGCCCGGCGGCAAAGGATTATATCGTGGAAAAGGACTTTGCGGACGCGGGCGTTGCGCTGATCTGGAAGGATTATGCAGGCTACCCGGCCTATCCGCAGCAGTACGGCGGGCCGTTTGCGCACGGGGTTTCCATATTGGATCTGCTGTTTAACACGGGGGACGACGCCCCCTACTATATTTGGGGGTGGAGAGAATGCCCGCGCCAAAACTCAGCTTTGTAATCCCCTGCTACCGAAGCGAAAAGACCGTGGGACCGGTTGTTAGCGAAATCCACGCCGTGATGGCCGCGCATGGGCAGGCGGATTACGAGATCATCGCGGTCAACGACTGCTCGCCGGACAATGTGTGGGCGGCGCTTACGGCGCTTGCGGACGAAAGCGCGCGCGTCACCGCCGTGGAGCTTGCCAAAAACATGGGCAAGATCGCGGCGCTCATGGCAGGCTTTTCGCTCGTGACGGGCGAAATCGTGATCGTGCTCGACGACGACGGCCAGTGCCCCATGGAGCATGTCTTCGAGCTCATCGCGCCGCTTTCCGGGCGCTTCGACGTGGCCGTCGCGGGATATCCCGTGAAGAAACAGAGCGCGTTCAAGAATTTCGGAAGCATGGTCAACGAGCGGATGACGCGGCTGATCATCGACAAGCCCAAGCACCTCCAGTTCACCAATTTTATGGCCATGCGGCGGTATGTGGTGGAGGAGATTCGCAAGTATACCAATCCCTATCCGTATCTGACGGGCCTTGTGCTGCGCACCACGAGCCGCATCGTCAACGTGCCCATGGAGGAGCGCGCGCGCATGAGCGGGAAAAGCACCTATACGCTGAAAAAGCTCGTGGGCCACTGGATCAATGGGCTGACGGCCTTTTCGGTCAAGCCCTTGCGCGTCGCCACGGTCTTTGGCTGCTGCTGCGCGGCGGCGGGCTTTTTGTGGGGGCTGTTCATCGTCGTTCGTAAGCTGGTCATGCCGGAGCAGATTCTTGCGGGCTACAGCTCGCTTATGGCGGTCGTGCTGCTCGTGGGCGGGGTAATCATGCTCATGCTGGGGATGCTGGGCGAATACATCGGCAGAAGCTATATCAGCATTAACCGCTCGCCCCAGTACGTCGTGCGCGAAACCTATCGCCGCGGCGAAGAAAAGGGGGCGTAGCGCATGGAACAGCCAACGCCTGCGCACATGGCCGATAACGCCGCGCAAAACGCCGCGCCGAGCCGGAAAAAGCGCGTAAGCCTGCTGCAAATCGCACTTTTGCAGCTATGCGTGCTGCTGTTTTCCGGCGCGTCGGTGCTGCAAAAGCTCGCGTGGAACCATCCGCTGCCAAGCTGGCCCTTTGTGCTGCTGCTGGGAGGGAGTCTGGGCATCCTCTTTTTATATGCGCTGGCGTGGCAGCAGTTTCTCAAGCGCATCCCGCTTTCCACGGCGTATGCGAACCGGGCCATGGCCATGCTGTGGAGCATGCTCTTTGGCGCGCTGCTTTTCTCGGAAACGATCCGCTGGAACATGGTGGCGGGCGTCGTGGTGATCGCGGCGGGGATTTTAATCGTGGTGACCGCCGATGAATAGCAGCGCCGTTTTTTATCTGAGCCTTGCTTCCATGATCGCGAGCGTGCTGGTTGCGTGCGCGTCGCAGATCATGCTGAAAAAAGCCGCGCAAAGGAGCTATGCGCGCTGGCTCGATCAGTATCTCAACCCCCTCGTCATCTTCGCGTACGTGCTTTTCGTGCTCTCGACCGTGCTGTCCACCTTCGGCCTGCGGGGCTTGCCGCTCTCGCTCGCGCCGGTGTGGAACGCCTCGGGCCAGGTGCTGGTGGTGCTCATGGCGTATCTCTTTTTGCGGGAGCGCCCCAGTAAGCGCAAGCTCATCGGCGTGGGCGTGATCGTGGCGGGGATCGTGCTCTTTTCGCTGTAAACGCGTCGGGGAGGTGGAACATGGAAAAGCGCAGATGGCAATGGAGCGCGCCGCGCGAAAGCTTCCGCAGGTGCGCGTGGATAAGCCTGCTGCTGGCGGCGGCCGTGCTCTGCTTTGCGCTGCTCACCGCTACGCCCACCTTCTATGAAAACGACGACGCGAACATCGCCCTCGCCCTTTCGGGCGCGCGCAGCGGCGAGCCGTACGCCTCGCACCCGTTTATCAATTGTATTCTGGGCTTTCTTGTAAGCGGCCTGTATCGCGTGCTGCCCGCCGTGCCCTGGTGGGGCGCGGTGCAAATCGCGGCGGTCGCCCTTTTTACGGCGATAAGCTGCTTTTGCGTGCTGCGCGTTTCGCAAAGGGCGGGCCTGCCGCTGCCCGCCGCCCTTGCCGCCGCCCTGCTGCTGGCCTTTTCCCAGCTCTTTTACCCGCTGCTGCTGATCACCTTTACCCTCACGAGCGCGGCCGCGGGCACGGCCGGCGTTTCGCTCCTGCTCGCGCTCGACGAGACGGACAAGCCCGCCGAGCGCGCGCGCATGGCGGCGGGGAGCCTTGTTTGCCTCTTTTTCTGCTTTCTGTTCCGCAACTCCTCGGGCTATTCCATGCTCTGCTTCTATTTCGGCGCGTTTTGCTACCGGCTGCTTGTCCGGCTGCGCATGCCCGCGGGCGGCGCGCGCGCGGGGCTGCTGCGGCGCGCGGCGCTCTTTGCCGCGTGCGCGCTTTCGCTCGCGCTTGTGACGGTGCTTGTGCACAAGGGGGGCTTAAAAAGCCTGAACATGCCGGAATTTCCCGCCTTTGACACGGCCCGGGGCAATTATATGGACTATCCGCGCGACAGCTTTGCCGAAAACCCGGCGCTGTACGCGTCCGTAGGGTGGGATGAGGCGCTGTACAACGCGGTGGAGCGCTGGTGCTTTATGGACGCGCGGGTCAATGCGGAAACGCTTTCGGCCATTATTGCGGGCTCCTCCGCTACGCGCGCAAGCCTTTCCGGGGCGCTGGGGCTGTTCGTCCGTTTTTTTGAGACGACGCTCCTTGCGCGCTATCTGCTCCTCCCTTCCTGCTGCATGCTTTTGTGCGTGCTGCTGCTTGCCCCGCGCGGCAAAGAGGGCCTGCCGGCGCGCCTTGCCGCGCTGGGCTTTTTTGCGGGGGCGCTGGCGCTCATGCTTTTCCTTTGCCTGCGCGAGCGGCTCATTCTCCGCACCCTCCAGCTCGTCTGCATGCCGCTTTGCGCGGCGCTTATCTGCCTTGCGGCGGGGCTGTGGGGAAAGCGCTCCGCCTTGTGGCGGCGTCTTGCCTGCGGCGCGTTGACGCTCGTATCGCTTTTTTGCGCCTTTCGCGTCCAGTCCGAGGTGCGCCATTACGACGCGGAGCCCTATCTGCGCGACTCCGAAGCGCTGATCGCCTATGTTTTGGAGCATCCGGAGAACGTATACATTGCCGATACGCATGTGGCGAACAATGTAAACGCGCGCGCCGCCTACCCGGGCGCAAAGCCGGTCAACCTCATGGACTGGGGCGGCACGGGCATGTACACGGGCTTTTGGGCGCGGCAGCTCGCCCGAAACGGCCTGGACCGCTTTACGGCGGACGTGTTTTTTGAGGAGAACGTATACTTTGTGACCAATCCGAAGGATACCGATCTGGCCGTCTTTTCGGCGTATCTGAAAAGCGTGTACGGCGACGTAACGCTTATGCTGGCAGAAAAAATCAACGAGGTCGTGGCCGTCTATCGGGTCACGCGCGGAGGGGAGGCGGCGGCATGAAAAAGCTTTGCGCAAGGCTCCGCGCCGCGTGCGCCCGTCCGGCGGGCCGCTGGCTTGCTTCCGGCGCGCTGACGCTCCTGCTTTTCGCGCTGGTCTTTGCGCTGCTAAAGCCCGGCTACCTGAATGTGGACGATTCCAATATTGCCAAGGCGCTCTCCGGCGCGCTGTCCGGCACGCCCGAACCGCACCCCTTTATCAATTGCCTGCTGGGCAAGGCGCTCTGCTTTCTCTACGGGCTTTTGCCGCGCGTGGCCTGGTGGCCGCTTTCCGAATATGCCATGCTGTTTTTCGCGTCGGTCGCCCTGTGCGCAAGCCTGCTGAAATACGCGGAGCGGCGGGGCCTGTCGCTTTTCTGGCCGCTCGCACTGTATGCGCTGTATGCGTGGACGCTGCTTTCCTGCGCGCTGCTGTGGCTCAGCTTTACCCTTACCTCCGCCGCGCTGGGGGCCGCGTCCGTTGCGACGCTGATGGCGGCGCGCTTCGACAGCTTTGAAACGGAGCGCCGCACGCGGCCTTTGTCGCTTCTGCTCTCTGTGTCGCTGCTCGCGCTCGCGTTTTTGTATCGTAATTCGGCGGGCCTGTCCATCCTGCCCTTCTGGCTGCTCGCGCTTTGCTATAAGCTGCTCCGGCTGCGCACAAGCGGCAAGGGGAGCTGGACGGCATACCGGCGCGCGCTCTGCTGCGGCCTCGCGGCGGCGGCCGTCGCGTGCGCGTTGCAGGCGGTCAACGCGTGGGGGCTCGAGCATGATAACGAGGCGGGCTTTGTCGCCTTCGATACGGCGCGCTCGGACTATATCGACTATCCCGTGGACGCGTTTTCCGACAATCCCGCCCTGTACGAAGCCGAGGGCTGGGACGCGCCCCTTGCGGCGCTTGTCAAAAACTGGTTTCTCATGGACGAGCGCGTAACGGCGGAAGCGCTTTCGCGCATCTCGGCTGGCTCTGAAGCGCAAAGCCGCACGCTTGCGCGGCGCGTGGCGGACGCGCTCTCGGCGGGAGAAGCGCTTGCCCGGGGAAACGGCGTCATGCAATATACGCTCACGCTGCCCGCCGCGCTGCTTTGCTGCTGCCTTGCCGCTTTTCTCCACGGGGACGGCGCGGCGCGGCGCAGGCGCTGGCCGGGCCTTGTTTCCGCGTTCCTTTGCGCGGGCGGCGCGTTTATCATGTGCTTTTATCTTTGCTATAGGGGGCGTTTTTTGCTGCGCACCTATCTGCTGCTGGCTTTCCCGGCCACGGCCTGCCTTGCCATGCTGCTGCTTGGCCTGCTTCCGGCCGCGCGCGCGGAGGGAAGGAAGCGCGCCGGGCAAAGGGCTGCCATGACGGTTTTAATCGGCCTTTTGTGCGCGCCGCTTGCCTGGGGCCTCGCGAAAACGGGCGGCGTGCTTTTTTCCTATGATCCGTCGGCGTCCTTTGCCGAAAGCCGCGCGCTGTACGCGTACGCCTCGGCGCGCCCCGACAATCTCTATATCCGCGACACCGCCGCGGGGCAGGATATCGAGCCGTTTTTTCCCTATGCGGACGCGCTGCCGCAGAATGTAATAAGCTGGGGCGATACCGATATGCGCACCGCCGCGCGCGCCGCGCATATGCGCGCGCTGGGACTCGCCTCCTTTACGCCCGAACTGTTTTTGCAGAGCAACGTGTACTATGTGACAAGCGCGCGCTCCGAAAACGCGGCCGTCTTCGCGGCGTATCTTGCCGGCCGCTTCGGGGCGTCGCTCGTCAAGGCGGACGAGCCAGGGCACGGGCTGATCGTCTACCGGGTGGAGGCGGCGAAGGGATGAAGCGGGAGGCGCTTTCACGCGACGGCTATATCGTCGATCAGCGGCGCACGGACGATCTGCCCTACAGCCGCCGCATGTCCAGCGAGAACGGCTGCGGGTGGATTGCGGTATATAATCTTTTGCGGCTTCTGGGCTGTGACGAGGATCCGGACGCGCTAAGGTGCGCCATGGCGCGCTGCGCGCCGCTGGGCGGGCGCTTCGGCACATGGCCGCTGCGCCTGCGGCGGTTTTTAAAGAAGCGCTTGCGCGAGCGCGGCTTCGGCCTTTCGTGCGCATGGCGATTGCGCGCGGCCGTCCGCCGTTCGGCGGATTGCCGGGGCGGCGTCGTGCTCTATTGCCACGCCTACGGCCCGCACTATGTGGCCTTTGCGCCCGCTTCGGACGGGGAGGGCAGGCTGCGCTTTTTCAACGCTGTGGCGGGCGAGGAAAACGACGTGACGGACATGGAGCGCTTTTTGCATCGCGAGCGCGCGTTTCCCTTCCAGCTCGTGCTGCTTGTTCAATAGCCCTTCCTTTGCGAAGCGGGCTGGGGGCCAAAGGAACCCAACAAAGCGGCGGGCCGGCTCGTATGAGCCGGCCCGCCTTGCACGCGCTCTGTCAAAAGCGCTTCGCGCGGCGGCGGCTTATCCCGCCACCACGTTTATGACGTTGCGCACGACGATGCACTTGCGGATGGTCTTGCCCTCGATAAAGGGGGCCAACTCCGGGTTTGCGAGCGCGGCCTTTTCCACCTCAGCGGCGGGGAGGCCCGCTTCGAGCGTAATGCGGCAGCGGAGCTTGCCGTTGACCTGCACGCCGTATTCCACCGTTTCGGCGGTCAGGGCGCTTTCGTCGTAGGCGGGCCACGCCGCGCTTGCAAGCGGCGCGAAGCCCAGGCGCTCGTTCATCTCCTCCGCGATGTGCGGCGCAAAGGGCGCGAGCAGCAGCAGCAGCGTGCGCAGCTCGTCCTTTGTGATATGCCCCACAGCGTATACGTCGTTGACATAGCTCATCAGGGCGGCGATGGCCGTGTTGAATTTCATGCGTTCAATGTCCTCGCCCACCTTTTTCACGCAGGCGTGGAGCTTGGCGCGCATTTCCTTATTCGTATCGCCCTCGCCCTCCAGCATATCGAGCAGCCGCCAAACGCGCTCGAGGAAGCGGCGGCAGCCTTTGGTGCCCTGCGGGTTCCACGGGATGGGCTGGTCGAACGCGCCCATGAACATGATGTACAGGCGGAAGGCGTCCGCGCCGTACTCGTTGATGTAATCGTCGGGGTTGACCACGTTCCCACGCGATTTGGACATTTTTTCGCCGTTTTCGCCCAGCACCATGCCGTGGCTCGTGCGGCGCATATAGGGCTCGCAGGTGGGCACGAGGCCGCAGTCATAGAGGAATTTGTGCCAGAAGCGGGAATACAGCAGGTGGAGCGTGGTGTGCTCCATGCCGCCGTTGTACCAGTCCACGGGCGTCCAGTAGGCAAGCGCCTCGGGCGAAGCGAAGGCCTCCTTGTTGTGCGGATCGGCATAGCGCAGGTAATACCAGCTCGAGCCCGCCCAATTGGGCATGGTGTCGGCCTCGCGCAGGGCGGGCGCGCCGCACTTGGGGCAGGTCGTGTGGAGCCATTCCTCGGCGCGTGCCAGGCAGGAGCTGCCGTCGTCCGTGGGCGAAAAATCGTCCAGCATGGGGAGCTTGAGCGGCAGCTCGCTTTCGGGCACGGGAACCCAGCCGCAATGCGCGCAGTGCACGAGCGGGATGGGCTCGCCCCAGTAGCGCTGGCGGGAAAAGACCCAGTCGCGCAGCTTATAGTTGACCTTGGCTTCGCCCATGCCCTGGCTTTCCAGATATTCGATCATCTTCGGAATCGCCTCGGAAACCTCCAGCCCGTCGAGGAAGCCCGAATTGACCAGTACGCCCTTGTCGCAGTCCGTATAGGCCGCCTCGGAAAGATCGCCGCCCGCGACGACCTCCACGATGGGAAGGTCAAAGGCCTTGGCAAAGTCATAGTCGCGCTGGTCGTGGGCCGGCACGGCCATGATCGCGCCCGTGCCGTAGCCCATGAGCACATAGTCCGAAATAAACACCGGGATATCCTTGCCCGTGACAGGATTGACCGCGCGCAGGCCCGCGAGCTCCACGCCCGTTTTGTCCTTGGCCAGCTCGCTGCGCTCAAAATCGGATTTCGCGGCGGCCGCCTTTTGATATGCCTCCACGGCGGGGAGGTTTGTAATGCGGGCCTTCATGCGCTCCACGATGGGGTGCTCGGGCGCGACGACCATATAGGTCGCGCCAAAGAGGGTATCGGGGCGCGTGGTATAGACCGTGAGCGCCTCCGCCGTGCTCAGAATGGGAAAGAGCACGTGCGCGCCAGTGCTGCGGCCAATCCAGTTGATCTGCTGCGTACGCACCTTGTCGATAAAATCAACCTTGTCGAGATCGTCGATGAGGCGCTGGGCATAGGCGGTGATTTTTAGCATCCACTGGCTGCGCACCTTGCGCACCACCTCGCCGCCGCAGCGCTCGCACACGCCGTCCACAACCTCCTCGTTGGCAAGGCCCACCTTGCAGCTCGTGCAGAAGTTGATGGGGATCTCCGCCTTGTACGCGAGACCCTTTTCAAAGAATTTGAGGAAGATCCACTGGGTCCACTTATAGTATTCCGGGTCGGTGGTGTTCACCTCGCGGGAATAATCGAAGGAATAGCCCAGCCGCTGAAGCTGGCTCCGAAAGCGGAGGATATTGTCGTGCGTGACCACGGAGGGGTGGATGCCCGTTTTAATGGCATAGTTTTCCGTGGGAAGCCCGAACGCGTCGTAGCCGATGGGAAAGAGCACGTTATAGCCTTCGAGCCGCCGCTTGCGGCAGATCACGTCCATGGCCGTAAACGGGCGCGGATGTCCCACGTGCAGCCCCTGTCCCGAGGGATAGGGGAACTCGATGAGCCCGAAGAACTTTTTTTTGTCAGAATGCGCCTGCGCCTCGCAGCAGCGCGTGTCCGTCCAAAGCTTTTGCCATTTGGGCTCGAGCTGCGACGGGTCGTATCTTTCCGTCATACCTGTTTTCCTCCGATTCTGGCCGCGCGCGTCGCCTTTTTTGCACGCGGCATCATCCTATAAAATACTATTCGTTCGGGCTTTTGTCAATCGGCGGCAGGGGGCGCGCCAGGTAAAAACCGCGCCCCGCCCCGCATATTTTTCCCGCAAACGGATATGCTTAACTATCCGTAAAGAGGCAAAGGGGGGAGCGTTATGGATTACGGGAGCGTAACGGGGCTGTGGAGCGTGATTGCGGTGCTGCTTTTCGGCATGGCGGCGGGCTGCCTCGCGCTGCTCGCGCTGGGGCTGCTTATGCGCGGAAAATAGCCTGCCGCCCGCTTTTTGGGGCCGAAAAGCGTATATTTTGCGTGAATGATTGCAATTTGCGCGCGTATCTCATATAATAGCAATCATTCTGTAAGCCAAAAGGTGGTTGATCTCCGCAATGGACGACGGCAGTCCTATAGGGTATATCCTGCTTATCGTGTTTTTCATTCTCGGCGGCGCGTATTTTGCCGCGTCTGAAACCTCATTGGCCTCCGTAAACCGCATCCGCATGATGAGCAATGCCGGAAGCGGGGATCGGCGCGCCAAACGCGTGCTCTATATTCTTGATCACTTCGACAAGGCGATTACGACCATCCTCATCGGAACGAATATTATGCACATCGGCTGCGCGAGCGTGGCGACGCTTATGGCGACCAAGCTCTGGGGCGTAAGCAGCGTGGGCGCGACGACGATCGTCGTTACGCTGATCGTGTTCTTCTTTGCCGAAATGCTTCCAAAACGCTTTTCCAAGGCCGCAAACGAGGTGATCGCGCCGCTGATTGCGGGCTCGCTCGTGTTTCTTATGCGCGTGCTCAGTCCGGTGTCGTTCGTGTTCACCAGGCTGTCGGCGCTCATTTCGGGGCCGTTTAAAAAGGCCGTGCCCGAGGAGCCGACCGTGACCGAGGACGAGCTTTACGACATGATCGAAACCTTCGCGCAGGAGGGCGCGGCCGACGAGGAGAAAACCGAGCTCGTGCAAAGCGCGCTGGAGTTTTCCGACACGACCGTGCGCGACGTGCTCACGCCCTGGAAAAGCGTGCTCACCGTGGACGCTTCCATGGACGCGGAGGCCATCCTGGCGTGCATCCGCGACAACAGCCACTCCCGCCTGCCCGTGGTGGACGAATATGGGAATGTCACGGGCCTGCTGCACATCCGCAAATATCTCAAGGCCTATATGCGCAACGCGGGCAACGTGGCGCTTGCCGACGTGACCGACCGCGCGCTGACGGTGGGTCCCGACGTGCAGATTGACGATTTGCTGCCCGTGCTCAGCGCCAACAAAACGCAAATCGCGGTGGTGACCGGCGAAGCGGGCGCGCCGCTGGGCATTATCACCGTGGAGGATATTTTAGAGGAGCTTGTGGGCGAAATCTACGACGAGGACGACGTGGGCGAAACCGCGGGCAAGGAGGCCGCCGCGCTATGAGCCAGCTTTCCGCCTCCCTGCGCGTCCTGCTGCACGAGCTGCAAAACGGCCTGGAGCTTGCGTCCCCCGCGTGGAATTATGTGGGCATCGTGCTGCTGATTGCGTGCTCGGCCTTCTTTTCCGGCACGGAAATCGCCTACGCCTCGGCCAACCGGCTGCGCCTTAGAGCGCGCGCCGAGAGCGGGGAGCGCGCGGCCGCGCTGGCCTTTCGGCTCTACGAGGGCTACGATAACGCGCTCATCTCCATTCTGGTGGGCAATAACCTTGTCAACATGGCCAGCTCCTCCATTGCCACGGTCATCGCCATTTCGCTTATGGGCGACGAGGGCGCGTGGGTCGCCACGGTGATCATGACCGTGATCATCCTGCTCTTTGGCGAGATCATGCCCAAGATACTGGCTGTGGAAACGGCCGATCGCTTTGCCGTGCGCGCCGCCGTGCCGCTGCGCGCGTTCACGATCCTCACCTTCCCGCTGGTGTGGCTCGTCAACCGCGCGCTCAAGCTCCTCGATCCGATCTGGCTGAAAAAGCTGCCCGAATCGCCCGCCGTCACGGAGGACGATCTGGAAAGCATACTCGACACGGTGGAGGACGAGGGCGTGCTCGACGAGGATCGTTGCGATTTGCTGCAAAGCGCGCTCGACTTTGACGATGTGCTGGCCTATGAAATCATCACCCCGCGCGTGGACATGACCTCCATCGACATCGACGACGATATGGACGAAACGCTCCGCACGGCGCTCGATTCGCCCTATTCGCGCATCCCCGTATACGAGGATACGGTGGATCACATCATCGGCATATTGCACCTCAACCATCTCTTTAAGGAGATGGCCGACACGGACGATTGGAAGGGCATCGATATCCGCCGGCTTATGATGCCCGTGTATTTTGTGCACAAGACCATGCCCCTGCCGGATGTGCTGAAGACCATGAAGCGCCACCAGTGCCATATGGTGATTGTGACCGACGAATACGGCGGCACGATGGGCCTTGTCACCATGGAGGACGTGCTCGAGCAGCTCGTGGGCGATATCTGGGACGAGTCCGACGAGGTGGTGGACGAATTTGTGCAGCTTGCGCCCGACCTTTTCGAGGCGGACGGCGACATGCGCATTTACGATTTCTTTGAGGAGCTCGATATCGACGACCGCGATTTTGACGACGACAACGCCACCTTGGGCGGCTGGGCCATCGAAATGCTGGGCCGTTACCCGCGCCTCTACGACAGCTTTGTCTATAAAAACCTGACCATCACCGTCAAGCGCATCAAAAACCTCCGCGTAACCCGCCTGCTTGTGCGCGTGCACCCGCTGCCCGAGGGCGAGGAGGAGGAATCGTTCTAAGACGCCGGCGAAAAGCAAGGCCTTTCACCGATCAGCGCTTGTGCGTTCAGCGGGCCAGCCGCTTGACCGGCGGAAGCAGCGCGGCCAGCAGGCAAAGCAGCGTGTCCACGCCCAGATAGCCGCCGTTGTAGAGGAAGGAATACCACCAGGGGTTCATGCCCTCCGGGGTGTACGCGGCAAAGAAAACGGCGCCCGAAAGCACATGAAAAAGCAGCCGCAAAGCGCCGCCCGTGACAATGCCCAGCGGCAGCCTTACGCCCTCGGGCAGACGCGCGTTGCGCCACACGCCCGCGAGCCCAAGCACGGTAAAGGCGAAGGGATAATCGCAGAGGAGCTGCGCCCAGTGGACGATTTCCGGCTTTTGCAAAAGCTGCAAAAGCCCGTAGGCAAGGCCGCACAAAAGCCCCGGACGCACGCCGAAGCGATAGCTAAACAGCATGAGCGGCAGCATGGAGCAAAGCGTGACCGAGCCGCCCAGCGGCATGGAAAAGAGCTTTACATACGAAAGCGCAAAGGCGAGCGCGATGGACAGCGCCCCGTATACCAGCGGACGAACACCAATGACGGGCTTGCGTGCGGTTTCCATAAAAAACAGCCTCCTTTTTTGAACGGAAAGGAGGCTGCGATACATTTCGCCTGGCGAAGCTCGCTTTATGCATCACTTTCCTACGATGGCATGACCCAACAGGTTCCAAGGGTGCTTCTCAGCCCGGCACAACCGGGCGCCCCCGTGACGCTGCTTATCATATACGCGGGAAAGCGGATTGTCAAGGCGCTATTTATACTTCTGCACGTCAAGCGGCCGCAGCTTATAGCTGAGGATGAGGGAGGACTGCACGTGCGCGCGGTAGAAGGCCTTTTTAATGCGCTCGAGCACAGCCTTGCCGGAATCGTAATTGACCAGCGGGAGCAGCAGCGCGTATTGGGCCGCGCCGCAGCGGGAAACGGTATCGCCCTTGCGCAGGTTCTGGCGGCAGATCTCCAGAAGCTGCTGCATGAGGCTGTCGAGCAGCAGCGGGTCCACGGAGGACGTTGGGCCGCCGCCCAAGGTAACGAGCGCGAGGAACATGGTTCCGCTCGTGCGCTCAAGCAGACGGCGCTGGAGCATGAAGACCTCGCGGAAAATGCCGTAGTCGCACACGAAGGCGCCGGCTTGCAGCGGCTCGTTTTCGATGTGGGCCTGCACGGCGTCGATATCGTTATCCATCGCCTCGTCGGCCTGCACGATGAGGTTGTACACCTGGCGAAGCTCGCCCGGCGGGGCGGAGCGGAGCGCGCGGGCGCTTGTTGTGGAGCAGAATTGCGAGAGCGCCTCCCGCCGCTGGCCCGCCTTGGTGAGCGCCATCATCAGCTCGAGCTGCAGCCGCTCGTCAAAGAGATCCACGTCCATGGCCCGGCGGCAGACCTGCACGATGCGGGCATGGTTTCCCGCCGCCTTCAGCAGCTCGATGAGCGCGAAAATGCCGTCGAGATACATATCGTGGTAATATACGCTGCGCGGCACGACCCAGGCCGCCTCGGAGACGTTCGCAAGCAGCGGGCCGCTGTAAAGCTCGATAAAGGCGAGGTATTTTTCAATGCGGGCTTCGGCGGGCAGCGCCGTGTCGCCTGCCTCGGCATAGAGACGCTCAAACTCGAACACGTCGATTTCGCAAGCGAGCGCCGGATTCCATTGATATGTGCCGCGCGCCGTGACGATGGAGCGCTCAAGCGCCGTAATGCCCGATTCGGTCACAAGGCTCCGATAGCGGTGCAGCAGCGTGCGCAGCGCGGTGGAGGGGCTCGCGCTGTCGTGCCCGGACCAGAGCGTGTCGAGCAGCTCCTCGTGGGTCACGGGCCTGTCGCGCTTGAGAAGGAGGTATTCGAGAAACATGCAGGTTTTGCGCGCTTGCTGGAGCTGCGTTAAAACGAGCTCGCCGTCTACCGTGATTTCCAGGCGGCCAAACAGCTTGATGCGGATGCGGGCGTTTGATTCCATGCGGGCTCCTTTTCCGCTTCCCTTCGGAAGCAAAATATATAGTTAAAATTATTATAATGTAACAAAACGCCTTGTACAAGGAATAATTACAGGATTCGTCAGCTTTCGACGGGCCGGACGAAACAGGACGCGGACATTCTGCGCGGCCTCCTTGCGCTGAGGCGCGGATTCCATTAAAATAGATGAAACGGCGCGGGCTGGTTTTTTCTTTCCCGGCCGCGAAAAGGGGCCGCGCGCCGCGCGGGGGAAGGCCCGGGGAGGACGAATATGAAGGTTGTTTTGCGAAATCTGACGAAAACGTTTCCCAGCCGCAGCAAGAACGTGCGCGAGGACGTGGTTGCGGTGAGCGACTTTAGCTTTGAAATCCCGGACGGCAGGCTTATCGGCCTGCTCGGGCCGTCGGGGTGCGGCAAAAGCACGGCGCTGAATCTGATTTGCGGCCTGCAAAAGCCCACGCGCGGACGGATCTTTTTCGGCGACGACGACGTAACCGAGCTGCCCGCGGAGAATCGGGGCGTGGGCATGGTGTTCCAAAGCTACGCGCTCTATCCGCACCTGACCGTGAAACAAAACATTCTCTTTCCGCTGCAAAATCTCACGGGCGCGGCCAGACTCACCAAGGCGCAGATGCTGGACAAGGTTCGCGAGGCGGCCCGGCTCGTGCAGATCGACGAGCTGCTGGAGCGCAGGCCGAGCGAGCTTTCGGGCGGCCAGCAGCAGCGCGTGGCTATTGCCCGCGCCCTGGTTAAGCAGCCCCGGGTGCTACTGCTCGACGAGCCGCTTTCCAATCTGGACGCGCGGCTCAGGCTGCAAACGCGGGAGGAGATTCGGCGCATTCAGCGGGAAACGCGGGTGACCACGGTTTTCGTTACGCACGATCAGGAGGAGGCCATGAGCATTTCCGACGAAATCGTCGTGATGAAGGCGGGCGTGCTCCAGCAGACGGGCAAGCCGCAGGACGTATACGACAGCCCGGTCAATCTTTTTGTGGCCAGGTTTCTGGGTACGCCGCCCATCAATGTGTTCTCCGGGCGCGTGGAGAGCGGCATGCTCTATATCGGAAACGACGCGGTTTTGCCCGCGCAGGGCGTGCCCGATCAGGCGGTGCACGCGGCCGTGAGGCCGGAGGGCTTCGAGCCGCGCGAGGACGGGCCGCTCTGTTGCAGGCTTGGCCGCGTGGAGGTGATGGGGCGCGATATCAGCGTGGTTTTCTCGCACCCGGCCGCCGACAATCCGGCCCTCCGCGCCATCGTCAACGCGGACAACAGGATCGAGCAGAGCGCGCAAAACGTGCGCTTTGCGCTCAAGCCACACAAAACCTTTCTTTTCAGCACGCAAACCGAGGAACGCATCCGCTTCGGCGCACAGCGGTAAGGGGGGAACAGGATATGGAAAAAGGCGACCGCAAGGGCGGGCTCTATATTTTGCCGGCGGTGCTCTTTCTGGGCGCTTTCCTCGTGTATCCGCTCGTGGACGCGTTTGTGTATTCCTTTGAGGAGGGCTATAACTTCGCGTCGCAAACCTATTTCGGCACGGGATTGTATAATTATTCCTACGTTTTGCGCGACCCCTATTTTTTGCAGGCGGTGAAGAACACCTTTATTCTGGTGATCATCACCGTGCCCGTGTCCACGGGCTTGGCGCTGCTTGTTTCCGCCGGACTCAATTCCATCAAGGCGCTCAAAAACCTGTACCAGACCGTATATTTCCTGCCCTATGTGACCAATACCCTGGCCGTGGGGCTCGTGTTTATGATCCTGTTTAAGAAAACGCCGTATACGGACGGGCTGATCAACCTCCTGCTCCGCTTCTTTGGCGGCGGGGGCGTGGATTTTATCGACGGCCCCTACTGGGCGAAGATGTTCGTTTTGTGCTTTTATACGGTGTGGGTGGTTCTGCCCTTCAAGATTCTGCTGCTCACCGGCGCGCTCGCGTCGGTCAACGAGCAGTATTACAACGCCGCGAAGATGGACGGGACGTCCCGGCTCCGCATCTTTACGCGCATCACCCTCCCCATGATCTCGCCCACGCTGTTTTACCTGATTGTAACGGGCTTTATCGGCGCGTTTAAGGCCTATAGCGACGCGGTGGCCCTGTTTGGGACCGATCTCAACGCAGCGGGCATGAACACCCTCGTGGGCTACGTATACGATATGCTCTACGGCAACAGCGGCGGTTATCCCTCCTACGCGTCGGCCGCCGCGATTGTTCTTTTTGCCATTGTGCTCACGATCACCTGCATCAATCTCCTCGCGAGCAAAAAGCACGTTCATTATTGACGGAGGTACGGAGCTGTGGATTTTGAAAAAATCGAACGGGCGGCCAGGGCGCGCAAGACGGCGCTCCGAAGCGTGACCTATCTCCTCCTGACGGTTTGGGCCGTGCTGGTGCTCTTTCCCTTTTACTGGATGCTGCTCACCTCGGTCAAGGGCTACGGCGCGTATAATTCGGAATATATCCCCAAGCTGTTCACGCTTTCGCCCACGCTGCAAAACTACGCGGAAGCCTTTACCGCCGTGCCGCTGGCCCGGCATTTTACCAATACCCTGGTCTTTACGCTCATAACGACCGCCCTGATGCTCGCGGTCACGGTGCTGGCGGCCTTCGCGTTCGCACGGCTCAATTTCCGGGGCAAGAATCTGGCGTTCACCCTGTTCCTCGCCTTGATGATGATCCCAAACGAGCTGGTGGTCATTACGAACTTTGTAACCGTTACGAATCTGGATATGCGCAATACCCTCGCGGGCCTCGTGCTGCCGTCGGTGACCTCGGTGTTTTATATCTATCTGCTCAAGGAGAATTTCGCGCAAATTCCCGACGAGCTGTATTACGCCGCCAAGGTGGACGGCACCTCCGATATGAAATACCTATGCAAGGTCATGCTTCCCATCTGCAAGCCCACCTTGATTACGATCACGATCCTCAAGGTGATCGAGTGCTGGAATTCCTATGTGTGGCCAAGGCTCGTAACCGACGAGGAAGCGCGCTTTCTTGTTTCCAACGGCATCCAGTCCATCCGCGAAAACGGCTTTGGGCGCGAAAACATCCCCGCGATGATGGCGGCGGTCGTGGTGATATCCGTGCCGTTGATCGCGCTGTTTCTCGTGTTCCGCAAACGGATCATGGAGGGCGTGGCGAGGGGAGGCACGAAGGGATGAGCGCGTTTTGCAAAAAGGCCGTTTGCGCGCTGCTGCTTGTGGCGCTGTGCCTGCCGCTTGCGGCGGGCTGCCACGGCACAAAGGGGCTCGCGCCCTTTGCCGTGCCCGAGACCTTCGATATGTCGCGAACGTACGAACTTGTCTTCTGGGCCAAGAACGACACCAATAAAACGCAGACGCGCATCTATGAGCAGGCCATCTCCGATTTTTGCGCGCTGTACCCCAACGTGCGCGTCAAGATCCGCCTGTACACGGATTACGGCAAAATCTATAACGACGTGATCACGAATATTTCCACGAACACCACGCCCAACGTGTGCATCACCTACCCGGATCACATCGCCACCTATCTGACGGGCGCGAACAGCGTGGTTCCGCTCGACGCGCTCTTTGACGACGAGGCCTATGGCCTGGGCGGCAGCGCGCTGCGCTTTGATTCGCCCGGGCGGGAGGAGCTTATCCCCCAATATCTGGAGGAATGCGCCTTTGGCGGCCATTATTACGCCATCCCCTATATGCGCTCGACGGAGGCCTGTTATGTGAACAAAACCTATGTGGAGGCGCTGGGCTTTACGCTGCCGGAGGTTCTCACATGGGATTTTGTGTGGGAGGTTTCGGAGGCCGCGACGAAAAAGGATGCGGACGGCGTTTTTTTGCTCAACGGGCAGAAGGTGCTGATCCCCTTCATCTATAAGTCCACGGACAATATGATGATTCAGCTTCTTGAGCAGCGGGGGGCGGGATACGCCGCGGAGAGCGGGGAAATCCTCCTGTTTAACGATACGACCCGGGCGCTGCTTGCAAGCATCGCGGCGCACACCGAAAGCGGCGCGTTCTCTACCTTCAAAATTTCCGGCTATCCGGCGAATTTCCTCAACGCGGGCCAGTGCGTTTTCGCGGTGGATTCCACGGCGGGCGCGACCTGGATGGGCTCCGCCGCGCCCCTTTCCGATATCAGCGCGGATAAGCTTGTGCCCTTTGAAACGGCCGTCATGACCGTTCCGCAATTTGACCCCGAAAACCCGCGCATGATCTCGCAGGGGCCCTCCGTGTGCGTGTTTAACAAAAGCGATTCGCAGGAGGTGCTGGCCTCGTGGCTCTTTGCGCAGTATCTGCTTACCAGCGGCGTGCAGATTGCCTACGCGCAGACCGAGGGCTATGTGCCCGTCACCTCCGGGGCGCGGGCCTCCGCCGAATATCAGGATTACCTTGCGCGCGGCGGCGAGGACGGCGCGCTGCACTATGACGTCAAAATCAAGGCGGCGCAATTGCTCCTTTCGCATACGGACGATACCTTTGTTACGCCCGTGTTCAACGGCTCCGCGTCGCTTCGGGACGCGGCCGGGCAGATGATTGAAAATGTGACCAAGTCGGTGCGCAGGAAGCAGACGGTGGACGGCGCGTATTATGACCGCCTGTTTTCCGACGTGACGGCGCTGTACCGACTGGATCGGAGCGGGAGCGCGGCCGCGACCGGCAAGGCCGAGCTGGGGCCGCTGCCGGGAACCGCGAAGGCGCTGCTTTCGCTGCTCATCGGCGCGTGGGCGCTGATGGCGCTGTACGTGGCCGTCCGCGCGCTGCGGAAAAGAGCGCGGGAAAACAAATCGGGCGGCGCGTAGGCTTTTGTTGCCCGGAGCAATTGATTTATTGCCATTTTCATGTATAATGACCTTGTTCGATTACCACAGACAGAAAGAGGAGAGAAAAATGAAAAAGATTCTTGCTTTGGTGTTCGCGCTTGCCTTCGCGCTTGCCATGTTTGGCTGCGCCGGCGGGAAGACCGACGCCGCGGATAAAAAATCCGAGGGCGTCATGACCTATGCCGAATACGCCGCCGCCGCGCTGGATACCCAGGTGGTCGTGGAAACCTACGTGCAGGCCAAGCAGTCCTGGTGGGAGGACAAGGCCACCGTCTACACGCAGGATAAGGACGGCGCGTATTTCCTCTACGACATGGCCTGCTCCGAGGCGGATTACGAAAAGCTCGTCCCGGGCGCGAAGATCAAGGTAACGGGCTACAAGGCGGAATGGTCCGGCGAGGTGGAGATCATCGACGCGACCTTCGAGCTTCTCGAGGGCAGCTACATCGCGCCCGCCGTCGATGCGACCGCGTGGCTGGGCACCGACGAGCTCATCAAGCATCAAAACGAGTTTGTCGCCTTCAAGGGCCTGCGCGTGGAGGCCTCCAAGGACGCGAGCGGCAGCGACGCGGCCTACCTGTATAAATGGGACGGCTCCGGTCAGGACGGCGACGATCTGTATTTCAACGTATCGCTCAACGGGCAGACCTATACCTTTACCGTGGAGTCCTATCTTTGCGACAGCTCCACCGAGGTGTACGGCGCCGTGAAGGCGCTCAACGTCGGCGACAAGATCGACGCGGAGGGCTTCCTCTACTGGTACGAGGGCGCAAACCCCCACATCACCTCCGTTACGCCCGCCAAATAAGGCGAACGGGCGAACCAAAACAATCGCCGCCCCGCGCAGCACGCTGCGCGGGGCGGCTTATTTGCCACAAAAGCCTATGGGCGCAGCTCCCCGCTAACGGGCGTTTCCTTGCGGGCAAGGCCCGTGCAGCGCTCGACATACTCGCGCACCAGATTGTTATACATCGTTTTGACCGGGTCGTGGCTTCGCTCCGTATTGCCCAGAATCAGCTCGTAGTTTTCGCACACCGTATCCACCACGCGCGGGCAGAGCTGGCCGCCGTTTTTCATTTGGGTGAGGATGGAAACGACCTTTTCCCTTGGGAACGGTTCCTTGTAGGAGCGCCGCTGGGACAGTGCGCTGAGGATGTCCGCCACCGCCAGAATGCGCTGCGGAAAAGTGAGCTCCTTTTCCGTCAGGCCCAGCGCGTAGCCGCTGCCGTCCATTTTCTCGTGATGGCGCAAAGCGATATCGCATACCTCGTCGCTGATGACGCCGCGCAGAATCTGCTCGCCCTCGGGAATGTGCCTTTTGACGATTTCATATTCCGCCGGCGTAAGCTTGTCCGGCTTTTCCAAAATAACGTGCGGGATGGCAATTTTCCCGATGTCGTGCAAAAAAGCGCCGATGTAGAGCGCCTGCAAATCGTGTTCGGAAAGCCCCAGCAGCTTTCCCGTTTCCAGGCTGATAATCGTCGTATCCGCCGTGTGGGTCACGGTATAGGGACTCCGAAAATCGATGGCGTACACAAGGAGCTTGAGGTAATCCAGTATCTCCGCGCTCTTGATATCCAGCGAGCGGGCAAACGCGTCGGCCTCGCTTTTATACGAGCCGTCCGCAATCCTTTGGAAAACGCCGTGCTTTTCATCCGCGCGAAAAAGCGCCTCCACATACGCGGGGTTAAAGCGCGTGCCCGCCAGCGCGCGCAGCGGCGAAAAATCGCGCCCGCCGGCGCACAAGAGGATATCGGCGCGGTCGGCCAGATGAATCAGCTCGGCATATTTGGCGTATTGGCTGCGCCGCAGCGCGGGCGAGGCGTAATCCTCGTGGTGATAGAGCACCGCTTCGGCGTAATCCGAAAGATGCGTGGTATTCTTCAAAAACAGGTAGCCGTACAGCGAATGATCAAAGGACGCCTCGGTTTCAAAGCGAACCATGTTGTCAATTTCTTCGGTTTTATACGCGCCGATATCGTGCAGCGCGCAGAGCACGTACAGCTTGGACAAATCGAAATACCGCCTGTCCTCGCTCTCGATGCCAATCCTTGTGGCAAGATACGCGACGCGCTCGCCGTGGTCGATGAGCCTTGGGTCTATTTTGCTCAGCGCGCAACGCACAATTTGGACGATTTCAAAGGGGTTGATCAGGACGATATCCCTGTTAAGTCGATCATAGGCTCACTTTCAACCGCGCGCCGGGCGCGGCAAACGGGATAAATACGAGCGGATTCGCGTTACAAACGGAATATGCGAACATTTTCTCGAGTGTAACACATCTTCCGCCGTCTTACAATGCGGGAATGCGCATTTCCCCCTTTTTCCCTCGGCCATCGACCGCAATCACGCCGCGCGGCGTGAATTTTCACGCTAGCCCCTTGAAGTATATTTGGAATCATGCGAAACTGACATGACGGCGGAGAAAACCCGGTTGGAAGCCCTCCGAATCGGGATAAAACAAAATCCGGCCGCCGTGGAGCGTTCGTCTTATGGACAAAATCGTTATCCGGGGCCTGACCCAGAACAACCTCAAGAACATATCGCTTTCCATTCCCAAGAATCGGATTGTCGTATTCACCGGCGTATCCGGCTCGGGCAAATCCAGCCTTGTGTTCGATGCCATCGCGGCCGAGGCGGCGCGGCAGATGAATGATACCTACCCGGCCTTCGTGCGCAGCCGTATGCCCAAATATGAAAAGCCGCGTTGCGAGCTGATGGAAAACCTCTCGCCCGCCGTCATCGTGGATCAAACGGCGCTCGGCGGGAACGCCCGCTCCACCGTGGGCACGGCGTCGGAGCTGTATACGGCGCTGCGGCTGCTCTTTTCGCGCCTTGGCCAGCCGTACGCGGGCCCGGCCTCCGCCTTCTCCTTCAACGATCCGGGTGGCATGTGCCCCGTGTGCGGGGGGGTGGGCAAGGTGACGGACATCGATCTTGACGCGCTTCTCGATCAGGACAAGTCGCTTGCGGAGGGCGCGGTGACGGACACGACCTTCCGCGTCGGTTCGTGGTACTGGCGGCAGTACGCGCATTCGGGCCTGTTCGATCTGAACAAAAAGCTGCGCGATTACAGCGCGGAGGAAAGAAACCTCCTGCTCTACGGCGCGCGCGATGGGAAAAGCGCGCCGGAAAACGGGCGGGTAGAGGGCTTGTACCATTGCTACAAGCGGCGCTATCTGACCCGCGACGTCGCGCTCCTTGGCGAGCGCCAGCGCGATAAGTCCGCAAGGCTCGTTTCGCAAAAGCGCTGCCCGGCCTGCGGCGGAAAGCGCTTAAACCGCAACGCGCTCTCCTGCTGGATCGTCGGCCGCAGCATCGCCGATTTGTGCGAAATGGAGCTGCCGGAGCTCAGGCGCGCGTTAAGCCAAATAGACGACCCGCGCGCGCAATTGCTCATAGGCACGCTGACGGCCGGGCTCACGCGCATGATCGAGATCGGGCTGCCCTACCTTTCCCTCGGCCGGGAAACCCCGTCCCTTTCGGGGGGCGAGGCGCAGCGCCTCAAGCTGGTGCGCTATCTCGGCTCGAGCTTAACCGGCATGCTGTACATCTTCGACGAGCCCAGCACGGGCATGCATCCGCGCGACGTACACCGCATGAACAAGCTCCTTGTGGAACTGCGCGACCGGGGCAACACGGTGCTCGTGGTGGAGCGCGACCGGGACGTGATATCCATTGCCGACGAGGTGATCGACATGGGCCCGCTCGCGGGCGCGCGGGGCGGCGAAATCGTGTTTCAGGGGAGCGTTCCGGCGCTGCTGGAGGCTGACACGCGCACGGGCCGCGCGCTGCGGGAAAACCCGCCCGTCAAGGCAAGCCCCCGCGCGCCTGCGGGCTTTTTGCCCATACGCGGCGCGTGCCTGCATAACCTGAAGCATGTGGACGCGGACATTCCGACAGGGGTAATCTGCGTGATTACGGGCGTTGCGGGCAGCGGCAAGAGCTCGCTCATCTCCGGCGTGTTCGCGCAAACCTACGCCGAGCGGGTCGTTCGCGTCGATCAATCGCCCATCACGGCCACGGGGCGCTCCACGCCCGCGTCGTTTCTCGGCTTTTTCGACGCGGTGCGCGCCCTGTTTGCGGAGGCAAATGGCGTGTCCGAGGGGATGTTCAGCTTCAACTCCGTCGGCGGCTGCCCGCGCTGCAAGGGCAAGGGCGAGATCGTGACGGAGCTTGCGTACATGGATCCCATCGTAACGGTTTGCGAGGAATGCGGCGGCAAACGCTTCAGCGACGCGGCGCTCGCCTGCCGCTATAGGGGAAAGAGCATACTCGACGTGCTCTCCATGACGGCGGCGGAGGCGGAGGCCTTTTTTACGGACAAAAAGATCAAACGCGGCGTGCGGGCGCTGTGCGAAACGGGCCTTGGCTACCTCACGCTCGGGCAGCCGCTCTCCACGCTCTCCGGCGGCGAGCGCCAGCGGCTTAAGCTCGCCAAAGCACTTGACAAAAAGGGGAGCGTCTATATCCTCGACGAGCCGACCACGGGCCTGCATCCCTCCGATTGCGAGCAGCTCATGGCCCTCTTTGAGCGCTTTGTCTCGCGCGGAAGCTCGGTGCTGATCATCGAGCACAATCTCGAGGTGATCAAGCGCGCGGATTACATCATCGACGTGGGCCCGGACGGGGGCAAAAACGGCGGCGAGATCGTGTTTTGCGGCACGCCCGCCGAGATGCTGGCGCGGGGGGATACCATCACCGCCTGCTGCCTGCGCGCGGCGGTAGAGGGCCGGCCGCTGACAAAGGAGGAGCTTGCGCGGCTTACCCAATGCGGCTGCGAAATGGATTCCGAATATGAAGCACAGCAAGAAAAGGAGGCGGACACTATGGCGCAAATGCGGCTTGTGCCCATCGGCAGGATTGAAAACGGGGAGGAGGGGGCCTGCATCGCGCTCGATACGCAATACGCGCCCGCGCTGGAGGGGCTCGAGGGCTTTTCGCACGTGCAGGTGCTCTGGTGGTTCGACGGCTGCGACAACGCGGAGGATCGCGCGCGTCTCACGGCGGAGAAGCCGTATGTCAACGGGCCGGAGCGGGTTGGAACCTTTGCCATGCGCGCACCCGAACGGCCCAATCCCATCGCGGTCACAACGGCGCGGGTGCTCTGGCTCGACAAAGCCGCCGCGCGCATAGGGTTTGCCTATATCGACGCGCAAAACGGCACGCCCGTGCTGGACATAAAGCCCTATTCGCCCAGCCTCGACCGGGTGGAAAACCCCGCCGTGCCCCTTTGGTGCGCGCATTGGCCCAAGAGCGAGGAAGCCTCCGGGGATTTCGACTGGGCGCGCGAGTTTCGTTTTTGAAGAAAAGCATGCGCTGCCGCGCATTGCGCGCAAGCAATCATTCCGTCTTCCCTTTGCGCCTTTTCTTCTGAAAGGAAAAGGAGGGCGGAGCGCGCCTAGCTTTGCTTTCTGGTCAGCTCGGCCAGCTCGGCGAAGCGGCCCGTGATATAGGCGTAGTTCTCGCGGCGGTGCGGAAGCAGACAGCCCGAGCAGTCCTTTACGCCCTTGTCCGTGTAGGTAAAGCGCCCGCCGCATTTTTCGCCCAGCGGGTAAAGCGGGCAATAGCAAAACAGGCAGTTGAACGCCTCCGGCCGCTCCGTTTCGTGGCAGGGGAAAAACTCGCACGCTTGATGGCTGAAAAAGGAATACGCGCACTTGCCCGGGTCCGCGTCGAGCAAGGGGTTCTTTTTCATGATCTATTCACGCTCCCGTTTCAATTCTATGCTATAGTGACCCCATTGTATATGCGGCGGGGACGCTTGGCAAGCCCGCCGATATGCGCGCGCGCCGCAAAGCGCGTTTGATTCGCTGCCGGGCTCAAGGCCCGACGGAAACGAGGTACAGTATGAAACGATTCTGCATACCCGCGCTGGCCGCGCTTACGGTTCTCGGCCTTTCGGCCTGTGCGGGCAGCGCGCCCGCCGCATCCGGCGAGGCGGCGCTTGCCACCGCGTCGCCCGAGCCGGTGACCGCCGTGCTTGAGCTCGCCGAAACGCCCGAACCCGCACCCGCCGCGCCCACGCCCGAAGCGGCGCAAACCGCGCCGCAGTCGCTTACCCCGGCAGCCCGGGCGGCGTATTGCGCGGCGCTCGACGCGCTGCAAAGCAAGCACGTTCTGCCCGGCGGCACGGAGCCCGGCTTTGACGAAAGCGCCGATCCTTCCGGCAATCGATTTTCCATCTTCGACGTCGACGGGGACGGCCGCGACGAGCTGCTGCTTGTGTACACGACGACCTTTACGGCCGGGCAGCTTGCCGGCGTATACGAATATGACGAAAGCGCGGGCGCATTGCGGGCGGAGCTGACCGAATACCCGCTCTTGACCTTCTTTGAAGGCGGCGTTGTCCGCGCGGACTGGTCGCACAATCAGGGGCTGGCCGGGAGCTTCTGGCCGTATACGCTCTACCGCTACGACGCGGCAAGCGACGCGTATCAAACCGCCGGCATGGTGGACGCGTGGGAAAAGGCCTTTGCGGAGAGCGATTCCGCCGGGAACGCCTTCCCCGACGAAATCGACGCAAGCCGCGCGGGCATTGTGTATTACATCATGGAAAACGGCGTGTACGAAACCGTGTCCCCCGTGGATCAAAGCGCATACGACGCCTGGTACGCGCGCTCGCTTTCCGGCGCGTCGCCGCTGGACATCCCGTTTTCGGCTCTCACCGAGGAGAATATCGCGCTCTGGCGGGCATAATTTGCCTGGCGTTCGGCGCATCGTCCTGCCGCTGCTTGCGGCGGGATGATGCCTGCGCGCGCGCGGCCCGCATCGGGTCAAGCGCTAATCGGAAACCGTTTCGTAGGGCCAGTCCACGATGCCGCCGAGATCCAGCACGTTTTCATACCCCATTTCGACGAGCGCCTTTGCCGCCGCCGCGCTCCTGCGCCCCGTGCGGCAGTAGACATAGATTCGCTGGGCCTGATCGGGCAGCTCGGCCTCCGCGCGGCTCGCGAGCTCGTAATCCGGGATGAGCACCGCGCCCGGAATGCGCTTTTGCGCAAACTCCTCCTCGGTGCGCACGTCGAGGAGGACATAACCCGTTTCTTCATCCATCATGGCCTTTGCTTCCTTAGCTGAAATCAATTGATGCGCTCCTTTTTGCGCCGCGTCCGTTTCGGAGGCGGCGGGCTTGTCCGCAAGCCCCGCGAGAAGCAGCAGCTTATCGTAGGCTTCGTCGCTCATCACGGTATACATGCCCGCCTCGCCCATTTGCAGCACGTGACGGCCCTCGGAATCGTATTGGTAATAGCTCTGCCGCGCGGAGCCGGCGCCCGTGTCAAAGGAAAGCAAGATAAAAGCTTCCAGCTCGGAAACCTCCAACCCCTCCCACGCCGCGGACTTGACGAGGGAATCGAACACAATCTCACGCACAAGAAGGAGCTCCTCGTCGCTTTCCACGGCGCGCTCCAGCACGGTTTCCGCGTCTTTGCGCACGGTGAGGGTTACGTTTGTGTACGCCAACGGCTCGTCTGCCGGATCGGCCGTCCCCGAGGCGGCGGGCGCGGGCGGCGTTGCTTTGCCCGCGCAGCCTGCGGCCAGCAGGAAAAGCGCGAGCAGGGCGAGCAGCCATTTCTTTAAACGCATGATCCTTCCTTCTTTCTGACTGATTACGCCTTCCGGGGCTTTTTGCGCAGCTTCAAATCAACGCCCCGCTCGGCGGCGGCGGCCCGAAAAAGGGCTTCGGCGGCGGCGGCCCGTTCCTTTGCGGGCGCGTCGGATGCCGGGAGGCGTTCCAGCACGCTTATTATGTCGTCAAGCGGGAGCAAATACACCGCCGTGAGGAAAAAGCTCTTGTGCCTGCCGTCGTTGCAGCGCGCCAGCAGCACGCGCAAAGCGTCCATTTTTTCGCGCAACGCCGCCGTATAGGCCTCCACGCCCATTTCAGCCGCGCGCGCCATGTCGAAGGCGCGGCCGCGGCAGGGCAGGAAGGAGTCGTAGGCGTCGAGCCCTTCATAGCGGGCGCAGGGGTATTCCCTGCATTGGAAGCAGTAGGGCACGTCGCCGTGCGCGCGGCTGCAACGGGCGATGGCGCAGGATTGGTTGCCGTCGCCGCCGCCGCAGCCGGGGCAGTAGCTTCCCACATACATCTGACAGAGCCCGCAATTGAGCCCGCAGAGGGAAAAAAGCGGATTATCCCGATGAAAATCCTTCACGCCCAAGCCCTCCAATCCGACGTTTTGCGCAACGGGCGTCCACGCGCGCCCCGCGGCACAAACAAGCGCCACACTTCGCTTTTAAAAGAAAGCACCGCTTTCTTTTGTACCCCGTCCTTCCATTATACCACATAAAAAGCCTGGCCGGCGGAAATCCGACGGCCAGGTGTGCAGGTGTGCCTTTTTCTTAGTAATTCTCGGCCTCGACCTGGAAGAAGGCCTTGGGATGCGCGCACACGGGGCAGAGCTCGGGGGCCTTGGAGGTCTCGACGATATAGCCGCAGTTGCGGCACTGCCAATAGACCTTGCCGTCCTTTTCAAACACAATGCCGTCCTCGATGTTCTTGGCCAGCTTATTGTAGCGCTCCTCATGGTGCTTTTCAATCGCGCCGACGGCTGCGAACTGATACTCCAGGCGGGCAAAGCCCTCCTCCTTGGCTTCCTGGGCAAACTGGGCGTACATCTGGGTCCACTCGTAGTTTTCGCCCGCGGCGGCGTCTGCCAAATTCACGGGGGTTTCGGGGATCTTGTCGCCGTGGAGCGCCTTGAACCACAGCTTGGCATGCTCCTTTTCGTTGTCGGCGGTCTCCTGGAAGATGGCGGCGATCTGCTCGTAGCCTTCCTTCTTGGCGGCGGAGGCGTAGTAGGTGTACTTGTTGCGCGCCTGGCTCTCGCCCGCGAACGCGGTCATGAGGTTTTGTTCGGTTTTGCTTCCCTTGAGCTCCATGGTAAAATCCTCCTGTACGTTACTTTATTTTGAAATGGGGTTTACGCAGTGCGTGCAAAGGCCTTGCATCACAACGTCGCAGGAGAGGAGCGCAAAGCCCGTCTCCTCCTCGACCGCGCGCCGCAAAGAGACGATGGCGGGGGGCGTTACGTCCGCCACCTGCCCGCAGCGCTGGCAGACGATGTGCGAATGCGTGCCTGTATTGCCGTCGAAGCGGCTGCTGCCGTCCGGCAGGGGAATCTTGCGCAGACGGCCGAGATCTGAAAGCTGGTTGAGGTTGCGGTATACCGTTCCCAGGCTGAGCTGCGGCATTTCGCCCTTGAGCGCATCGTATACCATAATGGCCGTGGGATGCAGAGAACTGCCCGCCACCTCCTGATAGATGCTCTCCCGCTGATGTGAATACCGCATGTCCGCTCCTAAACAATATCAATTCTTATTATTGATTATAATAGCTATTTTTTCCTTGTCAAGCCATGATTTATATCTTGCCAAGCAGCAGAACCCGTGCTACAATCATACCGTCTTCGGGGCGGGGCGAAATTCCCCACCGGCGGTCACAGTCCGCGAACCGCGCTTTGCGCGGCCGAGCCGGCGCAATTCCGGCACCGACAGTATAGTCTGGATGGAAGAAGCGCAAACCTGTGTTTTGTGTTCGCCCTGCGGAAATTGTATTGCCGGAGGGTTTTTGTTATGAAGCAAACGCTGGGGCGGGCGGGCGTGGACCGCGTCGTCAAGCTCGGCATGCTGGCGGCGCTGTCGTGCCTGATGATGCTGATCCGCTTTCCGCTGTTTCTGCCCTTTTTGGAGTACGACATGGCCGACGTGCCCATTTTGATCGGCGTGTTTCTCTATGGGCCTTGGTGGGGGCTGCTGCTCACGCTTGTGGTGTGCGTGCTGCAAGGGCTTACCGTGAGCGCGGGGAGCGGGCTTGTCGGCGTCATGATGCACTTTTTCGCCACAGGCGGCTTTGCTGTGGTGGCGGGGCTCATCTATCGCCGCCGCCACACCTTCCGGGGCGCGCTGCTCGCGCTCGCGTGCGGCTCGCTGACGATGATCGCGCTCATGGTTCCGCTGAATCTGATTTTTACAGGGTATTTTATGGGCACGCCCATCGACGCGATTGTCGCGCTGCTGCTGCCCGCCATCATTCCCTTCAACGCGGTCAAGGCGGTGGGCAATTCGCTCATTACGCTTTTGCTCTATAAAGCCGTGAGCCGGGTGCTGAAAATCGAGCTTGTGCATGAAAAAACGGGAAACGGCCGCCAGACGCCGCCCGCAAATTCGCCGCTGTCTTGACGTACGCCGCTTAACAAAGACAAAATCCGCGCATAATACCTCCTGATAAGGGAGGTATTTTTGCATTGAAAACACAGTGGCGCATCTTCCTTGGCCTTGTGGCCGCCGTGGCGCTCGCGGCCGCCGGGCGTGCGGTGTACATGGTGTATCGCGCGCCGTCGAGCGCGTTTGCCACCCCGCGTCCCACGCAAACGGCCCAGACCGCCTCGCGCGCGACCCCTACGCCCGCGCCCACGCTTTCGCCCGAGGAGGCGCTTTACGAGCAGGCGGACACGGATTTTATGGCGGGCCGCGTCAATATCCTGCTGGTCGGCTTTGACGAAAGCCCCGAGCGGGACGAGGAGGGCAACATCCTCTACAGGGGCGATAAAAACGGCTTTCGCTCGGACGTGCTGCTGCTTGTGGCCGTCAACTTCGCGCAAAATACCGCGCATTTGATTTCCATCCCGCGCGATACCTACTCGCCCATCTATGCCACTAAGGGCCGCTGGAAAATTAACGCGGCATTTGCCAAGGGCGGCGGCGCGGATAAGGACGGCTTTCTCTACGCGCAAAAGACCGTGGAGCTGCTCTTTGGCGTGCCCGTGGATTATTACGCGGGCGTGAATATGGCGGGGCTGAAAAAGCTCGTGGACGCGATGGGCGGCGTGGACTACGACGTGGATGTGGCAATTCGCCTCAACGGCCGGACGCTCGAAACGGGCTTTCAGCACCTGACGGGCCAGCAGGTGCTGGATTACTGCCGCGCGCGCAAGGGCATTTCCACGGATGTGGGCCGCAACGACCGGCAGCAGCGCATGCTGCTCTCCATCTTCCGGCAGCTGCAGAGCGAGAAGCGCCTCACGGACATACCGGCGCTGTATCTTTCGGTCAAGGACGATCTGTATACCAACCTCTCGCTTTCTCAGATTGCGGCGCTGGCGGCCTTTGGGCTGCGTCTGCCCGTAGAGAACATCCGCCGCTCCACGCTTGAGGGCGAATATGTGTCCAACGTATACAACGCTTCCTATTACGTGCTGGAAAACAAGAAGCTGATCGCGCTGGTGAAGGAGGAATTCGGCGTGGAGATTAAGCGCGACAAAAAATACGACCTTGCCACCGTCAAGCGCGACAAGGCCGCCGCCGAGGCGAAGAAGGCCGCTCAGGCCACGCCCGCCGTGGAGGGGATGGCCGCGCTCCCGGCCGATACCCTGCGCGTATACGACGAACGCCGCGTTTTCGCGCTGCGGGTCGCCGCCGAACGCGTGCTCGAGCTGATCGAGCTGGACGCACCCCTTTCCGAGCTCAAGAACGCCCGTCACGCCCTCATGGTGCAGGTGCGGGCCTTTTCGCTGGAATATGGCGTAGAATGTGGGGAAATAAAAGAGTTCAGAACGCTTAGAATGGAATAGGGTGGGGTGCGCGACCTCCACGTCGGGCGGGATGCCCGTCCCCCGGGGCGCGGCGGGCCCCGTGGCGGAGAAAAATGCCCGATTGGCTCTTGCCAAGCGGAATCGAAGCGTTTACAATGAATTGGCACAGAATCAAACGAAAGGAGAAACGCCTGCTATGGACGCCGGGCCTAGACCCAAACGAAGGCCGATATCGCACAATTGGACATGGGCGGCATGCCGGGCGTTTGTCCTCCGCCGCCCTTAGAAAGGGAGGCAGCATATGGTGGAACGCGTACTTTCTCTGCTGGAGGCGCGTCAGTTTTCCGAAGTAAAAGCCCTGTTTGCGGATATGCACGGAGCGGATATCGCGGCGGTGTTCGACGAGCTCGACGATCGCGATCAGGCCCTCCGTTTGTTTCGCATGCTCCCCAAGGAGAGCGCCGCGGAGGCCTTCGCCTATATGGAGCCGGACGTGCAGCAGCGGCTCATTGAAACGATCACCGATACGGAGCTGAGCCGCATACTTGACGATATGTACCTTGACGATTACGTGGATCTCGTCGAGGAGATGCCTGCGAACGTGGTTTCCCGCGTGCTCGATTTAAGCCCCAGGGAAAACCGCGCCGTGATCAATCAATATCTGCAATACCCCGAAAACAGCGCGGGCTCGCTGATGACAAGCGAGTATGTGAGCCTCAAGCGCGGCATGAGCGTGTCCGAGGCGCTCTCGCACATCCGCAGAGTCGGGCCCGACCGCGAAACGCTGGACAACTGCTTTGTCGTGTCCGCCGACCGCAAGCTGGAGGGGGTCGTATCGCTGCGCGAGCTGGTGCTCGCGGACCCGGACGCGCGCGTGGCGGACATTATGACCCCGCACGTCATCTGCGCGCACACCCACGACGATCAGGAGGAGATCGGCAAGCTGTTCAGCAAATATGACGTGCTTTCGCTCCCCGTGGCGGACAACGAGCACCGGCTCGTGGGCGTCATCACCATCGACGACGCGGTGGACGCCATGCAGGAGGAGAACACCGAGGACTTTGAAAAAATGGCCGGTATGGCCCCCAGCGAGGAGACGTACCTGAAGACCTCCGTGCTCCATCTGGCCAAAAACCGCATCGTTTGGCTGCTCGTGCTCATGCTCTCGGCCATGGTCACAGGGGCCATGCTCGAGTACTACGAGGCGGCCATTGCGGCGCTGCCGCTGCTTGTGTCCTTTATTCCCATGATCATGGACACGGGCGGCAACTGCGGCTCGCAGGCCTCCACCATGATCATTCGCGGTATGGCGCTCGACGAGATCGAGTGGAAGGATTTCTTCCGCGTGTGGTGGAAGGAGGCGCGCGTGGCGTTGCTGTGCGGCTCTGCGCTCGCGTGCGTCAATTTTTTGCGCATTCTGGTGCAGTATCGCGACGCGGGCATCGCGCTGGTCGTGTGCGGCACGCTCCTTGTGACGGTGCTGCTGGCCAAGTCCCTTGGCTGCGTGCTGCCCATGCTAGCCAAGCGCCTCAAGCTGGACCCCGCGCTCATGGCCTCGCCCATGATCACGACCATCACCGACGCGTGCTCCATTCTGGTTTATTTCAACGTGGCGCTGCATCTTCTCGCGAATCGGCTGTGAGCGGCGGGCCGCATCCCCTTCGGCCATGTGGAAACAAAAAACGAGGCCTCGCTTTCCCTGCAGCGAAGCCTCGGCATGACCATTTGGGACGGCGTGGTCTATTGGCTCATTAAAACAGCGTGACGATGTGCGCGTTGAACCATTCGTAGCCCAGATCGAAGCTTGGCAGCACGCCAAGCTTCATCAATATACCCAAGGCCATCCACGCCAGAATGAGAATGAGCGCAAGCAGAAGGACGATGAGCGCAAAGCGTCCCGTTACAGCGGGCTCTTTCCTGCGCGGCCTGCCGGACGTCATCGCGCTGGGCGCAAGCTCCTCCTGAATAAACGGCGTTGGCGCGGGCTCGAGCACCCGATCTGCTGCCACTGGCGGCGGGCCTTGCGGCTTGGGCGGCCGCAAACACTCCCCCTGCGCGCGCTCCGCGTACCGGGGCGGAAGCCGCTTTGCGTTCGCCGCTCCCGCGCGCAACACGCGGGGCGGGGCTTGCCGCTCGTTTCCAAAGAGCGCATCGGTCAGCTCCGCGCCGATTTTTTCCACCTCGCCCGCAATAAGCCGCGAGGTTCCGATGTTCTTGTCCGCGAGCGTCTCCAGGAGCACGGCGCCGGGCTCGACGTCCGGGTCGTCCCGCAGCCGCGAAAAAAGCTCCTCCATGGTTTGCCTTGTTATGGCGGCGGCAAATTTTTTATCGTGGGATTGCCGAAAGGCGCAACGATACACGCCCTCTCCGTAGCTTCTGATCAGCTCCATAAAGGCGGCTTCGTCCCCGCGCTGGATGCGCTTGAGCAGGTCGGTAAAATCCATGGACGGCCTCGCTGTCTATACGAATTACCATTATTCTACCATTTCCGCCCATGAAAAGAAAGCGAAACATGCGAGCAAACCAAAGCGGGGCTGTCGGGCCGCGCTATTCCGTCCCCTTTTGCTCCGTGGGCCGGGCCGTGCCGCCATGCCCGCGCGCGCCCCTGTAGCGCCGCCGCTTCGCGCCCTCGGACTGCGCCTGCGCGCCGCCGTTGAAGGCGGTTTGTCCGTCGCGGCGAGGTTCGGCCGCTTGCGCGGAGGCGCGCCGCGTCTGCGCCTGTTCCGCGCGCTCCGTGTGCCCCGGGTTGTTCCTGCTGCCCGCGTTGTTCTCCTGCGCGGGGCGTTGGGGCTGGGCGCCGCCGGCGTTTCCCTCCTGCGCTCCTCTGCTGCCGTGTCCGCGTCCGCCGCGCCTGCGCTTTTTGACCGCGTTTTCGCCATCGGGAGCGGCGGAGGCCGCACCGCCGTTTCCGGCGGTCTCCGTAACGGGCGGCGTATATACGGCGGCGGATACGGCGCGCTGAGGCGCGGGGCTGGGCGCGGGCTCCTCAAATGCGGGCAGCGGCTCGCCGGGCTTGGCCAGACGCGAATAGTGATAGCTTCGCACCTCAATCGAGCCGTCGGGCAGGGTCAAGCGCACCTTGGTTTTTTCGGTAATGGCGTTGTTCTCCACGGCCACGCCCACGCCGTCGGGCGTAAGCACCTCGCGCCCGGTGCGGGGCATGCGCTTTTTCATGTCCTCATAGGCGCTCTGCTCGTACTGGAGGCAGCACATGAGCCGCCCGCACAGCCCGGAAATCTTCGTGGGGCTGAGCGAAAGGTTCTGCTCCTTGGCCATTTTAATGGAGACGGGCCGGAAATCGTCCAGAAAGGTTTTGCAGCACACGGGGCGGCCGCAGGAGCCGAGGCCGCCGAGCATCTTGGCCTCGTCGCGCACGCCGATTTGCCTTAGCTCAATGC
>CAZWSI010000004.1:0-109570 GCA_964636405.1 uncultured Oscillospiraceae bacterium
GTACGATTCGGGCTCCATGCCCTTTGCCCAGTGGCACTATCCATTTGAAAACAAGGAGGCGTTCGAGCGCCGCTTCCCGGCGGACTTTATCTCGGAGGCCATCGATCAAACGCGCGGGTGGTTTTATACGCTGCTGGCGATTTCGACCTGCCTCTTTGACGACCCCGCGTTCCTCAACTGCATCGTGCTGGGGCATGTGCAGGATATGGAGGGCCGCAAAATGAGCAAGCATATCGGCAACGTGGTCGATCCGTGGACCGTGCTCGACAAGCAGGGCGCGGACGCGGTGCGCTGGTATTTCTATGTGACCTCCATGCCGTGGATGCCCAGGCGCTTTTCCGGCGAGGCGGTGTCCGAGGCGCAGCGCAAGTGCATCGGCACGATCTGGAACACCTATGCCTTCTACGTGCTCTACGCGGAGCTGGACGCGTTTGATCCCACGGGCGTTGCGCTGGAGAGCTGCGCGCTCTCCGAAATGGACCGCTGGCTGCTTTCCCGGCTCAACAGCCTGATTGCGGAGGTGGATGGGGATCTTGACGCGCTGCACATCACCGAAGCGGCCCGCGCCATCGCGGATTTTGCGGACGAGCTTTCCAATTGGTATGTGCGGCGCTGCCGCGAACGCTATTGGGGCGGCGGCATGACGCCCGACAAGCAGGCCGCCTACCGCACCCTCTATGAAGCGCTCGAAAAGCTGAGCCGCCTGCTCGCGCCCTTCCTGCCCTTTATGAGCGAGATGATCTATCAAAACATCGTCCGCTCCGTGGACAAGGCCGCGCCCGAGAGCGTGCATCTGTGCGCGTATCCCGTTTCGGACGCGCGCTATATCAATCGGCCCCTCGAGGAGAGCATGGCGCGCGTGCTGGATATCGTAGTGCTCGGCCGCAGCGTGCGCGCGGGCGCAAACCTTAAAACGCGCCAGCCGCTCGCGACGTTGTATGTGCAGGGCAAGCCGCTGGAGCCGGCGTATACGGACATCGTCCGCGACGAGCTGAACGTGAAGCAGGCCGCGTTTATTGACGACGCGTCGGCGTTTATCTCCTACCGCGTCAAGCCGCAGCTGAAAACCCTCGGGCCGCGCTGCGGGAAGCGCCTGCCGAAGCTGTCCGATTACCTTGCCCAGCCGGGCGTAGGCGACGCGATTGTGGCCGCGCACGCGGCGGGGCAAAGCTATGCCGCCGTGGTGGAGGGCGAGGAAATTGCGCTTGCCCCCGAGGATGTGCTGGTTTCCGCCGAGCAGAAGGCGGGCTTTGTGTCCGGCTCCGACCGGGGCTTGACCGTGGTGCTCGATACGAACCTGACTCCCGCGCTTATCGACGAGGGCATGGTGCGCGAGTTGACCTCCAAGGTGCAGACCATGCGCAAGGAGGCCGGCTTTGAGGTGAGCGACCACATCACGCTCCGCTATGAGGGCGCGCCGCGCATTGCGGATATTCTCGTGCGCTTTGGCGCCGGGCTTGCCCGCGACGTGCTGGCCGACGCGATTTTGCCCGAAGCGCCGCGCGGCTATGTGAAGGACTGGGATATCAACGGCGAAACCGTGACGCTGGGCGTGGAACGGGTTTAGCGGGGGTGGACAAACGATGAGTCTGCTGGGGACGCTGGTGAACGCGGGCGCCATTCTCGCGGGCGGCGGAATGGGCCTGCTGGTGCGCAGGGGTCTGCCGCAAAGGCTTTCCGACGCGGTGATGGCCGGGCTGGGGCTTGTGGTGCTATATATCGGCATCGACGGCGCGCTGGAGGGCCAGAACGCGCTCATTGCGACGCTGTCCGTGGTCGTCGGCTGCATCGCCGGTACGCTGCTCGATCTCAACGGGCGGCTCGACCGCTTTGCGCACGCGCTCGAGCGCCGGATTACAAAAAACGCCGCGCAGGGCGCGACCTTCGGCGAGGGCTTTACGACCGCGACGCTCCTGTTTTGCACCGGCGCGATGGCCGTCGTCGGCGCGCTCAACAGCGGCCTTACGGGCGATCACAGCCTGCTGTTTACCAAGAGCCTGCTCGACGGCATATCGGCGCTCGTGTTCGCCTCTACCCTCGGCGCTGGCGTGCTGCTCTCCGCCGTGGCCGTGCTGCTCTATCAAGGCGCGATCACGCTCCTTGCCGCCCTCCTTGCCCCGCTGCTTTCTGAAACCGTGATTGCCGAAATGAGCTGCGCGGGCTCCATCCTCATCATCGGCATCGGCCTCAATCTCCTCCGCGTGACCAAGCTCCCCATTATGAACTACACCCCCGCCGTGTTTTTGCCCATCGTCCTGTGCATGCTACTGTAGGACGGCGAGGGAGGGGGAACGGGAACGGGAGAACGGTTTAGGGCTCTGCCCTAAATCCCGCTTAAGGGCGTTCCGCCCTTAAGAATCCCATCTTTGACCGCGTTTTGTGCGGGTGCTTTCGCTTTTTCCTGTGAAAACAACTTGGCCCGGCAAATCTTTGCCGGGCCGAGTCTTTGTCTATTCACTTTTTGGGCGATTCCATGGGATTCCAAAGGGGCGAAGCCCCTTTGGCGGGTTTTAGGGCGGAGCCCTAAACGTCCCCCCGTTCCCCGTCCCTCGCACCCGTCCCTTACAGCGTAATGGTTGTGCCCGCGTTGCCTGCGAGCGCGTCGACGGCCTTTTCGAGGGAGGTAATAATCGCGCGGCGGCCGGGCTTGGACTTGGCAAAGAGGCACGCGGCCTGAATCTTGGGCAGCATGGAGCCGGGTGCGAAGTGGCCCGCGGCGGCGTAGCCCTCGGCCTCGGCGACGGTCACGGAGGAAAGCCGCTTTTCGTCGGGCTTGCCATAGTTGAGGCAAACCTGCTCCACGGCGGTGAGAATAAGCAGCGCGCCGGCGTCGACATCCTCAGCAAGGCGCTCGGAGGCGAGATCCTTGTCGATGACGGCGGCGGTGCCGGAAAGCTCACGCTTTGCGTCGCGCACGACGGGGATGCCGCCGCCGCCCACGGTAACGACGACAAAGCCGGCGTCGATGAGGCTCTGCACCGCGGGCAGCTCGACGATTTCAACGGGCATGGGCGAGGCGACCACGCGCCGCCAGCCGCGGCCCGCGTCCTCCTTGACCGAATAGCCCTTTTCGGCGGCGAGCGCTTTGGCATCGGCCTCGCTGTAAAAGGGGCCGATGGGCTTGGTGGGGTTTGCAAACGCCGGATCATGGGCGTCGACCACGACCTGCGTAACGAGCGTGACCACGCCCGTGCCGCTGCCGCGCGCGCGCAGCGCCTTGGCAAGACCCTGCTGAATGTGATAGCCGATCATGCCCTGGCTCATGGCGCCGCATACGTCGAAGGGCATGGCGGGGGTGATGGCGACCGAGTTTTCGTTTTGCAGCACGATGCGGCCCACCTGCGGCCCGTTGCCGTGCGCGACGACGACCAGATAGCCCTTTTCGATGATGTCCGCAATGTAGGCGGCCGTCTTTTCCACGACCGCGAGCTGCGCTTCCGCCGTTGCGGGGCCTTTGCCCTCCTGCAAGGCGTTTCCGCCGAGTGCGATGACGATCTTTTCCATGTTCCGATGTTCTCCTTATGGTCTATATGTATGTTTTTGAGCCAATCATGACAGGTTAGCATGCAAACGCACGCTTGTCAACGCCGCGTTACATGCGCCGCGCGCCGCGCAGCCGCTCCTCCAGCTTCTTCTTCACGCGCTGGATGGCGTTGTCCACGCACTTGACGGATCTGCCCAGCGTTTCGGCAATCTGCTGATAGGAATAGCCCTGCAAATAGAGCTCCAGCGCGCCACGCTCCAGCCTCGTGAGAAGCTCCTCTATGCTTTTTGCGACCTGATCGTAGTTTTCGCGGCCGATGAGCGCCTCCTCGGGATCGCTCACGCGCACGCTCTCGAGCACCTCGATGAGCGTGCGGTCGGACTCCGCGCCCTCGTATACTGTGCGGTTGAGGGAAACATAGCTGTTGAGCGGGCTGTGCTTTTTGCGCGTCGCGCTCTTGATGGCGGTAATGATCTGCCTTGTTATGCACAGCTCGGCGAAGGCGTGGAAGCTCGTCTGCTTATCGAAATCGAAATCGCACACGGCCTTATACAGCCCGATCATGCCCTCCTGAATGATATCCTCCCGATCCGCGCCCACGAGAAAATACGTCCGGGCCTTGCTGCGCACGAGCTGCTTATAATTGCCGTAAAGCTGCTGCTCGGCCCGTTCGTCGTTTGTGCGGATCAGGCGGATGAGTTCGTCGTCGCTGAGAGCGGCGTAATCAATCATGCAGCGCGTCCTGCCTCCGTTTTTCAAACATGAGCACGGCCGCCGCGACCGACGCGTTGAGCGAGCCAACGTGTCCGCTGATGGGAATGGACACGAGGAAATCGCAGCTTTCACGCGTAAGCGCGGAGAGCCCGTCGCCCTCGCCGCCGATGACGAGCGCGAGCGCGCCGTTCAGGCCCTGCTTGTCCATGGGCGCGCCGTTCATATCGGCCCCGGCGATCCAGAGCTTTTCGCGTTTCAGCTGGGTAATGCAGGCGGCAAGGTTGGTTACGCGCGCGATGGGCACATGCTCGACCGCCCCGGCCGAGGCCTTGACCGCCGCCGCCGTTATGCCCGCCGAGCGGCGTTTTCCGATGATCACGCCGTGCGCGCCCGCGCAGTCCGCGCTGCGGATGATGGAGCCGAGGTTGTGCGGGTCCTGTACGCCGTCGCACACGATCACGAAGGGTTCCTCGCCCTTTTGGCGCGCAGCGGCCAGGATATCGGAAACCTCGCAATAGGAAACGCCCGCCGCGTACGCGACGACGCCCTGGTGGTTGGCTGTTTTGCCGCCGTGGCCGAAGGGCATGCAGAGCTCGTCGAGCTTATGCCTGTCCGCCTCGCGGATGGGTACGCCCGCGTCGCGCGCCATGCCGAGGATCTCCTTGAGCGACCCGTCCGGCTCGGGCACGGCCAGAATGCGATCGATGCTGCGGCCCGCCTTCACGGCCTCGCGCACGGCGTTGCGGCCCATGATGAGGAAGGGCAGTTCATCCTCGCCGCCCTGCTGGGCGGACGCGCCTTCCGCCGCCTCGTCCTGCGTGCGGCGGTCGGCATATGGCTTCTTGTCGCCATACGGCTTCCTGTCGCCATAGGGCTTGTCGCCATACGGCTTCCTGTCGCCATAGGGCTTTTTGTCCCCATAGGGCTTGTCGCCGTAGGGCTTCCTGTCGCCATACGGCTTGTCACCATAGGGTTTCTTGTCGCCGTAGGGCTTGTCGCCATACGGCTTTTTGTCCCCATAGGGCTTGTCGCCATACGGCTTTTTGTCCCCATAGGGCTTGTCGCCATAGGGCTTCCTGTCGCCATAGGGTTTGTCACCATAGGGCTTCTTGTCGCCATAGGGCTTGTCACCATAGGGCTTCCTGTCGCCGTAGGGCTTGTCCCCATAGGGCTTCTTGTCGCCATAGGGCTTGTCCCCATAGGGCTTCCTGTCGCCATAGGGCTTGTCCCCATAGGGCTTCCTGTCGCCATAGGGCTTGTCACCATACGGCTTCTTGTCCCCATAGGGCTTCCTGTCGCCGTAGGGCTTTTTATCGCCGTAGGGCTTGCCGCCCCCGCGCTTGCCCGTGCCGCCAAAGCTGCCCGGGCCTTTTCCGTTTTCAGACATGTTCTTCTCCCGTCATTGCAATTTGCATCAATTCGCCGATGCGCGCGTCGCTGCCCGATAGATACAGATAGCCCATCAGCGCCTCAAGGCCCGTCGCCGCATGGTAATCCGCCACGCTCGCGTTCTTGGGCATGGTGCCCGCGTGCGCGTTGCGGCCGCGCTTGTATACCGCAAGCTCCTCGGCGTTCAGCAGCGGCACAAGCCCCGCCGCAGCCGCCGCCTGCCCCGCCGCGCACACATGCTTTGCCGCGGCCAGATGCAACGCGTGCGGCGTCCCCTCCGTGCCGCTTACAAGGAAGCTGCGCACGCAAAGATCATACACCGTGTCGCCGACATAAGCCAGCGTCAACGGCGCAAGCTGCTTTGGATCCCGGCGCGGCGCATCGGGGAAGGCCGCGCGGATCGTTTCTATGATGGTCATTCTCCTATTGTATACGTCGCGCGGCCGGTAAGCAAGCGCGGAATTACGGATTTGCGGCCCCCGGGGGCAAATTTGTACGCACGAAATAGGAAGCGATTCCCTCCACAACGGCCTCCGCCAGCGCGAGCCGGTATTCGGGCTCCTGCAAGCGCCGTTCGTCCTCCGAGTTGGTCAAAAAGCCGCATTCCACCAGCACCGCCGGGCACGCGCACGCCCGGATGACAAAGTAATCCCCCGGGTTGGCAAGCCGCCGCTCGCGCTGCGTCGCATCGGTGAGGCAGTCGATCACCCTTTGCGCCAGCTTTTGCCCCTCCGCCGAGCCGAGCATATAGTAGGCCATGGGGCCCGATATGCTTCGGTCCGTAAAGCTGTTCATGTGGATGCTCACCACAAGGTCGATTCCGCTTTGACCGATGAGCTCCTTCCTGCGGCGAATGTCCGCCTGCTTGGTATCCGCGAGCGCCTCCCCGTCCGTGCGGGTCATCACCACGGTGCAGCCCTTCTCCGTCAGGCCGTCGCGCACAAGCTCCGCCACCGCCAGATTGAGCGTCGCCTCCACCACGCCCGTGTCCGTACCGACCGCGCCGCCGTCCATCCCGCCGTGGCCCGCGTCCACCAGTACGGTGGGCGCGCCGCTTGCGCCCGCCGGCTCCGGCGCGGAGGGGGCCTCGGTGCGCGCGTCGGACGCCGCCTCCAGCGCCCCGTCGCGCATTTCCAGTGCTTCCGCCGCGCCCAGCAGCGCGACGGCCAGCGCCGCCGTTACAAAAAGAACACAAAACCAGTCCGCCCACTCTCGCATGCATGGCGCCCTCCGCAAAGAACTGGCCGAAACCGGCCTGTTATCATGCTTATTTCCCCACCTGCATACTTATTCCGCATGTTTTTGGTGCATATTCAAGAATCTATCCGCACTATCCACAAAGTTATCCACAGTCCCATCCCAAATACAGGGCTTTTTTTTCCACTTTTCCACCGCCGCCCCTATCCTGCATATTCGATTCAAGACGTGCATTTCTTCCATTTTACGCATGAAGCCCCGCGCTTCTCTATTCAATTGTAACAAAAATGCGACGCGCAAACAGCCCGCGCGCGGCGTGAAAACAGCGCGTCCGGCTTCACTTTTCTCCTTCCCTTTCCGAGAAAGGAAACGTATAATAGATGCAGAATAAGGCACGGCCGTCACGCGCAAAACGCCCCCGCTGCCGCACGCTTTCCAAGCCGCGCCGATTTTTACCGCGCGCATGCGCATACTGTTCAGGTCGAGACGGCTGCCGCCCGTCCGGCGGCTAAAAAATGATTTGTGAAAAGGAGCTGGAAGCATGAAATCCTGCATGGGCAAGGTGCTGCGCGTTGACCTCACGAGCGGGCGGATCACGGCGGAGCAGATCCCGGACGCCGTATACGACGCGGTGCTCTCCGGGAAGGGCCTCGGCGCGTGGTATCTTTACAAAAACATCCCTGCGGGCGCGGACCCGCTCGGGCCGGAGAACCTCCTCGGCTTTGTTTCCGGCGCGCTCACGGGCACGGGCGCGTTCCTCTGCGGGCGCTGGACGGTCGGGTGCAAAAGCCCGCTCACCGGCGGCTGGGGCGACGCGAACTGCGGCGGCGTGTTTTCTCCCGCCATCAAGCAGTGCGGCTACGACGGCATCTTCTTTTCCGGCGTTTCGGAAAAGCCCGTGTATCTTTACTGCGACAATCAAATTTGCGAGCTGCGCGACGCGAGCGCCTATTGGGGCTTGGACGCGACCGAGGCGGAGGCGAGATTGCAGGCCGACGCGCGCAAAAAAAAGCGCCCCTGCGTGGCCGTGATCGGGCAGGCGGGCGAAAAATGCTCGCTTATTTCCGGCATATGCAACGAGGGCGGGCGCATCGCGGCCCGCAGCGGCGTGGGCGCGGTCATGGGCAGCAAGCGCTTAAAGGCCGTGGTGCTCGCGGGGAGCAAGCCCATCCCCTGCGCGGATACGGAGGCCGTACACGCGCTCTCCAAAGCGCTGGGCAAAAAGCTCAATAAGGTGGCGCTGCCCTCGGGCTTTGGCGGCATGCTGGGCTTTGGCGGAACGATGCTGGGCAAAATGCCCGCCATCCCGCTCGACGGCGCGCTCACGCCGTATTTGTTCAAGGAATGGGGCACGCCCTCCAATACGCCCATGGCTATTACGAGCGGCGACGGGCCCATCAAAAACTGGGGCGGCGGGCCGAGGGCCGCAAGGGGCATGACACGCGCATACAATCCCGAGCGCATCAACCGCCTCGAAACCCAGAAATATCATTGCTACGCCTGCCCCATGGGCTGCGGCGGACGGCTGGACATTCGGGAAAGCGATTGCGGCGGCTTTTCGGAAACGCACAAGCCCGAATATGAAACCCTCGAGGCCTTCGGGCCGCTGCTTCTCAACGGAAACCTCGATTCCGTGCTGTACATCAACGAATTGCTCAACCGCGCGGGCATGGACAGCATCTCCGCGGGCAATACCGTGGCATGGGCCATCGAGTGCTATGAAAAGGGCATTCTGACCAAGGAGGAAACCGGCGGCCTCGCCTTGCGCTGGGGCGACGCGGGCGGCATCGTCACGCTGGTGAAGAAAATGATCGCGCGCGAGGGCTTTGGCGACGCGCTGGCCGACGGCGTGAAACGCGCCTCGGCGCGCTTTGGCGGCGCGGAATACGCCATGCACGTGGGCGGGCAGGAGCCGGGCATGCACGACAGCCGGAACGATCCGCAGCTTGCCGTGCACTTTGCCGCCGAGCCTGCGCCGGGCAAGCACACCATCGGCATGTCCCTGCAATACGGCGCCATGTCGCTGTGCGATATCTGCTCCTGGGCGCCGCCCGCCACGGTGCACAAAAAGGCGGACGACCTTGTGCCCAGCGATACGCTGGCCCTGATTGCCAAGGCCAACGCCTGCTACTCCATGCTGGTGGACGGCGCGGGCGGCTGCTACTACGGCGAAATGATGGGCGTGCACATGTGGAAGCTGATCGAGTATCTCAACGCGGCGGCGGGCTGGAGCTACGACGGCGATTATTATATGGAAATCGGCGCGCGCATCCAGACGCTGCGGCAGCTCTTTAACGTCAAGCAGGGAATCGCGCCCGCCTCGTTTACGCTGCCCGCGCGCATGGAGGGCGACCCGCCGCTTACGGACGGCCCGCTTCGCGGCGTGCGGCTGCGAAACGCGGAGCAGGTGTCGCTCCACTGGAAGGCGTTCGGCTGGGATGAACAAACAGGAAAGCCGCTCCCGGAAACCGTGGAGGCGCTGGGCATCAACAAGCTTTTGGAGGTGGAAACGGCATGAAGAAAAAGCACCCCGTCTTCAATTATACCGATTGCGTGAGCTGCGGCGTGTGCGCGCAGGCCTGCCCCCTTTCCTGCCTGACGATGTCAAGGCCCGGCAAGCAGGGAAAGTATCGCAATGTATTCCCCGCGCTCGAGGGCGAAGCGTGCACGGGCTGCGGCCTTTGCGCGAAAAGCTGCCCCATGGACGTGATCGCCCTGCAAGAGGGCGAAGCGAACGGCGCGTGAGCCCAGAAAAAGCGCCCCCGCCTGGCGGGACAATCCGCGTCAAGATCATACCGCCGCAGGGCGCGGACCGAAGCGCGCTGGACGCGCGCGGCTGGGCGCCGCTGCAAAGCGGAGCGACCCTCCGGGACGCGCTCCGGCTCGTGCGCGTAAGCCCGTTGCGCGCCAGGCTTCTGCTCGCGAGCGTAAACGGCGAGCGCGTGCCGTTGGAAACGCCTCTGCGCGACGGCGACGTGGTGGGCTTTTTCGCGCTGTGCAGCGGGGGCTAACCCCCGCCCTACCCCAGCGCCACGTCCAGCACCATCATCACGGAAAAGCCGACCATGGTAAAGAGGGCCATACGGTCCTTGTTTTCGTTCGTCTGGCTCTCCGGGATCAGCTCCTCGACCACCACATAGATCATCGCGCCAGCCGCGAAGGCCAGCAGAAAGGGCAGCAGCGGCCGCGCGCGCATGGCCAGCAGCGCGCCCAGCACGCCCGCGACGGGTTCCACCGTGCCGCTGAGCTGGCCGATAAAGAAGGCCCTTCCGCGCGGCACGCCCTCCCGGAGCAGCGGCACGCTCACCGCCGTGCCCTCGGGAAAATTCTGTATGCCAATGCCGAGCGCGAGCAGGCCGGCCGCCGCGAGCGTCGCGCCCGTGAGATCATAGGAAAGCGACCCGAACGCCACGCCCACAGCCAGCCCCTCCGGGATATTGTGCAAGGTGACGGATAATACGAGCATCCAGCACCGCTTCTTTGAGGCGCTTTCCCCGGCCCGCGCCGCGCCCCCGCGCTTCAGCGCGGCGGAAAAAATCTGGTCGCCGGCAAACAGCAGCAGCCCGCCGCCCATAAAGCCCGCGAGCGCCATGAAGGGCGCGTTCATGCCGAGCATTTGGGCAAGCTCAATGGCGGGCGAGAGCAGCGACCAGAACGACGCCGCGATCATGACGCCCCCCGCAAAGCCCAGCATCGCGTCGAGCACGCCCTTGTTCACCCGCCTGAAAAGAAACACCACGCCCGCCCCAAGCGCCGTTACCCCCCAGGTAAAGAGCGTTGCAAAGAGCGCCTGTACCGTGTGCGGCAAGGCAGCAAACCATTCCGTCATCGTGTTCCCATCGCCCCCTCGGTTTTGTTCTGATTCATGGTATGCAAACGCGCCGAAAGCGTGCGCGCCGGGTGCGCGCGCCTGTTTCTTAAAGAAAACTTAATGCTTTTCCCACTAGGAAAGAAGGGCCTTACACGCTAGAATAGCGATATGAGGAATGAGGAAATGTTCAACGTGCTCATTTGCGACGACGACCGCGATATCGTGGCCGCACTGGAGATATACCTCGGCGCCGAGGGCTATCGCACCTTTGCGGCCTATAACGGCGGGGAGGCGCTGGACATTGCCGCGCGCGAAACGCTGCATCTTGCGCTCATCGACGTGATGATGCCGCGGCTCGACGGCATCGCAACGGTATCCAGGCTCCGCGAAACGCAGAATTTTCCCATTATCCTCCTCACGGCCAAGAGCGAGGACAGCGACAAGGTGCTTGGTCTTACGGTGGGCGCGGACGATTACGTGACCAAGCCCTTTAACCCCGTTGAGCTGCTTGCCCGCGTGAAATCTCAGCTTAGGCGCTATACGCGGCTTGGAAGCCTCGCGACCCGGTCAGAAATGATTCGTATCGGCCCCATCGAGCTGGACGACGCGGCCAAAGCCGTTACGGTGGACGGCGAACCCGCTGCGCTTACCCCCATCGAGTACAGCATCCTCAAGCTCCTCATGTCCCAGCCCGGGCGCGTGTTTTCCTCGCGCCAGATCTACGAGGCGGTGTGGAAGGACGCGCCGCTTTCGGCGGAAAACACCGTGGCCGTGCACATTCGCCACCTGCGCGAAAAGCTGGAGATCAACCCCGCCGAGCCGCGCTATCTGCTCGTGGTCTGGGGACAGGGCTACAAAATGCAGCCGCAGAACAAAGGAGAAAAAGTTTGAAAGACAAATCTTTCAAACTCACATTTTGCGGCTTTTGCCGCACACAGGCGGCAATTTTGCTTCGCAAAACCAACCGCAATTCTGAAGAAGGGATGCTTTTGCTTTGCAAAAGCCATGGTCATAACAATGAAACAGTTGAAACGAAGCCTGCTAGCCAAAACCGTTGCGGTCGTGCTGCTGGTGCTCAGCGCCGCCGTATTTGCGCTTAGCGCCATTGATATTGCGTACATGTCGTATGACGGGTTTTACGATCGAAGCAGTGCATTTTCCCAAAGCGCCATCGCACGCGAGCTGTCCGGAAGTTATGCGCGGGAAGCGTTCTTCCACTACTACTACACCACCTACGAGCCGGAGGTTACATCTTCTATTGACCTGGCGCCGGAAGCGCTCAACACGGAAAGAACGAATTTTATCTATGGCATATTCGATGAAAGCGACACAATGGTTGACAGCAACGCCTTTTCGCGGGAGGCTGAGCTTCGTGCGGCAGTAAAGAGCGGGAAAGAGCTCTACAGCGGGAAATTCTCCATGAATTTTTCGGGCATGAGCGCCGAAAGCAGGCAGAGCTTTACCGTTTCCGCAATTCTCGCTTCGCCCGTGGAGGATAAGAGCGACGCCTTCTATTCGGCAAGCCGCGTGTTTTCGTTTGCTTATCGCATGCGGTATGCGGCCTTTGCCGTGTGCGCGGCGGCGCTTACGGCCTTTGCGCTGCTGCTTGCGTTCCTCATTTCGGCGGCGGGCTGGCGCGAAGCGGGCGACGCTCCGCAACGCGGCTTCTTCGACAGGATTCCGTTTGACCTCTGCCTTGCCGGTACGGGCGGGCTCATTGCGCTGCTGTGCTATGGGGCGTACAGCGCCTCAAGCGAGAGCGCGTTTCTGCTCTCCCTGCTGGTGCTGGCCCTCTGCGCGCTTTGCACCGGCCTGCTGCTGCTTTGCCTCCTTCTCAGCTTCGCGGTGCGCGTGAAAACCAAAACGTTCTGGCGCAATAACGTGATTTTCTTTGTTCTGCACGCGGGCTGGGTGTTCCTGCGCTGGTTGTTGCGGGGCGTTGCGGCTGTCTTTTCCAAACTGCCGCTGCTGTGGAAGTGGTTCGCGTTTGCCGCCGGGCTGGCGCTCGCGGAGGCGCTGCTTATTGCCGGCGCGCCACGCAATTCCTTTTCCGCTTTCCTCTTTGTGGTGTTCAACCTCGCGCTCTTTGTGCTTTATACCGCCGTGGCGCTGCAGCTTTCCCGCATCAAAAAGGCGGGCAAGGCGCTTGCGGAGGGCAAGCTGGATTATCAGCTTGCCACCGCGGGCATGTTTGGCGATATAAAGCGCCACGCTGAGGCGCTCAACAGCATCGGCACGGGCATGGGCCGGGCTGTAGAGGCGCGCATGAAAAGCGAGCGCATGAAGACCGATCTCATCACGAACGTGTCGCACGATCTCAAAACGCCGCTGACCTCGATTGTCAACTATGTCGATCTGCTCAAAAAGGAGGCGCTGCCCGAGGGCGCGGCGCGCGAATATGTGGAGGTGCTCGACCGGCAGGCCCAGCGTCTCAAGAAGCTGACCGAGGACCTTGTGGAGGCCTCCAAGGCCACAAGCGGCACGCTTGCCGTGGAGCTTATGCCCACCGACATGCGCGAGATCCTCTCCCAAAGCCTGGGCGAATACGAGCGGCGCATGATCGACGCGGATTTAACCGTGGTGGCAAGCCTTCCCGAAACGCCGCTGCCTATCCTCGCCGACGGCCGCCTGCTCTGGCGCGTGTTCGACAACCTCCTCTCCAACGCCGCCAAATACGCGCTCCCCGGCACCCGCGTATATGTCGCCGCATCCGGGGACGGCGCCTCCGTTTCGGCGAGCGTAAAAAACATATCCCGCGATGCGCTCAACCGCCCGCCCGAGGAGCTGATGGAGCGCTTCGTGCGCGGCGACGAGGCCCGCAGCACCGGCGGCAGCGGCCTCGGCCTCTCCATCGCCAAGAGCCTCACCGAGCTGCAGGGCGGCGCGTTTACCCTCGCCATCGACGGCGACCTGTTCACGGCGACCGTGACGTTTCCGGCGCGATAGTCACGGCGGGGACGGGGAGGGGGAACGGAATACGAGAACGCAAGGGGCGCTGCCCCTTGACCCCGCCAAAGGGTGTTCCACCCTTTGGAATCCCATGGAATCGCCCAAAAAGTGAATAGACAAAGACTCGGCCCGGCGAAATATCGCCGGGCCAAGTTGTTCTTATAGACACAAGCTAAAGAGCACGCACAAAACGCGGTCAGAAATGGGATTCTTAAGGGTCGAAGACCCTTAAGCGGGTCTTAGGGCAGAGCCCTAAACCATTCTCCCGCTCCCCGTCCCCGTCAGTCGCCCCACCGGGGATACAAATCGTTCTCCACGCCAAGGCGGGCCAGAAGGCGGCCCACAAATGCGTCCGCCATGTCGTCCATGGTCGTAAGCTTGGCGTAGAAGGCGGGCATGGGCGGCATAATGACCGCGCCGCACTGGGCAAGGGTGAGCATGTTTTGCAGGTGAATGGCGGAAAGCGGCGTTTCGCGGGCGACGAGCACCAGCTTGCGGCCCTCCTTGAGCTGCACATCGGCGGCGCGTTCGAGAAGATTGCCCGAAGCCCCGTGCGCGATTGCGGAAAGGCAGCCCATGGAGCAGGGAACGATCGCCATCGCGTCAAGCGGAAAGCTGCCGCTGGCCACCGGCGCGTCCATCTCGCGCTCGCCGTAAAGGGTGAGGTCGCTTTCGCCTGGGCACGCAAGCGCAGCAAGGAGCACCGCGCGCGCGCTTTCCGGCGAATCAGGCAGCGAAAGCCCCTGCTCGTGCCGCAGCACGAGCCGCCCCGCCTCGGAGAGCACGGCATAGACCGTGTGTCCCCTTGTCAGGAGCGCGGAGAGGGTGCGCAAAGCAAGGCTGCTGCCTGACGCGCCGGAAACGCCGATTAGAACGCGCATCAGATATATTCCGAAAGGTTTACGCGCGGGTACACGGCCCGTTCGTAATCCCGGCCCTCAAACTCGCTGGAGAGCGTCGCGTCGATGCCCATCTTGGTCTGCACGCCGCGCTTGTCGGAGCAGGGATCGAGCTCGTGGCCCTGCGCGCCGTGGATATAGAAGATATCCTTTTCGGGAATGACGCGGTTGCTCAGCGCCCACATCACGTCGGCGGGGTTATAGATATCCACATCCTCGTCCACGACGATCACATTTTTAATGTTCACATAGGCGGTCATGGCCGCGAGCGCCACGTTCTTGGGCTCGCCGGGATTGCGCTTTTTCATCTGCACAATGGCCAGAAAGCCCGCGCCGTAGGGCGGGATATGCACGTTGGTCACGCCGGAGGACACATACTGGGTGTGCTTTTTGAGCAGCGGCTCGCGGGGCAGCACATTGCCGAGGTTGATGTGCTCAAAGAGTCCGCCCGCAATGGTCTGATAGATCGCGCCGTTGCGGAAGGTCACCGTGTCCACCTCGATGACGGGGCTTTCCCAGGGCGTGCTGTAGTGGCCGGTGAACTCGGAGAGCGGGCCCTCCAGCTCGCGCACGCCGGGCAGAATGCGGCCCTCGATCACGATCTCAGCCGTGGCGGGTACGCGCACCGCGGAGCTCAGGCACTTGACCACCTGCGCGGGTTCGCCGCGGATGGCGCCCACACAGTCCATTTCGTCGCCGTCGTAGCGGAAGCCCGCCGCGATATAGACCGCCGGGTCCGCGCCGATGACGACGGCGATGGGCAGCGCCTCGCCGCGCGCTTCCGCCTCGGTATAGAAATCGCGCAGATGCCGCCATTCGTTGATCATAATACCCAGGCGGTTCTTGCCCTTGAGCTGCATGCGCTGGAAGGACAGGTTCTGGCGCGCAGCGCCGGGCTTGCGGGATACGATCACGCCGCCGGTTATGAAGCGGCCGCCGTCCTTGGGCGCGTGGCGGGGAATGGGGAGCTTGCCAAGATCCACCTGCGCGCCGGTCCACACGTTTTCGTGGCAGGGCGCGTCGTCTACCTCCACGGGCGGCACAGGGTGATCCAGCACGTCGCCGAGGAATTCGTTGATTTCGGGCTTTTCACAGCCGAGCGCGGCGGCGATGCAGTCCATGGAGCCGAGCATATTCCCGCAAAGCGGAAAATCGGATTCCGAGATTTGGGGGAAATACACCGCGCCGAGGCTAGCGCTCTCCGCGCTGGCCAGGACGCTTCCAACCTCCAGCTCAAGGCTGACGGGCTTTTTGACGGTTTTTATAAGCCCCTTGTCCGTTAGCCGCGCGATAAAATCGCGCAGGTCGCGAATCTGCTTCATGGGCATGCCCTCAGCCGACGAGGAGCTTGCGGAAAATCACGGCAATCTCCTCTACGGTCGGCACGCGGGGGTTGTTGCGCATGAGGAACATCTTGCACGCGTCGTCGGCAAAGAGCGCAATATCCGCTTCCTGCTGAAAATAGTTCGACAGGTCCTTGGGAATGTTCATGTTGCTGCACATATTCTCGACCTTCGCCACGCCCGCTTCGGCCGCTTCCGCCGCGGAAAGGCCCTCAACGGCGCAGCCAAGGGCGGCCGCCACGCGCGCGTAGCGCTCCGGCACGGTGGAGAGATTGAAGCGCATGCCGTAGGGCAGCAAAACGGCGTTGCCCAGACCGTGGGCCACATTGTAGCGGCTCGAGAGCGGGCCGCTCATGGAGTGGATAATGCCAAGGCCGCTTTGATCCATCGCAAGGCCCGCCATAGACGCGGCCACAGCCACGTTTTCACGCGCCTCAAGATCGTTGCCGTCGGTGTACGCGCGCTCAAGATACTTGGCAAGCAGCGAAATGGCTTCAAGCGCGAGCGCGTTGGTAAAGGGATGGTTGTTCACGCCCACATAGGCCTCGATGGCGTGGGTGAGCGCGTCCATGCCGGTGGTGGCGGTGACAAACGGAGGCAGGGAGGTCATCAGCTCCGGGTCCACGAGCGTGACGGCGGAGAAGAAGAAATCGCCGCCCACGCCCTTTTTGGTGTCGCGGTCGATGATCACGGCGGTCTTGGAGGCCTCCGAGCCCGTGCCCGCCGTGGTGGGGATGGCGATGTACGGCAGCGGCGCGTTCACCGGCTTGAGGCCGTTCCACTGGTAATCCTCCCAGGAGCCGGGATTGGTCATCAGCATGGCCACAACCTTGGCCACGTCCATGGGGCTGCCGCCGCCGAGGCACACGATGGCGGTCGCCTCGAGCGTTCTTGCGGCCGCGAGGCAGGCCTGCACATCCTTGGCGTGGGGGTTGGCGGGCACATCGGCAAATACATCATATTTTGCGCCGATGCCTTCGAGCACGGCGGTGACGCGCGCGGCGAGGCCGAGCTTAACGAGCATGCCGTCGGTCACAAGCAGGACGCGGCTGTCCGCGCCAAGGAAGCGGCTGAGCTCCTTGATGCTGCCGGCGCCGGAATACAGCTCGGTGGGGAAATAAAAGCGTTTCATGGTTGTTTCACTCCTTTTTTGGAAAAAAATCAGGCAAACAGGGTGTCGGGGGCCATTTCTTCATCGGAAATGTCCCAGCGCGCGCCCGACGGAAGGGCGGGCTCGGTTTTAAAGAATTCGGGCAGGGTATCCGTTTCCGGCCCAAGGCCCGCGGCGCGGTTGAAGGCGACCTCCCTGTGCAGGGTGTCCTTGGAAAGCGCCGTCCAATCGTCGGGCGTGAAGGGAACGTCGTAGAGCGCTTGCACGCAATCGGTGATGATCTGCGGGGTCATGCCCAGCGCGCTCGTTAAAAAGGCGCACATGCCCAGGCAGTCGTAGCCCATGCGCTGGAACTGCGCGCGGCGGGAATACTCCACCTGGTTCTCCTTCTTGCTGTGATCGCCCGGGAAGAAGATGGTGAGGCCCGCCGTGTGGTCCGCGCCCATTGGGCAGGTGGCGAAGGTTACGCCCGTGCCCTTGATCACGCGCGGGTCGTAAGCGGACAGGGTCTGCTTTTTCACCGTCGGCACGCGGCGCACGCCCAGCGTTTCGCCCGCGCGGAACGCGCCGCTGCCCGCGATGCGCCCCTCGGGCGTGCCGGTTTTTACGCCCTCCATGATGCGGCGGAAGCCCTCGTAATCGCCAAAGGTCACAAGCGAGCCGTTTTCGGCCATGACGCCCAACGCCCCGCCGATTTCAATGCTGTCGACGCCCGCGTCGTTGGCGATATAGTTGAGCTCCGCGATTTGATCCAGCGAGCGGAGGCCGAGGTTGGAGCCCATGAGCACGAGCGTTTCGTATTCCACGGGCGCGACGATTTCCTTGCCCTCGGCATTGGGGAAGGCGTTGGAGCACTTGACGAGACACCCGGCCATGCAGCCTTCGGTATTCGTGCCGCCGCCGCGCGCGTTGATAAGATCGTGCATGCTCTCGCCGCTGATGCAATCTCCCTCGTCGAGGTGGCCGTATTTAAAATTGCAGGTGGGCAGCGCGCCCACGGCCTGCATGGGCGCGAAGGTGGAGGACGTGCCGTATTCGCGCAGCACGGTTACGCGCGGGGAATCCCGAACGGTGTCGTTGAGCTTTGCGCGCGCGGCGCGGAACGCCTCGCAGGAGACGCGCTCGTTCTTGTACGCGCCACGGCGGCTTACGACCATGGCCTTTACGCCCTTGTCGCAAAGCACCGCGCCAAGGCCACCGCGCGCGGCCATGCGCGAGGGGCGGCCGTACATATCGGTGATGGCGATGGCGGAGGAGAGCATGCGAAATTCTGCCGCCTGCCCAAGGGTGAGCAGGGCGCTGTTTTTGCCAAAGCGCGCTTGCAGCTTTTCGGCGCAGGCATAGTTGCCAAGGCCCAGCAAATCGGACGCGTCCTCAAAGCTTACCTCGCCCTTTTCATCCACGACGAGCAAATACTTCGCGTTATCCTCGGCGCGATCCTCGAAAATGATGGCGCGGCAGCCGAGCTTGGCGAGGGTATCGCCCATCACGCCGCCCGCGTTGGATTCCTTAATGCCGCCGGTGAGCGGGCTTTTGCCGCCAATGCTGAGGCGGCCGGAGCTGGTAATGCCCGTGCCGGCCAAAGCGCCGTTTGTCATGATAATCTTGTTGTCCGGGGAGAAGGGCTCCGCTTCGGGGGGAACCTCGCTGCCCAGAATGCGCGCAATCAGCGCGCGGCCGCCGATGAGCAGCGCGTCGCCGGAAAGCGTTTCGCGCCGCACCGAGCGCTCCTTCATGTTGATGCGAAGCAGATACATGGCTCTATTTCACCTTTCTTGTGGACGGGGCCGGCGTTACCTCCATGCTGTTGTAGCGCTTCAGCATGGAGAGCTGGACGACGTCGAGATTGAAATGGTTGTATGAAACGCTTACAACCTCGTCGTAGTAATTGTAGAAGGCTTCCTCAAGCAGCAGCAGCGGCGCGCCCTCGGCCACCTCCATGAGCTTGGCCTTGTACGCGTCGGCCTGCATAATGCGGAACATGACCTGCGCCTGCTCGATCTCCTGCGAGCAATACTTTTTGAGGTATTCAAAAAGCGTGCTGTCGCCCGTGGGCGCGCGGCGCTCCATGATGATGATGTCGCGCGGCACGTAGTTGCGGCAGAAGATGGCGGGCCGGTCGTCGGCATAGTATACCCGTTCGGTGTATTCAAGCTGCGCGTCGAGGCTCAGGCCCAGCCGCTCGCGGGTAAAGGACTGGATATCGGCCCGGTCGTCGGCGCCCGTAATGAGCTTGACGGAGGGCGTATAGCCGCCGTCGGCGATGAGGTCGTTAAAGTCCGTAATGAGGTCGATGCGCATGCGTGTGGCAAAGGCGCTCGGATGCAAAAAATTGCCCACGCTGTGCTTTTTCGACACGTAGCCCTTAACCTCGAGATCCTTGAGGATCTCCCGCAGCGTGCCCCGGCTGCAATCGAGTAGCTCGGTGAGCACTTCCTCGGTGGGGAGCTTGTTTGCGGAGAACTTGCGCTCCCGCATGATGGACATGAGAAGCTCATACTTTTCGGAAAACGTGGATGAGGCCATGCGCGCTTCCTTTCTTTCTCCGCCGCGTACGCGGGAGCGTCCAATGGAGGGCCCCGTTTACCGAAGCTGCTGCTCGATTTCGTAATGCAGCGCGCCTTCGCGGAAGGCCTCAATGTAATTCATGCAGTATTCGTCCTCGCCCATGAGCGTGTTGAGCGCGGTGAGATACGCGCGCATGCGGGGGGAGAGGATCATCAGCGACGAATCCTGGCCGGCGCCCGCGCAGGCGGCCATGAGGTTGACGGTGAGCAGCTCGGGCTCCGGGAGGCCGTGACACACGTTGTCGCCGCCGCAGATGATGTGATATTCGGGGCGCTGGGCCTTGATTTGCCGCACCGCGTCGAGGAAGATCGATACGCCGTCCTCGCGCACAGAAAGCGGCGGGAGCAGCGGATCGAGATAAAGATCGTCCGCCGAAAGGCCGTATTCCGCGAGCATGGCCGCCACCTTGGGCAGCAGCGCCACGCGCTGCGCAGCGGTCTTGGGAATGCCCGTTTCGTCGTGCAGCAGCACGATGACGCGCGCCTTGTATTGCTTGGCAAGCGGCAACATTTTGCTCATGCGCTCCTTTTCGAGCGTCGTGGAGTTGATGAAGGGCCGCCCATAGGTGCAGTGGGGCAGCACGGCCGCCTGAATGGCCGCGTCGGGCGTGTCCACGCAGAGCGGGGCCTTCACGCGCGCGGAAAGCACGTCGGCAAGCCAGATCATATCTTCTTGCTCGGTATCGTGCCGGTTGCCGCAATTGATGTCGATTGCGCCCGCGCCGTAGGCGAGCTGCGCCTCGGCCTCGGCTACGATTGCGTTTGCGTCGCGCGCGGCAATGCGCTCTCCCATGCCGGGAATGCCGGCGTTAAGCTTTGCGCCAATGATAAACATGGGATCGTTCCTCCTTATTCTTCGGCTTTTATGCGTTTCATGCCTCGAACGGCATAAGCAAATTCCCTGGGCACGCTCATGCGCACGACGGCGGTCTGGTGATTCGCCTTGCGGACGATCACCTGTTCAACGCGCCCGGCGCAGACCGTTTCGCCCTCGTTGTTGCGGGCCTCCACCTCCATGCCCTCCGTCGGGTACGGCAGGTATTCGTAGGGAAAATCCAGCGACGCGCGCCCCGGCGCAAAATCCTCGTCCACGAGGAAGCAGGCCTGGCCGGGGCAGGCAGCCACGCACAGGCCGCAGCCCGTGCATTTATCGCGATCGGTTTGGGGTAGATTGGTAATCTCCTCGCCGATGCGGATGGCCCCGGAGGGGCAGGCGTGCTGGCAGGGGTCGCAGGGGATGTGCTCCTTGCAGTCAATAAAGATCTTTCGCATAGCGCTTCAGCTCCCGGCGGCGATTTTCTTTTTGCCCTCGCCATAGCGCAGCAGGGCAAGGTCGGTCGCCTTCTTGATCTCCGCCTTTTCATCGATGGTCGTAAGCACGCCGTCGTCGAGCACGAGCTTGCCGTTGATGATCACGGTCTTGACGTCCTGCTCCTTGCCGCAGTACACGAGGTTTTGCATCACGTCGTGCACAGGCCCGAAGTGGGCGTTGACATAATCGAGCAGGATCACGTCGGCCAGCTTGCCCTCCTCGAGCACGCCCGCGTCGATGCCCAGCAGCTCCGCGCCCGTTTGGGTGGCCGCGCGGAAAATCTCGTTTGCGGACATGGCGGCGGGATTGAGATATTTCAGCTTTTGCATCATAAGGCCCGTGCGCATATCCTCGAACATGTCGAGCAAATCGTTCGAGGCCGCGCCGTCGGTGCCGACGACCACCGGCACGCCCCGCTCGAGGTATTCCTTCACGGGCGCGATGCCGCTGCCAAGCTTCATATTGCTCTTGGGGTTATAGCACACCGACACGCCGCAGTCCTGCGCCATTTGCATCTCCTCCGGCGTAAACTGTACGCCGTGCACGGCGCAGAAGGGCTTGTCGAGGAAGCCGATGCTCTTGAGGTACGCCAGCGGCGTCATGCCCACGTCCTTGATGGACTGCTCGATTTCCCAAGGGTTTTCGGACACGTGGCAGAATACGTTCAGCTCGCGCTCGGCGGCGGTGTCCCGAATCCAGGTGAGAAACTCCGGCGTGCAGATAAACGGGGTGCTCGGCGCCATGGCGACCTTGAGCAGGCCCTTGTTGTGCCACTTGTCGATGGTGGCAAGCGCCGTGCGATAGCGCACCTCGTCGCTGACCATCAGCTCCTTGGGCACCCAGCGGTTCACGAGCTGCAGCGCGGCCACGCCCCGCACGCCCACGTCCACCCAGCTTTCAAAGAGCGCGTCGTAAATGATATCCATGTCCACGAAGGTGGTGATGCCGCTTCGGAGCTGCTCGACCGCACCCAGCAGGCCGTAGTAATACACCAGATCGTAGTTGTTCTCCTCCTTGATGTGCTTTTTGATCACGCCCGAGAAGGGGAAGGTCACTTCCTCGCACCAGGGCATGAGCAGCAGATCCTCCCGGCAGCCCTTGAGCATGTTCTGGTAAAGGTGCGTGTGGGCGTTGACAAAGCCCGGGGAAACGATCTTGCCGCGTCCGTCGAGCACGCGCTCGCAGCCCTCGGCGGGCAAGCCCTGCCCGATGGCCTTGATGCGCTCGCCGTCGATGAGCACGTCGGCGCCCCGCAGCACCGTGATTGCGTTTTGAATGACAAAATCCGCGTTTTGAATGAGAATCATAGCAAAGCCCCGCTTTCTCGCAGTATTCTTTCGGCGTTGCCGCCGAGCATTTTTTGGATTGCCTGCTCCGACATGCCGCTCTCCTCCATGCCGGGCCTATAGCGCGCGGGCGAAACCAGCGGATAATCGCTGCCAAAGAGGAGCTTGTCCGTCAGGCCGTGCGCCTCCGCCACCCGGTAGATCTCGCTTCCGTAGAGGAAGATGCTCGCCGCGTTGTCGTAGTATACGTTGCGGAGCTTCTCCTTCATTTCGGGCATGAGTTCGTAAAAGCACATGCCGCCGCCCCAGTGCGCGAGCACCACGGTCAAATGGGGGTAGCGCTCGATAAAGGACTCGAACTCCGGCAGGCGGGTGTTCGTTTTGCCCTCGTAATAGTGGCCAACAGGCTCGTTTGCGTGCAGGATCAGGGGCAAGCGCAGCGTTTCGCACACGCGCGCGAAGCCGTCGGTCGTCTTCGCGTCGGTGAGTTGAAAGGGCTGCCCCGCCGGGAACAGCTCGCCCACGCCGTGAAGGCCGCCCGCATGGCAGCGCAGCATTTCCTTCTCCATGCCCGGCGCGCCCGGCACCACGCTCATAAAGCCGATGATCCTGCCGGGGAAGCGTCTTTGCGCCTCCATGGTATAGTCGTTGACCATGCGGCAAAGGCCCATGTCCGTAAAGGAAAAGCCAAAGGCCACCGCCGCGTCGAAGCCGGTTTTGTCCAGCTCCGCCACGAGGGTGTCCGCGTCCGCCATTTTATTTTTGGGGGAGCCGGCCAGGAGTTTCCAGTAGGGCTCGTTGGCGCAGGTTGTGCGCCAGGAGGCGATCAGCTCCGGGGGGGTTAAGTGGACGTGAAAATCAATTTTCATCTTCTTCGTCACCGTCCTTGGTGGCCGCAATCAGCCCCAGCGAAAGCGGTGTGACCGGGATGCGGATGCTGCCCGGCAAAAAACGATCCACCGGCATTTGATAATAGGCCGAAAGCATGCGCGCAATGAGGCGCTTGCAGGTGCGGCCCTGACAAAAGCCCATGCCCGCGCGCGTGCGCTTTTTAATCGCGTCGAGCGAATCCGCCCCCGCGCGCATGGCCTCCATGATTTCTTCCTTTGTGACCTCCTCGCAGCGGCAGACGATCTCCCGCTCCGCTTTTACGCCCGCTTGCTGTTCCATATTGCCTCCTTGGCGGCGCGGCGCTTCTCTCCGAAGGGGCCCGCCCGCAGGATGTCCAGTCTGTGCATGATGGCGCGCTTGCCGCATGCATAGGCCTCCGCGTCCATATACCCCAGCGTAAAGGCCGCGCGCAGGCCCGCCATGCGGCCCTCGTCGAGCGCGGTGCTGGCCTCCTCGATGCCCGCGAGGTCGCCCGCCACGAGGATGCGGCTGTCGCTTGTTTCCATATCCTCGCTGTGGCCCGGCAGCATGCCGCCGAGCGCGGGGGAATACACCATATCGCACTTGCTCACGCTCGCAAGCTCGACGCGCGGCGTGAGACCTACGGCAAGGCAGAGCGTATCGCAGGGGATATTGCGCTCCGTGCCGGGCACGGGGTTAAAGCTCGCGTCCACCTGCGCGATATCCACGCTTTCGAGCGACTCCCCGCCGCATGCGCGCACCACGGTGTGCGAAAGCAGGATGGGCACGCCCGCGCGCTTGACCTTGGCCGCGTGCACGCCGTAGCCCGCCACCCTGGGCACCGCCTCCAAAATGGCCAGCACATCCGCGCCCGCCTGCATGAGCTGATAGCTCACGATCAGGCCCACGTTGCCCGAGCCGACCATCACAAAGCGCTTGCCGGGCAAAACGTGGTATACGTTTGCCATGGTCTGCGCCGCGCCCGCCGTAATCACGCCCGGAAGCGTGCAGCCGGGGAAGCTGAGCGCGTTTTCCGAAGCGCCGGTGGCCAGCACAATGCGCTTTCCCCGGCAGCGGAAGGAGCCTTCACCGTCACTCGCCGTTACGCTTCCGTCCGGGAATACGCCCCATACCTTGGTGCCGAGGCGGAAATCCACGCCCAGAGCGTGCGCCTCCTCGAGCAGATTTTGGCCTATGATAAAGCCCCGCGTGCCCGCGTAATGCTCCTGCGAGCCGAAGAACTTATGGATTTGTTTAAAAAGCTGGCCGCCCGGACGGGCGTTTTCATCCAGCAGCAGCACGCTTGCTCCCGCCTTGGCCGCCTCGATGGAAGCGCCCAGACCGGCGGGACCCGCGCCGACGACGATGAGATCATATTCCTTCATTGCGCCGGCTCCTCCTTGGCATGAATGCCCTGCTGGGTGCGCACCACCATGCCGGGGCGCGCAAGCGTGACGCAGGTTTTAACATTGGGCCGTCCGTCGACCTCCATGATGCAGTCGGTGCACTGACCGATGCCGCAGAAGATGCCGCGCGGCTCGTGAAACTTTTCCGTATGACGAAAGGTGCGCACGCCGTGCGCAAGGAGGGTGGCTGCGATCGTTTCGCCCTCCCGCGCCATGAGCGCGCGCCCATCGAAATAAATGGGGAATTCCTTTGCCTCCTCAAGCGTGAGGATGGGATGCTGTTCGACTCTTTGCACGTTACTTGTCCCTCGTTATGTAATGGTCGTCAGATTGCGCCGGCGCGGCGCGAAGGGGCCGCGCCGGCGCGTGTTATGGAAGCAGTGCGGGAAGGGGACCGCTTACTGCTCCGTGGATGCGGTTTCCTTGACTTCCTCGGCGGCTTGCTCAAGCACAGGCTCGTCGGGGAGATCCTCCTCGGTTTCGGGGGCCTGCGGGCCTACAAAGATGCCGATCTTGGGCAGGCCCAGCAGCAGCGGCGTGCCTACGATGGTAGCGGCCAGAGAGAACATGGTGCGCTCAACCGGGGAAACCGGCGTGAGCAGGCGCCAGGTGATGGCCGGCGTGCCAAAGAGGTGCAGCGTTGCATAGTTGGCCAGCGACGCGGAAACGACCAGGCCGCCCACGCCGCAGAAGAAGATCGAAATGGCCTTGAGCAGCACGTTCTTGCCCAGGAAGGCCTTTTTGGCGAGCAGGTTGCCGCCAATGTTGCAGAGCAGACCATAGCCGTAGAAAACCCACGCGAAGATCATGGACTTCTGGCCAATGGGGTGGGTTGTCCAGAGCACAAAGCCCAGCACTGCCATCGGAATGGAGATGTACCACTTGCCGCGGCTGATGCAGCCCGCGACAAACGCGGTGCAGGTGCCGATCAGCCATGTCGCCATGCCCAGCCATGCGCCGGAGGGAGCGATCAAAAAGCCGATGAACTGGCCGATTGCCGCGCACAGCGCGCCCGGGATGGGGCCGAAAAAGATGCCGGCCAGCGGGAGCAGCATGGTGCTGACGGACATGGTGCCGCCGGTGCCTACCAGCGTGACGGCGGGAAGCAGGTGGGCGGCCGCAATGAGCGCTGCCCAGACGGAAATGACCGCAGGATGGACATTCCCAAACAACTTGAACTTTTTCTTAGTCTTGACCTGTTCCATGTGTTACCTCCTCATGTTTTCATCATTGGGTTTCGTTATTATAACACGGCTTGGGCGCTTATGCCTATACCGTGCTGCCGCTTGGGTCAGGCGTTTTCATTCCTTTGGAGCTTAAGCAGCGCGGCGGACAGCTCCTCCACGCTCAGCATGGTGTCGTTGAGCGGAATAAACTCCGAAAGCATTTTGCCAAACTGCGTGATCTGCGGAGGCTTGATGTTGGTCAGCGCCAGCGTTTCCGGGTGCGAGAACACCTCGTGGGAGAGGTTGTCCATCAGAATCTGCTTGCGCGACATCACGATGGTGCGCTCCGAAAACTCGGTCACCAGCGGCATGTGGTGGGTCACGAACACCACCGTGCGGCCCTGCGCGTGCAGCGCCTTGGCAATGTTCATAATCTGGTAGCAGCCCACGTAATCCTGGCCGCTGGTCGGCTCGTCGAGGATGATGATGCCCGGGTTCATCGCGATAACCGACGCGATAACCACCTTGGCGCGGTCGCCCTTGGAGAGCGCGGGCGGGAATTCCTCCTCCATGCCGGAAAGGCCCACGGCCGCCAGCGTATCGGATACGCGCTGCTTGATTTCCGCTTCGGTGAAGCGCGCGTCGGGATGCGGCTCGCCCTTCTTGCGCTTTTTGCGCTTTTTCTCGCGCAGCGCAAGCTCCGCCGGCGTGGCCTTCGCGTCGCGCGCAGCCAGCTCCTCCTCGGTGAGGCGGGCGTTGCGCAGGCCGTAGGCGATCTCCTCGTATACCGTGTCGGCAAAAAGCTGCCGGTCCGGGTTTTGCAGCACGAAGCCGATCTCCCGGGAAATACGCGCCACGGACATTTCCCGCGTATCCTTGCCGTTGATCTCGATTTTGCCCTCGGTGGGCTTGAGCAGGCCCGTAATGTTCTTCAGCAGCGTGGATTTGCCCGCGCCGTTCTGCCCGATGATGGACACGAACTCGTTTTCGCGGATTTCAAAGCTCACGTCCTCCAGTGCGGACGAGCCGTTTTTGTACGTGTAGCTTACATGATCGATTTTGAGAACGACGTTGTCCTTCATACCCGCACCCCCTTGTACCATTTGTCAATGCCGGCCTTGGCCTCGTTCATCATGATGGGGCGGCAGCCGATCTCCTCGTCCGCCTCGCGGAGCTGGTTGGCAAGCTCCGACACCTGCGGGGGACGGATATTGCAGCTCTTCATGAGCGCTTCGTTGTTAAAGATCACGTCGGGCGTATCGAAGGCGACCATCGCGCCGTCCTTGAGCACGAGCACCTTGTCGGCAAACTCGGCGATTTCCTCGCTCTTGTGCGTCGCAATGAGCACCGTCATGTGCTCCTTTTCGCGCAGCTCGCGGATGACCTCAAACACGTCGCGCGTGCCGACGGGGTCAAGCTGGCTGGTCGGCTCGTCGAGCACGAGCACGGAGGGATTCATGGCGAGGTTTGTCGCGATGGCGAGGCGCTGCTTCTGGCCGCCGGAAAGCGCGGTGGGCTCACGGTCGATATACTCGGAAAGGCCCACGATGTTGAGCGCCCAGTCGATGCGGCGGTTGATCTCCTCGGGCGGGATGTTCAAATTCTCCGCGCCGAAGGCGACCTCGTTGCGCACGGACATGGTAAAAAGCTGCGATTCGGGATCGTCGATGACGAGGCCCACCTTGTCGGAAAGATCCGACACCTCGCAGTTTTGCGTGTCGATGCCGAACACCGTTACCTTGCCCTTGAGCAGGCCGTGGTGATAATTGGGCACGGTGGAGTTAAAGCACTGGCACAGCGTGGTCTTGCCCGCGCCGTTTTGCCCCATGATGGCGATAAACTCGCCCTTGTGCACCTCGAAGTTCAGGTTCTTAAGCACCCACTTCTTGGCCTTGGGGTAGTGATAGGATACGTTTTCCAGCTTGATAATGGTTTCTTCGTTCATCTTTATCGCCTCCCTCAGGTCAACAGCGTGGCGGGTACAAAGCAATTGAGCACGATCAGCCCCACGGCGATAAGAAGCCCGCCCGCAAGATAGATCCAGTCGGCGCGCTTCATTTCGAGCGTGTCGATCCAGGTGCGCTCCTTCTGGCAGCCGAACGCGCGGGTGTCCATGGCCACGCCCATCTGCTGCGCGCGGCGCATGGCGCCAATGACGAGCGGCACAACGAGCGCCGGATAGGCCTTGACCTTTTCCCAGGTCTTGCCTTCCTCAAACACGGTCATGCCGCGCATCTTCTGCGCGTCCATGATCACGCGGATCTCGTCCTGGAAGGTCGGCACCGTGTTCATGGCCGTGGTGGCCATGTAGGCGATTTTATAAGGGAGGCCCAGCTTCACCATGCCCAGCGAAAACAGGCTCATGGAGGTGGTCTTTACGACCATGGGCATGAGGATGATCAGCGCCATAAAACGGAAGGTGAGCAGAATGCCGAATTCGAGGCCCTCCACCTTCATGCCCAGACCGCCCACGACGGGCACGTCAGAGGGGATTACGAGCCCCCCAAAGCCCGGGATAATGCGGGAGAGCATCCAGGTATCGCCCTCGTAAAACACCGTTTGCAGCAGGACGATGAAGCCCATGACGCCCAGCACGACCTTGCCGAACTTGATGATATCGTCCCAGGGCAGTTTGGCGCGGTTCCAGAAAAAGGCGAAAAGCAGAACCATGCCGACGTCGAGGATGATGTTCTTGATGATAAACACGACCACCGAGAACACCAGCAGGAGAATGATCTTGACGCGGGGGTCCATTTTGTGGAGATACGTTTCCCCCGGCTGAAAGTCGATGATGCCCATTGCGCTTTGTTAGCCTCCCTTAAATTTTTCGATCAGGCGAAAAGCGTCCGTTTCCGAGGACCGTGCCCTCCGAAAGCGCGGCCGCCACCGCCCGTCCAATCATGGGCGCGGTTGTAAACGCCCCCTTGAAACCCGCCGCGACAAGATAATTGGGAACTTGCGCGGCGAAGCCGAAGACCGGCAGCCCGTCCCTTGTAAAGGGCGTTACGCCGGCCCATGCCCGCACGATCTCAAGCGTTTCGAGGGAAGGGAAAATACTCAGAAAACGCCTGGACGTGAGGCAAAAGCCCTGAACGGAGATATCCCGGTCTTCCAGCGGCGCTTCCTCCGTAGCCTGCGCGATGATCACGCTTCCGCAGCGGGACTGCACGGCGGCGAGCCCAATGCGGCGCTTGACATGCGCGAGCCGGCTTTTTAGGAGGAACCCGCCGCCCACCACCGGGCCGCGAAGCACCGGGGGAACCGGCTGGGACACGAACGCCGTGCCCCTGTGGTATTCGATGGGGCAGGGAAGCCCCAGCAGCGCGGAGACCGACCCGGCCCACGCGCCCGCGGCGTTGACCACCGTGTCCGCGGGAAAATCGCCCCTGTCGGTGCAAACGGCGGTAATGCGGCCGTTTGCGCGGGTAAAGCCCGTAACCGCCGTGTGCGGGTAAAGCGCCGCGCCGTGCGCGCGCGCCAGATCGAAGAAAGCGAGCGTGGTCTTGAGGGGATTGATGCGGCCCTCGCCCGGGCAGTGGGCAACGGCCAGCGCGGCCCGGGGGTCAATGTTGGGCTCCGCGCGCTTCATGTCCTCGCCAAAGAGGAACGCCACCTCCACGCCCGCGGGGGCCAGCTTTTCCGCCATTTCCCGCGCGGCCGCGAGCTGCTCCTCGTCCTGCAAAACAGCCACGCCGCCCGTGTTTTCATACTCAAAGTCGGTCGTGCCCTGCATTTGCGCATATACGCGGAGGGATTCGACGGCCAGCCCGGCGTGCCAGGGCTCCTCGCGGTCGAGCAGGGAAATCTGCCCCAAATTGGAGCCCGACGCCCCGCTGCAAAGCTCGCCCTTTTCCAAAACGGTCACAGCGTGCCCCGCCTTGGCCAGATAGTACGCGGACGCGGCTCCGATTACGCCGCCGCCGATGATGACAATTTGCTTCATGCGCCTCAACCCGGAATCCTAAAAATTCTGCTTGCGTCTTGCGCCCGACCCGGCGCGGAGCGGTGCTTTGCAAAAGCGGCCGCGGGCGGCGAACGCCCACGGCCGTATGCTTACTTTAATGAAAGAAGGACTTTTCGAGCAGATCCTCGCGGAGCACGCCCGCGCGGAAGGTGTGGCCCGTGGCGATGTTGGTGATTTCGTAGCGGGCGATGGTATGGATGTCCTTGTCCACAATGTAGAAATCGCGCTTGCCTTCCTCGAAGATATCGATGAACTCCTCGCCAAAGCGACGGGACGCGTTGAAGGGCAGCAGCTCGATGACCTGCTCCACCTCGGAATCCGTGCAGTCCACGAGGTAACGCACGGACGCGCCGTACAGCAGGGCGGTGTTCACGCGATCCATGGCGCGCAGCTCGTCGCGGATGGGCGGCGCGATGGGGCAGGTGCCCATGCCGCTGATGATCTTTTTCGTGTCGAAGCCCTTGCGCGTGATGCGCCAGCCTGTGGCCTCGACCGTGCGGGAGCACACCTGAATGGAGCCCACGAGGCTCCCGGAGCGGGCCGCGAGGATGTAGACGTTCTCGGGGCGGATGTGGCACTGCTCGGCGATTTCCTCGGCCATGGCCTCATCGGGAAGCTCCACCGTCTGCGCGCCGAACACGGCCTCGTGGTGCACGTCCTGATAATCCCAGCTCTGGGAGAAAATGTCGTTGCGGGCGATGGCGCGCGCCGGGCCCGAGCCGATGGGGTTGATCCAGCCGTCCAGATTCTTGCCCTTCATTTTCCAGCCCGAAAACTGGGTGGAGAGGGTGGCGGTAAGCGGATCGTCGATATACACGTCGATGGAGGGCAGGTTGATGTTTCCGCAGGTAAAATTGCCGAATTCCACATGGCCCATGCCCGCGATGGTGGCCAGCACGAAAAGCTTGCCGGCCTGATATCCGCCGGGCATGTTGATGCCCATGTCCACCACGGTCGCGCCGTTTTGGAGCTGGTGCACCTTGCAGTTGAGCTTTTCCGCGTTGGGCAGAATCTGTTCCTTCACGATTTTGGCGGCTGCCTGATTGACACTGAACATAAGTTAGATAAATCCCCCTTCTGATGTAGAGATAGAGTAACGGCCCGAATGGCCGGACGGAAAGATTTAGCTTATTGGTCTGACTTATATATTGAACTTACAATGATTATAATCCACGCATCCGGCATTTGTAAACAACAAATTACACTTTTTTTTGCTTCGTGACGCAAAGCGCGGAAAAAAACCGTTGCATGGCGCACAAATATGCGGTAAAATAATCTTACACATTTTATATGTAATCTTACCTAAAGGTTGTACAAGGACTTCGGGATAATTACAAACGGATATAATCGGCTGGCGACGGCCGCGTTATATAAACAAACATTCTAGGAGGAAAGACGAATGAAGAAAGTTCTGGCATTGGTACTTGCCGCGATCATGGCGCTGGCGCTGATCGGTTGCGCCAACACCGAGAAGCCCGCCGCAACAGAGCCCGCAACAGAGCCCGCGCCGGCCGCTGAGCCCGCCGCCGAGCCCGCGGCTCCCGAGGCGAAGGAGTACACCGGCATCCGCCACATCACCATCTTTGAAAACAACATCGGCGGCATGACGGCCGCTACCTGCGCTTGGGGCACCAAGGGCACCACGTACGAGGGCTATTCCCTGTCCGAGTACGCCGCCAACAACTTTGTCGTTGACGTGCCCGACACCGAGAAGGCCATGTACATCGCCTATTCCGACGGCTTTGCCGCCACGGGCGACGCGGCTGCCTTCAAGACCTACAATCTGGCCATCACGGACAACGCCGACGCCAAGGGCCGTATCCCGATCCTGTGCGGCGAAACCGTTGACACCAAGACCATGCCCTTCAACATCGGCGTGATGATCGTCGGCGACGAAGCCATCATCTCCACCGCCTCCATCGGCGGCGCGCTGACCATGAGCCAGTACTTCGAGTACGGCGCCGAGATGAACGGCTTTGCCGAAGCGGAAGCCTGGGACGTTTACAAGACGGACGGCTCCATGGAAACCGTCGCTACCGCCGACCTTGACGGCGTGGACATTTCCGGCGTGCAGTATCTTGTGCCCACCGGCATGGCCGTGACCGCGCCCGCAGGCGCAGAAGCGCCCGCCGAAGCGCCCGCCGCGAAGGAGTACACCGGCATCCGCCACGTCACCGTGTTTGAAAACAACCTCGACGGCATGACGGCCGCCACCTGCGCTTGGGGCACCAAGGGCACCACGTACGAGGGCTATTCCCTGTCCGAGTACGCCGCCAACAACTTTGTCGTTGACGTGCCCGACACCGAGAAGGCCATGTACATCGCCTATTCCGACGGCTTTGCCGCCACGGGCGACGCGGCTGCCTTCAAGACCTACAATCTGGCCATCACGGACAACGCCGACGCCAAGGGCCGTATCCCGATCCTGTGCGGCGAAACCGTTGACACCAAGACCATGCCCTTCAACATCGGCGTGATGATCGTCGGCGACGAAGCCATCATCTCCACCGCCTCCATCGGCGGCGCGCTGACCATGAGCCAGTACTTCGAGTACGGCGCCGAGATGAACGGCTTTGCCGAAGCGGAAGCCTGGGACTTCTACATGGTAGACGGTTCCATGAAGACCGTTGCGACGGCCGACCTCGACAGCGTGGATCTCTCCACCGTGAAGTGCTTCGTGCCCACGGGCGCCGCCCACTAAGCGACAAGCGAATCCAACCTGTAAAGACGGCCCGGGGGTTTCCCCGGGCCGTCTTTTTCGAAAGAAAAGGACGGAACGCTCCGTCCTTCCTACGCTTCCTTGACCGTCACCCCCGCGAGAAGCTGGCCAAGCTGGGCCGCCTGCAAAAGATTGACCGCCGCGCCCCGCAGCTCCGGCCCGGACAGGCTCACGCCCGTGATATCGGTGCTTGAAAGATCGACGCCGGCAAACAGGGTTTGAAAAAGCTCTGCGCGGGCAAGGCGGCAGTCATCAAAGCGCACGCCGGAAAGCTTGCAGCCGCTGAGCGTGCCCGCCGTCATGTCGGTGCGAGAGAAGCTTACGTGGCGCAGCTTGGAGGCGTTCAAATTGACATAGCGCGCGGCGCAGTCGGAAAACGCGACGTCGAGCGCGAAGGCCTCCGTGAGCATCGTACCCAGCAGCTTGCAGTCGGAAAAGCATACGCGCTGCACGCTCGCGCGGTGCATGCGCGCGTTGGACAGGTCGCATTGCTCCAGCACGCAGTCGATAAACGCCACGCGCTCCAGCGCGCTCCCCACAAAGCGGCAGCCCGTAAGGCGGCAGCCGCGGAAGGTGAGGCCCGGGGCGTTTATGCCGTCGAGCGTCGCGCCTTCAAGGAGCGCGTCCTGTATATCCTCCTCCTCGGCCGCGCGCCTCAGCAGGGCCTCCGGGTCGGAGCAGGGGGTCAGCGCGCGAAGTGCCGGTTTCATCGCATGCCCTCCCGCACTCACAGCCGCCCGCGCAGGGCGTAGACCACAATGCCCACGCTCTCGCGAAGAAAATTATTGAGCCGGATATACCACACGTCCTCCGCCGGAACGCCGTACGCGTCAATGCCCAGCGCGCGCGCCACGCGCCCCGCGCGGTATACGTGAAAATCGGTCGTTACAAAGGCCACCCGCGCGTCTTCTCCGCATTGCGCGCGCACAAGCTCCATGCTATTGATAAAATTCTCGCTGGTATTTTTGGCCTTTTCCTCGGCAAACACCCGTTCCGGGGCGACGCCGTGCTCCTCCATGTATTTCTTCATGGCGGAGCCCTCGGTCACGCTCTCGCCGGGGCCCTGCCCGCCGGATACGATCGCGATGCAGTCCGGGTGCGCCTCCATATAGAAAACGGCCGCGTCGAGGCGGTTGCTCAGCACCCAGGTCACCCGGTCGCCGTGCACGGCCGCGCCGAGCACAATAAGCGCGTCGGCGGGCTTGGCCTTTTGCCGCGCCGCGCACGCGGACAGCATGAGTGCTCCGCAAACAAGAAAGAGCACAATTGCCACCGCGTAGCCGCCCGCAAGCGTCCATTTGATCACCGCGCCCGCGCCCGTGCGCATGCGCGGCAGCAGGAAGGCAAGCAGCACCATGGGCGTGCCCAAAATGGCGGGCAGGATCACGCCCAAATTAAAGTTGGAAAGCTGCGAAACCAGCGCCGTATCGATGATGAGCAGCGCGCCCACCATGAAAAGCCACTCCTGCGGCCGGCTTATGGGCACGCCGCGCTTGCGCAGGATGTGGCAGGCAAGCACCACCACGGCGATAAACGCCGCAAATACCGCGAGGATGTAAAATCGATAGCGCGTCATAATAACTGATTCCTTTCGGCATGCGTAGCGGACTATCCCAGGGCCCGCCCGCGCAGGGACAACGGAAGGCGGCGGCAGCCGCAGGGGGCCAGCGCCAAGGCTCAAAGCCCGGGCGATGCCCTTAGAAATCCTGTTTCTGGCCGTCCTTTTTGCGCGCCTTTGGCGCGGGCGCGCGTCCGCCCTCGAGGCAGGCCTTTAAATAGCGCCCCGTGTAGCTTTCTTCGCACGCGGCGACCTCCTCCGGCGTGCCGGCGGCCACCACGCGCCCGCCCGCGTCGCCGCCCTCCGGCCCGAGATCGAGGACATAATCCGCCGTCTTGATCACATCGAGGTTGTGCTCGATGACGAATACGGAATTCCCCCCATCGCAGAGCCGCTGCAAAATCTCCAGCAGCCGCTTAACGTCGTGGGTGTGCAAGCCCGTTGTCGGCTCGTCGAGGATGTAGAGCACGCGGCCCGTGCTGCGGCGGCTCAGCTCCGTGGCGAGCTTGACCCGCTGCGCCTCGCCGCCCGAAAGCTGCGTGGAGGGCTGCCCCAGCTTGACGTAGCCAAGGCCCACGTCGTAGAGCGTTTGGAGCTTGTTGCGGAGCTTGGGCAGCGCGTGGAAAAACGAAAGCCCCTCCTCCACGGTCATTTCCAGCACGTCGTGGATGGACTTGCCCTTGAAATGCACCTCGAGCGTTTCCCGGTTATAGCGCTTTCCGCCGCAAACCTCGCAGGGCACGTAGATATCCGGCAGAAAGTGCATCTCAATTTTGATGATGCCGTCGCCGTGGCAGGCCTCGCAGCGCCCGCCCTTCACGTTGAAGGAGAAGCGCCCGCCCGCGTAGCCGCGCATTTTCGCGTCGGGCGTTTGCGCAAACACATCGCGGATGAGGTCAAAAAGGCCCGTGTAGGTGGCCGGATTGCTCCTTGGCGTGCGGCCGATGGGGCTTTGGTCGATGTCGATCACCTTGTCGAGGAATTGCCCGCCCTCGAGCGCGTCGCACGGGCCCGGCTTGGTCTTGGCGCGGTTCAAATCGCGCAGCAGGGTTTTGCGGATGATTTCGTTCACGAGGCTCGATTTGCCCGAGCCGGACACGCCCGTTACGCACACAAAGCAGCCCAGCGGCAAGCTTGCGTCAAGGCCCTTGAGGTTATTGACCCGCGCGCCGCGCACCGTAAGGAAGCTGCCGTTGCCCGGGCGACGCGTTTCGGGAACCGGAATAGAGCGCGCGCCCGAAAGATACTGGCCTGTGATGGAGTTGGGCTCCGCCGCGATTTGCTCCGGCGTGCCGACCGCCACCACTTCCCCGCCGTGCGAGCCTGCACCCGGCCCGACGTCCACCACATAATCCGCGCTGCGGATCGTTTCCTCGTCGTGTTCCACCACAATAAGGGTATTGCCGAGATCGCGCATGCTCTGGAGCGCGTCGAGCAGGCGGCGGTTATCGCGCTGGTGCAGCCCGATGCTCGGCTCGTCGAGAATATAGAGCACGCCCACAAGCCCGCTGCCGATCTGCGTGGCGAGCCGGATGCGCTGCGCCTCGCCCCCGGAAAGCGTCATGGCCGCGCGGGAGAGCGTGAGATAATCGAGGCCCACGTTGATGAGGAAGCCCAGCCGCGCGTCGATCTCCTTGCGGATCTGCGCCGCAATCATGGTGTGCGTGACGCTCAGCTCCAATTCCGCAAGAAACCGCCGTATGGCGCGCACGGGCATGTCGGAAAGCTCCGAAAGGTTCTTCCCGCCCACCGTAACGGCGAGGCTCTCGCGCTTTAGGCGCCTGCCCTTGCAGTCCGGGCAGGGGGTCTGGGACATATAGCCCTCGATCTCCTGCTTGGAATATTCGGATTGGGATTCGCTGTAGCGCCGCTCCAGATTGCGCACGATGCCCTCAAACGGCGCGTCGTAGCTGCCGCCGCCAAACTCCTTTTGATAGTTGATGTGCAGCTTCTCCGTGCCCGTGCCGTAGAGGATGGCGTTTTGCAGCGCCGCGGGCAGCGCCTCAAAGGGCGTGTCCATGGACGCGCCGTATTTTTCCGTCAGCGCGCGAAAGAACATGGAGGCGATGGTGCCCTGCGAGCTGCTGTTCCAGCCGCCCACGCAGACCGCGCCTTGCGAAAGCGAGAGGCGCTTGTCCGGGATAACCAGCTCCGGGTCCACCTTCATGAGGATGCCGAGGCCCGTGCAGGTCGGGCACGCGCCGAAGGGGCTGTTGAAGGAGAACATGCGCGGGGCCAGCTCCTCGATGCCCACGCCACAGTCCGGGCAGGCGTAGTTTTGCGAATACAGCCGCTCCCCGCCGTCCACTACGGCTACGATGGCCAGGTTTTGCCCCAGCCGGAAGGCCGTTTCCAGCGAATCGGAAAGCCTGCCCTCCACGCCGGGCTTGATCACCAGCCGGTCGATGACCGCGTCGATGGAATGCTTGTATTTTTTATCGAGCGGCGGCACTTGATCCAATTCGTAGACCGTGCCGTCCACGCGCACGCGCGCGTACCCGTCGCGGCGGAGCTCGTCGAACACCTTGGCGTGCTCGCCCTTGCGGCCCCGCACGCAGGGCGCGACGATTTGCACCTTCGTGCCCTCCGGCAGGGTCATGACCTGATCCACCACCTGATCGATGCTCTGCCGCTCGATGGGGCGGCCGCATTCCGGACAGTGGGGGATGCCGCAGCGCGCGTAGAGCAAGCGCAGGTAATCGTGAATCTCCGTAACCGTGCCCACGGTGGAGCGGGGATTGTGGCTGGTGCTCTTTTGATCGATGGAGATAGCGGGCGAAAGCCCTTCGATGCTGTCCAAGTCGGGCTTTTCCATCTGCCCCAAAAACTGCCGCGCGTAGGAGGAAAGGCTCTCAACATAGCGCCGTTGGCCCTCCGCATAGATGGTGTCGAACGCAAGGCTCGATTTGCCCGAGCCCGAAAGCCCCGTAAACACCACGAGCTGATCGCGCGGTATGGTAATATCGATGTTTTTCAGATTGTGTTCCCGCGCGCCCTTGATGACAATTTCCCTTAAGCCGTTCCCGTTTTCCATAAACTCCTATCCTGTCCGCTTCGCGCGCTCATGCGCGCAGCCCTGTGCAACCACTCGATTATAACAAAAAAGCGCGCTCTTTGCGCGCAAATTTGGCTGAAATTCGCAGCCTGTCCGCGATTTTTTCACATCGCGCCCCAAATGCGCGGAGAAACGGCGCGCTGCCCCCCCATTTCCGCGATGCGCGGAAGGGGGACGCGCTCGGCTCCCCATGCCAGCTCAGCCCATTTCCGCGATGCGTACAGGGCGGCCCTCTGCCACGGAGCGCTTGGCGGCCAAGCTGCAAAGCAGCGGGTGCAAGCCCGCGTCCGCGTCCACAGGGACGGGCGTATCGCGCTCGACGGCGTTGATAAAGGCCTGATCCTCGGCGGTATAGGAGTCCATATAGCGCTCGAGGAAATACCAGCGCGGCTTGCCGGAGGAAACGCCGTCCACGGTGCTGAGGGTAAGGTTGGCCTCGGTATCGTTGTACATGCGGGCGCAGCCCAGGGAGCCGTGCACCTCGGCGCGCTGATCGTAGCCGTATACGGCCTCGCGCGAGCTGTCCACAATGGCCATGGCGCCGTTTTTGAGCTTGAGCACGGTCACGGCGGTGTCGATATCCCCCCGGCGGCCGATCTCGGGATCGACAAGGCACGCGCCGTAGGAAAAGACCTCCACGGCCTCGGAACCCGCCAGATAGCAGGCCATGTCAAAATCATGGATAGCCATGTCGCACAGCATGCCGCCCGAGCCCGCGATGAAATCCAGCGGCGGCCGCTGCGCGTCGCGTCCCGTCACCTTCACAAGCTGCACCTCGCCCACGCGGCCGCTAGCAACGGCCTGCTTGACGGCGAGAAAATTATGGTCGAAGCGCTTGTTAAAGCCCACCTGCAGCTTCATGCCCGTGCGGTGCGCAGCCTCGACCACGCTGCGCGCGCGGTCGATATCCAGATCGATGGGCTTTTCAAGGAACACGTGCTTGCCGCGCTCCATGGCCTCGATGGCCAGCGGCGCGTGCGTATCCGTGGAGGAAAAGATGAACACCGCGTCGAGCGCCGGGTCCTTCAGCAGCCCGGCCACGTCCCGATCCGCCCGCGCCACGCCCTGTCCGTGCGCCCACGCGGCCGTTTCGTCCGTGAGGTGCGGCGAGGCAATGCGGGCGATGGCGGCGTTCGGCACGCCGCGGGTCATGCCCATGATGTGCACCCGGGCAATCCTGCCCGAGCCGATGATTCCGACCTTTACCATACTGGCCTCCTGAACGGGTTTTTGGGGGACGGGAGCGCGGATCGCCTGCGGGCGGGTTCATCCATTTCTTTTCAGGAGAAAAGAAATGGATCAAAAGAAAAGCCGGGTATTCTGTTTGCGTGCATTGCGCGGCGGCGCTGCCTTTTCAGGCGAAGATACGCTTCATGCGCTCCGCGTATTCGGCCTTTACGGTCTCCACAGAGGGAACGTTTTTGTTTTCCAGGCAGAACGCGCCCGTATAGCCCGTGTCGACAATCGCGCGGCAGAGCGCCGGGAAGGGGATATCCGCCGTGCCGGGCAGGCCGCGGTTGGAATCGGCCAAATGCACGTTGGTGATGCGCCCGGCAGCCATGGCGATGGCGGCAAAGCTGTCGCCGTCCTCGAGGTTGGCGTGATACAAATCGAAAAGCAGCCCCACGTTCGCGGGATCGCCCAGAGAATGCAGAAACGCGAGGCCCTCGGCCGTGGAATTGATAAAGCCCACCTCGGCCTTGCAAATCGGCTCGATTTGCAGCGTGACGCCCGCGCGGACGGCCTCGTCCACAAGCGGAAGCAGCGTTTCGCGCAGCAGCGCGCACAGCGCCGCCTTATCGGGGCTTTCGCCCTTGCCGCGCAGCAAGCCCACCGTGACGGGCGGCTTGCCGATGCGCGCAGAAAGCGCGATGTGGCCGGATACGATGGCCTGCGCGCGGCGGCGCTTATCGGGCGCGGCCTCGGTCAGGCTCAGCCCGTCGCGGCCGTACACCTGCCCCGTGGAAAGGGTGGTGGCGGTCAGCTTGTGCGCGGCGAGCTTTTTGTTCAGCGCGTCGATATCCACCTTGTCGGGGTAGCAGACGGCCAGCTCCGCGCCCGTGAAGCCGAAGCGCTCCAAATCGGAAAGCGCCTCGTCGAATTCCGCCGTGGTGTAGGGCGAAAAAACGGTGTCGTATTGCAGCGCGACGGTCTGGGAAATGCGGTTCTCCATAACGCTTGCCCTCCTTACAGCCGCTCGCGGAGCTTCTCAATGTGCCTGCCGATGTGGTGCTCGAGCCGCCCGGCGTAGGCCTCGCGCTCCCTGCGCCACAAGGCAAACAGCGCGTTTTTGAACAGCGGCGCGCCCGTTTCGTCCGTGGCATTGAGAATGAAGCCGTAGGTAATGTGGATGAGCTGGCGCGCGTCGTTTTGCTCGAAAAGCGCGGGCAGCTCGCTGTCCTTGAGCGTATCCACATCGGGAATCTTGTTCAGGTCGGTGGTGACATGATAGAATTTTTTCGCCTCGGCAAACTGCGTGAGCGCGAATTTATGCACGGCACGGTAGAGCGCCGGATCGGTGAGCGCCACAACGCGCATGGCCTCAAGCCAGTTGGTTCCCGCAGTCTTCACATGCACGCGGCCGCCCGTATATTGCCCCACGATGGGGAACACGGAGAACTTGTCCGAGCCGGAATGCACGCTGATTTTATAGCCGAAGCTCTTGGCGATGGCGGCGTGCACGGCAAACTCCTCCTCAAAGCGCGCGAGGTCGCCGATATAATCCACGCCCTTTTGGAATTCGCCGCAAAAGCGCGGGGCCATGGTCTTGACCGCGATGTGGCGGCGATGCAGCTCGTTGGCGAAGAAGAAATGCTGCAAGGGCGTGGTGGGCGTGGCCGTTTCATCGATGGACACCTCAAAATCGGCCTGCGCGTTCTCGCCCGCGAGGTAGGTTTCGTAAATGCGGATGGCAAAGCGGATGGCCTCGCCGTAAATGAGAACCATGCGCTTGAAGGACATTTCGTCGAAGTGCAGGGAGATTTCGCCCAAATGGTAGGTCTTGCCGAGGTAAAAGAGCTCGAGCTCGGGATCGCGCGCCGCGTCGTAGGCTTTGCGCACGTCCTCGTCGGACAGATCGGTTACATCGTTGCGGATGTGCTCGCTGCAATCGAGCGTGATCATGGTGTAGCCGCAGCGCAGGGCGTATTTCACCTCGTCGTCGGTCTTCAGGTGATCGCCGTCCGCGCCGAAGCCGCCCTCGTAGCCCGCCTGAAACACGGCGAAGCTCGCGCAGTCGAGCACATGGTCGTAATCGCGGCCCGTGAGATTCAGCTCGCGGATGGACTGCTGCGCAAACACCGGCTTGCCGCCGAAGCGCTCAAACACGCGGATATGCCCCGGGGTGGCGATGCCGAGACGGTCGCCCACACCGAAGGAGAAATCGTCGCCGAGCACCTTGACGGGCGCGGTGTACGGGAAAAGCTTGCGCAGCATGACGGCGTTTTCGTGGCAGAGCGGGCACACGAGGCAGGCTTTGTCCCCCGCCTGTGCCGGCACGCCCGAAAAGCCCGCCGTGTCGCCCGAAACGACGAGCACGTCGCACGCGCCCGCGTCGGCCATATAGACGGCGGTGTTTCCGGCCTTGCGGACGGATTTTTCGTATACGCCGCACGCCTCCGGCGCGGCGCCGCTGAGATATTGCAGATAACGTTCCATAATGTGTTCCTCCTGTTTTCTGTGCGGATATGCTTTTTACGCGTTGCAGCGCGCGATGATATCGGGAATCTCCTCGAGGTCTTCGATGAAATAATCGGGCGCGTAGCCGAGCGCGAGGTAATTCGCGTCGCGCTTTTTAATGCTTTCGTTGCGGATTTGAATCATGCAGGCAAGCTTCGCGTTGCGCGCGCCGATTACGTCGCGCGAGATGGTGTCGCCCACAAAGGCGACCTCGACCGGCTCGAGTCCCATGCGGGCGAAGGTCACCTCAAAGATGCGCGCGTCGGGCTTGCGGTAGCCCGCCTCGCTCGAAAGCGTGACGCACTCCATATACGGCGCGATTCTGTATTCGGCAAGCAGCGCGGGCGCGAAGCCCTTGGAGATGATGTTGGAGATAATGCCCTGCCGCATGCCCATCGCGTGGAGCCTTTGCACGGTTTCCAGCACATGCGGGCGCTGGATATGGGGGATGTGCTCGTGGCCGTCGTATAAATCGGAAAGCATGGCGGCGCTGACCATCAGCGGGCCGTCGGGCACGGCGTAATCGGCGAGGTAAAATTCCTTCCAGATGCGGAATTGCGGCAGCTCGAGCCTGGAGCCCTCGGTATAGGTTTTGTATTCCTCCGCGCGAACCATGAGCTTTTCGCCAAAGTCCGAGGGCGAATCCGGGATAAAAATGCCGCACTCGGCAAGGCGCGCGTGCAAAAGCGCATGGAACGCCGCGCGCTTTTCCCCGTCGCGCCGTGTGACATACAGCACGCCGCCGATATCGTATAAAACAGCCTTGATCACCTGAAGCGCTTTCCGCGGCCCGCCGCCATTTGTCCCGGCCGGGCCGCATCCGTGTTTTTATCAGTATAAAGACTCGCGGCAGGGAAGTCAAGCCGCAACGCCGCCCTTCTGGGCCTTGCCAAAGCCCTTGCGCGCGATTGACGAAACGGCCGCGCGATGCTATGATACATTTAACGCAAACGCTTACAATTTATGACCGGCAGGAGGAATTTCCCATTATGGAACAGACACGCTTCGACAGCCTGATTCTCGGCCAGCCCTCGCTGGACGTCAACACCGATTACGACGGAACCGTGGTGCGCGCCTATGGCGGCGCCGTGGTGTATTCTGGCTTTGCGGCCTCCGCGCTGGGGCACAAAACAGCCGTGCTGCCCAAGGCCAAGCTCTGCGAGGTGGATGTTTTCGACATGTTCCGCAAGGCTGAAAACGTGACGGTATTTCCCGTGGATTCCACGGAGAGCACGTCCATCTCCAACGTGTATCACACCCCGGACCGCGAGCGCCGCACCTGCAAGGCCATCAGTTGCATCGATCCCTATACGGTGGAGGAGATCCCCGCCGTCAACGCCGCCATCTGGCACATCGCGGGGCTGGTCAAGGGCGATTTGGGCAACGAGATCATCCGCTTTGCCAAAGGGCACGCCAAAACCGCCGTGGACGTGCAGTGCATGCTGCGCTGCGTCGAGAACGGCGACATGGTGTTCCACGATTGGGCGGAAAAGCTCGAAATGCTCCCGCAGATCGATTTTCTCAAGACCGACGCGGCCGAGGCGGAGATTCTCACCGGCCTGACCGACCGCGTGGCCGCCGCAAAGAAGCTCTTTGACTGGGGCGCGGGCGAGGTGCTCATCACGCACAATACCGAGGTGCTCGTCTACGACGGCAAAACGATCTATACCGAGCCCATCCGCGCGCGCAACCTTTCCGGCCGCACGGGCCGGGGCGACACAACCTTCGCCTCGTATATCAACGAGCGGCTTACAAGCGACATCCCCGCCGCGCTGCGCATCGCCACGGCCATGGTATCGCTCAAAATGGAAACGCCCGGGCCGTTTCTGGGCACGCGCGCGGACGTATTGGCCTACGCGGACGAATTTTACAGATAATCCCTGTTTTGCCGGTTATACCCGGCGCGCCGCCGCGTGTGCGGGCATGGACGGCGCGCCGGAAAACGGCATACTATGCAGAGGGGATTAGGAAACGCGCGCATGCATGGCCGTGCCTGCATGATATTCGTACAAACGCGCAAATCCCCCGGGATTTGGACGCGCGCGCATGCATGGCCGTGCGCGTAATTCGGTCTGGCAGGGGAGCTTCATGGCAAAAAAACGCATCGTACTCACCGGCGGCGGCACCGCCGGGCACGTCACGCCCAATATCGCGCTCATCGAGCGCCTTCTGGCCGAAGGCTGGGAGGTGCATTATATCGGCACGGCCGACGGCATGGAGCGCGCGCTCATCGAGGGCATGGCGGGCGTAACCTACCACGCCATTTCGGCCGGCAAGATCCGGCGGTATCTGGCGGTGCAAAACCTCCTCGATCCCTTCCGGGTGCTGCGGGGCATCGGCCAATCGCGGAAAATCATCAAAAAAATCGACCCGGACGTGGTTTTCTCCAAGGGTGGGTACGTGTCTGTGCCGGTGGTCATCGGCGCGGGCAAAACGCACGTGGTCGCCCACGAAAGCGATTATACGCCCGGCCTGGCCAACCGCATCGCGAGCCGCTTTTCCGACACCGTATGCGTCACCTTTGAAGACACGCTGCGCGCCGTGCGCCACAGCAAGGGCGTGTTTACAGGCACGCCCATCCGGCCCGAGCTTTACGGAGGCGAGCGGGAACGCGCGCTCCGTTTTACGGGCCTCGCCGGCAAAAAGCCGGTGCTGCTCGTGATGGGCGGAAGCCAGGGCGCAGCCGCGCTCAACGGGCTTGTGGCGGCGGCGCTTCCCGCGCTTCTCGCGCGCTTTGATATCGTCCATCTCTGCGGGAAGGGCAAGCGCTGCGAGGCCGGCAAACAGCCCGGCTATGTGGAATATGAGTTTATCGATAAGGAGCTGCCCGATCTTTTCGCGCTGGCGGACATCGTGCTCTCCCGCGCGGGCGCGAACGCGGTGTTCGAGTTTCTGGCGCTGGCAAAGCCCGCCCTGCTTGTGCCGCTGCCGCTTTCGGCCAGCCGGGGGGATCAGATTCAAAACGCCGCCTATATGGAAAAGAAGGGCTACGCCATGACGCTCGAGCAGGAAACCGCCACGCCCCAAACGCTGGTGGCGGCGCTCGACACGCTTTACCGCGAGCGGACGCGGCTTGCGGAAAACATGCGCCGCGACGGCCGCTGCGACGGCACGGACGGCATTCTTGCGGAGATTTACCGCGCGGCGGGGGAGGAACGGCCATGATCGAGCTGCCAAGCGCGCAGGCGCTTTCGGACTATTGCGCCGAGGCGAAAACCAAGCAGGGCCGGGAGGCGCTCGCCGCCCGCTTTTCCGACCGCGCGCCGCTTTACGGCGCACTTTTTTCGGACGAGCCCAAGCGGCGGAAAAACGCCGCGCGGCTCCTTGGCGCATTGGGCGAAGCGCGGGACGCGGAGACGCTTGCCGAGGCGCTTTTCAAGGAGGACACGCGCTTTGCCGTGCCGTCCATCCTGCTTGCATTGGGAAGCTGCGGGGGCGACGCCGCGCTTCACGCGCTCACGGCCTATGAGCCGCCCGCGCCGCTGGACGCAGCCGAGGAAAAGCACTGCAGGGAAATCGCCGAGGCGCGGCAAAAGGCGCTTTCCGCCCTGCGCGGCCGCGCGCGCGCCGCAGGCGAGGGCCCCGTCGGCCCGGCCTACGCGCTAAATGGCAGGCAAAAGCTGCTGCTTACCCACCCGGCGGGCTTTTCGGATGTGCTGTGCGCGGAGCTGGCCGCAAAGGGGCTTTCCGGCACGGCGCTCGCCGACGGCGTAACGGTGGAAACCGACGATTTGCAAAAGGTGTTCGCGGCCCGAAGCTTTTACGAGCTGCTGCTGCCGCTGGGCTATGGGCTGCCCCTTGCGCCCGAAGCGATTGCGGACGCGGCAAAGGGCGCGCTGCCCGGCCCGTATCGCGTCGAGCTGCGGGGCTTTGAGGGCGACCGCGCCGCGCTGATTCGGCGCGTGGCAGTGGCCGCAGGCGGTGAAAACAGCCCGTCCGACTATGATTTTGAGCTGCGCGTGCTCTGCCGGGGCCAGCGGTGCAGCGTGTTTATCAAACCCATGGGCGTGCCGGACGCGCGCTTCTCGTATCGGCTTGGCGCGCTCCCCGCGTCCATGCACCCGGCCATGGCGGCGGCGCTCGTGCGCACGGCGCAAAAATATGCGCCCGCGCGCCCGGCCGTGCTCGATCCCTGCTGCGGCTCGGGCACCCTGCTCATCGAGTGTGAAAAGGCCTTCCCCTGCCGCGCGCTCGTGGGCGTGGACATCGCGGGAAACGCGCTGGACGCGGCCCGCAAAAACGCGGCGGCGGCGCAGAGCCGCGCGGCCTTCGTGCGCAGGGATATGCTTGCATTTGAGCCCCGCAGCCCCTTTGACCTGGTGCTGGCAAACCTTCCCTTCGGCAACCGCGTGGGCACGCACGGCTCCAACGAGCGGCTTTACGCGGCCTTTGCGCAAAAGCTCCCGTCGCTCCTTTCCGAAAAGGGCGTGGCGCTGCTGTATACCATGGAGTATAAGCTGCTGCGCGAAAGCCTCGCGCGCGTTCCCGCCCTCGCCCCCCTTACCGAGCGGCGCACCGAGGCGGGCGGCTTGCTGCCCGGCGTGTTTCTCGTGCGGAAAAAACAGGAAGCCGACCCAAAGGCCTAAGCGCTTAAGGCCGGCTCGTCCAAACAGCGCTTCGGCCAGCGAACCCCGCCCGGCATGGTTCGCACACGAAACCCATGCGCCGTTACGCATCGCACACAAGCGAAACGTTTGGCTTATTGCTCCCTTTTCTCCTGAAAAGAAAAGAAGCGTACCCTCAAAAAGAATAAAACGCAAGGAGGAATCCGCATGGCAGCCAAAACCGCAAAGAAGTCCGCCGCAAAGGGCTTCCGTCTCAACGCGCCCAAGCAGATCACCTACATCGTCGTCTGCGCGCTGGCGCTTGTCGGCCTTATTCTGGCGTGTGTGGGCAAGTTCTGGACGCTCGGCGCGCTGGGCATCGTGGGCGTGCTCGCGCTTGTAATCGCGTTTGTCGGGCTCGCGCTGGCAAACTACCTCAAGGATCTGTAAGAAAGGCAAAGGCAGGGGGGCGGCGCGCGCCGCCCCGCAAAGCCCCTGTTTTTACCCGTTTCGCTTGTCGTTTTCGCGCACATAGCGCCGTCTCTTTTTCATGCCGCCGATGGCGGCAAACATCTCCGCGCCCTTCTCTTGCTCGATGGCCCGGGCGGACAGACCGTCGTACTTTGCCTCGCGCTTGAGGCGCAGATAGCTGCTCAGCCGCCGTTCGTCGAGCGCGCCCTCCGCGATGGCCCGCCGCACCGCGCAGCCGGGCTCGTTTTTGTGCGCGCAGTCCGCAAAGCGGCATTGCGCGGCCAGCGCGTCGATATCGGAAAACGAACGGGACAGATCGACCGCCTCCGCGCCCAGCTCGCGCATGCCGGGGGTGTCGATGAGCATGCCTCCGCCTGGCAGCGGCACCAGCTCGCGCCTTGTCGTGGTGTGGCGGCCCTTGCCGTCCGCGCGAACCTCCGCCGTTTCCAGCGGCGCGCCGGACGTGAGGCAATTAATCAGCGTGGATTTGCCCACGCCCGAGGAGCCGATGAGCGCGCCCGTCACGCCGGGCGTGAGGTGCGCCGAAAGCGCCTCGATCGAGGCGGGGTCGCCGCTGGCGGTAAAAAGCACGTCCGTGCCGGGCGCGATGCGTTTAAGCGCGCGCAGCATGCCGGGCAGATCCTCCGCCAAATCGGCCTTGGTGAGCACGGCCACGGGCGTTGCGCCGCTGTCCCACGCCACGGAAAGGTAGCGCTCGAGGCGGTTCAGATTATAGTTGCTGTTTGCGGACATGCAGGCAAACAGCACATCCACGTTGGCGGCGATTACCTGCCGCTCGTGCACGTTGCCCACGCCGGTGCGAAAAAACACGCTCCGGCGCGCAAGCGTGCGGGTGATGATCGCGTCGCCAGCCTCGCCGCCGCTTGCCATCACAAAATCGCCCACGGCGGGATAGTCCTCGGGCGCGCTCGCGGCATAGCGGTATTTGCCGGATACCTCGGCCATGCGCTCGCCCCGCTCCGTTACGATTCGATATTTTTCTTTATATTGAGAAACGACCCGCGCGAGCGTTTCGCCGGGGTATTGGGCCGCTTCCGCAAGCCGGCGCGCGTCCGCGCCGAAACCCATGTGTTGGTTCAATGTAAACGCCTCCAAAAGATTCGCTTTTGTCCATTTATCCATTCGTGCGGCAATGTCCCAATCAAGCCGCCAAAAAAAGAAACGCGGCGCGCGCCCGGCACAGCTCCGAAAAACGCGCGACGAACACACAAGCGCCGCTTGCGCGCGCCCGCCCATCCGCTTTCCGCCGCGTTTCTTACAGAACCGTCTCCAAACAAACACCTCTGCAATTGCTTTTTTTGATTGTAGCACGCCCGGGCCTAGGCGGCAAGACGGGCTTCGCGTTTTGGTTGTATTTCTCCAAAGACTGCGATATACTGGCTTCATAGTTATCACATATATATTTTCTCAGATGCTTTCCCAGGCGTGCAAAACAGGGGGGTGAAGGGCTATGCGTTGCGACGATAAATGGGGCGAAGCGCTCCCGCCGGCGTTTTTGCGGGCCATTTTGGCCGACGCGCGCGAAATGCTCTTTATCAAGGATGTTCATTTCGTCTATCTTGGCGCGTCGAAGGCGTTTGCCAAGCTCGTGGGGCTGGACGATCCCGCGCTGGTCGTAGGCAAAACGGATTTCGAGCTGTTTTCCGATCAGGAGCTGGCCAAGCGCTACCGGGCGGACGATGAGCGCATGCTCAGGCTCGGCGCGTCGCTTACGGAATACGTGGAGCCGATTCCCTCGGCGGACGGCGGCACGCGCTACGCCGCCACCTCGAAGCACATCATCCGCGATGAAACGGGCGCGCCCATGGCGCTATACGGCGTTTCGCGCGATATTACCTGGGAATACAAGGCCAAGCTCAGCTTTGACGAAGAGCTCCGTTCTCTTTTCGATTTGCCCGACGATATGCTCTGCGCCGTGCTGTTTGACATCACGGACTGGCGCGTGGTGAACGATAAATACCGCGATGCGGAAAACCGCGTTTTGCAGCGCTACAATACCATCGAAGCCTTTTTGGAGGACGCGGCGTCCTCCGTGCTCGCGGGCGACGAAGCGCGCGCGTTTTTCCATGATTTTTCCCGCGCGCAGATCGCGCGCGTTTTCGAAAGCGGCAAGCGGCTGCTCAGCTTCGAATATGTGCGCCGCGAGCCGGACGGCGGGAAAATGTGGGTGCGCGAGCAGATTCATCTGCTTTCCGATCCCATCAACGGGCATCTTTCCGCCTTTTTCACGCTCTGCCGCACCGACGGCGGGCGCGTTGCCCCGCCCGATCTTTCCGGGCAAAAGGAACTGCTCCGATTGCTGGACGAAAACGCGTCCGTGGGCATACTCTGCGCCACCCTGGCCGAACGCCACGCTTCGCTTTACTACATCAACGATTATCTGCTGGCGCTTTCCGGGTATGACCGCGCAGAGTTTACCGCGCGCTTTTCGGATAATCTGTTCGGCCTGCTCGCGCCCGAGGATGCGGCGGACGTTTTTTTGCGCCTCGCCGCGATTGCGGCGGAGCACGGGGACGGTACCGTGTATTTTCGCGTGCGCTGCAAGGACGGGCGCTTCGTCTGGCTTTCCGACCGCATCCGCTACATGAAGCTGGAGAACGGCGCGGAGATCCTTTTCGGCATCGTAACCGATATTACCGAGATTAAATCGCAGCAGGAAAACGCCGAGCAGCTCGCCAAAAAGCTCGCGCAGCAGCGCGACGCGATCTCCCGCAGCGCGGATACCGACGTGATGACGGGCCTGTTCAACCGCGAGGCCACCATGCGCGAGATCGGCGCGTTCCTCGAGGGCGAGGGCGCGCACGGCTGGCACGCGCTTTTTATGATCGACATCGACAATTTCAAGCAGGTGAACGACACCCTGGGCCACCAGATGGGCGACGAAACGCTCACGGGGCTGGCGCAGGCCATACAAAGCTGCTTCCGCGATACGGATATCGTTGGCCGGGTGGGCGGAGACGAGTTTTTCGCCTTCATGAAGCACGCGCAGCGGGAGGCCGACGTGCGCCGCAAGGCGCAGGAGCTGATCGAGGCGCTCCAGCACATTTACGTGTCCGGCACGAAAGCCATGGAGCTTTCCGGCAGCATTGGCATAAGCTGCTATCGCGGCGACGGGAAGCGTCTTTCCGAGCTGTATTTCGAGGCGGATTCCGCACTGTATCAGGCCAAGTCCATCGGCAAAAACTGCTATGCGTTTGCGGACGCGCGCGGGGACTATGCAAGCGACGCGCTCTTTACCCCGCCCGCATCCGCCGGTTCCTTCAGCCTCCGCAGCCTGCTCAACAATATCGGCGGCGGCATCGGCATCTTCCATGGCACGGAGGACGGCTGCGTCACGCCGCTTTTTTGCAACGAAAGCCTGCTCCACCTCATGGGCGGGCTTTCCATCGAGCAATATATGCAGCTTTACGGCAAGGATGCGTTTGCCGGCATACACGCAAACGACCTGTCGGGCGTTGCGTCCGTCTATGAGACGGCCAAAGCCGCCCGCGCGCCCTTCCGCGCGACCTACCGCGTGCGTGGCGCGGACATGCGCTATATCTGGGTTTCGGCGGTGGGCAACTTCGTTTTTCACGACGACGGCAGCTATGACCTGTATGTCGTGTATACCGACGCCACGCAGCAGATGCTGGAGCAAGCGGAGCTCGAAAAGCAGTTCCGCGCCTTCCAGAGCTACCGCCGCCTCGCGGAGAAGAACACCGTCGCCTGCTTCCAGATGAACCTGACCACCAACTGGTGCGGCGCGGGCGAAAGCACCGATTCGGCGCTGCTTGGCTTGCAGCTTGCGGGCACGGTGGACGGCTTTTATGCGGCCGCGCACGCCCGCTTCATCAGCGCGGACGAGCTGGCGCAATATCAGGCGCTGTTCTCCCGGCGCCGCCTGCTAAAGGCCTCTGCGGAGGGCAAAACTTCGCTTAGCTACGAGCACCGTTTCTGCCTGGAGCCGGGGCGGCCCGTCTGGGTCCGCTCCGTTATCGAGATGATGGAAAACACCAAGACGCACGATGTGGAGGCGCTTATCTACGCGCTGGATATCCATCAGGAGAAGACCATGCACCTCATGGTGGACAGGCTTTTGCACGCGGACTATCGTTTTTTGGGGCTTTTGGACGCGAAAACGGGCCTGCTCACCGTGTGCGGGGACAGCATGAACGCGGCGTTCGACCGAAGCTGCTGCGAGGGCCGCTCCTATGACGAGTTCATGCCCCTTGTGCTCGGGCGCTTCGTGCGGGAGGATTATTTTGAGGAATGCGCCCGCGCCGTGCGCTTTTCCCACATTACGCGCGCGCTTGAGACGCACGCTTCCTACACCTGCAATTTCCCCGTCGCGCGCGGAGACGCGCGGGGCGACGGCGTTTACCAATGGCGAAGCGCGTATCTTGACGAAACGAAAACCGTGGTGCTCATCGCCATCATCGATATCACCGACGCCGTTTTGAGCGAGCGCGATCCCCTTTCCGGCATATTAAACAGGCAGGGCTTTTACCGCCGCGCGCGCGAACGGCTGGAGAGCAAGCCCGGTACGCGCCACAAGCTGCTGCGCTTTGACATCGACAACTTCAAGGTGTTTAACGACGCCATGGGCACGGAAAAGGGCGACGAGCTTTTGCGCGGCATCGGCGCGACGCTGCGCCGGGTCTGCGCCGAGCCGGCGCTGCTGTGTGCGCGGCTTGAGGCGGATCATTTCGTCGTGCTGCTGGCCGAGGACGCCGCGCTTACGGAGGACAGCCTGCTGGCGCAAATGAGCGCGTATTTCAGCGCCTATTCCTATAACAACCGCCTCACCATGCACATGGGCGTATACCCGGTCGAGGACTGCGCGGCCGACGTTTCGCTCATGTGCGACCGGGCGCTGCTCGCGCTGCGGTCCGTTAAGGGGAGCTATTCCACGCGCGTGGGCTATTACGACAATTCGCTGCGCGCGCAGCTTCTCGAGGAGCAGGCGCTCTCCGAGGAAATGGCCTTCGCGCTTGCAAACGGCGAGTTTGAAATCTATTTGCAGCCCCAGATCAATTATGAGGACGGGTCGCTTATTGGCGCGGAGGCGCTCGTGCGCTGGAACCATCCCACGCGCGGGGTGCTCATGCCCAGCGTATTCATCCCGCTTTTTGAGCGCAACGGCTTTATCGCCGCGCTCGACGCGTATGTGTGGGAAAGCTGCTGCCGCAATCTGCGCCGCTGGCTCGACGAGGCGGAACGGTATGTGCCCATTTCCGTTTCGGTCAATATTTCCCGCATCAACATTTACGATCCCAAGCTCTGCCAAACGCTCAAGGCGCTCGTGGAAAAATACGCGCTGCCGCCCTCCATGCTCAAGCTGGAGATCACGGAAAGCGCCTATATGCAGACCCCTCAGCAGCTCATCAGCGTGGTCAAGGAGCTGCGCGGCGCGGGCTTTACCATCGAGATGGACGACTTTGGCGCGGGCTATTCCTCGCTCAACACCCTCAAGGACGTGCCGGTCGATATCCTCAAGCTCGACGTGAAGTTTCTTTCCAATGGCGAGGACGACGCGCGCGGCGGGAGCATTCTCTCCTCCGTCATCCGCATGGCGCACTGGCTCAAGATTCCCGTTATCGCGGAGGGGGTGGAAACGCGCACCCAGGCCGATTACCTCAAAAGCCTGAACTGCTTTTACATGCAGGGCTATTATTTTGACCGGCCCATGCCGCTCGACGCGTTTGAAAAGCTGCTGTTGCGCAGCAATGTGGGCGGGACGGATCGATATCTGGGGGTGGATCTCGACGGCATCGCCGCCTTTTGGGACCCGTCGGCGCAGACGGCGCTGCTCTTCAACAGCCTTGTCGGCGGCGCGGCCATTATGGAATATCGCGATGGCAGCGCCGAGATTCTGCGCGCGAACGATATGTTCTATGCGCAGCTCGACACGACGCGCGCGGACTATATGGACAAGCAGCGGCACACGCTGGAGCGCTTTGCGGGCAGACACCGCGCGGCCTTTGCCGCCATGCTCGACGACGCCATCCGTACGGGCGGCGAGGCGCAATGCGAGGCGCAATGTCTCCCGCACCAGCCGGGCGGAGCGGCGTGCTGGCTGAGCCTGCGCGTAAAGCTTCTCGCAAGAAACGGCGAAGCCTGCCTGTTTTATATGGCGGTGGAAAACATTACCGAGCGCAAGCGCATGGAGGAGGAGCTCCGCGTGAGCCAGGAGGCCATGCGGCTGGCCATCTCCAAAATGGGCAAAACCGTGTGCCACTTCGACGTGCCCACGCGCACCGTCACCTTCCCGGAGGCTTACGCGCGCAAGCACGGCATTCCGGGCGTGACGGCCACCGTGACCGAATGCAACGCGGCCGTCGTTGCAGGGGACAGGGCGGCGCACGCCGCGTTTTACGAGCGCATTTGCCGGGGCGAGCAAGCGGGCGCCCTGCTCTTCCGCGCAAGGAACGCGGACGGCGGCTATTGCTGGGAGCAGGCCGATTTCGTAACGGTCTTTTCCGACGGCGGCGTGCCGCTGCGCGCGGTCATCACCGTTTCCGACATGACCGCGCAGAAGGAACAGGAGGCCGAAAACGCCCGCACCAATCTGTTCATCCGGCGCAGCGGGCTGTGCGTGGTCGATTACGACGCGGTGACCGACAGCCTCTATTGCAAAACGAGCGCGCCTGACCGCGAGCCGGTCGCGCGCACAATCACCGGGTATTCCGGGCAGATCGAAAGCGCCGCCTCCTTTCTTCACGAGGACTCCCGCGCGACGGTGCGCGCGCGGCTCGATGAGATTGTGCGCGGCAAGCCGGGCGCCGGCTCCTTCGAGCTCCGCGTCAACGGCTGGGGTACGGGCCATCGCTGGGGACGCCTGGATTATGTGAGCCTCGGGGACGCCTCCGGCAAGGTATATCGCATTCTTGGGCAAATCGCCGATATTCAGGAGCGAAAGGACAGCGAGGCGCTCATTGCGCGGCTTAACCGCACCCTGTCGGTCAAGGACGAGGCCTATACCTATAACAACGCGGTGGTGGAGCGCGTCTTTACGCTCCTCTACAGCTCCGGCGCGACGGTCGCGACGGTGGGCACGGTGCTGGCCATACTCGGCGAGCAATACGACTTAAGCCGCATGTACGTGCTCGAGGAAAACGCGGCGCGCAGCGCGTGCAGTTGCATATTCGAGTGGTGCGCGCCGGGCGTCGCGCCCCAAATCGACCGTTTGCAGTCCATGAGCTATAAGGAATCCCTGGGCGAGAATTATTATAGGTGCTTCGACGAGCGGGGCGTGTTCTTCTGCCCGGACGTGGCCGTGCTGTCCGAGGCGCGCCGCAAATCGATGGAGGCGCTGGGCATCAGCTCCTTTTTGCAGTGCGCCATCCGCGAGGGCGGCGTATTCCGCGGCTGTATCGACTTCGACGTGTGCAACGAGCAGCGCGTCTGGGCGGACGAGCAGATCGGCACGCTCCTGCTTGTATCCCGCATTGTGGGCGCGTTCCTCATGAAGCTCCGCAAGGCGGAGCAGGCCGCGTTCTCCCAGGATTTTCGCGCCGCGCTCGATAACAGCGCCCAGTATGTCTATATCATCGATCCGGAAACCTGCGAAGTGGCCTATTGCAACAAAGCCATCCGCGATCACGCCGGCCAGGATTACGCGGGCAAGGTGTGCTACCGGGCGTTTTTGGGGCGCGAAAGCCAATGCGAAAACTGCCCGGCCCGCGTGCTGCGGGAAACGGGCGAGGCCCGCGCCGCCGAGATTCTGCGGCCCGACGGGCTGCTGCTGCTTTCGCAGGCCGCGCCGCTGCACTGGAACGGCCGGGAGCTCACGCTGCTGACCTGCACGGACATTACCGAAATGGCTACGCTCCGCGAAATGCTGGAAACGCGGGCGGATTCTCTCCGCGTGTTTTTCGACGCGCTGCCGTGCGGCATTTTGCACTTTGAGGTAAACAGCGCGGGCGTGCGCGGCGGGACGAACTGCAACCGCGCCTGCTGGAGCCTGTTTGGCTACGAAAGCGAGCGGGCGTATCTTGCCGCCGTGCTGGCGCAGCGCGAAAGCGACGCCATCCACCCGGACGATCTGCCCCTCGTGCGGGAAAACTTGCGCCTGCTGATGGAAAGCGACGCGCGCGCGGATTACGAGCACCGCGTCCTTCTGCCGGGCGGCGGCATACGCAGGGTGCGGGCGCTGCTTCGGAAGCTTGCGGACGGGAAGGGCGGGCACTCGATTTACGCCGTATTCTTCGATATAACGGAGCCGGGCGCTTCCGGCAGTGAAGCCCAAAAATAAAGAGGCGCAATCCGGCAAGCCGCATTGTGCCCCTTGGTCGAAAAGAGTCTCCCGGCTTTCTTCTTACAGGCCCTTAAACAGGCACCCCAGCAGCAGCAGGGCGTATCCGGCTACTACGAACCAGAAGCTGTAGCTGCTTACGAAGGGAATGGTCACGAAGGTGGATACCACGCCAAGAGCAGCAAGAATGAGCGAGATGAGAACCGTTACCTTTTTCGGTGGATTCATATACATTACCTCCTTCTCCTGTGATGGCTACAGTATAGCACGCTCCGGGCAAATGTGCAATTTAGCCCCGACGATTTTTGTTTTTTCCCTTCTCACTTTGACGGATTTTACAATGCGCGCAACTTGTGATATTGTATAAAAGTGTTTCTGTCGTAAGCGGCCGTACCCGATGCGCGCCGCGAATCGAATGGAGGAGGAAACCGTCATGAAAAAGAAAGCCCTGCCCGTTCTCGGCGCAATGCTTGCGTGCCTCATTCTGCTTTGTTCCGCCTGCGCGGGCAAGGCGAGCTCGGAAAGCTACGATATGTCCTATGCAGTCGAAGCGCCCATGGCCGCCGAGCCAAGCGCCCATGCGGAAAGCGCCGCCGGCGATAACGGCGCGTTTTCGTCCGGGCAAACGGCGCTGACCTCGCCGCAGGAGCAGCCCTCGGACGCGGACGTGCGCAAAATTGTGTACACCGCCGATCTGACCATCGTGTGCGACGATCCCGAGGCCGCGCTTTCCATGCTGTGCGCCCGCGCCGCAGAGCTGGGCGGATATGTGGCCGGCTCCTTTACGCGCAACGACGACGAGGGCGCGTACCGCTGCACGGCTACCCTCAAGGTTCCGTCCGCGTCGCTCGATACGCTTGTAAACGCCGCGCGCGAGGCTGCGGGCAAGGTGGAAAGCTACCAGCTTTACAGCGACGATATTTCGCTCTCCTATTACGATATCGCCGCGCGGCTGGACAGCGCCAAGGCCGAGGAAAAGCAGCTTTTGGCCATCCTTGAAAAGTGCCAGACCGTGGAAGAAATCCTCGCTGTGCGCGAGAGCCTTGCCCGGGTGCGCGCGGACGTCGAAAGCTATCAGGGCCAGATCAATCTCTGGGACAACCTCGTTTCCTACGCCACGCTGGAGCTGACCATCCGCCGCACCGAGCGCACGCCCGTTCAGGGTGAAAAGGAGCTGATCCAGCTCTGGAAGGCTTCCGATGTGTGGCAGAAGATGTCGCGCGGCTTTGTCAACAGCGCGCGCGTGGTGGTAAACGCCCTTGGCGCCATCGGCATCGTGCTCGCCTGCGCGCTTATTCCGGCGGCGGTCGTGGCGGCCATCGTGCTCGCCATCGTGTTCCTTTGCAGGCTCGCGCGCAAAAAGCGCCCGGAGCGCGCCGCGCGCCGCGCCGAGAAGCGGGCCGCCCGCAAGGAAGCCCGGCTGCAAAAGAAGCTGAGCAAGAAAAAAGAATAATTGCGGCGCATGGCCCGCGACGGCGCTGAGCCGCCGCGGGCCAAACGGCGCCGTCTGGGGGGAGGACGCTTTTTGATCCAAATTACAGAAGCAAGAACGCAGCGCGAGCTCGTGTCGTTCATGGAATTCCCGCTCATACTCTATAAGAACAGCCCGTATTACGTGCCCGACATTCTGGCAAGCCAGGTTGCCGACATGCGGCGCGACAAAAACCCGGCCTTCGAATACTGCGACGCCAAGTGCTTCCTGGCCTGGCGCGACGGCCGGATCGTGGGCCGCATCGCGGGCATTTACAATGAAAAGGCCAACGCCAAGTTCGGCAAGCGCTATCTCAATTTTACGCACGTTGATTTTATCAATGACGACGAGGTTGTGGACGCGCTTTTCGACGCGGTGGAGCGCTGGGCGCGGGAAAAGGAATGCGTGGCCGTACACGGCCCGCTGGGCTTTTCGGATATGGATCGCGAGGGCATGCTCGTGGAGGGCTTTGATAAGCTCTCCTTGTTCTACACCTACTATAATTATCCCTATTACATCGATCAGATGGAACGGCTCGGCTACCGCAAGCAGGTGGACTGGCTCGAGTACCGCATCCGCATTCCCAAGGAGCCGGATTTGCATTTGCACGTGCTCGCCGAGCATGTGAAAAAGAAAAAGCGGCTTCACGTGGTCAATCTCAACGAAAAGCCCATAAAAAAGATCATTCGCGACGTGTTCGAGCTATATAATGAAACCTACCGCGTGCTGTTCGGCATGGTGCCCATGACCGACCGGCAGATCACCAAATACGTGGGCGAATTCCTCCCCATGGTGGACCGGCGCACGACCTCCTTTGTGTATGATGAGAAGGAGCATCTCGTGGCCTTCGGCGTATGCTGCCCGGCGCTGGACCATGCGCAGCGCAAATGCAACGGGCGCACGATACCCTTTGGCTGGCTTTCGCTTTTGCGCGCGCTCAAAGGCAAAAACGATACCGTGGATATGCTGCTCATCGCCGTCCGGCCCGATTTGCAGGGCTGGGGCGTAAACGCCGTTATCCTCGACGATATGCAGCACAAGGTGGTCAAAGCCGGCTTCCTCTATGCGGAAACGGGTCCCATGCTCGAAACGAACAACCGCATTCTCTCTCAGTGGAGCCGCTTTGATTCCGTGCAGCACAAGCGCCGCCGCTGCTGGGAAAAGCCGCTCGAGGCGGAGTAGGCGGACGAGGGAACGCAAGGGGCGCTGCCCCTTGACCCTGCCCATGGAATCGCCCTGAAAGCAAATAGACAAAGACTCGGCCCGGCGAAATATCGCCGGGCCAAGTTGTTTTCACAGAAAAAGCGAAAGCGCACGCACAAAACGCGGTCAGAGATGGGATTCTTAAGGGGCGTTGCCCCTTAAGCGGGTCTTAGGGCAGAGCCCTAACCCGTTCTCCCGTTCCCCGTCCCCCTCCCCCCAGCGTCCGCTACTCCCAGAGGCGCACGCCGACGCGGAAGGTTTCGGGCGAGAGGGCGCGGCGGAAAGCGGTATCGGCCTGCGAGAGCGGGTACATCTCCGTGAGGAAGGGCTTTACGTCCACAATGCCGAGGCCGATAAGCCGCGCGGCGGTGTAAAAGCCCTCCGAGGTCGGGCTGTAGGAGCCGGTAACGGTCTTTTCGCTATAGTGGATATGGTTGGGGTTGACGGCGATATCTCCATCGGGATGGAAGGAGCCGTAGTATACCAGCTTGCCCATCTTGCGCAGCGCGGCGATATAATCCTGCGCGAGGCGCGTGAGCGACACGGTGAGGAACACCGCGTGCGCGCCGCCGCCGGTGCGGGCTTTGATCTCCTCGACTGCGTCGCAGGCCGTGGGATCCATCACAATCGCCCCCATGCGCGCGGCAAGCGCCGCGCGGGCCTTGTCCAGCTCGACCATGAACACACGCGCGCCGCGTTTTTGGCAGAGCACGTTGTGGAGCTGGCCCATAATGCCGCCGCCCACAATGACCACATCCTGGCCAAAGCGCACGTCCGCGTGCTCCACGCTCCGCAGGCAGCAGGCCAGCGGCTCGGCAAAGGCCGCGACGGCCATATCGATCGCGGGATCGGGCATGGGGTACACGCGCGCGGTGGATACGGCGATATACTGCGCCATGCCGCCGCTGCCGGGAATGCCGTCGTAGCTGCGCTTTTTGGCCTTGCCCGCGCAAAGATTGTCGTTGCCCGTATAGCAAAAATCGCAGTGCCCGCAGCTATCGAGGGTTTTGACCACAACCGCGTCGCCCACCCGGAAGGAGGTAATCGTGCCCTCCGGCACGGCGGCTACATGGCCCGCGATCTCATGCCCGGGCACGAAGGGCAGCTTCATGCCGCCGCCGTCCTTAAAGATGCGCTGCTCCCAGGTGCAGATGAGGCACGCTTCAATTTTAACCAGAAGCTCGCCGTCGGCGGGCACGGGCACGGATACGTCCCGCAGCTCGACCCGCTCCTTGTCCGTTACTACGAGCGCTTTCATTTTCTGCTCCATTTTCCTGCCTCCGATCCTACAGTCCGCGAATGTCCGCGGCGCGCTTGCCCTCGTGCACGAGCGAAACGAGCGCCCGCGTAACCGCCTCGGGGTCCTTGTGATTCCACACGTTGCGGCCGATGGCCACGCCCGCCGCGCCCACGGAGAGCGCGTCCTCGATGCAGGCAAACAGGCCGGAAAGATCCTTGACCGCCTCGCCGCCCAGAATGACGACGGGCCGGTAGGACGCGTCGATCACCTGCTTGAACTCCTCTTTGGTGCCGGAATAGGTGGTCTTGATGATGCTTGCGCCGTATTCGCAGCCGGTGCGGGCGGCAAGCTTGACGTTCTCGGGGGTCTTGGGCTGTAAATTGCTAAAGCCGCCGGGCAGCATTTCGGCCATGACGGGCACGCCCCAGGCGTTGCCCTGCCGAACCAGCTCGGCAACGTTCTTCATGCAGTCCTGCTCGGTGGGCGTGCCGGGGAAGCCGTTGACCACCACCGCGTCCGCGCCCACGCGCAGCGCGTCCTCCACGGAAAAGAGCAGGCGCGGGTAGCCGTTGGCGTCGCTGGGCAGCGCCGAATAGCCGCCGTCCGCGCGCACGATGAGGCCCACGTCGCCAAGCACGTCCGCATATTTGACCGCAATGCCGTAGGAAACGAGCACCGCGTCCGCGCCGCCCTTCACGATGGCGCGCAGCTTTTCGCCGGTGTCGTCGAGCGCGGGATTGACCCGCATGCCCATGCCGTGGTCCATGGCGATGACGACGGTTCTGCCGTCCTCACGGAAAATTCGATTCAGTCGCTTCATACATGCTTCCTCCTTGTTGGAAATGGGTTACAGGATCTGACCGCTGGTCTTGTCCCAGTAGACGCAGACCTCGTCGCCCGTGTTGTATTGCTGGGTATAGCCGTAGGAGATGGTCTTCATGGCAAGCGTTTCGCCGATGCGCAGCGAATAGTGCGTAAGCTCGCCCAGGAAGGTGACCTCCTCCACCGTGCCGCGCAGCACGTTCGCGCCCGCGGGCACGGCCGACGCGTCCCTTGTCAGGGAGAGATATTCGGGCCGCAAAACGAGCGAATCGTTCTCCGCGTCGTGCAGCGGCGCTTGCGCGAGCAGCTCCGCGCCGTTTTCAAGCGTAAACACGCCCCTTTTCGCATCGTAGCTGCCGCGCAGGAAATTGGATTTGCCAATAAAATCGGCCACAAAGCTGTTTTCCGGATGATGATAGATCTCCCGGGGTGCGGCGAGCTGCTCAATCACGCCGTTTTTCATGACCGCGATGCGGTCGGCCATGGTGAGCGCCTCCTCCTGATCGTGCGTAACGAAAATGGAGGTGATGCCCACGCTCTGTTGAATGCGCCGGATCTGGCCGCGCGTTTCCACGCGAAGCTTCGCGTCAAGGTTGCTCAGCGGCTCGTCGAGCAGCAGCACCTTGGGCTTCATCACCAGCGCGCGCGCGAGCGCCACGCGCTGCTGCTGCCCGCCGGAAAGCTGCAAAATGGCGCGTCCCTCCTTGCCCTCGAGGCCGACGATGGCGAGCATTTCCACCACGCGCTCGCGAATCTCCTTATTGGGGCGTTTTTGCACCCGGAGGCCGAAGGCCACGTTTTCAAACACGTTCAGATGCGGGAAAAGCGCGTAGCTTTGGAACACCAGCGAGGTGGGACGTTTTTCCGGGGGCAGGTCGGTCACGTCGCGGCCGTCCATGACGATCGAGCCCGCGTCCGCGTCGAGAAAGCCCGACAAAAGCCGGAGCAGCGTTGTTTTGCCGCAGCCGGACGGGCCGAGCAGGCAAAGCATCTCACCGTTCTCCACTTGGATGCTTACATTGTCCACGGCATGCACGTCGCCGAAGCGCTTGCAAAGGCCTTTGATTTCTACCATTGACATAAGAGGTTCCTCCATCCTGAGCCGTATAGCATTTGAACCGGGCGAGCGGGCGATAAACGCCTTGCCGGCCAGCTTACATCTTAAATTTGTTGAGCCCGATGGTGCGGTCGATGACAAACAGCACCAGCATGGCGAAAAGGATGAGCAGGCACGAAATCGCGGTGATGGTGAGGTCGATGCCGTACTCGAGCTGCGCAAAGATGCGCACGGGGAGCGTCTGGTTCGCGCCGCGCACGATAAAGCGGCTCACGGTTGTTTCATCCATGGACGTAATAAAGGAGAATAAACCCGCCACCACGATGCCAGGCTTGATAATGGGGAAGGTCACCTTGCGGAAGGTATATACGGGCCCCGCGCCCAGGTCGCGCGCAGCCTCCTCGATGGACATATCAAAGCCAACGAGCGAGGAGAGCACCATGCGGATGACATAGGCCGAGGTAATCATAATGTGCACAAGGTAGAGCACGCGCATGGAGCCGACCATATCCATCGCCACGCTGAAGCGGAGCATGGAAATGCCGACGATGACCGCGGGCAACGTAATGGGCGAGAGGAAATAGGTTTTCACATGCTCCACGCTGCGGAACTTGAAGCGCGTGAGCGCGAGCGCGGCCATGGTGCCGATGATGAGCGAGATGCCCGTGCTGATGAGCGCGACGCGCAGGCTGATGAGGAAGGAGCGAATATACTCCTTCTTAATGAAAATATTCTTGAACCATTGCAGCGAATAGCTGGACGGCGGGAACTGAACAAACATTTTGTCGCCCGAAAACGCGCTGATGATCACGACCGGCAGCGGCAGCACGATAAACACCACCACGAGCACCACCAGCGCAATGAGCAGCCCCCTGCCCACGGAGCCCGCCGTGCGGCCCGCACGGATGGACAGCCGCTCATATTCCTTCGCGCGCGCGCGCTTTTTGCCCGCGCCGAGCGCGCGGGCCACGGCCGCCCACACGCCGTACCACGCGTTGGACACCGCGCGCGTGATGCGGTAGCGCGGCGCGTTATAATTGATGTCCCGGTATACGCCCGAGCGGTCGTTCATCTTTTCGATGCGCGAGGTCATGCGGTTGTACACGGTGATGAGGATCACGCTGAAGGTGAGCAGGATAAAGGCCGCCGCGGCCGCGAACGGCCAATCAAGCAGCGACATGGCCTGCTGGTAAATCAGCATGGTCATCGTCATCACGGTGCTGCCGCCGAGGAGCTGGGGCGTAACAAAGGACGAAAAGCTCAGCAGAAACACAAAGAGGCTTCCGGCGACTACGCCGGGCATGCTCAGCGGGAAGGTGACCTGAAAGAACGCGGAAACACGCGAGCAGCCAAGATCGCGCGCGGCCTCCTCGAGGTTCATGTTCACGTTTTCGAGCACGCTCTTGACGGAAAGAATCATATAGGGCATAAAAACCTGCGCGAGGCCCAGCACAATGCCCAATTCGCTGGGGATAAACTTGACGCGCGCAAAGCCCAGCCATTCAAGGATGCTGTTGACCGGGCCGTGGTTGCCGAAGATGATCATCAGGCCCAGCGTGCGCGCCACCACGTTGGTCAATAGCGGCGTAAGAATGAGCGCGAGGAGAAGGTTCTTCACCTTGGGGCTGCCTTTTGCCATGGCCATGGCCACAGGATAGCCCATGACGAGGGAAAGCACGGTGGCGTAGATGGCGATGCGGAAGGTGCGCCACAGAACCTTGAGGTAATACGGCTCGAACATCCGCGCGAAGTTGTCGAGGGAAAATACGCTTCGGTCAATGAGCCCGCTGCCCTGCACGCCCTTGAAAAAGCTGATGGAAAAGAGCATGATAAGCGGCACCATAAAGCCGATGGCAACGACGAGCAGCGCCGGCGACATGAGTGCCGCCTTGCCCGCCGCCTGCCGCCTGTTGATTTTGTGCTTGTGCGTTGCTGCCATGATCGTTCCCTCCGAAAATGAAAGTCCGGGAGGGGCTTTTACGCCCCTCCCAGGGTTGGTCCGTTACTAGCCGAGGATTTTGGTGTTCCACAGCTCGGTCCACGCGGCCTGGTTGGCCGTGCAGGCTTCGTTGTTCAGCGCGATGAGCTTGCTCACGTCGTCCGCGCCGTACACAACCTTGGAAGCCAGGTCGTCGGCGAGCACGATGGCGGAGTTGGTCGGGCCGTAGTAGAGGCGCTCGGCATAAGCCTGCTGCACATCCTGGCCCAGATGCAGGTTAATCCAGATCTCCGCGAGATCCGCGTTCTTGCTGTTGACCGGGATGGCCGCGCAGTTCATGGAGAGCACGCCGCCTTCCTCGGGGAGGGTGAAGTCCACGCTGCCGCCGGCCTCTTTGTAGGCGGTCACGTAGCCGTCGATTTGGGGCGCAAGCACCACGTCGCCCTGCTCAAAGGCCAGGTTGATTTCGTCGATGCCGCTGAGGAGGAGCGGGAAGGGCTTTAGCTTTTCGATGGCGTCGATGCCGGGCTGGATGTTGCTTTCATCGCCGCCGTTGATCTTTGCCGCCATCACGAGGAACGCGGTGCCCTGGGTGCCGGGATAGACGGCCGGGGCGACCTTGCCCGCGTAGGCTTCATCCCACATCACGTTCCAGGAGGTGGGCGCTTCGGTGAAGGTCTTGGTGCTGTACATGAGGCCCACGGACATGAACGCCACGCCGTAGCCGCCGCTGTTCTTGGCCAGGTCATACAGGGTGTTGTAGTTCGGCACGCCCTCGGGGTTGGCGGGCTGAATCACGCCGTCCTTGGTAGCCTGCTCGGTCTGCGCCATATTGATGTACACCACGTCCATGGACGGGTTCTCGGTTTCGGCGTACAGCATGGCATAACGGTCGGAGGAGCCGCCGGTGATGATTTCCACGGTCGCGCCGGTCTGTTCCTCAAAGGCGGGAACGATCAGCTCGCGGACGATTTCCTCCTGGGTGCTGCCCCAAATGCCGACGACAAGGGTTCTGCCCTCGCCAATCTTGGCTTCGGGAGCGGCGGGTGCATCCGTCGCGGCGGGTGCCTCGGCGGGCGCTTCGGTCGCGGCGGGCTGCGCGGCCGGTTCGGTCGTCGCAGCGGGTTCCTTGGCGCATCCTGCGAACAGCATGGCGCACGCCAGCACGACAGCCAACAGAGCATACAGTTTCTTCATGGGTTGCCTCCTTTTATTTTTTGGGTTCCAGAGTGACATTATCCTCACGGTCTAGCGCTTCTCGGCCTGACCGCAATGATACAGGGATCGGAAGGTGTCCTTGAGCGCGCCGTACATATCCTTATAGATGGCAAACAGCGCGTCATAGCTGGCCTTGACGGAAAGGTCGGGCTCGAATACGCCGCCCGCCTTGATGCAGCCGTCGCAATCCTCCTTGGTGTACGCGCCGCTGCCCACGGCCGCGATGATGGCCGCGCCGAAGGCCGACGCGTCCTGCTCCATCATGCGCTCAAAGCGCACGCCGCAGATGTTGGCCTTGATTTGCAGCCATTTGTCGTTGCGGTTTACACCGCCCACGGCGCGGATGGTTTTGATATCGCCGCCCATGCGCTCCACATTGTGGCGGATGGCAAAGCCCACGCCCTGAAAGAGCGCTTGCAGCATCTGCGCGGCGGTCGTCTGCGAATCCATGCCCAGAAACACGCCCCGGGCCTTTTCATCCCACACGGGGCTGCGCTCGCCCGAAAGATACGGCAAAAACAAAAGATTGACGGGCTTGGCCGGGTCGATTTCCCGTTCGAGCGCATCCATGTCCATGCCCGCGAAGCACTCCTTAAACCACTGATAGCTCGCGCCCGTGGAGGAAAGCGTGTCGATGAGGATGGCCGCGTCCGGCAAAACGTGCAGGGTGCGGGAGAGATTCGTGTCCACGGAGCGGGTGAGGCAGGTGGAGGTGCCGGAGCCGTCCACAACCACGTCGTCGAGGAAGCCGCCCGCGCCCACAGCCTCGCAGAACGCGTCGATGCCGCCGGGGTACACCGGAATGCCGTCGGGCAGGCCGCAGGCCCGCGAAAAGTCCGTGCAGGTGCGGCCGATCTCGCTCCATGAGGGCACGACCTCGGGCATCACGCGCGCGGGCACGCCCGTCGCGCCCGTGTCCCACGCGTCGCGGCCGTGATCGTAGTAGAGGATGGTCGTCGCGGTCGAAAGATCGATTGTGCGTTTGCCGCAGAGCAGGTAGGCAAAATACGATTTTGGATCGAGGTAGGTTATGCCCGGCTCGAACAGCGCGGGGTAATGGCGATAGAACCAGAAAAGCTTGGCCTCAAGGCTCGTCGCGTCCTTTTGAAAGCCCGGCCAGAGCTCCTTGAGGAGGGCGGCCTCCTCGAGCGCGCGCCGGTCCTGCCAGGTGACGATGGGGGTCAGGGGCGTGCCGTCCTTGTCGATAAACACGGCGCTCGGGCCGTGGCCGGACAATCCGATGCCGGAGATGGTGGAGGGGTCTACGCCGTTGTCGTCAAAGAGCCTGCCGAGCGCCCGGCTGACCGTTTCGGCGACAATCTGCGTGTCGTGCTCAAAGGGCGAGGTGCCGGCGGGATAGTATTCCCGCGCCTTATAGCGGCGCTCGCCCGCGAACACCAGCACCTTTACGCTGCTCGAGCCGATGTCCACGCCCAGAAACCGTTCGTCGAAGCGCGGCGATTCCGCGGTGCGGCGGGTGCGGCTGCGGATGATCTCGATATTCTCGATGCGCTTGTACGCCGACAGCGCATGATCCATATAGCCCTTGAGGTACTCCTTGTCCTCGGGACTGAGCCGCTTTATTTTTTCCTCCACGGGAAGCGATTGAAGCTCCGAAACGCTCGGCATGGGCCCTCTCCTCTATGTTCGTTGCATTCCAAAAATTACAGGTGTTTTCAGGCAAAATCAGCTTTGTTTACTTGTTCACTATACACCATCGGATTTCACCGCGTCAAGAATAATTTTACTGGTGAAATTTTGTTGACTTGGTGAAATTTATGTGTTAACGTAAGGCGCAGAGGTGGCGCGAGCATGCTGCACGAACGCTTGGAAAAGCTGATCAAAATTCTGGGTGTGAAGAAGGGCGATTTCGCCGAACGCATCGGCTTTTCCCAATCCTATATCTCCATGATTTTGGGGCAGAACAAGAAAAACCCGAGCGACCGCTTCTACGAGGCCGTGAGCAGGGAGTTTCAGGTGAACCAGGACTGGCTGCGCTTCGGGGTTGGGAACATGTTCACCATGCCTGAGACGCATCTTTCGCCCACGGATTCCGACCTGCTGCACAAATACAAGTCCCTGCCCCTCTCCGAGCAGCGCGTTCTCGAGGAGAAGATCGACGCGATGCTGGTTAAAAAAGCCCGACCCTGAAAAACCGCGCTTCACCGGCGGCTTTTTGCCCGGCCGGAGCGCGTGAAAAGGATTTTACCGCGCGAAGCCATTGACGCGTGCAAAAGCGCGCATTACAATAAGAAAAAAGAAACGTGTGTCCGCGCCGAAGGGCGCCGGCGCGAAAGCGCTGTGGGAATCGGATGCAAATTCCGGGCTATCCCAGTAACCGTAAGGCTGACAAAAGAGCTGTTTGCCACTGTCGCGTTTGCGATGGGAAGGCGCTCGAGTAGGGTGAAGCCAAGCCGGGAGACCTGTTCACGCGTAAAGCAAGCAAGCCAAGAAACGGTTTGCCTGCTTCGAGCTTCTGGGATTGGGTGAAACGCTTTGCTGCTGTTCCTCGATTCGGAGGGACGGTTTTTTTTGTTGAAGGAGGAATGGCCCATGCCAAAGCGCAAACTCTCTCTTGCCGGCCTCGCGGCGCTCGCAGCGCTGCTTTGCGCGGCTTCCGCCTGCGCAGGCGGGAACGCGCCCGCCGTTTCCGGCGAGGCGGGCGACGGCGCGCGGGACGCTGTTTCCGTCACGGACATGATGGGCCGCGCGTTTTCGCTCGACGCGCCCGCCTCGCGCATCGTGGCGCTCACGGCGGCCGAGTGCGAGCTTGTGTACGCCGTTGGCGCGGAGGGGGCGCTTGTGGGGCGCGGCGCGTTTTGCGATTATCCGCCCGAGGCGCTCGCCCTGCCCGCCGTGCAGTCAGGCAAGGAAACGAACGTGGAGCAGGTGATCGCCCTTGCTCCCCAGCTTGTGCTCACCAGCGACATGGAGCAATCGCACGGTCAGCTCGACCAGCTTGAGCAATCGGGCGTGCGCGTGGCCATCTGCGACGCGCATACAATCGAGCAGGTCTACGAGGCCCTCGCGCTCACGGGCCGGTTAACGGGCCGGGAGGCCGAGGCGCAGGCCGTCATCGACAATATGAAAAGCGTCTTTTCCGCCATTTCCGCCCGCGCGGCGGGCAAGGGCGGCAAAACCGTGTATTTTGAGGTGTCCCCGCTCGAATACGGGCTCTGGACGGCGGGAAGCGGCACCTTTATGAACGAGATTGCCAGTCTGTTGGGCCTTGAGAATTGCTTTGCCGATTTGGAGGGCTGGGCGGAGGTTTCGGAGGAGCAGGTGATCGCCCGCAATCCCGATTATATCGTGACCGTCACCATGTACGGCGGCGAAGCCCTCACGCCCCGCGCGGAGATTCTGGCCCGGCCGGGCTGGCAGGCGCTCAACGCGGTCAAGACGGGCTCCGTGCTGCATGTGGAGAACAACGAGCTCACGCGCCCCGGCCCGCGGCTGGCGGACGGCGCGCTGCTCTTGTGCGATTTTGTTTTCGGCCCGATGCGCACGGCCAAATAGCCTTAAGGCGAGGCCGCGCAGGCCGGGGGAGCGGATATGAAGGAAGGAAAAAAACGGGCGGAGCGCTTTCGCGCCTGGGAATACGCGGCGTTTGCGGGCGTGTTGCTTGCCGCGCTGCTTTTGTGCGTGTGCGCGGGGAGCGTGCGCGTTCCGCTTTTTGAAACGCTGCGCGCGTTTTTTCGCGCCCTCTCGGGGCAAAAGGCAGAGAGCGGCCTGTGGGATTCGATTTTGCTCACGGTGCGGCTGCCGCGGGTGCTGTGCGTGGCGCTTTCGGGCGCGGCGCTGTCGCTCTGCGGCGGGGCCATGCAGGGGCTGCTGAAAAACCCGCTCGCGGACGGCTCGACGCTGGGCGTATCCTCGGGCGCGAGCCTCGGCGCGGTCATCGCCATCGCCTTTGGGGTAACCATCCCCGGCCTGCCGTTTGCGGGCACCATGGGCATGGCCATGGCGTTCGCGCTCGCGTCGCTCCTGCTCATCCTCACGCTTTCCTATAAGCTGGATTTCTCCCTTTCCACCAACACGATCATTTTGGTGGGCGTCATTTTCTCCATGTTCGCTTCGAGCCTCATCAGCCTTGTGGTCACCTTTGCGGCCGACCGGGTGCGGCACATCACCTTCTGGACGATGGGCAGCCTCGCGGGCGTGGGTTATCGGGAGGCGCTGGTGCTTTTATGCGCGCTTGCGCTCTTTGGCGCACCCATCCTTTTCTGCGCCCGCGCGCTCAACGCCTTTGCCATCGGCGAGGACAACGCGCGGCACGTGGGCGTAAACGTCCGCGCCGTCAAGCTCGCGGTGCTGATTTGCGTTTCCGCGCTCATCGGCGTGTGCGTGTCCGTTGGCGGCACCATCGGCTTTGTGGGGCTCGTTACGCCGCATGCGGCGCGCATGCTCGTAGGCCCCAATCACAAAAGGCTGCTGCCCGCGTCCCTTTTCGGCGGCGCGACCTTCCTGCTGCTTGCCGACCTTGCCGCGCGCACGGTGCTCAGCCCGCGCGAGCTGCCCATTGGCGTGGTCACGTCGCTGGTCGGGTCGGTGGTGTTCGTTTGCATTTTTTACGCGTCGAGAAAGGGGAGATGACCGTGCTGGAGGTCGAACGGCTCACTGTCCGATACGGAAGCCTCACCATCGTCCGCGACCTAAGTTTTCGCGTGCGCGAGGGCGAGTGGCTCATGATCGCGGGGCCGAACGGCGCGGGCAAGTCCACCGTGCTCAACGCGCTTACGCAGGGCGCGCCCTATACGGGCACGGTACGCGTGCTCTCGCGGGACGTGCGGAGCCAAAAGCCCCGGGAGCTTGCCAGGAACGTCGGCGTGCTCACGCAGGGTCACAGCGTGGGCTATGCCTTTACCGTGGAGGAAATCGTGCGCATGGGTCGCTACGCCTATGCGCCGGGCGTGTTCTCGGCTCGCTCCGACGCGGACGGGGAGGCGGTGGCGCGCGCGCTCGCCCAGACGGGCATGACGGCGCTCGCGGGCCAATCGGTGCTCACGCTCTCGGGGGGCGAATTGCAGCGCGCGTTCCTTGCCCAGCTTCTCGCGCAACAGCCCCGGCTGCTTTTGCTCGACGAGCCCACCAATCACCTCGACCTCGTTTATCAAAAGGAAATGTTCGGCCTCATTGCGGCGTGGCTTGCCCAGCCGGGCCGCGCGGTCGTGTCGGTTGTGCACGATCTTTCCCTTGCGCGCGCCTACGGCACGCACGCGCTGCTGCTCGACAGGGGCCAAGCCGTCGCGCAGGGCGCGGTGGCCGAGGTTTTCACCCCCGCGCGGCTAAACGCGGTTTACCAAATGGACGTGTACGGCTGGATGCGAAACATGCTTTCCCAGTGGAAGGAATAGAAACCGCCGGGCGCGCCGCCCAGACGGTTTCGCTGCCTTCGCCCGTGTTTTCTGAAGCTTGACTTTGCGCCTGAACGAACGCAAACCGCACCCCCGCCTCTCCGTACCCGTCCTACCCCACGATGCGGAGCGCGGGCTGCGCGTTGAGGGAAAGCGGATCGCGGCGGCCCTCGGCGAGGGCAAAGCAGGCGGCGGAGCCGATCATGGCGGCGTTGTCGGTGCAAAAGCGGAGCGCGGGGCAACAAAAGCGCACGCCGCTTTCGGCGCAGCGCGCGGACAGGGTTTCGCGCAGGAGCGTATTGGCGGATACGCCGCCGGCGAGCGCGAGGGTGGGCGCCAGCGCGCCGGGGCGGGCGGCGGCCTGCTCGAGCGCGCAGCGCAGCGCCTTTTTGGCCAGCACGGACACCACCGCGTATTGGAAGGAAGCGGCGACGTCGGCGCGATTCACCGCTTCGCGGCGCTGCTCGGCATTGTGCAGATATTGAATAACCGCCGTTTTTATGCCGGAAAAGGAAAAATCGTTTCCGGGCCCCTCGTTGAAGGCGGAATGAAAGCGAATGGCGCGCGGGTCGCCCTGGCGGGCCAGCTTTTCGAGCGCCGGGCCGCCGGGATAGGGCAGGCCGAGCATGCGGGCGACCTTGTCGAAGGCCTCGCCTGCCGCATCGTCGCGCGTGCGCCCAAGCAGGGTAAAGCGCTCGTAACCGTCCACCTCCACAAGGTGGCTGTGACCGCCGGACGCCACGAGGCAGCAGAAGGGGGGCGTGAGCGCGGGCTCGGTGAGGTAATTGGCTGCGATATGCCCGGCAATGTGGTTTACGCCCACAAGCGGCAATCCGGTGGCGAGCGCGAGGCCCTTGGCGTAGCTCACGCCCACAAGGAGCGCGCCCACAAGGCCCGGCCCGCAGGTGACGGCGAGCGCGTCCATATCGGAAAGCGCCGCGCCGGCGTCGGCAAGGGCCGCCTCCACCACGGGGCCGACCATTTCCACATGGTTGCGCGAGGCCAGCTCAGGCACTACGCCGCCGTATTTTTGATGCAGGGGGATTTGCGTGTGCACGGCGCTGCCGAGCACCGTGCGCCCCGCCCGCACAACGGCGGCGGCCGTTTCATCGCACGAGCTCTCAATGGCGAGCACCGTTAAAGCGGGCTTGCCGCGCAATTGCGCAAGGCGGGCGGCGGCCCGCTCCTCATACGAAGGCAGCGTCATTTACGGCTCCGCGTCTTCCCCGGCGGGCGCCTTCTTTTTTCTGGGCGCGTCGGACGGCGTTTTGGCGGCGGCCCGCGGGTTCTTTTTGGCCTTGCTTGCGGCGTTGGGCCTTTTGCCGGACGCGCCGCGCACGGCGGTGCGCTGCACGGCGGTGCGCTTTTTACGCGCCGTCGCGAGGCAGGCAACGGCCAGCGCGAGGAGCGCGGCGACGGCGGCCCCCGCGTAGAGCGCGGTCTGCTTGATGACGTCGGCAAAGAAGGCTTCGGGCAGCATATTGATCATGCGGCTTTGGGTCGGATCGAAAAGCCATTCGTTGTTCCAGAAGAGCGCCGTATGGAACGCCGTCCAGAAGCTGGAAAAATCCAGCGCGGCCCAGGTGCCCAGAAAGCCGAATACCAGCAACAGCACGAACGCGCCCCAAAGATACCCGGAGGCGAGCGTTTGCGCCGCGTGCCGGAAGCCCACGACCACTGCCAGCAGATAGAGCACGAGCATAACGAGTATGCCCAGATCCCGCGCGGAGCGGAAGCCCTGATAGAGCGTGCGCACGTCCTCCATGTGGGAATGCTCCTGCTCGAGGGTGAACATCTCCTGCTTTTCCCCGTTGATGGTGACGGTCGTGTGGATGGACGGGACGGTCCCCTCCATATACGCGATGAGGTTGTCCGCCGCCCGCACAAGGTCGGTATTGGACACGCCGATGGAATCGGCCAGCCGCAGCTTGGTATACTCGTTGCTGATAAAGGTTCCGTTGTTGATCACGAGCTGCAGGGCGCTGAATACCAGCACCAAAATAAGAACGATCGTACCGACCGCCGCAAAGATAACCGCAAGACGTTTCATAGGCAGCACCACTCAAAAGCCCCATAAGGGGGACATATTTTCGCATATCCGCGCGGCGGCAGGCCCGACCGCGCGCCATGTGGCCATTATACCATAATTCCCTGCCCGCGCAAGCCTTGCCGCGCCCCGCGCGGTGTGATATGATGGAAAAAATCATTATGTACAAACGGAGGCCGCTATGGAACAACCGCAAAAACCGGCCAAAAAGAAGCGTCGCGGACTGACGGCGCTGATCGTTCTTCTGAGCATCCTGTTCATACTCGTGGGCATTCCCATGCTGTATTTGAGCTGCTTCGGCTTTGCGTACGACAAGGGCGAAGCGCTCGCTGAGAGCAAGCCCATGCCCACAGCCGAACGCTATCGCTTTTACGCGGACACCCGTACAATGGACATTTCGGCAGAGCCCGCCGACCTGTGGTGGCTGCTGTACAAAACCGACCGTATGGCTGGCGTTTTTGATGAAATCGACGCAACGCTCGCCCCCTTTAAGCTCACGCTGAAGAAGGCGGGCATAAGCTTTGACGAGGCGGGCATGTCCGTCGCGGCCAAGCTTGTGCTGGGGGGCGTCGTGCCGCTTCCGCTGCGCGCCGATTTCGGCCTTGCCGCCGAGGGCCCGGACGTGACGGTGACGCTCGAACGGGTGTGGCTCGGGCGGCTTATCTCGGTGGACGCGGCAACGCTTTGCGAAAAGCTCTCGCTGAACAAGGACACGCTGCGCATAGCCCTGAATTTAGGCGAGGTACACAGCCGCCTTGAAGCCATGACGAGCGTGCGCACGGAGCCGGGCAGGCTGGTGATGCGCTGCGGGATGGGCGACGTGCCCGCCGACGAAATCTTGAGCAATTACGATTTTGTGGATCGCGCATCGGATTATCTGGGCGATTTTGAAGCCATTGCCGTTGCCAAGGCCATTCATAACGGCGACGGCGCGGTCTACGACACCCTGCTGCGCAGTCTGGAGGCCGATGCGGGCCACTACGCGGAATTCCGCAAAAGCGAGCTGGCCATCGCGGAGGATTATGTGGTCAAACTCTATTTCCAAAGGGCGGAAAACCAGTTGCTCGCCCGCTTTATGCCGGAGGTTACCGCGGAAAACGTCGCGGCGCTTTCGGAGGTGTACGAAGCCGAGCGCGCGAGCCGTGAGGAAAACTTCCGGGCCATCGTCAAGAATCTGGAGCAGATGTTTATCCGCAAGGAAATCTCCATCGCGGGCACGGGCTTTGTCAACCTTGCGGCGGACGGCGCGCCGCTTACGCTCGAGCAGCTTGCGGGAAGCGACTGGGCCTCGGTTTCCGAATGGCTCTCCGAGGAGGAAACGCGCATTGTTTACGGCCACGGCGGGAATTACTATCAAGCAGACCCCCTTGAGCCGCTCCGCAAAATGCCCCGGGAGCTGCCCGACACGCTGGCCATCCGCGACATGCGTATCGGCGACGTGTACAATCTGCTGCTTATGACGCGCATGACCAACGACAGGCCCGTGCTGGCCTATTATGTAAACGGCGGCCGGATGTACCTTACCGAGCTGACCGAGGAGCAGTACGGCGAATACCTGAGCGCGCAGCACACCCCGGTTTATGAGCTGGGGCTTGAGGGCGTGGATATTATAGGATAGCAAAATGAAACTGACGATTGACGGACACGAAATTGAAGCGGCCGAGGGCGAATCCCTCCTTGTGCTCATACGAAAGCTTGGGCTCGACACGGATCGGCTTTCCACGCGCCCGCTTGCCGCGCGCATTGCGGGCGATACCTTTACGCTCAACTATGTGCCCGTTCGCGCAAAGCGCGGCGAGGAGCACTCCTGCGAAATGCGGCGGGCCATGCGCGCGGCCAAGGGGGAAATCGGGCTGATTGGCTACGCTTCCCCGCGCGGGCGGCGCGTATATGAGCGCACGATGCTCTTTGTGTATCTGCTGGCGGTGAGAAGGCTGTTTCCCGGCGCGCGCGTGCGCATCGAATACGCGGTGGGCAGCGCGCTCTACTCCATGCTCGAGCTGGGCAGGGCGCTTACGGGGCGGGACGTGGAGCGATTGCGCCGCGAGTGCCGCAAAATTGTCAAGGCCGATTACAGGCTCGAGCGCAGGCGGCTCGATATCGACGATGCCATCGCCTTTTTCGCGGCCGACGGCCAGACCGACAAGGTGCGCTTGCTCGAGTGGCGCAAGTTTACCTATTTCGACGTGTACCGCCACGGCGATTACTGCGATTATTTCTATGGAGAGATGGCGCCCTCCACGGGCTACGCCTCCGTATTCGACCTCGTGTTCGCTTCGCCCGGCGTGCTGCTCATGCGGCCCTCGGCGGAGAACCCCGACCTGCCCGCGCAGTACGTCCCCAGCCCCAAGCTCGCGGCGGTGTTCCGCGAAAGCGACGACTGGGGAAGGCTTATGCACTGTGCCAGCGCGGCCGATCTCAACGACCTTGTGCGTTCGGGCGAGATCCGCACGCTGATCCGCGTAAACGAGGCCCTGCACGAAAAGCGCTTTGCGGGCATTGCGGACGATATCGTGCGGCGCGGCGCGCGCGCGGTGCTCATTGCGGGGCCGTCGAGCTCGGGCAAGACGACCAGCGCAAACCGGCTCTGCGTGCAGCTCCGGGTGCACGGCAAATCGCCCGTGCTCATGTCGCTCGACGATTATTATATCGACCGCGACAAGATCCTGCCCGGCGAGGACGGCACGGTCGACCTCGAGCACATCAATACGATCGATACGGCGCTGGTTGCCGAGCACCTCTCTCTGCTGCTTGCGGGCGAAACCGTGGAGCTGCCGCGCTTTGATTTTCTCACTGGCCGCCGCGTGTGGGAGGGCCGCACCCTGCGCATCGACGCGGATACGCCGCTTGTCATCGAGGGCCTGCACGGGCTGAACCCCATGCTGCTGCCCGAGGCCGTGGATCACGATCTTGTGTACCGGCTCTATGTATCCGCCCTGACGACCCTCAACCTCGACGACCACAACCGTATACCGACCACCTACCTGCGCATGATGCGGCGGCTGGTGCGCGATTATGAAACGCGCGGCGCGAGCGTGGAGCGCACGCTTTCCATGTGGGACAGCGTCCGCCGCGGCGAGGAGCGCTGGATATTCCCCTTCCAGGAGCAGGCCGACGCCATCTTTAACACAACCCTCGTTTACGAGCCCGCCGTGCTCAAAAAGCACATATTCCCCATGCTGCTGGCCGTACAGCCCGACAGCCCCTACTATGCCGAAACCCGCTCCATCGTCAAGTTCCTCAACTACTTCCTCGAAGCCAATGTGGAGGACGAAATCCCGCCAACCAGCATTCTGCGCGAATTTGTGGGTGGCAACTCGTTTTACAGGGACTAAGAAAGGCTTGCCGTGGGGAATGGAGGACGGACGCATCCGTCCTGCTCCGCGATATCGCCCTCGAACACCAGCGCGGCGGGGCCGGTCATGTACACATGATTGTCGTCCGCCCATTCGATGTGCAGCGTGCCCAGCTCGATGCGCACATCGACCGCGCGGCCCGTTTTTCCATTGAGCACGCACGCTACGGCGGCGCTCGAAGCGCCCGTTCCGCAGGCGAGCGTGCGGCCGCAGCCGCGCTCCCAGGTGCGCATTTCAACGGTGCGCTCGTCCAATACACGCACAAAATTGACGTTCGTCCGCCGGGGAAAAACCTCCGCGTGCTCGATGGCCTCGCCCAGCGCGGCAATGTCCGTTTGCGCAAGGTCGTCGACAAATATCATGGTGTGCGGAACGCCCACAAGCACCGAGGTAAAGCGCAGCGCCTGCCCGAGCACGGTAAGCGGCCGGTCCACGCAGCGCCCCTCGCCCAGCACGGGAATCTCCGCGCAGTCCAGAATGGGCTCGCCCATGTCCACGCGCACGCCCGTGACCTTGCCGTCGGAAAGCAGCAGCGCGGGGCGCACAAGGCCCGCGAGGGTTTCCACCGTAAAGGCGGGCTTTGCCACGATGCCGCGCTCATAGACATAGCGCGCAAAGCAGCGGATGCCGTTGCCGCACATCTCCGCCTCGCTCCCGTCGGAATTGACGATCCGCATGCGGATATCCGCTTGCTGAGACGGCAGCACGACGATTATGCCATCCGCGCCCACGCCGGTCTGCCGGTGGCAGAGCACGGGCGCGAGGGCATTGTAATCGCGCGGCGGCGCGTCGCGGCCGTCTACCAGAATAAAATCGTTGCCCAGTCCGTGCGCCTTGGTAAAATGCATAGTCGTACCCTCCGAATTCTTCAGCCCATGATTTCGACGAACGCTTCCTCGGCGTAGCCGCGCACGGCCTCCTCAAAGCGCCGATACGCGCGCAAAAAGCGCTCGCCCATGTCCGTGAGGCGCGCGCCGCCTCCGCTTTTGCCACCGGTTGTGGAGCAAAGGAGCGGAAAGCCCAGATTCTCCTCGGCGGTCTTCATCATTTTCCACGCCTTGCTGTAGGCCATTTCCATGGAAAGCGCGGCTTGCCGGAGCGAACCCGTTTTCTCCACGTACTCCAGCAGCTCGGCCACGCCCGGCCCAAAGCACTTTTCCTTCCCATAGATGCGCAACGTAACCTGACAGCGCAAAGCGACCTGCCGCGGCGATTCCTCCATAGCGGACGTTCCTTTCATTCCACGGATTCCGTGTAAAGCTCCCACCACGCGGGGGCAAAGCCGGCCGCGACCGCCACCCGCTGCGAAACGATATGCGATTCCACCGTACCGTAGAAGGGGAGCCGTCCCCGCTCCACAACGGCGTTTTTCAGCGTTTCCACAAGGCAGACCGCCATCCCCCTTCCGCGCCATTCGGGTTCCACGTTCACGCCGATTTGCCAGAGCGCAAGCCCGTCGGCGCTCGCGCCGGCCATGCCGGCAAGCGTCCCGTCCGCCGTGGCCGTTACGGCAAGCATATCCGGGTGCTCGGGCGAAAAGGCCAGCGCCTCGCAGAAACGGTCGTCGCCCTCAAAGCGCGCCAGCGCATCCCGCTCGAGAATTTGCAGCGTTACGCCCGCGGGCACGGGCGGCGCGGCGCGCATGGCCCGCGCGCACGGCACATAATAATGGTGCGCGTCCGCAACGCGATGGCCAAAGCCAAGCAAAAGCGCGTCGAGCGCGCGCAGCGCGGGCGGCTCGGAAAGCCACGCCGCGTCAAGCTCCGCAAACCGCTCGCGCAACGCGGAAAGCAGCGCCTCGTCGCGGCAGGCAAACACCGCCGTGTTTCCAAAGCTCAGCACCCGCAGCGCGCACGCGTCGCTTTCGTAGACGCGCCGCCCGGGACGGAGCGCGCGCGGCACAAACAGCGTTTCGCCCAGCGCAAGCGCTTCGGGCGCAACAGAAAAATCAGCCGCAAGCTGAGCAAGCACACGTTCATCCTTCCACATGGGAACAGTATAGCACGCCGGACGCGGCTGCGTCAAAGCGCGCGCGCTACGGCTGCCGGGGCGCGCGCGGGAGAGCGGGGCTTCGGTATTTCAGGCAAAAAACGGGGCGTACGGTTTGCGCATAACGGTTTGCCTGCTCCATGGCGGCGGGTTTGGGCAGCGGCGTCTTTTAAGCGCCCACCCTCACAACTTCTCGGCCAGGCGCTTGAGAACGAGGAAATTGGCCGTCATGGTCACGGGCGTGACGAGGGCTTTGGAAAGAACGGCCGCAAAGCGATACAGCAGCCCGCCCACGGTTGCAGCCGCCCGGATAGTATCGAACAAATACTGGTTGAGCAGCGACACCGCGCCGACCAGCAGCATTTGATACCCGACATAGAGCAGGTACTTTGCGCGTAGCGAAAGGCCCTTTTCGTTCACGACAAAGGTTTTGCGCGTCGCGAAAAGGAACACAAAGGTGACCGCCGGAATGGCGGACGCGTAATTGGCAAAGCCCACCGGCACGCCAAGCGCGTTCAGCGCAAGGTAGCCGGCAAGGTCGATCAGCCAGCCAATCCCCGAAAAGCCGAGGAATTCCACGATCTGCCGCCAGAGCGGCTTTCGAACGGTGCTTGGTTCCGTTTCGCCCATCACGCTCACCCGCTTACTTGCATACGTCCACGTAGGCTTCGGCCCGCGCGAGGCGGAACAGCTCGTCCACCGAAAGCGCCACGGCGCTGCAATCGCTCCCCGCGGCGGGGTAAACCCGATCGAACCTTTGCAAGGACACGTCGAGGTATACGGGGATGCTCTCCGGCAGATCGAAGGGGCATACGCCGCCGACGGCATAGCCGGTCAAGGCGGTCACCCGCTCGTGGGCGAGCATGCGCGCCTTATGCGCAAAGCGCGCGCGAAACTTGGCGTTGTCAACGCGCGCGTCGCCCGCCGCGACAACGATCAGGCAGCCCTCGCCGTCCGCCGAGGCGAAGGCGAGGGTTTTGGCAATGCGCGCGGGGTCGGTGGCAAGCGCCTGGGCCGCCAGCGCGACCGTGGCCGAGGAGCAGGCAAACTCGCGTATGCGCCCCTCCATGCCAAACGGCGCAAGATACGCCCTTACACGATCAACCGCCATCGTTACGCCTTCCCGCCCTTCGCGGTTTTTTTGCGCTTGACAAGGAACATGAAGGCCACCAGCGCCGCCCAGTACGCAATGCAGATGCCCAGCACGGTAAAGGTCATGGCCGTGGACTTGGGCGCCATGCCGATGAGAATGAGCATGGGAACGCCGAAGATGATGCCGAAGGTCGAGCCGAGCACAAGGTTGTTGGCGGCGGGGGTCTTAAACGCGGGATCAATCTCTCTCAGCAGCAGCACGCCCGAGGAGATGGTCCCCGTCAGCATGCCGTACATGGACACAAGGCCCTCGTAATAGTAATCGCCGTAGATTTTTTTGCAGGCCCACATCAGGTACGCGAGCGTGCCCGCGCCGCCAAGCACCGCCATCATGAGGAATGGCAGCCAGAGGCCGGTGAGCTGCTCAATATTGATGGACGCGATGCCCGCCACGATCATCAGGTCGAAGGCGAGGCCCGAAATGCGGGAGAGCAGATAGTTGTTCTGGTACTGCCGCTTCATCCACTTTTTTTTGCGCAGCGCGGCGAGCACCGTGCGCACAAGAATGGCCACAGCCGAGCCGATGATGAAGTTGAAGCCCCAGATGAGCGGGGAGACCGTCGCCGCCGCGCCCGGCGCGATTGCCGCAATCAGCGAGGTCAGGCCCCACGCCGCGAGGAAGGAGGCAAGGTACACGAGGATCACCATGGCCACCTGAATGGACAGGCGATCCACCGATTCCGCGACGGGGATCTCGTTTTCATCCTGAAAAGCGTCCACCGTGACCGAGCCGGAAATCTCCTCGTGATCGAGGCGCTTGATCTTGCCTTTTTTTGCCAGCACATTGAGATAGATCACGCCCACCACGCACGCGCACAGATACCCCGCAGCTGCGAGCGAAAGCGCGAAGGAGCGTCCGCCCGCAAAGCCCAGCGCCTCGTAGCTTGAGCCGATGTTGTTGGCCTGGCCCGGGCCCTGCCCGTAGCCCATGGGCAGGAGGATGCCGGCGGCCTTAAACAGATCGGGCTTGATCGTGAAGGCGAGGCCCAGGGAAACGGCAAGGCCCATCACGGCCTGAATGAGATACGTGCTCACAATGAGCGCGCCGCTCTTGGGGCCGACGAAATCGCCCTTCTCCGTATTGGCCTTTTTATCGGGCACGCGCAGCGTCATGGCGATAAAGCCGATGGCGATGCCGTGGTAGGTGACGGTTTCGAGCACCTCCGCATCGAGCGGGATCAGGTTCAGGCTTTTCAGGAGCAAAAGCAGAAAGCCGCCCAGCACAGCCGTCGGCATCAGGCTTTTGCGCACGAAGGGAATTTCTCGCCGCAGGAGATTGGCCACCACGAGCGCCCCCGCCATAATGCCCAATTGAATGATGAATCGCCACAGCTCCGTATTCGCCGCTGAATAGTCCATGCAGTCACCCCTTTTTGTTTATGATTCTTCCGCCTTTACAAGCTGGAAAAGCTTGAGATATTTGCGCGCGCAAAAGGCGCTGCGCTTTGGCTCCTTAATCTCATAATGCGTACCGTCCCCGGTGGTAAACACCAGCGCAGCGCGGCCGTAGAGCGCCATGCTGGATATGCTCGCAAGCTCGAAGCGCCGCCCGGCCAGCGTCAGCGCCGCCCGCGTCATAGAAAGCGCGCCGCGCTCAAAGGGCAGCGTGCGATGCCGCTCGTCCACGGAAAAGAGCCCCAGCCCCTCGTCGGAAAAGGCGATCTCCCCGGGCGTAAGCGCCGCGCAGCGCGCTGCCATTTGCTCGTTTTGCCACGCGTCCCAGTCGCGCACCGTGGAAAAAGGCGGCGCTTCCGCCCCGTCCGCGGCAAAAAGCCCCTCCGCCGTATAGCGCACCGAGAGGCCGCACGCGCAAAGGAAGCGGTCGCCCTTTGAGCGGAGCGCGCCGATTTTTCCGCAGCGGGGGCAGATATAGAGCGCCGTTTCGAGCAGCTCGGCAAGGTTTTTGCCTTTGTAAGCGATGTGCTCCAGCTCCTGACGCGCGAACGCGTCCTCGTAAAGATCCTCGGCAATCCGCTCATTGAGCGCATCGGCCGTAAAGCCTTTGAGTTCCTCGGGCGAATAATAGCGCACCTGCGCGCCGGTCATGCGGCCGCGCCGCAGGCCCCTGCCCCAGCGGGGCGTGGTGAAGTATCCGCCCGTAAGCTTGTAGGTGATCAGGCCCACGCCGGCGTTCTTTGCCAGCTTGCCGGTGGCGGTGAACATGGGGCCCGTTACGCCGTTGTAGGAGCGGTTGCCCTCCGCAAAGAGGCACACGTTATCCCCCCGGCGCAGCGCGCGCATCACGCCCAGCGCGGCGGAAGTGTCGGTCGCGCCCTTCATGCGGGAGATCGGCCCAAAGCCCCAAACGAGCAGCCGCGACCAAAGCCCTGCGCGGAACACATGCTCGCTTGCCACAAAGCGCATTTGGCGGGGAAAGCTGAGGCTGACAAGCAACGGATCAAAGTCTGTATTATGATTGACCAGCACCAGATAGGGCGCCTGCGGCGGCGTTACGATTTCGTACGAAAAATGGAAGATGCGGGCAAGCAGCCCGCGCAGCAGGGCACGGAAAAACGCATATACCCGTACGAGCCGTTTTGTTTCCTTTTCGTTCACACCCACACCCCCCTCAGGCAAAAGCATGTTCCCGGCATGCCCATAACAGTATACACCCATATCGCTCCGCCCGCAAATGGACGGAAGCTGACATAATTTGGTCAGATTATGGCGTTATGCGCGCGGCCGTCCCGGTTCCTTGCGCAGGATGCACGCAATCGACACGGCGGAGAGCGCCGCAAGGGCGCTGCCGAGCAAAAACGGCGCGGCGGGCGAAACCGTGTCCCACAAAAAGCCCGCGAGCACGGAGGCGGGCAGAAGCGCAAGCCCCACCAGCGTGGCGTGCAGCCCCAGCACCGCGCCCTTATGCTCCTTTGGCGCCATTTGCGCAATCAGCGCGCGTTCCACGCCCGCCGTAAGCGCCGTATATACGCCGTAGAGCGCGAAAAGCGCGCAGAAGCCTCCCCGCGTATTCGCCATGGAAAAGCCGAGATAAACCAGCGAAAAGGCCGCGTAGCCCACCACCAGCAGGCTCTTGCGGCCCACCCGGTCGGACAGCTTGCCCGCTGGAAAGGCGAGCAGCGAGCTTACCACGTTATACACAAGGTAAAGCAGCACGACGTTGGCGTCCGTAAAGCCCGCGTCCTTGGCGCGCAAGAGCAGGAAGGCGTTGGAGGAATTGCCGAGATTAAACACGAACGCCACGAGCAAAAAGAGCTTGAGGCGCATATCCAGCGCCCGCCAGCCCGAAGCCAGCGAGAGCCTTTGCGCGGCCCGGCCCGGCGCGCGGCGCTCCCGCACAAAGCAGAGGACGGCTACGCCGACGACAGCCGGAATGGCCGAAAGCAGAAACACGCGCTTATAGGGCAGCTCGCCGCCGGCAAGCGACAGGATGAGAAACGCGCAGAAAATGCCAATGGCGCTGCCCGCCATATCGAGCGATTTGTGCAGCCCAAAGGCCATGCCCTGCCGGTCTTCGCCCGCGCTCTCCGAAACCAGCACGTCCCGGGGCGCGGTGCGCACGCCCTTGCCGATGCGGTCGATCACGCGCGCGGCGAGGATGCCCCCCCACGAGGCGGACAGAATGAGCGCCAGCTTGTACACCAGCGCCGTCGCGTAGCCGAAGATGGCCAACGGCTTTTTGCGCCGGTATCGATCGGATATATACCCGCTGAACACCTTCAGGAGGCTTGCAAGGCTTTCCGCGATGCCCTCGATCACGCCCACCAGCGCCGGGGTCGCCCCGAACGCCGCCGTTAAATACAGGGGGATGAGCGGATACACCATCTCTGTGGAAATATCCACAAAGAGGCTCACCAGCCCCAGCAGAATCACATTGCGAAAGCCTTGCTTTTGCAGGCGTTCCCGCTCCGCGCACGCGGACAGCCGATCCGGTTTTTCCTGTTCCATCGTACCAATCCTTCGTTTCGCCGTATGCCTTTTGCTTTATTTGTCTCGCAGTTGCTCGTTGATGGCCAGCAGCGCTTCGGCGGGGAGCTTGACCACCGCGCGGTCGTAGGTAAGCAGGCCGTTGCACTCGTCCTCCACGTCGCTTAGCTGCGTATAAACGCAGGCGGAGAGTCCCTTTTCCTTGGCGGGGATCACCTCGCGGCCATACAGCTCGGAAAGCGAACGGGCCAGCGCGCCCGCGTCCGCGCAGTCCTTGTAGCCGAAGCGCCCCTCGCTTGCGCAGTGCCCGCTTACGCGCAGGGCGTAGCCGCCAAATTCCGTAAGCGCCACCGCGCGGCCGCGCCTTTTCGCGTCCGGCCGGAAGCGGTAGGGCTTAAAATATACGTGCAGGCTTTTAAAATCGCCGCCGCCCTGATCGTGCCAGCCGCTGGCGTGATCCACAAGGCGCGTCGTATCCAGCGCGCGCACGCGCTTTTCCGCGTCCAGCGCGTCGAATTGGCCCCAGCCCTCGTTAAAGGGCACCCACACCACGATGCAGGGGCAATTGTACAGGTGCGCTACCGTCGCGTCAAGCTCCCGCCGATATTCGGCGCGGCCCGCCTCGTCCGCGCGGGCAAGGGTTTTGTAGCGGCGCGGGCCGTCGGAAAGATGGATGCCCGTTACCAGCGGCGCGGTCACGGGCAGACGCGCATACTGCCCGCCGCCGTTGACCATATCCTGCCACACCAGCATGCCGAGGCGGTCGCAGTGATAATACCAGCGCAGAGGCTCGATTTTAATATGCTTGCGCAGCAGGTTAAAGCCCATGGCCTTCATCGTCTCGATATCGAAAATCATGGCCTCGTCGGTGGGTGCGGTGAGCAGCCCGTCGGGCCAGTAGCCCTGATCCAGCAGCCCGGTCTGAAAATAGGGCCGGTTGTTTAAAAACAGGCGCGGCACGCCCTTTTCATCGCGCTCCACCGCGCACTTGCGCATGGCGAGGTAGCTTTCCGCCCGATCCTCGCCAAGGGTTACGGAAAAGGGATACAGCTGCGGATTTTCGGGGCTCCAGGGCGTAAAGCCCGGCATGGGCACGCGCACGGGCGCGTTGGCCGTAAAAGGCACGCGCGCGCCGCCGAGCGTGATTTCGCCCGCCGCGCCCGCGCCGGAGAGCACCGTGATCTCGGCCTCGGCCTCGTCAAAGCACGGGGTAATACGAAGGCCCGCGATATAGGGCTCCGGCACGCTTTCCAGCCACACGGTCTGCCAGATCCCGCTTTGCGGCGTGTACCAGATGCCGCCGCGCGCGAGCCTTTGCTTGCCCCGGCTGTGGAAGCCCGTGTCCGATTCGTCCGTCACGCACACCAGCAGCCGGTTTTCCCCCGCGCAAAGGGCCTCGGTTACCTCAAAGGAAAAGGGCAGGTAACCGCCCGTGTGCGAGCCGAGCAAAACGCCGTTTAAAAAGACCTGGGCCGTTTGATCGACCGCGCCGAAGTGCAGGAGCGTATGCGCCCCGCAAAAGCTCGCGGGCAGTGTAAAGCGTTTCCCGTACCAGAGCCTGCCGCCGGGCAAAAGGCTGCGCATAACGCCCGAAAGGGGGCATTCCGGGGAAAAGGGCACGAGGATCGTGCCGTCCCAGCGCGCGGGCTGTTCGTCGGAAGCGGTAAAGGCATAGTCCCAAGGCCCGTTTAAGTTCACGAAGCTGTCCCGCACAAGCTGGGGGCGCGGATACTCCGCTAGCGGCGCGGCCGGATCGACCCGGCCGGAAAAAGGCGTGTTCATGGGCGGCCCCTTCCATATAAGCTTGGTTTGATTATTCGAGGGAAACGGTTTCAAAGGAGGCATGCAGCAAATCGCAGACAAGGAGCCGGCCCGCGAGGGTATCGTCCCTGCCGGCGAGGAGCTTGACCGCCTCGCACACCTGCAACGATGCGGCAAAGGCGGGCGCAAAGGCGGGCGCGCCCAGATTGGCGGGCTCAGCGTCCCCCGGATAAAGCAGCTCAAAAACAGGGCTGCCCGGCGTCAGCACCGCAATCTGCGCGCAAAAGCCGGAGATGGCGCCGTGCACGAGCGGAATGCCCGCTGCCGCGCAGGCGCGCGCAAGCAGCTTGCGATCTGCCGCGCTGTCCAGCGCGTCCATGGCCAAATCGCACCCATCCAGAAGGGACGCGGCGTTTTCCTCCGTCATGCGCACGGAAAGCGGCACGAGCGTGACCTCGCTGTTGACGCGCGATATCCGCTCCTGCGCCGCGAGCGCCTTGCTCGCGCCCATGGCCGCCTCCTCACAGAGGAGCTGGCGATTGAGGTTCGTTTCGTCGAAGCAATCCCCGTCCACAGCCACGATGCGGCCCACGCCCAGCCGCGCCAGCAGCTCGATAATATAGCCGCCCAGCCCGCCGCAGCCCACGACGCAGACGCGCTTGCTTCTTAAAAGCGCATTCTCCGCCTCGGTAAGCGCGGGCGTATTGCGTACATACCGTCTGGGAAAACGCTGCGTCATACGGGCCTCCGAACAGGTGAAAGAATTGATACGAATATACCACGGCCGGGGCGCAAAAGCAAACGGAATGGCGGCCGTAAAGACCCGCCGCGCCTAGCGCGAAAGCATAGCGCCGGGCGCGAGCAGGGTGAAGGGAAAAAAGGGAAGGTTGCGCAGCAGCCCGAAGGCAAACAGCGCGAGCAACACGCCCCAGAGCAGCCGCTCGGGCAGCGAAAAGCGCACGCCCTTGACAAAGGCAAGCAGCGCGCGCAGCAGCGCATAATAAGCGGCGGGCACAAGGAGCGTAACAAGCGGATTATAGCAAAACGCGTCCCAAAGGCGGAGGCGCGAGAGCGCATGCAGCGCGCGGTACGAGCCGCAGCCGGGGCAATACAGCCCGGTAAAACGATAAAGAGGGCAGGGCGCGATAACCCCGCCCCCGCTGGGGCCAAGGAGCCTGAGCAAAGCGAAGCACGCAAGGGGCGCAAGCGCCGCGCCGATTGCAAGCGCCGTGCGAAAGCCGCGTTTCAACGCGGAGCTTAAAAGAGCGCGATGGCGCTCAGCACGCCGCAGAACACAAAGCCCACGATCGCGGAAACGATCGTCCAGGTCTTGGCTTTGGAGGCCGCGTCCTCCGCACCCGCGTAATCTCCCTCGTCGTTGCGCCTGTTGATCTTGCTGGCGTATACGATGGCCGGAATGCCCAGCGGCCAGCAGCACAGCACCGTTACGATGATGGCCCAGGTCAGGTAGGGGGTCATGCTTTTCAGCGGCCTTGCCGACTCGGCGTTATATACAGGCTGGTCAAAACCACCCTGCGGCTGGCTATCGTCGCCCTGCGATTGGCTATAGCCTTCAGCGCCCGCCGTCTCCGCTTCGGGTTGAGAGGCGGGCTGCTCAAAGCGCGCGGAAGCCTCGGAAACGACCGGCTCCGCCTGCAATTGGGGCGCGCCGCAGTTGGTGCAAAACTTGGTTCCTTCCGGGAGCTGCGTGCCGCAATTCGTGCAAAACATACTCAAAATCCTCCTCATTGCGCATCTTATGCATCCATCATACATAATGATTGTATCAAAAATACGGCCCTATGACAATGGATATTTGCGCCGGCAGGCTCATATAACAAGTCAGGGGGGGAAGCCATGGCATATTCGGAGCTGGAGCTGCTTGCCCGCCTGATCCAGTGCGAGGCGGGCGGGGAGGGCGAAAACGGCATGAAGGCCGTCGCATCGGTCGTGATGAACAGGCTGCACGCCGACGAGGGCGAATACGAGCGCGTGAGCGACGGCGGCTCCATGCACAATATCGTCTTTCAAAACAGGCAGTTTGAATGCGCGCTGGAAGACAACGCGGGCCAGAATCTCTATAACATGCGGCCCACCGAGGAGCATTACGATATCGCGCGTTGGGCGCTGGCGGGCAACAGGCTCACAAACCTGGGTGACGCGCTCTGGTTTTTTAATCCCTATTCCGTCGCCTGCCCCTCGAATTTTCCAAGCGGCGTGGGCAGCTTTACCGTGCGCATCGGCGAGCATTGCTTTTATAACCCAACGGCGCAGTATGCGCAGACCTGACAGGAGGCGAGCTATGGAACAGACCACGATGTCCTTTGAAATGGGAACGGACGGCGTAAAGGACGATACGATGCGGGAGATGCTGGCGCGCAGCATCGGTAAATATGTGGTGTGCGAGCTGCTCATCGGCAGCCGGGGCATGACGGTGCGCGAGGGCATCCTTACCGAGGTCGGCAGGAGCTATTTTGTTTTGCAGGACGAGGCGACCGGCGCAAAGACCGGGTGCGACCTGTATTCGCTCAAGTTCGTTACGTCGCCCGGCGAACCGCCGCACGGCGTACAGAGCGGCTATGGGCGCACCGGCTCGGCGTACGGCTGCCCGCGCATGCAGGGAGCGGCCGGGTGCGATTGCACGCGGCCGCCCGCCTGCGCCTATTACCGCGTCGATTAGTAGGCCAGCACGCCGGTAAAGCGGCGGATTGCCGTCACCTTCATGGCGGAGAGCTTGGTGATCTTGATCACGTCGCCCGTTTTGGGCGAGTGGATAAAGGTTCCGTCGCCAAGGTATATGCCTACGTGGGAAACGGGGCTGTAGAAGGCCACAAGGTCGCCCGGGCGGAGCTGGCTGCTCGGCACGGCCTTCCCCGCGGCCGCCTGCTCGTAGCTTACGCGGGGGATGGATATGCCCGCTTTGGCAAAGACGTATTGCGTAAAGCCCGAGCAATCAAAGCCCGTGGAGGGGCTTGTGCCGCCGTAGAGATACGGCAAGCCGAGGTATTTTTTCGCGTTTGTCAGCACCGTGTTGACGCGCGTGACCTCGGCGGCCACCGCCGCAAGGGTTTTGCTTCCGGCCAAGCCGTCGGCGAGCAGTCCGTTGCGCTGCTGATAGCGCTTTACCGCCGTCTCGGTGTTGGGCCCGAATACCCCGTCCGCGCCGCCGGAAAGGTAGCCGAGCAGAATCAGGTTCCCCTGAAGCGTGCGCACGGCGCTTCCCGTGCTGCCCCGCCTGAGCAGGGAGCCCGCGGCGGAAGCCACGCCGCCGGACGCGTCCGCATCCGTGCCCGCGTCATCGCTTTGGGCAAGGGACACGTAGCTTGCGTATACATAGCCGTTCCCCTGCGAGGCGCTCACCTTGTACCAATTTCCGCTTTGCCCCGTGACGAAGACCGCGTCGCCCCGATAGAACACGCCTACGATATCGTAGCCCGTGCCGGGGCCGCTGCGCAAGCGCACGCCGTTGCCGGTGATGGTGGCCGCGCCGCCCTCGGCCAGCGCCATGGCGGGAAAAAGCGAAAAAATGAAAAGCGTGACCAGCAGCAGCGCGAGAATTCTGTGTTTCGTATGCATAGCTGCACCTCCTTTTTGTGCAAGCCTATCATACAAAAAACAAAAAAGCGCCGAAACGGCGCGGTGTTTACCGATGGGCAACAGAATTGGAAGGTGGCGGCAGAGCTGGGAATTGCTCCGCCGCTGTTTTGGCGTTTTTTTACGGAATTGTAAGCGTCCCTTGCCGCGCTATTGCGCCGCCTTCTTCTGCGCGGCCGCAATGCCCCGCGCAAGCTGATCGGCGCAGGAGGTGTCGTTTCCGCCGCAGGTATTGCCCGCAAGAATGCGCACCACGTCGTCGGCGCGCATGCCCTCCACGAGCTTGGCGATGGCCTTGAGGTTTCCGTTGCAGCCGCCGGTAAAAACGACGTCGCGCACCACGCCGTCGGTGAGGTCGAAGGTTACCTTGCTCGAGCAAACGTTATGGTTGTTGTGCTGGTATTTCATGTTGAACGGGTTCCTCCGGTTTCGGTTTTTTGTTTTTTAGGAGCAGCCTTGCAAGCGGCTGTTCAAAGCAATAGGTCAAAAGCGCGGCCAGCGCGATGGCGGCAAAAAAGCACAGCGCGGTGTATTGGAGCTGCCAGGTACGGTTGCCCGCCACGTTCGGCAGCGTGTCGCCCGTCCAATAGGGAATGTGCCAGGCCTTAAAGCGCACGGCCAGCCACTGATGCCAAATATACAGATTGTAGGAGATGGCCGCAAAGAAGCGGACGACGCGGTTGCTCAGCAAAAAGCGCATGCCCCGGCAGGAGAGCGCCGCGCAGAACACCGCGCCGCCAAAGCACAGCGAGAGCGGATATCGGAAGCGAAGCTGGAATTCCTGCACGTCGCCCGAACCGGCCGCGCAGAAAAAGAGGCGCACGAGCAGGAACGCAAAGCAGAAAAGCGCGAGCGTGCAGGAAAGCGAGAGCGCCGCGTTTCGCTTCGTGCGCGTTGACAAAAGCACAAAGAGATACGCGCCCAGCATACCGTTTCCAAACACCGGGAAAAACGCGGGCAACTGATTGACCGTGAGCCGGTACGAATCCGGGAACGGGAGCGCGAAGCCGAAGGTATACGCCGCGCCCACGGCCAGCATGGCAAGATACGCGACGGCGGGACGCTTGATAAAAAAGCGCGCGAGGAAGGGGAATAGCAGATAAAACTGCATTTCGATGGCGACCGTCCACAATACGCCGTTGATCTTTGTAAACAAATACGGGCCCGCGGAGAACACCTGCGTGAACGTGAGCTGCGCAACGAGATCGCGCAGCGCCTCGCCCGCGCTTGCGTACCCGCCGGCGGGCAGGCTGTAGGAAAAGAAAATGACGAGCACGCACAGCACATACGAGGGCAGGATGCGCACAAGCCGCTTTTTGTAGAAATCCTTCACGCCCGGCAGGGGCGCGCCCGAAAGCGCCGCGCGCGCGTACGGCAGAAAGAGGCAAAAGCCGGAGAGCAGCAGCATGAGATCCACCCACAGATAGCCGGTGCGGGGGAGCACATCGAAGCTAAGCCCCGTTTTGCCCAAAAAGGCGAGAAAGGGCGTTTTCACATAGGGCGTAAGCCAGCTTTGCTGCCAGATATGATACCAGCAAATGACAAGGATGGCGATGGCGCGCACGCCGTCCAAAACGTCCACGTGACGCGTATCAATGCATGTGCCGGGCCGTTCCTGTTCCATGGATACAGTATAGCAAAGCGGGCGGGGGTGTTTCAAGGGGGGGGGAAGCCCGCTTTGCCGATTCGTTCTGTCCGCGCTTAAACAAACGGCGCGATGGAGCGCAGCACAGCCGTGTTCTTTTGGGTCAGCAGCTTCTCCACCAGCTTGCCGATCCCCTCGGAGGAGAGGAAGGGCGCGAGCGCCGCCACAGAGCCCATGTCCGCGCCGCCGTCCGCCGCGCGCAGCACCAGCGCGTCGAGGGCATCACCCTGCATAAAGGGCGCGATGGCCGCCAGCTCGCCCAGGGAAACGCCGTCCGCAAGGCTGCGCTGCGCGATGCCTTCCAGCGTATCGTCGCTTAGAAACGGCGCAAGGCCCGCCAATTCGCCCACCGAAACCTTGTCCGCAAGGCACTTTTCCACCATGCGCCCCAGCGTATCTTCGTTAAGAAAGGGCGCAAGGCCCGCAAGCTGCCCAACGGTGGCCTTGCCCGCAATGCGGACGGCAAGGCTCGCAAGCTGCGCATCGGAAAGGAAGGGCGCGAGGCTGATGAGCGCGGAAAAATCCAGCTCCGAATCCGCCCGCTCGGCCACCTGCTCCACCACCGCGCCGGCCTGATCGGGCGCGAGCAGGGGAACGGCGGGCACAACGTCCTCCACCGGGATTTTCTCCGTGCGGGCATATGCTTCCGCGTTCCCGGCAGCCGCCTCGGATACGAGCCTGGCCGCGCCGCCGCCGCCCAGCAGCGCGTCCACCGTCGTGCCCAGCAGCGCGGCAAGCTGCGGCAGCTTGCTTACGTCCGGCATGGACAAGCCCCGCTCCCAGTTGCTCACCGCCTGAAAGCTTGTGCCCACCTCGTCGGCAAGCGCCATTTGGGTGAGGTTCTTTTCCTTGCGCATTTTTGCAATGCGCTTTCCGATCTGTACCGTATCAAACATCATGGTAGCAGACATCCTTTTTCGCTCCTTTTCTGTTGTGTGCGCCCGGGCCGGGAAGCTCTAATACAGCCACATGCGCTCCACGCTCATGGGCCGCGCCGCAAGCGCGGGCGCTGCGGCCGCTTCCCCTGTGCAAACGTGAACGATGCGCTTCCACCACTGTTTCATGTGCGTTCCCTCCTCGGCCGTTCGGCTGTTTTCCATGCCGCAATTCTATGCCCAGGGCGGGAAGCGCGCCAGCAAGCGCCGCTTGAAAAAGGCGAAAATCGGGCTCAAGCGCCCGTTGAGTTAATCCAAAAGAGCCAGTATGCGGGCGTTTACGTCCTCGTAAAGGCGATTGAGCAGGGTGTCCACGGCCGCCTCGCCGCTTTCGCGCGCGCCGATATACAGCTTGAGCTTGGGCTCCGTGCCCGACGGCCGCACGATCACCCACGCGCCGTTTTCCAGCACATAACGCAGCATATCGGAGCGGGGGAGCGTGAGCGCGTACGCTTCGCCCCCGGCAAGGCCCATGCCCGACGCATAGTCCTCGGCGCGCGCGGTGTCAACGCCGCCGATGCGCGAAGGGGGATTGGCGCGCAGCGCGGCCATGGCGGCGGCGATGCGTTCCATGCCCGCCTTGCCCTCGCGCGTGTAGGATTCCACGCGTTCCTTATAAAAGCCGTAACGCGCGTAGAGCGCAAGCAGCGCGTCGTAGAGCGTTTTGCCCTCCCGCATAAGCTCCACGCATAGCTCGCAGAGCAGCAGGGCGGAGGAAATCGCGTCCTTATCGCGCGAAAGCCCGCCCGCGAGGAAGCCGAAGCTTTCCTCAAAGCCGAAAAGGAAGGTCTTTTCGCCGCTGCGCGCGTATTCGTCGATTTTTTCCGAAATAAAGCGGAAGCCGGTGAGAATATCCTCGCATGCCACGCCGTAGCGCGCGGCGATGGCTTCGGCCAGATGCGTAGACACCAGCGATTTTACGACCACGCCGTTTTCGGGCAGTGTGCCCGCGCCCTTTCGCGCGGAGAGAATGTGCTCGAGCAGCAGGCAGCCGATCTGATTGCCCGTAAGCGTCGCCCACTGGCCGGTCGCGCTCTTTGCGCACACGCCCAGCCGATCCGCGTCCGGGTCGGTCGCGATGCACACCGTCGCGCCGTTTGCTTCCGCAAGCCGCCTTGCAAGGTCGAAGGCGTTCGGGTTTTCGGGATTGGGCGCGGCCACGGTGGGGAAATCGGGGTCCGGCTTTTCCTGCTCGGGCACGACGGTCACGTTCGTGACCCCCGCCCGGCTGAGGAGCGTGCGCACCGGGACATTGCCCGTGCCGTGGAGGGGCGTGTACACCAGCTTCAGTTCCGCGCCGTGCCTTTGCAGGCAATCGGGGTCGGTGAGCAGCGTGAGGCACGCGCGGTAATAGCGCTCGTCCGCATCCTCGCCAAGCGGCACGATCATTCCGTCTGCCACGGCCGCTTCATAGTCCATCAGCGGCACGGAGAACATGGGCGTTTTTTGAATCTCCGCGAAAATCTCGGCCGACTGCTCCGGCGAGGTCTGCCCGCCGTGTTCCCAATAGACCTTGAAGCCGTTATACTTGGGCGGATTGTGCGAGGCGGTGATGACCACCCCCGCGATGCAGCACAGCTCCTGTAGCGCAAAGGAGAGCTGCGGCACGCTGTGGAGCGTGGAAAAAAGATAGCAGCGCACGCCCGCGGCCGCGAGCACGCAAGCCGTATCCTCGGCAAATTCTCTGGAAAAGCGCCTGGAATCGTAGGCCACGCACACGCCGCGCGCGCTTCCGCCGGAAGCGGCGCACACCACGTTTGAAAGGCCCTTCGCCGCCTGCCGCACCACATAGCGGTTCATGCGGTTTGTGCCCGCGCCGAGCACGCCGCGCAATCCCGCCGTGCCGAATTCCAGCGCGCGGTAAAAGCGCTCCTCGATCTGCGCCGGATCGCTTTCGATAGCGGCAAGCTCCGCGCGCGTGTCCGCGTCCAGCCCCGGTGCAAGCAGCCATTGCCTGTAGGCTTCCTCGCTCGTCACAATGCATCCCTCCCGTTTTTCTCCGATTCGTCCGCTTGCGGCCCCGCCGCGCAGGCGCGCAAAGCGCCCGTAAGGTTGAGCCGCGGCAGACGGTATGGGTTTTTCAGCGCCCCTTCGGTGAGCGGCAGCGCGCCCGTGAGCGCCACGCTTTGATAGCCCGCCCCGCGCGCGAGCGCAATGTCCCGGCGGCATACCGCGTTGGGACCGCCGTGGGGAAAGGCAAAATGGGAAACCTCCCGGAAAACGAGCGCGGAAAGCGCCTCCCGGCTCTCCGTCAGCTCGCGCCGCGCGGCCGCCTCGCTTAAAAAACGGAATTTGGGGTGCGTTACGCTGTGCGAGCCGATGGCAACATGCGGCCCGCTCGCGGCAAGCAGGATGAGCTGCGGCCGGGTTAAATAGCCGGGCTTGCCCAATGCGCCGCTCGTGACATACACCGTAAACGGCACGCGCAGCGTCGTGAGCACGGGCAGCAGCACCGTGTACATGCTCGCGTACCCATCGTCAAAGGTGAGCGCGATTTCCCCGTGCGCGTGCGCGGAGGCGGGCGGCGACAAAAGCCGGTCGAGCGAAACAAAGCGGAAGCCCTCGCTGCGCTTTGCCGCGATATAGCGTGTGAGCGCGTCCACGCGGCAGGCGTAGGGATCGGTGCTTTCCGCGCCCGCCGGCAAAACGTCGTGCAGCATGCCGATCAAGGAGCGCTTTTCATCCCGCGCGAGCACGCGGCGCACAACGGCGTCCTTCAGCCCGCACAGCGCGTCCTCCGCGTTGGCCAGCGCCCGGCCCGGAGCGGTATCCCTCATGTGCCATCCTCCCCCTTCATCAGCGCGCGCAGAATATACGCGGCCATCAAAAGCCCCGCGCTGCCCGTTACCGGCGCGAAGCTCGCAATCACCCTTTGCCCGGCCGCGCCGCTCTCGCCCGCGCCTTGCGCACGCGCGGCGCTTTCCGCTGAGCAAACCACGGGCAGGGCCGTTACGCCCAGCTTCCGCAGCGCGCGGCGCATATTGCGCGCAAGCGGATCGTTTTCCGTGTCAAAGATATCCTTCACAGCAAGCTTTTCCGGGTCGAGGCGGTTGCCCGCGCCCATGCAGCTTACGATGGGCACGCCCGCCGCGCGCGCCCACGCAACGAGCGCAAGCTTGCCCGTGAGCGTATCGATCGCGTCCGCGACAAAGGCCGCCCCCTCCGGCAGCGCGCATTGCACGGTGTCGGGGCCGACGCGCACATAGGAAGTCGTGACGAGGCAGCCCGATACGCTTTCAATGCGCGCGCGCAGCGCGTCCGTTTTGCGCAAGCCGATGGTTTCCCGAGTGGCCACGAGCTGGCGGTTTAGGTTGGAGGGCGCGACAAGATCGCAGTCCACCAGATGCAGCCGCCCCACGCCCGCGCGCGCGAGCGTCTCCGCGCAGTGCCCGCCCACGCCGCCGAGGCCCACCACCGCAACGAGGCTGCTTTCAAGGCGCGCGTAGGCCCTTTCGCCCACAAGGCGGACGGTGCGCTCGCCAAAGCGCGCCCGCTCTCCGGCAGGACCGGTCACAGCGTCGGCGGTCACCGCGTCGGCGGTCACAACGTCGGTGGTCACAACGTCGGTGGTCGCAACGTCGGTGGTCACAGCGTCGGTGGTCACAGCGTCGGTGGTCACAACGATAGCTCCCGCAGGCTTTCGAAGCGCCGCCCGTCCAGAATGAGGCGCTTGCTTAAAAGCCGCTGGCTCCGCGCGTGCAGCGCCTTGTTAAAGGCCCGGTCCCCATAGCGGTCGTCGCCGAGCACCGGGTGGCCAATGGCCGCAAACTGCGCGCGAATCTGGTGCGTGCGGCCCGTTTCCAAATCGATTTCCACAAGGCTCCGGCGCGTTTCGTCGCTGCCCGCCGCCGCCAGCACGCGGTAGGAAAGCCGCATTTCCACGGCCCCGGGGGCGTCCTTTTCCACAACGCGCATGTACCCTGCCTCCGCGTCCTTTGCGCCGTAATGGATGAGCCGCCCCTCGCTTGGGGGCGCGCCGCGCACCACGGCGTGGTAAACCTTGGTTAGCGCATGCGTGCGGAAGCGCTCCAGCAGTCGCTTTTCCGCCTCCTCCGTGCGCGCGAAGGCCACGAGGCCCTCGGTGTTCGCGTCGAGCCGGTGCACGGGGTAAACCTCGCAAAGCAGCGAGCGCAGCTCGGGCAAGAGCTCCGTTTCCGTCTCTACGCCCGCGTTTTTGTCCGCCACAAGCAGCGTTTCGTCCATGTACACGCCCCGGCAGCAGGCAAAGGCCGGAAGCAGCGCAATCTGCGCGGGAAAGGCGGCAAAGCCCGCGCCCTGCGGCGCGGAAAAGAAGGTCATCGTTTCTCCCAGCGTGGGGTGGCGCAGCGTGAGCGCGTAGGCCCAGAGCTGAATTTGCTCGCCCACGCCTGCATGCTCGTTATAGCGCTGATCGCCCGCGATGGGCAGTTGCGCGTTTGCAAGCTGCACGCGGATCTGATGCGGCCGCCCCGTGCCGAGCGTTACGTCAAGGAGCGCCCGCGCCTCGCCCTGTGCGAGCAGCGCGTAGGCAAGGTTTGCCAGCTTTGCGCCCGGCGTGCCCTCGGCTACGACCGACGAGGAGTGGCTTTGCTCGTCCTTGTACAGCCAGTCGGAGAGCGCGGCCTCTGGCAGGGGCCGCCCGCAGACCACGGCGGCATAGCGTTTTTTCGCCTCCCGGGCCTTAAACTGCGCGGAAAGGCGCTCGGCGGCCTTGCTCGTGCGCGCGAACACCATCACCCCGCCCACGGGCCGGTCCAGACGGTGCACAAGCCCGAGATAGACCTCGCCGGGCTTGCCGTATTTCTCCTTCACGTAGGCCTTGAGCTGGGTGAGCAGATCAAGGTCGCCCGACGCGTCGCGCTGCACGGGCATGTTCACGGGCTTTTCCACCACCAGCAGATGGTTGTCTTCATAAAGTACGGAAACGGGCGCGCTTACGCTCATGGCGTCCACCGTCCCGAAGCGCCGCAGGGCAAAACGAGGCCCGCGCGCACGATGGGCAAGCCCACCTCGCCGGCTTCGGCGTGCCCGCCCGGCAGCGCGCAGCGCAGAAGATCGGCAAGCACCGTGGGCGCAAGGCCCGTGGTGTAGGAATTGATCAAAAAGAACGCGGGCGTGTCCGAAAGGAGCGCCGCGCAATCCGCCACCAGCGGATAGAGATCGTTTTCAAGCTTCCACATCTCGCCCGTGGGGCCGCGCCCGTAGCTGGGCGGGTCCATCAGGATCGCGTCGTAGCGGCTGCCGCGCCGCAGCTCGCGCTTGACAAACTTGCCGCAATCATCCACCAGGAAGCGAATGGGCGCGTCCTCCATGCCGCAGGCGGCCACGTTCTCCTTTGCCCAGGCCACCATGCCCTTGGCCGCGTCCACGTGCGCCACCTCCGCGCCCGCGCGCAGGCACGCGCAGCTCGCGCCGCCCGTGTAGGCAAAGAGATTGAGCACCCGGGGCCGCCGCCCGTGCGCGCGCCGAAAGGCGCGCAGCGTTTCGTCCATAAAGTCCCAATTGGCCGCCTGCTCCGGGAAAAGGCCCGTGTGCTTAAAGCCCGTGGGCCGCACAAGGAACGTGAGATCCCTATAGCGCACGCTCCAGCGCGCGGGCAGGGGGCGCATGAATTCCCATTCTCCGCCGCCCGAGCTCGAGCGGTGATAGACCGCGTCCGCCTCGGCGTCGTGCTCCGCCATGGGCCAAATGGCCTGCGGATCGGGTCGGAGCAGGGTAATATCGCCCCAGCGCTCCAGCTTTTGCCCGCTGCCCGCGTCCAAAAGAGTATAATCCGTCCAGCCGTTTGCCAGATACAAGCTATTCCGCCTCCAAAACGTCCGTTTTTTTCCGCATGCCGCTGATCACAACCGCGATCAGCCCCAGCAGCATCGTTAAGTAATAGGTCATCACGCGCCAAAGCAGCATGCCCACAAGCCGCCGCCCGCCGAAGAACGCCGTAAACAGCGCGTAAAAGCCGCCCTCGCTCGCGCCAGACGCGCCCGGCAGCGGCACAAACGCCACCGAGATGGTGAGCATCACCTGCATCCAAAGGAGCGTTTCGTAGCCCGTTTCGGCAAAGCCCATGCCGCGGTACACGCAGTAGGTTACGGAAAGATATCCGATAATCTCCGCGCACGCTACGAGCAAAATGCCCAGCATGCCCGCGCGGTGCGCCTTTACATAGTCGATGGCCTGCTTGTATTCGTCCACAAAGCGCCGCCAGCCCGCCTGCCACTTCTCCGCGCGCTCGGGCCGCCGCTTGCAAAAGAGCCGTCCCGCGAGCGCGACGAGCCCGCGCCCGGCCTTTTCCACAAAGACGGGCCGGATCATGAGCAGCAGCCCCACCCCCGCGCAGAAGGCGTGCGATAAAAAGCCGATGAAAAACATCACGGTCATGGCCGCGCTTTCGGCCATGAGCATTTCCCCGCGCAGGATAAACGCCGCTACGCCCAGCGCCGTAAGCGCCACGTGCCAGGCGAGGAACTTGACCATGAGCACGGAGGTCGCCGTGCCCACCTTGACGCCCCGCCCGCGCATTTCGAGGATCTGGAAGGGCTGCCCGCCCGAGGCCAGGGGCGTAACGGCGCTGTAGAAAAAGCCCAGCATGGTCGTGATCACGCCGTCCCGGAAGCGCTGCGGAATGCCCATATCCCTGCACGCGATGAGGTACATGCCCGTGTCGCCCAGGTAATACACCAGCATGCAGAAAAACGCCCCGGCAAGCCAGAGGGGCGACATATCCCGCAAGACCTCGCCGATGCGCTGCACATCGGAATCAAACAGGGCAAAGCCAACGAGCACCAGCACGCCGACAAGCAGTACCAGGCATTGTTTCCACGGGAATTTCTTCATAAGCCCTCGCACAGCAACCGTATATGGCCCAGTATAGCAGACGATGAGCTAAACGGCAATCGCGCGGGCTGTGAACAAAAGGAAAACCCCGCGCGGGCGGGGCTGGACGGGTTCCCGGCGCTCAGCCCGGCGGCCACTCCATGCTCCGGCCGCCAAGCAGGTGCAAATGCAGGTGCGGCACGCTCTGCTGGCCGTCGCGGCCTACGTTGGAGACGAGCCGGTAGCCCGTTTGATCAAGCCCCAGCTCCGAAGTAAGCTTGCGCGCCGCCGCAAAGAGCGCGCACAGGGTTTCGCCGTCCGCGTCCGTAAGCGTCTGGGCGCTTTCAATGTGCTTTTTGGGGATAATGAGCAGGTGCACGGGAGATTGGGGCGCAATGTCGTAAAAGGCCAGCACCCGTTCGTCCTCATACGCCTTTTTGGACGGGATCTCCCCCGCCGCGATTTTGCAAAACAGGCAATCGTCCATTTATGTAAGCTCCTTTCCGGTTGCGATTCCGTTTTCGGCCGATACGAGCGTTACAAGGCGGAGCGCGCCCTCCGCGCCGCCCGCCCGCACGCGGATGTAGTTTCTTGTGTATCCAATGCCGTCCCGTTCCACGAGCACCTCGTAATCGCGCCCAAGGCGGCTTTCTATAAAGCGCGCCTCAAGCGTCGCGGCCAGCTTGCCTAGCTCCGCCGCGCGCCGCTCCCGCACGGACTTCGGCACCTGCAAAGGCAGTTCCGCCGCCCGGGTTCCGGGCCGACGCGAATAGGGGAACACGTGCATGCGGGCAAAGCCCAGCTCCTCCACGAAGGCGAGGCTTTCGGCGTGCTCTTGCTCCGTTTCGCCGGGGAAGCCCGCGATTACGTCCGTCGTCAAGGCGCAATCCGGCATGGCCTCCCGCAAAAGCGCCGCGCTTTGCCGATAGTCCGCCGCCGTATAATGCCGGTTCATGCGGGCCAGCACCGTATCCGAGCCGCTTTGCAGCGAAAGGTGAAACTGCCCGCAGAGCGCGGGCATGGCCGCAGCCCGCTTTACAAAGGCCTCCGTAATGAGCCTTGGTTCGAGCGAGCCAAGGCGCACGCGGGGAATCCCGCTCGCGCAGGCCGCGTCCATCGCGTCGAGCAGCGTTACGTTTTCCAAATCGCGGCCGTAGCTGGCCAGATGGATGCCCGTGAGCACCACCTCGCAAAAGCCCTCCGCCGCAAGCAGCGCCAGCTCGCGCTTGACGTCCGCAAGCGGCCGCGAGCGCACGGGCCCGCGCGCGAAGGGGATGGCGCAGTAGCTGCAAAAATTGCGGCAGCCGTCCTCGATCTTGAGCGTGGCGCGCGTGCGGGAATCGCGCAGCGCGGAAAGCGGCTCAAAGGCGCGCTCGCCCCGCAAATCGCGCACCTCGGCGCGGGGCTTTCCGCCCGCCGCGCGCTCGAGCAGCGCGCGGCTTACGCGCGATACGATCTCCCTGCGCTCCGTTGTGCCCACAACCAGCGCGACTCCCGGCAGCGCAAGCAGCGCTTCCGGCGCAAGCTGCGCGTAGCAGCCCGCGGCGACGAGGAGCGCGCCGGGGTTTTTGGCGTGCGCGCGAGAAAGCATTTGCCGCGTTTTCGCGTCGCCCGTGGCGGTCACGGTGCAGCTATTGACAATGTATACGTCGGCCCGCTCCGTAAACGGAACGTCCGTCCAGCCCGCCTCCGTAAAGAGCGCGCGCATGGCCTCCGTTTCGTAATGGTTCACCTTGCAGCCAAGGGTCGCAAACGCCACGCTGCCGCAAGGGCCGGGCGTCATTCCTCCACCTCGTACATGAGCTGCGCGAGCATGGCCATGCCCGCCGTTTCCGTGCGCAAAATGCGGCTGCCGAGCGAAACGGAAAGCGCGCCCTTGCTTTCAAGCAGCGCCGCCTCGCTTTGCGAAAAGCCGCCCTCCGGGGCCACGATGAGCGCGATATCATCCCCGCAAACGCGGCCGCACAGGAGGGCCTTGAGCGAGCGCTTCCGCTCCTCCTCGTACGCGAGCAGCACGGTATCGTAGAAGGAAAGCTCCAGGCTCTTGAGCGGGCAGACCGCCTCCACCTGCGGCACGATGCCCCGGCGGGATTGCTTGGCCGCCTCGGTGGCGATGCGCTGCCAGCGGACACGGCGCTTGTCTGCGTCGTCGCCGGGCTGCGGGATGCAGCGCTCGCTGAGAACGGGCACAATGGAGAAAACGCCCAGCTCCACGCACTTTTGCACGATGAGATCCATCTTGCCGCTCTTGGGCAAGCCCTGAAAGAGCGTCACCCGGCAGCGCGGCTCGGCGGCGGAGGCCAGCGGCGCGGTAATGCGGCAGAGCACCGCGTCGGAATCCACCGTGTGGATCACCGCGTTGTAGGCCCGGCCGTCCCCGTCGCACACGACGATCGCGTCGCCGGGATTCAGCCGCAGCACGCGCTGGATATGGCGCACGTCGCTGCCCGTGATACGGGCCTCCTGCCCGGAAAGCTCCGTTGTAAAAAAACGGTGCATGCTCATAACCCTTTCCATGCGAAATTCGGCCCGCGCCAAAGGCGCGAAGGCTCCAAGGGCGCGATGGCTCCATCGCCCGCAAAAATTCCTTTATCCGCGCGCGCGGTAGGCGAACCAATCCCCGGCCCCGCGCTTTTCCTCGATGACAAAGCCCGCGCCTGTCAGCGCGCGCTCCACCTCCGCCGTGCGGTCCTCGATGATGCCCGAGCAGAGGAAAAAGCCGCCGGGCGCTGTGAGCGTCTTTGCAATGGGCGCCAGCGGAATGATCACGTTTGCCACAATATTGGCCATGACCAAATCGTATTGCCCCGCGATGCGGCCGCGCAGCGCCTCGTTTTCGAGCACGTTGCCCGTCTCCACGGGCAAAAGCGCGGGGTCGAGGCCGCTTAGCAGCGTGTTTTCCCGGGTAATCCTGGTAGCGGCGGGGTCGATATCCACAGCTACGACGCTGCTTGCGCCCAGCAGCAGCGCGGCGATGGAGAGGATGCCGCTGCCGCAGCCGAGATCGAGCACCGCATCGCCCGGCCGGAGGCAGGTTTCGAGCAGCTCGAGGCAAAGGCGCGTGGTGTGGTGCGCGCCCGTGCCGAAGGCCATGCCGGGGTCGAGCGTGAGCGAAACGCGGCCGTCCGGGGCCGGAACCCGCTCCCAGGAGGGCACGACCCACAGCCGCTTGCCGATGGCGAGGGGCTTATAGTATTGCTTCCAGTTGTTGGCCCAATCCTCCTCGTCGAGGGCGCGGGTCGAAACGGTCAGCGGGCCGGGGTCAAAGCCGAGTGCAAGCTGCCGCATGCGCGCAACGGCGCTTTCCGCCGCCGCCACGGCCGGGAGGCTTTCGGGCAGATCGGGCAGATACGCCTTGACGCAGGGCACGGCCGCGCCGAGCTTGTCATAATCGGCATAATCCCAAAAGGGCGCGCTTTCCAGCAGAAACGCCCGCACCTGCGCAGCGCTTTCCTCAATGGAGAGGGCGGTGAGCCCCGCCGCGTCGAGCGCGCCGCACACGGGCTCAATGCCCGCTTCGCTCGTAAACACAGTCAATTCGATCCATTTCATGGCATCAGTATATCCGTTTTGGGCGCGCCGCGCAATGGCGCAATTGCCGTTTGGCCAGCGCGACGGGCTCGTTGGCCGCCAGCGCGCTTTTTTGCCACGGCCGCTTCGGGCGTTTGACAACGCAGCAAAATGCGGTACAATAATGGACAGTATGAAAAAGCTCCGTTTCCCCGGCGAGGCCGCTTATGTGTGCGCACTCGTATTGCTCGCCTTTTCCGTCGCCATGACGGCGGCGGCGGATTTCGGCGTATCCATGGTGGTCGCGCCCGCGTATATCCTCAGCCTCAAAACGGGGCTTACCTTCGGCCTGTGCGAATATATCTGCCAAAGCGCCCTGTTTATCGCGCTCTGCCTGCTGATTGGGCGGCTCCGCGCCGTGTATTTCTGCGCGTTTCTCTCCACGGTGCTGTACGGGGCCGCGCTCGATATGTGGCGGCTGCTCATTCCGGCCTTTAATCCCTCGGTCACGCCGCCGGGCGCGTTCCCCTTTGCCGTGCGGGTGGCGCTGCTCGCCGTGGGCATGACGCTTTCCGCGCTGGCCATCGCGCTGTGCTTTCGCAGCTATATCTATCCGCAGGTGAACGATTTCTTTGTGCAGGCCGTCAGCGGGCGCTTCGGAATCGACCGCACCCGGTTCAAAATCGGCTACGACGCGACAAGCCTGCTGCTTGCCTGCGCCATGACACTGCTGTTTTTCGGAGCGCTCCGGGGCCTCGGCGTGGGCACGCTCGTGATGACCGTCCTTAACGGGCTGCTGATCGATTTGTGGGGCAGGCTTCTCGACGCGGCGTTTGATTTTACCCCCAGATTCCCCAAGCTTGCCGCGCATTTCGCGCTGCCTAACAGCCCGGCGTTGCGCAAAAAGAGCGGTAACAGAGCAAAATAGTGCGGGAGGTCCGTTATGCAGAAGCGTTTTCAGGAGAATGTGCAGGAAAAGCCAAAAAGACTCAGCTTCAACCGGCGCAACCTTGTGCTCTTTATCGCGATGATCGCGCTGTTTGTCATTCTGGTCAATCCGCAATGGGTGCCCTTTATCTCCGATTCCTTCGAAGGACTGCTGGTAAGCAGCCTGCACCACGCCTTCGGGCAGGGCGATACCGAGCCCTGGCGGGACACCGCGGTGCGGCTGATCACCCTTGCGGCCGTGGTATGCCTGCTGTACGCGCTGTATCTGGCGCTGCGCTTTTCGTTCAGCCGCTTCCGCTGGAAAACGAACCGGGGCCGCACGGTCGCGGGGCTGGTGCTCAGCGTGATGCGCTACGGCGCGTGGATCGTGGGCGTTTTGTGGGGGCTGTCCATCTTTGGGGTGGACTCCACGGCGGTGTTGGCCAGCGTAGGCATACTGGGCCTTGTGCTGGGCCTGGGCGCGCAAACCCTGATTGCGGATGTGGTTGCCGGCGTTTCGCTGCTCTTTGAGGGGCATTTCGGCGTGGGCGACGTGGTGATCCTGAATAACTTCCGCGGCCGTGTGCTGAGCATGGGCGTGCGCACGACCGTGATCGAGGACGCGGCGGGCAACCGCATGATCGTGAACAATTCCGACCTGCGGGGCTTTCAAAACCGCGCGGAGCTGCTCACCCTTGTATGCTGCGACGTGGGCGTGCCCTACGAGCTGCCGCTCCCGCCCGTCGAGGCGCTGATCACCCGCGCGTTGCCCGGCATACAGGCGCAGCATCCGGAGCTGTTCCCGGAGCCGCCAACGTACATGGGCGTGGAGAAGCTGGACGCTTCCGCCGTGCTGCTGCGGGTGGGCGCCAATGTGGACGAGATGAACAGCTATGCCGCCCGCCGCGTGCTGAACCGCGCGCTGAAACTCCTGCTGGACGAAAATGGGGTTTCCATCCCCTACGCGCAGCTCGTGGTGCGGCAGCCCGACGAGGGCGAAGCGGAAGCGCGCCCATCATGAACGTCAAGCTGCTGTGCATAGGCAAACTGAAGGAGCGCTATTTTCTCGACGCGGAGGCGGAATACAGCAAGCGGCTCGGCCGCTATTGCGACCTGACGCTGCTTGAGCTGCCCGATGAGAAGGCCGCCGAGAGCCTTTCCGCGTCCGACGTGCTGCGCGTAAAGGCCCGTGAGGGCGAGCGCTTGCTAAGCCGCGTCGCGCCCGAGGATTTTCTTGTCGCGCTCTGTATCGAAGGAAAAGCCCTCACCTCCGAGGCCTTTGCCGCCCGCCTGTGCGAGCGGCAGCTTGCCGCGCGGCCGCTCGTCTTTGCCATCGGCGGCTCGCTCGGTCTTTCCGATGCGGTGCTTTCCCGCGCCGACGCGCGGCTCTCGCTCTCCGCCATGACCTTTCCGCACCGCATCGCGCGCCTCGTGCTCCTCGAGCAGCTATACCGGGGCTTCAAGATACTCAGAAACGAGCCGTATCATAAATGACGCCGAACCGCCTTTTTTATGCGTCTTGCCAACGCGGTTGCGGGCCTGCGCAAAAAACCGCCGGTTTTGTTTCATGCTCCCGGGCCAGGAAGCCGTGCCCGGCTTGACAGGTTTGCGCGCGGGTATGGCAAACGGGCGCGCACATGCGTTATACTGTTGCGCATGAAGGTTTGTGGAGTTTTTTGCAAAATGCTGAAACGGCTCGCCGCCTTTTGGCGTGCGGAAACGGTGCTCTGCCTCGCGCTCGCCGCCGCGCTCGTTTCGATGCTGTTTGTGCCGGTCGACGGCGCGTATCCTTTCTATATCGATCTGCGGGTGCTGGGTCTGCTCTTTGCGCTCATGGCGGTGGTGCAGGGGCTTGAGGATTGCGGCCTGTTCCGCTTTTTGTCAAGGCGGCTCCTCTCCGGCAGACGGTCGCTGCCGCGGCTCGTGCTGCTCTTTACGCTCCTCCCCTTCTTCCTCTCCATGCTCGTGACCAACGACGTCGCGCTCATTGCGTGCGTGCCGTTCACCTTTCTCGCGCTCCGGCAGGCGGGCGAGGACGGGCTGGCCCTCCGCGTTTGCGTGCTCCAAACGCTTGCGGCAAACCTCGGCAGCATGGCCACGCCCATCGGCAATCCGCAAAATCTGTATCTCTATTCCCGCTACGGCCTTCCCGCGCCCGCATTTTTCGCCGTCGTGCTGCCGCTCGCGCTGGCAAGCCTCGCGTTGGTTTCGCTCGGCGCGCTGCTCCTCGCCCCCCGGCGGACGGTGGAGGTCGCGCTTGGCGAGCCAGAAGCGCTGCCCAAAAAACGGCTCCTTGCCTACGGCCTGCTCTTTTTGCTTTGCCTTCTTTCGGTGTTCCGCGTGCTTCCCGTCGCCATTGCCGCGGCCGCGGCGCTTCTTTACCAGCTCGCGCGCGATCGAAAGCTACTCAAGCGCGTGGACTACTGCCTGCTGCTCACGTTCGTGTGCTTTTTCGTGTTCTCGGGGAATTTGGGCCGCATCGAGCCGGTGCGTTCGCTGCTAGAAACGCTCCTTGGCAAAAATACGCTCCTTTGCGGCGTTCTTACCGCCCAATGCATCAGCAATGTGCCCGCCGCCATCCTGCTCTCCGGCTTCACAGCCGATTGGCGGGGCCTGCTGGCCGGGGTAAACCTTGGCGGCCTCGGCACGCCCGTGGCCTCGCTGGCAAGCCTGATCTCACTTAAGTATTATTTGCGCGAGCCGAACGCCAGCCCGGGGCGCTACCTCGCCGTCTTTACCGCCGCCAACGCCGCGAGCCTGCTCGCGCTGCTTGCCGTCGCTTTCCTTCTCGGTCTTTTTTGAGCGCGCGCCGCGCAGAGGGGGGAGGGGATGAATAGAAGCGAAAAATTTTATTGAAAACTGATCGAAAGCGAGTGCTTTTTAAGAAAAATTCTAGAAAAGCGCCTGTTTTATTGACTTTTTTATATGGATTCGATATGATGGAACTGTTCAATAATGTGCACTTTTCTGCGCAAAAGGGGCGGGCGGAGAAATTCCGAATAAACTTGCAAAGCAGACGTATGAATAATTTATAAGCGCGGAAAAAATGCACAGGTTCCTTGAAAATAAGGTTGTATACTATTTTATCTACAAAAAGCAAGAAGGATGGTCGAAGGACTATGAAACGGGCGCTATGTTTTGCGTTGACCCTTTGCTTGCTGCTGAGCGCATTTACGTTCGCGCCACGCAAGGCGGAGGCGGCGGGCTGGGCAAGCTGGCCGACATCAAACGATGATGCTGTCGAAATGGCCGCTTGTGCCGCGGCGCAAGTGGGAAAAGGACCGACTGATTTAGGGGTGCCTTCTGGACTTGCGTGGTGCGCATGGTTTGTTTGGAATTGTGCAAGAAGAGTTGGTGTAAGCGAAAGCATAATTCCTCAAATAAAAACTATGCGAATATCGTAAACTATATTGATGGGAGAGAGCTAAGCACAGGCGAAACTCCGAAGGCTGGAGACATTGCCTTATTCTATGACTATAATTCAGCTGGGAAGCTCTCTTATAACCACGTTGCTATAATGCAAACTGCTACATATAGTATTAATGGCAACTTATATTCAAATGGTAAGTCGGTTGTTTATAGAGCAACTGCAAGCAACGTATGTTCATGGAACGGATGGAGCGTAAAATACTATCGCCCGAACTATGGAGGCGGCACGCCCACTCTCAATGCAAACATCTCCGCCAGCGATTACCTGAAGTATTACGCCAAGAGCGTAACGGCCTATTCCGACACAGTCGTTCCAATAAGCAGCGATATCCCGATTTGGAGGCTGCCCTGGACCGATGGCAACAATGCCGCCCTGCGGGTGACAACAACCTCCTCGGCCCTTGAAACCTCGAACAAGGTGACCAATCATTTAGGGAACCTATGGTATCAGGTGAGCAACGGCTTTGTCTATTCGGGGAATGTGGAGCCGGCAATCCGTGTTTCCTCCGTCACAATATACCCAACAGAGAGCATTTCTCTGACCGTCAATGATACCTATCATGTGATGGCTATTGTTGCGCCTACAAACGCATACAATCAAGCGCTGAGCTGGTCGAGCAGCAACACATCCGTTGCGACCATACGGGCTGATGCGGGAGACTCCAGCGGCGCCGTTATTGCCGCCACGGGCATAGGCACGACAACGATCACCGCCACCGCGCAGGATGGAAGCGGCTGCAGCGCAAGCCGCACCGTGACTGTTTCGCCCATTTACGTTACCTCCGTGGGGGTCAGCCCCTCCACGCTTTTGCTTACGGAGGGCGATACGACGACGCTTTCCACATTCGTCTCGCCGAGCAACGCCTCAAACAGGAGCGTAAGCTGGAGCAGCAGCAATACAAGCGTAGCTACGGTGAACAGCAGCGGCTGCGTAACCGCAGTTGGCGCGGGCTCTGCCACCATCCGCGCTACGGCAAACGACGGCAGCGGCTGCAGCGGGACGTGCGCGGTTACCGTCAATGCGGCGGTCACAGCGCCGGTCATCACGCAGCACCCTGCCGACCAGACCGCGACGCCGGGAACAATCGTTTTTTTCTCCGTAACGGCGACCGGCACGACCCCGCTGACCTATCGATGGTATGTAGAGAATCTATGGGGCGATGTCGTTCACAGTGAAGAAGGCGCCGACGCATATTTCGGACTTGAAACCGGGATATATCTTATCGGAGAGAATACCGTTTATTGCGTCGTATCAAACGCCGCAGGCAGCGCGACCAGTAACAGGGCCAACTATACGGTGATAGCAGGCCCCAATGCGCCGGTGATCACGCGCCAGCCCGTTAGCCAAACAGTCACGGAAGGAGGCTCCGTAACGTTTACCGTAGCCGCCTCGGGCGCCGCACCCTTGAGGTATCAGTGGTTTCGCGCCCTGCCGGGGGAAGACACCTTTCACTTGCTGGAGGGGTTTAACAATCCCAGCTATATGATTCCGTCCGCGCTTCTTTCGTACGATGGATATCAGTATCTGTGTGAGGTGAGTAATAGCGACGGATACGAGGATAGCCAAATTGTCACCCTTACGGTTACGCCCTGTGCGCCGCCCGTGCTAAACAGCGTTACGTCAAGCGCTGCAAGCGCGGCGGTCGGCCAAACAGTAAAATGGACGCCGCAGGTTACGGGCGGCAGCGGAACGAAAACCTACTATTACCGCTTGTTTAAATCCGGCACAAGCGCGCCTATCGACACAAAGCAGTGGGTGAGCGCAGCGACCTACAGCTACACCTTTGCGGAGGCTGGCTCGTATACGCTCCGTGTGCGCGTAAAGGACGGCAACGGTGTTTTGACGGAGTATGTCAACAGCTCGAGGGTGGTGGTCAACGCAAAGATCGCGCTCACGGGGATAACGCCGAGCAGCGCTACCGCCAGCGTCGGGGAGAGCATCACCTGGACGCCGCAGGCGACGGGCGGCGTCGGCGTAAAATCCTATTATTACCGCTTGTATAAATCCGGCACAAGCGCGCCTATCGACACAAAGACGTGGGTGAGCGCAGCGACCTACAGCTACACCTTCACGGAGGCTGGCTCGTATACGCTCCGTGTGCGCGTAAAGGACGGCAACGGCACCTTGACCGAGTATGTCAACAGCGCGCAGGTAACGGTTGCAGAAAAGATTACGCTCACGGAGGTGGCGGCAAGCAGCCGAACCTCAGCCGTTGGCGGGAGCGTCACCTGGACGCCGCAGGTTACGGGCGGCAGCGGGACGAAAACCTACTATTACCGCTTGTTTAAATCCGGCACAAGCGCGCCTATCGACACAAAGACGTGGGTGAGCGCAGCGACCTACAGCTACACCTTCACGGAGGCTGGCTCGTATACGCTCCGTGTGCGCGTAAAGGACGGCAACGGCGTTTTGACGGAGCACCTTAACAGCGCAAAGGTAACGGTAGCCGGATAGGGAAAACGACCGCTCAGGACAAACAAGCCAAGAAAAAGCTGCACGTGGAAGCATGTGCGGCTTTTTTTGCGGGCAGGCGAGCTTGCAAGCGTATGTGACAAATATGCAATCCAGCTATAAGCGTAAAGCCGTTGGGGTGAACCGGCAAAAACAAAGAAATCCGCCCGTTTGCGCGATTTGGGCGTGTTTGCCCGGTTTTGCTATGGTATACTCTTGGCATGCCGTATACTGTTACGCTTGCCGACGTTCTTGCCGCCCGCGACGCGCGGGCCGCGCGCCAGAAGGCGCTGCTTTCCGCGCACCCCGGCTGCGCGCTTGTCTGCTTTACGGTCAATACGCCGGGCCCGGTCAAAAAAAACACCGCCTCGGACCGCGTTCACGAGGCCGGGCGCGACCGCATCCTCACCGCTCTTTCCGGCGCGCGTATGCTGCCCGTGCACGCGGAATATCTGGCGCTGCGCACAGGCGACGAGGCCTATTTCCTCGTGCCCGCCGAGGCTGCCGCCGTCAAGGCGCTGGCCTGCGCGCTGGAGGATACGCTGCCCTACGGACGGTTGCTGGATATCGACGTGCTTAACGCGGCGGGAGAGCACCTGTCGCGCACGGCGCTTGGCTATCCCGCGCGCGGCTGCATGGTCTGCGGCGAAGCGGGCGCGGGCTGCGCGCGGAGCCGCAAGCATACGCTCGCGGAGCTGGACGCGGCTTTTTTGCGCCTCGCGGACGCCGCGTACGCCGAGGAGGAGGCTTGAAAGCTCAATCTTTCGAACGCACGTTGGATTGGTTTTCGCAATGCGGGCATTTTACCGCGGAGGACGGCCGTTTTGCCGGCGTGAAACCAGCCCCGGCTTCAAACGCAATTTGTAAACCGCGCTGGAAAGGATGGTCATGACCATGAAGGACGCGGCGGCCTCAATTGGCGCGCTTGCGCGCTGCGCGCTGCTTGCGGAGGCGGAGGCGGCGCCCAAGCCCGGACTGGTGGACCCAGTGACAAGCGGCGCTCACCCGGATATGGATATATCGACCTTTCGCGCGAGCGCGGCGGCGCTCGAACCCTTCTTTATCGCCTTTGCCCGGCGCGGGCTGGTTGCGCGCGGCGCGCCGCCGGACGCGCTGCTTGCCGGAATCCGTCCGCTTGGGTTAGAAGCCGAGGCGGCCATGCTGCAAGCCACGGGCGGGATCAATACGCACAAGGGCGCGATTTTTTTGTTCGGCGTGCTCTGCTTCGCCTGTGGGCGGCTCGCATCCGAAGGCGCGCCGCTTACGGCGGACGCAGCCTGCGGCGAAGCGGCGCGTCTCGCGCGGCCGGCGCTTGCGGAGCTCCCCGCCCTTGCGAGCGCTATGCACGAATCGAGCGTTACGCTCGAATCGGGCGTTATGCTCGAATCGGGCGCTACGCTCGAATCGAGCGTTACGCACGGCCTGCGCGCTTACCGCCTGACGGGTGCGCGGGGCGCGCGGGGCGAGGCTGCGGAGGGCTTTCCGCACGTGCGCGCGCTTTCGCTGCCCGCGTACCGCGCGCTTCTCTCGTCAGGCGTGAGCGAGAACGACGCGCTCTGCCATACGCTGATGACGTTGATTGCGGCTGTGGACGACACCAACGCGCTCGCGCGCGGCGGGACGGCGGGCGCGGCCTATGCGCGCGCGGCGGCGGCGGATTTTCTCGCGCGCTTCGGCGGCTATCCGGGAAGCGCGGCCTGGCGCGCGGCGCTTACCGTCATGGACGCGGATTTTGCCGCGCGCAAGCTCACGCACGGCGGCTGCGCCGACCTCCTTGCGGTCACCTGGTTTTTGAACGCGCTGGAGCAATCCGCCCTGTAAGGGGCGCACTGTAAGCGGGAAAGGATGCGGAATGCCGGTTATCGAGATACGCCCCTATACGGAAGCGGATTGGGCTGCAATCATGGAAATCCACGACCTTGCACGGCCGCTCGAGCTGCACGCGGCACGGCTTGACGAGGCGTTTGTGCCGCTGCGAGAGGCGGCCCTTCGCGAGGGGCTGTTCGATTACACGGTCGAGGTTGCCGTGCTGGACGGCCGCGCGGCGGGCTTTGCCGCCTATTCCGAGGACGAGCTTGCGTGGCTGTACGTACGCCCGGACTGCATGCGCAGGGGCGTGGGCGCGCGGTTGGTTGCGCGCGTGGTTTCCGCGCGTCCCGGCAGGACGCTTTCCGTCGAGGTGCTGGAGGGCAACGAGCCCGCGCGCGCGCTGTATGAAAAGCTGGGCTTTGCGCAAACGGGTATGGCGGAGGGCGCTATGCCGGGAAACGAGCGTTTTCATGTGCGCGTTTCCCGCATGGAGCGGCCATGCTGAAGGCCCGCCGCAACAGGCCGCAAGGCGACACCGGGTAGTTTGCATAAACGGACAGCAGGCGGGTTATCCCTCCTTTTTGAAGAACTCCGTTCCCAGAATCAACAAGCCCAAAACCAAAAGCAGGATAGAGCCGCTGAAGGGGAGCGTCATGCCCAGCTCCGAAACGGTCGTGAGAAACCTTCCCGGCGGCGTTGACCAACTCGAGGTCAGATTGTTTCCCGCAAACAGTATGACGGCAAGCCCCCATATGGTTCCCAGCAGAGCTGAAAAGCCGCCGATCATCGCTTTTTTCATTTTTATGACCTTGGCTCTTGCAAAGCAAAAGCGCCTTTCCTTGAAATGCCTGCGAGCATGCCTTGCCGGCTGCTTACCAGAGCATAGCAGAAAGCCCGGCCCCTGTAAAGGCTGCGCGAAAGGAGCGCTCCCTCGCGGAAGCGCTCCTTGTGTGTTTGTTCCCGTTGCTTAGTCGATGAAGATGCCGCGGCGCGGGAGCTCGTGAATGGACTTCCAGCCTTCGGACTGGGGCTCGCGCAGACAGGGCTCGATCTCCTCCATCGGACGGAAGGTGAACTTCGTGGGATCCGGCACCTGGCCGGCCGGATACGCGGTGATGATATCGTCGCACATGCAGGTGAGGTACTCGCAGATGGCGGCGATGGCGCGCTTCACGCGGCGCGGGTCCGCGCGGGTCGGACGGCCGACAACGCCCTCGGGGGTGCTGAAGCGCTCGATCCAGGCCGCGCCCTCGGCTTCCTGCCAACGGTTCGGGCGATGGAAGGAGTCCACAGAGCCGTCATAGAAGCCGCCCTGCAGATAACCGAAGTTCTTCGGCAGCGCGTCGACGCAAACGCTCATATCGACCATCTCGGGGAACATGAGCAGCGCCGCGCTCGTCTCGGACTCGTCGGCATGGATGAACGGCGTGGTGACGAAATCGGGACGCTCGTCGCCCAGAGGATAGAAGAACTCGCGAACCGCGCGGTGCCATTCCACAACGGTGGCAAAGCCCGGCAGCTGATAACGCTTGAAGAACTCCTGCACGGCGCTCTCCATCATCCAGTCCTGACCGTGGTTGTTGACCAGAATGATCTTGCGGAAGCCGTCGTCCCAGAGGCCAGCCATCACGTCGGTGAGGGTGTTGATGATCGTCGTTTCGGAGATCATAACCGTGCCCGGCATGCCGAGGTGGTGATAGGGGTGTCCGCCGTAGTTCATGGGCGGATAGGCCACCGATACTTCGCAGCCCATCTTCGCGGTCTTGCGGCGCACGGCCTCGCAGATGAACTGAACCATCAGCGTGTCGAGGCCGGAGGGGTTCTGCGCGCCGTGGTTCTCGGTCGAGCCGATCGGAACCAGCACGATATCGTTCTTGCGGCGCTTCTCAATGAGCTTGGCGCGCGGCGTGGTCTGGATGTAGGTGTTCGGCATGCCCATCTCGAGGGGGCTGCCAATGCCGTAATCGTCCAGAATCGCCTGGATCTCCTCCTCGGAGGCGTCCCAGATGCGCTTTTTGAGCTGGCCGACTTTGTTATCCTCAAAGAAGATATTCGGATACTCGGTGGTCAGATACTTGGTATATGCCATGGTCTGCTCCTTTCAGGTCGGTCGTTGCGCTTAGTCCATCACGCAGGTGATCTTCATGTTTGTGCGATCGGTCTGCAGCGCGAGGATGTTCTCGGGAACCTCGTCGAGGGTGATCTTCTTGGTGATCATGGGCAGCATGTTCATGCCGGAGGCCATGCTCTCGAT
>CAZWSI010000005.1:0-99111 GCA_964636405.1 uncultured Oscillospiraceae bacterium
CGAACCCTCAAGAACGGTTTTGGAGACCGCTATGTTACCATTACATCATGCCCCTGCGAAGTCGGCAAGAGCTATTATAGCATCGCGTCTTTCGCCTGTCAAACAAATTGCGTGATATATCGATGCAGATTTGTGTAGGCAATCTTCGTTACGTCCTCCTCCGAGAGACCCGCCGCGAGCAATGCGTTGCAAAGCTTTGGGAAATCACGGCAGGAGGTGAAATCCACCGGGTATTTATGCATGCCGTCGATATCGGAGCCGAGCGCGCAGCAATCGATCCCCCCCACCTCCACCACATGGAGGATGTGGCGCACGATATCGTTGATGCAGCAGTTGGGGCGCGGGCTGAGCTGTAAATAATAGAAATTTACGCCCACGGTGCCGCCGCGCCGGGAAATCTCCCGAATATATTCGTCGGTCAGGCTGCGCGGGGAATCGTACACCGCGCGCGCGTTGGAATGCGAGGCGAATATGGGGCAGCTTGCGCGGGAAAGCGCATCGTCGATGCCCTTGTCGCTGAGGTGCGACACATCCAGCGCCATGCCGATGCGCCCCATCTCGTCGACAACCTCCTTGCCGAGCGCGGTAAGGCCCTTGTTGCCCCGCGCAAGCGCCGCGCCGGCAAGCTCATTTGAATCGTTCCAGGTCAGCGTCATGGTGCGTACGCCGAGCGAATACAATACGTGCAGCACCGAAAGGCTTCCGTCGATGGCCTCACCGCCCTCTACCGTCAAGACGGTGGCAATCTTCCCCGATTCCGGCGTAAAGTCCTTTGTCAGCGGCGTAAAGGTCGGGTGCTCCGCCAGCATTTTGTGATACGCGTCAATCATGGCGATACACTGGTGCAGCGGCGGCGTCTTGAGCGTTACGTCGATCCAGCAGGGAAAGAGCTGGATGGCGACCCGGCCCTCCTGCATTTCAGGGAGCGATACCACTTGCGTGCGCGCCTTGCGCGTCATATCAAAGCCGGACTGAAAGGCTCCATATAGATAATCACAGTGACCGTCGGCAATCCAAAAAGACATAACTCCTCCATAAAAAAGGATATGCACGCCGGCATATCCTTGTGCTTCCAATCGGAAACGTTATTTTGCGAAATCCACGGTGCGCGTTTCGCGGATGACGTTCACCTTGATCTGGCCCGGATACTCCAGCTCAGCTTCAATGCGCTTGGCGATATCCTTTGCCATGATGACCGTATCGCTGTCGTTCACACGATCCGGCTTGACGATGATTCGCACCTCGCGGCCAGCCTGGATGGCGTAGGAGGTTTCCACGCCGTCAAAGGAATTGGCGATCTCCTCCAGCTTCTCAAGGCGCTTAATATAGGTTTCCAGCGTTTCGCGCCGCGCGCCGGGCCTTGCGGCGGAGATTGCGTCGGCCGCCTGCACGATGATGGCCTCCACGGTCGTGGGGTCCACGTCGTTGTGATGGGCGAGAATCGCGTGCACAATCTGGTTGTTCTCGCGGAATTTTTTGGCAAGATCGGCGCCGATCTGCGCGTGCGAGCCCTCGACTTCATGATCGATGGACTTGCCGATATCGTGCAGCAGCCCCGCGCGCTTGGCAAGCGCGATATTCGCGCCCAGCTCCGCCGCCATGATGCCGGAAAGATGCGCCACCTCGATGGAGTGGTTCAGCACGTTCTGGCCATAGCTCGTGCGGTAGCGCATGCGGCCCAAATAGCGAATGAGCTCATGATGCAGGCCGTTTACGCCCGTGTTGAGCACCGCCTGCTCGCCCGCCTCGCGAATCTGGGAATCGACTTCCTTTTTGGCCTTCTCGACCATTTCCTCAATGCGCGCGGGATGGATGCGTCCGTCGAGAATGAGCTTTTCAAGCGCGATGCGCGCAATCTCGCGGCGCACAGGATCAAAGCCGGAGAGAATGACCGCCTCCGGCGTATCGTCAATGATCAAATCCACGCCCGTCGCCGTTTCAAGCGCGCGAATATTGCGGCCCTCGCGGCCGATAATGCGGCCCTTCATTTCGTCGTTGGGAAGCGGAACGACCGATACGGTGGCCTCTGCCACGTGGTCGGCAGCGCAGCGCTGGATGGCGAGGGTGATGATATTGCGGGCGCGCTTGTCGGATTCGTCCTTGGCCTTCGCTTCAATATCGCGAATGAGGATGGCGGCGTCGTGCCGCGCCTCCTGCTCCACGTTGGCAAGCAAAATCTCCTTCGCTGCGTCCATGGACAGGCCGGAGATCTTCTCAAGCTCCTGCAATTGCTGCCCGCGCAACGCGGATATCTCGGACTCGGCCTTTTCCAGCTCGCCTTCCTTTTGCGTCAAGCTCTTTTCCCGCAGCTCAAGGCCGTCCATTTTCTTGTCGAGCAGTTCCTCGCGCTGAAACAGCCTGCGTTCATTGCGCTGGAGTTCCGTCCTGCGCTCCTTATTCTCCTTCTCGGCCTCGGAGCGCATGCGGAAGACCTCCTCCTTGGCCTCGAGCACCTTTTCCTTCTTTATTTCTTCCGCTTTATGGCGGGCGTCGTCATACAGCTTTTTGACCGCGTCCTCGGCCTTGGCAACCTTCGCCTCCGCGATATTCCGACGGTAAACATATCCCAATAATAAACCGATCACCAGCGTGCAAACGCCGATGAGCAAAACCAGCCACCATTCCATGCCTGTTCTCCAATCTATATAAAATAATCGCCGCGCATCGCTGCACGGCTTCATACCATCACGTTGATTCTTAACACAAACGATCTATCTATGAACAACACCATATAGTGCAGGATGCTACCAGGTATTTTAAACTATATTACGTTAAGCGTCAAGCGAAAAGAGGGAAATTTGATTCGTCTCGGGCAGCCCGGCAAAGCATCCGCAATCGCGCAGCTTCGCGGCTACGGCGCTGTTTGTGCCCGTACGCTTTTGAAACGCCTCTACGGACAGAAACCTTTTGTTTCCCCTATTTTGCACAAGCGTTTCAGCCGCAGTCGCGCCCACGGTCGGAATGGAGTTAAACGGCGGCCGAATAACGCCGTTCTCAATGGTGAAGCGCGTCGCCTCGGAGCGGTATAGATCGACCGGCAGCAGTTCGATGCCGCGCAGGTTCATTTCGTAGACCACCTCGAGGATGGTGATCAGCTCCTTCACCTTTTTCCGCTCGGCAAACTCCATGGACTGCATGCCTCGCTCGAGCTCCTTAATCGTTTTCAGTACGCGCGCCGCGCCGCCGAGCGCGCGTGTTACGTCGAACGCGTCCGCGCGCACGGTATAGTAAACCGCGTAAAAGGCAAGCGGCTCATGCACCTTGAAATACGCGATGCGGAAGGACATCATGGCATACGCCACCGCGTGCCCACGCGGGAACATGTATTTGATTTTTTTGCAGGAATCCACAAACCAATCCGCGATTTTTCCCTCCTCGAGCGCCTGCTCCATTTCGGGCGTAAGTCCCCTGCCCTTGCGGACGCTTTCCATGATCTTAAAGGAAATGGACGCTTCCATTCCGTGCGCGATGAGATAATTCATAATATCGTCGCGCGTGCAGAGCACCTCGGAAAGCTTTGCGATTTTGTTCATTACGAGCGGCTCGGCGTTGTTGAGCCACACGTCCGTGCCGTGCGTAAGGCCCGCGATGCGGATGAGCTCCTCAATGGAGGTGGGCTTTGTGTTTTCCAGCACTGTGCGCACAAAGCCGGTGCCAAATTCCGGCACGCCCAGCGTTCCGACGCTGCAATTCATGCCGGACAGATCGATTTTCAGCGGCGCGGGCGAGGAGAAGATGCCCATCGTATCCGCGTCATCCAGCGGAATCCCGCGCGGATTGACGCCCGTGATATCCTCCAGCATGCGCAGAGCGGTGGGATCGTCGTGGCCCAGGATATCCAGCTTCACAAGCCGGTCGTCCATCGCGTGGAAATCAAAATGCGTGGTAATGGTGTTTTTGTCTTTTTTGTCTGCGGGATACTGAATGGGCGTAAAGTCCAGAATATCCTCATGCTTGGGCACGATAACGATGCCGCCTGGATGCTGGCCCGTGGTCACCTTTACGTCGAGGCAGCCGTTGCTGAGGCGCTTTTTCTCCGCCCGGCGGAGGAGCTTTCCCGTTGCAAGCGCATAGCCTTCCACCAGCTCGTCCGCCTTGCGCTCCGCAATGCCGGATATGGTTCCCGCCCGGAAGGCGTGTCCAACGCCGAACATCTCTTCCACATATTTGTGCGCCACAGGCTGATACTCGCCGGAAAAGTTGAGGTCAATATCCGGCGTCTTATCGCCCTTGAAGCCCAAAAATACCTCGAACGGTATATCGAAACCTTCTTTTTTGTATTTTGTGCCGCACGCGGGGCAGTCGCGATCCGGCATATCTGCGCCGCAAGCATAAAGGGAGCGATCCACGTCAAAATCGCTATGTTTGCACTTGGGGCACACATAATGCGGCTGAAGCGGATTCACCTCCGTAATACCGGCCATGGTAGCGACAAACGAGGAACCAACCGAGCCGCGCGATCCAACCAAATAGCCGTCGGAAAGCGATTTGTACACAAGACGCTGCGCCATCAGGTAGAGCGAGGCAAAACCGTTGCCGATGATGGAATGCAGCTCCTTATCGAGCCGTGCCTCCACGATTTTGGGCAGCGGATCGCCGTATATACCGTGCGCGGTAGAAACGGCCATGTCGCGGAGCTCGTTTTCCGCATTGGGAATCTCCGGCGCGTGCGTGCCGTCCGGGAAGGGCTTGAGCGGCTCGCAGAGGTCGGCGATTTCATTGCTTGCGGTAATCACAACGCGCCGTGCCGTTTCCTCGCCAAGATAGGAAAACTCCTCGAGCATTTCATCCGTCGGCTTAAAGTACAGCCCCGCCTGCTGGTCCGCATCGGAAAAGCCCAGCTTGGTCATGAGCACCTCTCGGAAAACGGAATCCTCCGGCTCAAGAAAATGTACGTCGCCCGTCGCGACGACAGGCTTTCCCATTTTTTCTCCCAGCGCCACGACGCGGCGGTTGAAGGCGCGCAAGGCTTCTTCATCGGGCGCGATCCCCTCGCGCAGCATGAAGGCGTTGTTTGTAAGCGGCATGATTTCAAAATAGTCGTAGTAAGCCGCGACGCGCATGAGCGCTTCCTCGTCCGCGCCGTGCACAAGCGCTTGAAACAGCTCGCCCTGCTCACAGGCGGAGCCAAGCAGCAGCCCACCGCGATAGATGGAAAGCAGGCTCTTGGGAATAAGCGGCCGCGTGCGGAAATAATCGAGGTGCGCATAGCTTACGAGACGATATAGGTTCTTGAGGCCGTCCTGCGTACGCGCCAAAATGGTAATGTGATTGCTTTTGGTCTTGTGCCCCTTATGCTTGCCCGCACCCTGCTCCTTTGGCTCGTCCACGCGCAGCGGCACGTGCGTTATGCCGCGCTGGGCAAGCAGCTCCAGCAACCGCAAAAAGAGCGTGGAGGTCGCCTCCGCATCGTCTACAGCGCGGTGATGACCGCTGATATCGATGTTGAAATGCGCGCAGAGCGTATCCAGCTTGTGATTGGGCAGATCATGCAGCAGATAACGGCCGAGCATGAGCGTGTCGGCATAGGGCGCGGAGAACGCGCAGCCATAGCGTTCCCCGTGATAGCGCAAAAAGCCCACGTCAAAGCTCGCGTTGTGCGCCACAAGATGCGCGCCCTCGGAAAAGGCAATAAAATCCCGAAGTACGTCGCGAAGGGACGGCGCGCCGGCGATCATGTCGTTTGTAATGCGGGTAAGCTTCGTAATTTCCGGGGGAATCACCACACCGTCGTTTACAAAGGTGGAGAAACGGCCGATAATTGCGCCGCGCGCGATGCGAACCGCGCCGATTTCAATTATTTCTGCGTGCTCGGGCTTAAGGCCGGTCGTTTCGATATCAAACACCACGAAGTCGTCGCTCGAGGGAGCCTCGACGGTATCCGGCACCAGATACCCCTCCACACCAAAGATGGCGCGCACCCCCGTTTTTTTGGCGAGCGCCGCAGCCTTTGGGAACGATTGCACCACGCCGTGATCCGTAATGGCCAGCGCCTTGTGTCCAAAACGCTTGGCGGTCTTAAACGCATCGGTTATGTCCGTTACACCGTCCATGGTAGACATTTTCGTGTGCAGGTGCAGCTCTACCCGTTTTTCCTCCGACGCATCCATGCGCAGCACGGGCGGAAGCGCGGTCACATCGTTTGCAAAAATCTGTAATTCTTTATTATAATTTGAAAACTTGCATACGCCGCGAAGAAGCAGATCGTCGCGCTTGTCGGTCGCCTCGGAAAGCGCGCTCATAAAGCGGTCACGCTTGGCGGGGTCAAAGAAAAGACAGGTGCAGCCAATGGAATCATGCTTGTCGGTCAGGTTGATCAGCACGCGATAGGTGGGCTTGGGCGCGGGGCCGGGCCCCTGTTGCTTGCGCGCGAAGGGTTCCACCGCCTCGAAGGATACGATTTGACCGCGCACGGTAATGCTCGCGCTGTTTTCGGAAAGCTCCGAAAGGGGTTTAATACGCCCAGCGGCAATGGGCTTGCCAAGCAGCAGGCTCGCGCCGTTTTGCGCGGGCTTTTCACACGCCGCCGTTTTGACGGGAGCAGCCGACCTTTCGGCGGTATTCGCCGCTTCCGGCGCGGACACGGCCCGTTCGCGCTCCGTGCAGGTGAGCGAAATACGCATCGGGAGCTCCGCTTCAAGCGCCGCTTGCAACGCGGCGTTTTCCTCGGGCAGCAGCGCGCGCTCGCAGGAAACGCGAAGCTGGAGGCAGCTCGTATCCTTTATGAGCACAGCCTCCGCAAGCTCGATATGCGCGTTTGACAAGCCTGTTTGCGCCGCGATGCGCGCGATAATGTTATCCAATCCGTCCCCCCAAGGTCACGCTTGTTATTGAAGGGCGCACCCCAGCATCTCTGTTGCGTCCGCAATCAGCGCATCAAGAATTTCGGGCATGGGGCCGCTCTTGTATTTTTCACCCTTGCGAAAGATCACGCCGTTTCCGTCCCCGAAGGCAATGCCGATATCCGCGTCGACCGCCTCGCCGGGGCCGTTGACCGCACAGCCCATCACGGCAATTTTGAGGTATCCCGCATTGCGCGGCACGCGCCGGGAAACCTCCTTCACGGCCGTCATCAAATCCACACGCGTGCGCCCGCAGGTGGGACAGCTCACGATCTCCACGTCGTCCCTGCGCAGTCCCAGCGCGCGCAGGATGCGGAGTCCCAGCTCGACCTCGCGCACGGGATCGTCCGTTAACGATACGCGGAGCGTGTCTCCAATGCCGTCAAGCAGCAGCGCGCCCAAGCCAATGGATGATTTTACCACGCCCATTTCCGCGCCGCCCGTTTCGGTAATGCCGATGTGCAGCGGATAGTCCGTAAGCCGCGCCATCCGCCTGTACGCCTCCACGCAGTCCGCGACCGCGGAGGCCTTGAGCGACAGCACGATATCCGTAAAGCCGCAGCTTTCCAGAATGCGCACATGCCGCAGGGCGCTTTCCACCATCGCCTCGGGCGAAGCGGGGCCAAAGCGCTCCTTGAGATCCTTTTCAAGCGAGCCCGCGTTTACGCCGATGCGGATGGGCACGCCATGCGCACGCGCGCAGTCGGCCACCGTGCGCACGCGCGCCTCGGAGCCGATGTTGCCCGGATTGATGCGGAGCTTGTCCGCGCCGTTTTCTATAGCGGCCACCGCGAGGCGATAATCAAAGTGCACATCCGCCACGAGCGGGATGGAAATCGCGTCCCGAATCGTGCGAAAGGCCTTTGCCGCGTCAAAATCGAACACAGCCGCGCGCACAAGCTCGCAGCCCGCCGCTTGCAGACGATGAATCTGCGCGATGGTGGCGGCGGCATCCCGCGTGTCGATATTGGTCATCGACTGCACGCTGATGGGCGCGCTGCCGCCGATGGGCACGCCGCCCACCCGCGCTTGCCTTGTCGTACGCCGCATAAGCCTTCTTTCCCCCCCCCCTACCCCCGCACGAGATTCACAATATCATTATAGGTCAAAAAGAGTATGAGCCCAAAGAGCAGGATCAGGCCTACAAAGTGCACCATGCCCTCCTTTTGCGGATCGATGGCCTTGCCGCGAATCCACTCGATCACAAGGAACACCAGCCGCCCACCGTCGAGCGCGGGCACGGGCAGCAAATTGAAAATGCCGAGGCTGATATTGATGAGAATCGCAAGCCGGAGCACGGTTTCAAACCCATAGCGCACCGCTTCGCTTATGTACGCGATGGTGCCGACCGGCCCCGCCACATCCGTGGAGGCGATTTCCCCGGAAAACAGGGTGCCGAAGAAGGAGAATGTATCGCGCACCATGCCGCCCACATAGCCAAACGATTGACCAACCGCGCCGATTACGCCATAGAAACGGCGCGCGGGCGTGATGGTGATGCCGATATAATTATAGCCCTGCGCCGCATCGTAAACATCGTGCAAAACGAGGGTCTGCTCAACGCCCTCGCGCAGCACGACAAGCGTCATATCGCCGCTGTCCGCGGCGCGGATCATGTCTACGGTTTCGGAATAATAGCGTATACTCTTGCCGTTTACGGAAAGCAGCAAATCGCCTGGCAGCAATCCGGCTTCGTACGCGGGCGAGCCTGGCTCCGGCGTTTCATACACGGCGGGCGCATAATTGCCGTAGAGAGAGAGGGTGATCATGGAGAGCAGCAGCGCCATGAGCAAGTTCATCACGGGCCCGGCGAGCACCACAAGGATGCGCTGCCAAGCGGGATGCGCGTTAAAGCAACGATCGTCCCTTACCTCCTGATCCTCACCATAAAAGCGGCACATGCCGCCTATTGGCAGGGCGCGGAGCGAAAAAACAGTTCCTTTTCCGTTCTTCCCTTTCGTTTTCAGCAGCGCGGGCCCCATGCCTACGGAGAATTCCACAACATCAAAGTGAAACAGGCGGCCGACCGCAAAGTGGCCGAATTCATGCGCCGTTACCAGCAGCGATATCAGGACAAGCGCCGCAAGGATGGATAAAAAGCTCGTCATTTAATCTCCTCGTTCATTATTCTTGCGCGGAAGCATAGGCCTCCACAAGCCGCCGTGCTTCCCAATCGGCGTCCAGTATTGCGTCAAGCGACGGCGTTTCGCGCGGCGTATGGCGTTCGAGCGCATAGCTGACTGCGCGCTCAATGCCCAAAAACCCAAGCTTGCCGCCGAAAAAGAGCGAAACGGCCGCTTCGTTTGCGCCGTTATACACAACAGGAGCGGAGCCACCCGCCGCAAGCGCGTCGTAGGCGAGGCGCAGCGCGGTAAAGCGCGCAAGCTCCGCCCTGCAAAACTGTAAGCCGGCTAAATCGGAAAGCGTCAGCCGTCTTGCTGGGCAGGAAAGCCGTTCAGGGTAGGTCAGCGCATACTGGATGGGCAGACGCATGTCGGGCGCGCTGCAGTTGGCCATAATCGTTCCGTCCGCAAAGCCAACCGCGGAATGCACGACAGACTGGGGGTGCAGCACAACCTCGATCTTCTCCCCGGGGATATGGAAAAGGTACGCCGCCTCCAGCACCTCGAGCCCCTTGTTAAAAAGCGTCGCCGAATCGATGGTGATTTTGCCGCCCATGCGCCAGGTCGGATGCTTTAAAGCCTCCTCCGGCGTAACGTGTTCCAGCTCGTCAAGCGGCCTTTTCCAGAAGGGCCCGCCGGACGCGGTGAGATACACTTTGTCAATTTCCCCGTGCGCGCCGCAGCTAAGCGCCTGAAAAATGGCGGACTGCTCGCTGTCTACGGGCAGCAGCTCACCGCCGTAAAGGTCGAGCGCTTCGTCTACCAGCGCGTGGCCGCACACGATGCTTTCCTTATTGGCGAGGGCAACACGCTTGCCAAGGCGAAGCGCCGCAAGCAGGGGCGTAAGCGCCGCAATGCCGGAAATGCCGTTTACCACCGTATCTGATTCAGGCATGGCGGCCAGCTCGGCGGCGGCGTTCTCGCCGCAAAGCAGCTCCGTGCCCTGCGGAAGCAGCGACGCGTCAAGGGGAAGCCTGCTTGCCGCAAAGCGAGGCCTATACGCCCGGCACCGTGCGATAAGCCCTTGCGTATTCTCGCCGCCGGATATGCCGAAGAGCGCAAAGCGATCCGGGTGCGCGGAAAGCACATCGAGCGCCTGTTTCCCGATGGAACCCGTGCCGCCAAGTACCGTTACATATCGCATGCTTTCGCCCGTTTCCTTATCAGCCAATTTTCCAAGCACGGCGCATCCATATTAGTATATTCCAAGGCGCGTCAGAATAGTAAAGCAGACCACGACGACGGCGGAGCAAGCCAATACGCTGTCGATGCGGTCCATAATGCCGCCGTGTCCGGGGAAAATGGTAGAAAAATCCTTAATGCCTGCCCAGCGCTTCAAAAGCGAAGCGAGCAGATCCCCCACCTGCGCAAAAAAACCGCACAACAGGCCGATTCCCAACAGCAGGCCGACCGAAACCGTTCCACCCCAGAGCCTTTGCAGTGGAATCAAAATCGCGCCGAAGCTTATGCCGCCAAGAAGCGCGAAGACGCCGCCCTCCACGGTTTTCTTTGGGCTGATGGCCGGGCAGAGCTTATGCTTGCCAAGGAGCGTGCCACCAAAGTAGGCGAAGGTATCCGCGCAAGCGGGCGTCGCCATGGCCAGGCAAGCCGTTGTAAGCCCCAGAGAGCGTTCAAAGCCCGCGTAGGATAGCAGCAAGCACACAAGCAGCACGATTGGATAGCAAAAAATAGACAGCGTGGCAAAGGCGTCTCCTCCGCATGCATTCCGGCGCATCAGCACGCAGCATATGGAAGCGAGCAGGCAAGCGAGGAAAAAGCATGCAACCGCTGTTAAGCCCAGATAAAAATACAGGAAGCCGTATGCCGCCGAAAACAAGTAAGCGGCCGGCATGGAAGGGTTAAAGCCCTTCACGCGCAGGAGCTTTCCCATCTCGTGCACGGCGGCGATCGAGAAAAGCGTCATGACGATTATGTAATACAGGCCGCCAAAGTACAATACCGAAACAAGCAGCAGCGAAAGAACCGTGCCGACAATGATGCGCGTCTTCATTTGTTTTCGTTCAATCCTCCGTAGCGCCGCTTGCGCCGCGCATACTCCTGTAAGGCGGCTATATAGCTGCTTTCGTCAAAATCCGGCCAAAGGTCGTCCGTAAAGAGCAATTCTGAATAAGAGGCTTGATACAGCAGAAAGTTAGACAGCCGCTTCTCGCCGCTCGTGCGAATCAGCAAATCAAGCGCGGGGAGGCACGCCGTATAAAGATGCCGTTCAAGGCTTTCGCTCGTGATCGCGCCCGGATCGCCCTTTGCGTCCGCGCAGGCAAGGCGGGCGGCGCGCAAAAGCTCCGCACGGCTGCCGTAATTCAGCGCAATATTGAGGATAAGCCCGTCGTTCTCCGCCGTACGCGCTTCCGCGCGGCAAACGGCCTCGCTCACCCTTTGCGGGAACTGTGAAACGTCTCCCAGCGCGCGAATGCGCACGCGGTTTGCGTCCAGCTCGTCAATTTCGGAATTAAAGTATTCGACCAACAGGCCAAACAGCACGCCAAGCTCATCCTGCGGCCGCTTCCAGTTCTCGGTCGAAAACGCGTAGAGCGAGAGCGCCTTTACGCCCGTATCGGAGGAAAACCGAATGATCTCGCGCAGCCTGTTTACGCCCGCGCGATGTCCAAGCGAGCGGGGCAAACCGCGTTTTGTCGCCCAGCGGCCGTTGCCGTCCATAATGATGGCGACATGCTGCGGAACCGTTTCGGGGTTCAGCCCGTGCGCAAGGGCAAATTGTCTCTTTTCTTCGGTCATGCTCCCCCATTGCAGAGCAAGGATGCGCGGGCATCCTTGCTGGCACTCATGCAGGCATGAATGCGTTGCTCAGTCGTTTTGATTGACTGCGTCCGTTTTAAAGGACGCGTATAAAAGCTCCACGCCGTCCGGCGGAACGAAGCGTTGCCGGATTACGCGGTCTTCATTCCCGGCAAGGCCCTTGCGCGAGCGCAGCTCTTGGGCACACACGCGCAAGCCCTCCCCGGCAAGGAGCGCAGCGGCCCGCTCCAGCGGCAAGCCAAGCACATCCTTCAAACCGCGAGGATCTCCTTCTCTTTGGCGGCGACAATGAGATCAACCTCTTTGATCTGCTCGTCGGTCAGCTTTTGCGTTTTCTCCTCTAGCCGCTTTTGATCGTCCTCGGTGAGCTGATTGTCCTTCTTTTGCTGCTTGAGCTGCTCGAAGGAATCGCGGCGGATGGAACGGAGGGCGACCTTGGCCTCCTCCCCTTTTTTGCGCACGACCTTGACAAGCTCCTTGCGGCGCTCCTCGGTCAGCTCCGGGAACACGAGACGAATCACCTTGCCGTCATTGGCGGGATTGATGCCGAGATCGGATTTTTGAATGGCCTTCTCCACCATGGGAATGGCCTTCGTATCCCAAAGGGAGATGATCAGCATGCGCGGCTCTGGCGTGCTGATGTTGCCAAGCTGCTGGATGGGCGTGGGCGTGCCGTAGTAATCAACCATGATGCGGTCGAGCACCTGTGCGTTCGCGCGGCCCGCGCGGAGCGAGCTTAGCTCCTGTTTCAGGTTGTTCAGGGTTTTTCCCATTCTTTCTTTGGTTTGATCTACGATATCCGCAGGCATTCAATCTTACCTCCTTTGCTTATTTGCATCGTACGTATCATTGTACTATAAACCGCGTTCTTCATTCAAGTAGGATTACGCATTTGACACGACCGTGCCCGTTTCTTTCCCGGAAAAGACACAGCTCAGTTCGGAGAGCGAAAACACATGGATAGGGATATTCTGCTCCCTGCACAGGGTGATGGCCGTAAGATCCGTGGCCTGTAGATTTTCTCGAATAACCCGATCGTAGCTCAGACGGCTGTAGCGCACCGCATCGGGGTTCGTTTTGGGATCGGCAGAATATATCGCGTCCACGTTTTTGGCAAGCAGCAAGACGTCCGCGTGAATTTCAGCGGCGCGCAAGGCGGCGGCCGTGTCCGTCGAGAAGAAAGGCGAGCCGGTGCCGCAGGCGAAGATAACGAGCTTGCCCGCGGCAAGGCTGGCCTCCGCTGCCCGCGCGGTAAAAAGATCGCAGAATTTATCCATTTGCACGGCGGAAAGCACGGTGCAGTCCGCGCCCGCCTTTTCGAGCGCATCCTGAAGCGCCATGGCGTTGATGGCGGTGGCCAGCATCCCCATGCTGTCGGCCCGGTTGCGGTCCATGCCGTCGGCGCTGCGTCCGCGCAGGATGTTTCCCCCGCCCACTACCACGCCGATCTCTACGCCCAGCTTTTGCACGCTTGCCAGCCGCTCCGCCGTTTCGCGGATCGTTTCGCCGCACAAGGGCGAACGCGCGGAGCTGAGCGCCTCGCCGCTGATCTTGATCAGGACTCTTTTATACATGGCTTCCTCTCCATTCTTTGTCACGAAAAAAAGGACACGCTTCCGTGTCCTTTTCACGTTGCTTATTTCATTTGGCTCATGACTTCGGCGGCGAAGTTGTCCTCGCGCTTTTGGAGGCCCTCGCCCATCTCGAAGCGTTCAAAGCGCTTGATGGAGATGTTTGCGCCCAGCTCCTTGGAAGCGGTTTCCAGCATTTTGGATACCGACATGCTCGTATCCTTAACGAAAAGCTGCTCGAGCAGGCAAACGTCCTTATAGAACTTCTCCACCTTGCCGACGAGCATTTTCTCGATGATGGCGGCGGGCTTGGGCTTTTCTTCGTTCATGGCCTGCGCGCGGCCGATCTCACGCTCATGCTCGACTTCCGTTTCGGGCACGTGGCTGCGGGTCAGATAGCCCGGACGCGCAGCGGCGATGTGCATGGCCACATCGTGCGCGGTATGCCGGAAATCGGGATTGCCCTGCAATTCCTTGGGTGCGTCGAACTCGACGAGCACGCCGATTTTTCCGCCCAGGTGAATGTAGGTATCCGCAACCCCCTCGTAACGGGCAAAGCGGCGGATGCTGACCTTCTCGCCGATGCGCGCCACGGCCTCGTTGAGCAGGGCGGTCACCGTAGTGCCGGGCTGCTTGACGCTGTTTTGCGCCAGAAGCGCGTCCACGTCAGCCGGGTTGCACTTGGCAACCTGCTCGGCAATGGCCTGCACAAAGTTCTTGAAATCATCCGTCTTTGCAACAAAGTCCGTTTCGCAGTTGACCTCGCAGATTACGCCGACCATATCGTCCAGATAAGAGGCGACAAGGCCCTCGGCCGCGATGCGACCAGCCTTCTTGGCGGCGGCGGCAAGGCCCTTTTCACGCAGGTAGTCCTTGGCCTTTTCCATATCGCCCTCGCACTCGGCAAGGGCCTTTTTGCAGTCCATCATACCGGCCTGGGTCAGCTCGCGCAGCGTCATAACGTCTTTTGCGGTAAACATATTGCTCTTTCCTCCCGTAATCGACTTATTCTTCGGTTTCGGCGGCAGGCGGTTCGGCGGGTTCGCCCTCGTCCATCTGCTCGCCCTGACGGCCCTCGATCACGGCGTCTGCCATCTTCGCGGTGATGAGCTTGACCGCGCGGATTGCGTCGTCGTTGCCGGGGATGGGATAGGTAACCTCGTCCGGGTCGCAGTTCGTATCGATGATGGCGATGATCGGGATTTTCAGCGTGCGGGCCTCGGCCACGGCAATATGCTCCTTGCGGGGATCGACGACAAACAGCGCGCCCGGGAGCTTTTTCATATCGCGAATACCGCCGAGGTTCTTTTCGAGCTTCTCATGCTCCGCCTTGAGGCCGATGACCTCCTTCTTGGGCAGCAACTCGAACTGGCCGGTGGCTTCCATTTGCTCAATCTTGTGCAGACGGGCAATGCGGCCCTGGATCGTCTTAAAGTTTGTGAGCATGCCGCCGAGCCAGCGCTGATTAACATAGAACATGTCGCAGCGGCGGGCTTCTTGCTCGATGGATTCCTGCGCCTGCTTTTTGGTGCCGACGAACAGAATAGACTTCCCATCAGCCGCGAGATCGCGGATGAAGAAATAAGCCTCTTCGATTTTCTTGACAGTCTTTTGCAGGTCAATGATGTAAATCCCATTGCGCTCGGTGAAGATGTATTCCTTCATCTTGGGGTTCCAACGGCGGGTTTGGTGACCGAAATGTACGCCGGCCTCCAGCAGTTGCTTCATGGAAATCACGGACATGAATAATAAACCTCCTCGTTTTTTTCCTCCCCTCGCTTCAAAATATCGGGAAACCCTTTCGGGCACGAGACCGAACATCCGCGAGGGTGCGTGATACCTTGTGCATTATAGCACAGACGTTCCGAAAAAAGCAATGGTTTTGGGCGATTTTATTCGTCCGTGTCCGACTCGTCGTCTCCGTCGAGCTCATCTTCAAAAAGCTCGGAAAACACGTCGAACACCTCGGATAGCAAAACAGGATTGTCGATGGAGCAAAACACATCCTCTCCCCCGTCCTTCTTCACCTCGAGCAGCACCACCTCGTCCTCGCCCACGCCCTCCACAGACTCGGTGGGAAGGAGCGCGATGTAGCGCTTTCCTTCATAATCAAAGGACATGAGCAGATCGAATTCGACCTCTTTGCCCGCTTCGTCAAGCAGCGTAATGAGATTGCCCTGCGTCAATTCTTCCATATAATCCTCTTAAATCTGCGCGTCCAGATAGCTTTGCAGAATCAGGACCGCGGCCATTTTATCGATCACGGTTTTGCGTTTTTTTCGGCTTACGTCCGCTTGCAGCAGCACGCGCTCTGCCGCGCACGTGGTGAGCCGCTCATCCAGAAACAGGATTGCGCCGTCCCACTTTTCGGCCAGCGCGCCGGCAAAGGCGCGGGTTTTTTCCGCTTGCGGGCCATAGGTGCCGTTCATGCTGCGCGGCATGCCCACAAGGAGCTTTACGGGCCTGTAGCGCGCCGCAACAGAGAGGATATAGGCGATGTCCGCCTCCTCCGACGCGCCGCGCGTATAGGTTTCGAGCCCCTGCGCGCTGAAGCCCAGCGGGTCGCTGACGGCAATGCCGATGCGGCGCTCGCCCACATCCAGCGCAAGCACGCGTTCCATCATGACTGCCCGCCCGCCTGCTCTACATAATAGCGCACAAGCTCCTCGATCAGCTCGTCCCGTTCGATGCGCGAAATGAGATAGCGCGCGTCGTTATGGCTCGTAATGTAGGTCGGGTCACCGGAAAGAAGATAACCCACGATCTGGTTGACCGGGTCGTAGCCCTTTTCCCGCATGGCCGCGTAGACCGTGAGAAGCGTATCGTGCGGAGACCTGCTGGAAAACGGACGCTGAAACTCCTGTGTATCCCTGCCTGCCGACATATTCCTCACCTCCGTACCGACAGTATATACCATGCCGTCGGGAATTTCAATGCCATAGGCCAAGCCGCGCCGAAATCCGGGAAGCCTTATGAGCCGCGCGGCTTTTCACACATAGGCGCGGCGCGTCATAATATGGCTTAGAATTCTGAAGGAGGAACGAATGCGGTGAAAAAAGCGTTGCTAATCCTGCTGGCCCTGTCGCTGCTGTTATGCTGCGCGCTTGGCTGCAAAGAAACGTCGGAGCTGAGAACGGTGGAATTACATGAGGTGACGCGCTCGGTATTCTACGCGCCCCAATACGTAGCTATTTCCAAAGGGTACTTTGCCGAGGAGGGTCTGGAAATCAATATTACAACCTCCGGCGGTTCCGACAAGGCCATGACGGCGCTGCTCTCCGGGCAGGCGGACGTGTGCCTGGCCGGGCCGGAAACGGGCGTATACGTCTACAACGAAGGAAAGGCGGATTATCCCGTTATCGTAGCGCAGCTTACCAAGCGCGACGGCTCCTTCCTGCTGGGTCATGAAGCGGAGGCGAATTTCAAATGGGAAAGCTTGCGCGGCAAGACCGTAATCGGCGGGCGGCCGGGCGGCATGCCCATGATGGCGCTGTTGTATGTGCTGGAGCAAAACGGGCTGACGCCGGGCGTGGACGTGGAGGTCATCGACTCTGTGCAGTTCAATTTGATGGGCGGCGCGTTTGAAGGCGGCATGGGCGATTATGTCACGCTGTTTGAGCCGACTGCGACCGAATTTGAGCTGGCCGGCAAGGGCAGCATCGTAGCCAACGTAGGCATTGCGTCCGGCGAGGTGCCCTACACGGTCTATCTCGTGCGCCAGGAAACGCTGCATGCCGACGCGGATTTAATAGAGCGCTTTGTGCGCGCCATATACAAGGCGCAGCGCTGGATTACGACGGCAAGCGACGCGGAGATCGCGGAGGCCATGCAGCCCTTCTTCCCCGACAGCTCGTCCGAAATCCTCGTTAAGGTTGTTAAAAATTACCGTGAAACGGATTCCTGGAAGACGAATCCCGAGATGCTGGAGCCGGATTACGAGCGCCTGCTCGCGCTCATGGAGGGAGCGGGCGAGCTTTCCGCACGGCCGCCCTTTGCCGAGCTGATCCGCAACGATATCGCGCGCGAGGTCATCGGCTGACACGAGCCGCCCGCACGGCGCGGGTCCGTCGCAAATAGCGCGGCGGGCCCGCTGTCCCGTATCAGGCTTGCGCGCGCATGCTTTTCAGCAGGCCGAGAATGATGCCGCTGAGCATACCGCACACAAGGCCCAATATCATATCGGATACGAAAAGCACGCTGAGCGCAAAATTTTGCTCAAGCAGAGAAAAGACGACGTAGGAAAGCAGCATATACAGCAAGCCCGCGAGGCCGGAAAAAACCCAGGCCTTATCCGCGACATATTTGGCAGTAAGCCATCCCGCAAAGCAGGCGGACGCGGCCTTGATGATGGTGGTGGCGGTGTGCATGGCGCCGGGAGAGAGCCAATCCCATTTCAACATAAAGGCAAGCAGCAGCACGAGCACCGTGGTCAGTATGCACGCAAGCAGCGAGGCGCGGATGGCTTGCAGGAAGCTTGTTCCTGTTTCCCGCCGAGCCGTATTCTTTCTTTTTCTCATAATTTATGACCACGGCTTTTGCAAAGCAAAAGCTTCCCTTCTATCGGAATTAGGGCTGGTTTTGCGTCGGCGAAATTGCCGCCTGTATTCGGCAAAAGCCACAAAACGGGTTTGAAAGATGCATCTTTCAAACTGCTCACCTCCATACGGAAGTATAGGTGCGCGGGCAAAAAAATATGTCCGGCGCGGCAAGCGTCGGACACAAAACGCAAAACTTCGACCTTAAGACTTGACTTCCTCGTCCAGCGTGTTTTCCACGCCGGCCTCGTCCACCTGAGAAACCGCGCCACGGGCGAAAACCAGCTTGACCTTGTCGGGCCCAACCTGCAAAACGACGATATCATCCTTTACGGAGCTAATGGTGCCGTAGATGCCGCCGATGGTGCGCACGCGGTCTCCGGGTTTGAGGGCGGCCAGCATGGCCTTGACCTTTTTGTCACGGCGGCGCTGAGGGATGATCATAATCGCAAACATGGCGATCATGAGGACAATCAGGATACCGTAGCTGGAGAAAAACGAGCCGACGCCCGACATGGTTTCTGCATTCATTCTTTTTGCGTTACCTTTCGTGGTTTTATTGCTTAAGTGTATCCGATTGTGTAGTTTGCGTCAAGTATTTCACACAAAGTATTCCGCTCAAAAGCAAAAGCGACCCCTTCGGATCGCTTTTGCTTTGGCCGCTTATTTGGCCATCATGCTCCCTAAATCGCACATCGTCCGCTTCGCGCTGCGAACTGCGCGCTTCCCGTCGCGCATCATTCTCCTGGGCACGTCGGGATACAAGGAATTGACAACCGTCAGCGTGATCGCAGCGCCTGCAATCATACCAAGTCCCATAGCAATCGACCGCATACTTTTTCACCTCGCTATTCTGTTTGCCGCGCTACAATATGTAGTATGGACAGAATGCGCGAAAAAAGCCGTCAGGGCTCGTTCCTTTTTTTGTTAGCGTTGTAATTGTCGATCGCGGCCTTGACCGCTTCCTCGGCAAGCACGCTGCAATGGATCTTCTGCGGCGGAAGGCCCTCAAGCGCCTCCACAACGGCGGCGTTCGTGAGCTTGAGCGCATCCTCCACCTTTTTGCCCTTGATCATTTCGGTTGCCATGGACGAGGTGGCGACGGCGGCGCCGCAGCCGAAGGTCTTAAACTTAACGTCCTCGATCACCTCATCCTCGTTGACCTTGATAAAAATCTGCATAATGTCGCCGCACTTCGCGTTGCCAACCGTCCCAACGCCGCTGGCGTCAGGGATTTCGCCCACGTTTCTTGGGTTTTGAAAGTGATCCATAACTTGCTCTGTGTACATCATTTTGCATTTCCTCCATGATAAAGCGGCGACATGTCGCGAAGGCGTTGAACGATCTTCGGCAGCAGGTCGAGTACATAGTCGATTTCCTCCGGCGTGGTATAGTCGGAGAGCGTGAGGCGGAGCGAGCCGTGCGCAATCTCGTGCGGAAGCCCCATGGCCAGCAGCACGTGGGAAGGATCGAGCGAGCCAGAGGTGCACGCCGAGCCGCTCGACGCCGCCACGCCGTTGAGGTCAAGCATGAGCAGCATGGACTCGCCCTCAATATAGCGAATGCTGAAATTCACATTATTCGGCAAGCGCTCGCTTGGATGCCCGTTGAGCTTGATTTCGGGAATGACGGACGGCAAGCCGAAGATGAGCCTGTCGCGCAGGACCTTTTGATAGGCCGCGTTTTCCTCCATATGCTCGATCGCGTCGGTAAGCGCCACGCCGAGTCCAACAACGCCCGGTACGTTCTCGGTGCCTGCGCGCTTATTGCGCTCCTGTCCGCCGCCCAATATGAGCGCGGGCAGGCGAACGCCCTTCTTCACATACAGCGCGCCCACGCCCTTCGGGCCGTGGAACTTGTGCGCGGAGAGCGAAAGCAGATCGATGTGCAGGCTTTGCACGTCGATGGGCACATGCCCCACCGCCTGCACCGCGTCGGTGTGAAAGAGCACGCCCTTTTCGTGGCAGATCGAGCCGATTTCGGAGATGGGCATGATCGTGCCAACCTCATTATTGGCAAACATGATGGAAACGAGCACCGTGTCGGGCCGGATGGCCGCGCGCAGCGCTTCGGGCGAAACCCGACCGTATTCGTCCACGGGCAGGAGCGTAACTTCCGCCAGCCCCTCCTTCTCCATGGCTTCGAGCGTGTGGAGGATTGCATGGTGCTCCACGGCGGAGCTGATGATATGCTTCCCCTTTTTTTTATAGGCGGAGGCTATGCCGCGCAAAACCATATTGTCGCCTTCGGACCCGCCGCCGGTAAAAATGATCTCGTCGGGGCTTTGCGCATGGAGCGCGTGTGCAACCCTTTCGCGGGCCTCGGAAAGCCCCTTTGCCGCGTCGCGCGCAAAGCCGTGCAGACTGGACGGATTCCCGTAATACTCGCTCATATACGGAATCATGGCGTCAATTGCCTTTTGGCTTACGCGCGTAGTAGCCGCGTTGTCAAGATAAACCTTTTGCATGCTCAATTCGCCTCTTTTGTTCCAAATAATCGTTGGCCAGGTCGCCTATGGTCGTATCGTTCAGCACCGTGTTGATGCGGGCTTGCAGCGTTAAAAACAAGGGGCGGGCAGCGCAGGTGCAGGCGTTCTCACAGGCCTTTTTGCCTGTGCCTACGCAATCCGCCACGTCCGTTGAACCCTCGAGCGCCATGAGCACCCTGCCAACCGGCAGCGTTTCCGGCGCGCAGGCAAGCGCATAGCCGCCGCTTGCCCCGCGGGCTGTTTCCACAACGCCTTCATTGCGAAGCTTTCGCAGCAGACGCTCCAAATATGCTTCCGAAATCCCTTGGCTCTCCGCAAGCGAGGCAAGCGTCACCGGCCCGCCGCCGTATGAAACGGCGAGGTCAACCACCGCTTTTAACCCGTACCGCGCCTTTGTCGAAAGCTTCATGTCAATACCCAACCAAACTGGTTGCCTTTCTGGTCGAACAGTACCACGCGTACCGCATTTTGTCAAGACGCAATCAAAACGGCCATGCGGCGACCTGCCATAATTGTTTGCTTTTGCCCCAAAATGATATTCGACACAAAACAAGCATCGTGTCTATTTACGAACACGGAATTTAAAAATGCCTGTTGTTGCAGGAGAGCCGCATTTCTATAATGACAGTATCCAGTGCAAAACAAGAACCGCGCGGCGGTTTACTTTTTTGTGAGGTAAGGCCCTTGATGGATCGATTCTGCAATTCCATATTGCGGCGGCATCGGCTCGTTATCATATTGTTTGCGATTGCAAGCGTGATTTGCGCGTTTCTTTTTACCGGCGTTGTGATCAATTACGACATGGTGGATTATCTGCCGCAAAACGCGCCCTCCACGCACGCGCTCACGGTGATGGAAAGCGAATTTACCCAGTCCGTGCCGAACGCGCGCGTCATGATCGAGGGCGTGGATATTCAGGAGGCGCTTGCTTACAAAAAGCGGCTCGCAGCCATCGACGGCGTTTCCGATGTGATGTGGCTCGACGATGTGGTGGATATCAAGCAGCCCCTCGAACAGGCGGATCAAAGCTACGTGGACGGCTATTACCGGGGCGATACGGCTCTTATCACGCTGACGGTCGGAAAGGGCCTGGAATCGCCCGCCATCGCGGCCATTTATGAGATCATCGGCGAGCGCGGCGCGGTTTCGGGCGACGCCGCGGCCTCGGCGGCCTATCAGGCATTGTCCTCGCAGGAGTCCCTTAAGGCCATCGTCTGCCTTATTCCGGTCGTCATTCTGATTTTGCTTGTTTCCACGCGTTCATGGCTCGAGCCTGTGCTTTTCTTGCTCACTATAGGCGTGGCGGTTATCATCAACATGGGCTCAAATCTCATTTTTGATAACGTATCCTATGTGACCTTTGCCATCAGTCCCATTCTGCAGATGGCCGTGTCGCTTGACTATGCCATTTTTTTGCTCCACAGCTTTGAAGCCTTCCGCGAGCAGACGAACGACGTAAATGAGGCCATGCGCCTTGCGATACGGCGTTCGTTCCCCTCGGTTCTGGCAAGCGCGCTTACCACGCTCCTCGGCTTCCTTGTGCTCATTCTGATGCGCTTCCGGCTGGGAGCCGACCTGGGTCTGAATCTTGCCAAGGGCATTGTGCTCAGCCTGATTTCCGCCATGATATTCTTGCCCGCGCTGACGATTTCATGTCTGAAATACATCGACAAGACGCGGCATCGCTCCTTTATGCCCAGCTTTCGCCGCGCGGGGAAGGTCGTTGCGGGGCTCCGCGCCCCTGTGCTCATACTGGTGCTGCTTCTGCTCGTGCCCGCATACCTTGGCCAGCGGGAAAACAGCTTTACCTACGGCACGGGCGATTTGGACCGCAATACACGCGCGGGTGCGGATGAGCAGCGCATTCTGGACGAATTTGGCGCGTCCACGCCTATCGTGGTGCTCGTACCCAAGGGCGAGTATGCCAGGGAGGTCGCTCTTTGCAACGAGTATAAGGAAATGCGGCACATTACCTCCGTTATCTCCTACGCGACCGCCGTCGGGATCGAAATCCCGAGCGATTACCTCGACAAAAGCATTGTCTCGCAGTTTTATTCCGAGAATTACTGCCGCATCATTCTGTATGCCGCAACGCCGAACGAGGGCGAGCTGGCCTTTCAGGTCGTCGAGCAGGTGCGCGCCGCCGCAGCGCGCTATTATGGCGACGCGCCGCTTACCTGCGGCCAAAGCATGGTGCTCTACGACATGCGCGACGTGGTGGAAAGCGACAATTCATTGGTAAACCTCCTCGCTGTTTTGACCATCGGCCTTGTGCTCATGCTCACGTTTAAGTCGGTATCGCTTCCGCTGATCCTGCTGCTTACGATCGAAACGGCCATCTGGATTAACCTTTCCATTCCGTATTTTTCCAATATAGCGCTCTGCTACATCGGCTATCTGGTCATAAGCACCGTGCAGCTTGGCGCGACGGTGGATTATGCGATCCTTTATACGGATCACTACGTGTCCTCGCGTTACAGCCTGCCGCCGCTGGAATCGATTTACAAGACCGCGAACGAAACGACGGGCTCCATCCTCGTTTCGGGCACGATTCTCTCCACGGCGGGGTTTATCATCGGTTTTTCGTCTACAAACGAAATTGTAAGCGCGCTCGGCACCCTGATTGGGCGCGGCGCGCTGATGTCTCTTGCGCTCGTGCTGCTGTTTTTGCCGGCCGAGCTGACGGCGCTTGACCCGTTGATTCGCCTCAGTACGGTTAAGGCTGATTTTTGCCCGAAAAGGAAGCGATTGAAATGAAAAGAAAGTGTTTTTTAAGGCTTTTTGCCGCGATGCTCGCCGTTTTTTTATGGCTTCTGGCGCTGCCAGCCTATGCGGAGGAGAGCGCCGCGCCGCCGGCGGATGGCACGGAAACCGACAGGAATGCGGCTTTAGAGGCCGACGAGGCCAACGCAGAGGACGATGCGGCTCCGGCTATCGACCCGAACCTGCCAACCAAGGAGGAGGTCGTTTACGCGAACCTCGACAACACGGGCGCGGTGCAGAAGGCCTACGTGGTAAACATCTTTAATTTGTTGGAGGACGGCGAGATACTGGATTACGGCGATTATACCTCCGTGCTGAATCTCACCAGCACCGAGCCGCTTGTGCGCGCGGGCATGAGAACGAGCGTTTTCGCATCCGCTGGCCGCTTTTATTATCAGGGCAATCTGACTGCAAAGCTGTTGCCGTGGAGCTTCCGTATCGGCTATACGCTGGACGGCACGGAGATTGCCGCAAGCGAGCTGGCCGGGCAAAGCGGCGCGCTCGTGCTCACGCTCACCTCCGAGCGCAGCGGCGTGGTCGATCCCTCCTTTGCCGAAAACTACATGCTGCAAATCTCCGTTACGCTGGACGCGCGCTTGTGCAAAGACATTGTCGCGGAGGGCGCCACGCCCGCCAACGCAGGCAACAACCGCATTTACACCTTTACCGTCATGCCGGGCAGCGACGCGAATATCCGCGTTTCGGCAAACGTAACGAACTTTACCATGACCGGCGTGACCATCAACGCCGTTCCGTTTTCCCTGACCATTGACGGCGACATTGTGGATACGGGAAGCTTTACGGGCGAGCTCACCCAGCTTCAGGACGCGATCGGACAGGTCAACGAAGGCGCTTCGGCCCTTACGGAGGGCATAGAGGCGCTCAAAAACGGCTGCAAAAAGCTGCGGAGCGGCTCGTCCCAGTTTAAGAACGGGCTCAACGAGCTTTCGGCAAACTCCGGCCAGCTTCGGTCCGGCTCCGCCCAGATTGCGGACGCGGCCAGGCAATTTGACGGCGTGATGGGCTCCATCAGCGAGGCGATCAGGGGCATTGTAAACGGGGCCGATGTAAGCGATCTTCCGGCCGTGCTGCGCGGGACGGCGGATTCGCTTGAGAGCGCGGCGGGAACCTTAAGCGGCGCGGCGGGCTCCCTCGGTTCGCTGCAAAGCGAGATCGACAGCCTGTCGACCGTAGATACCTCGGGCGTAAAGGCGACGCCCGAATATGCGGCAAGCGCAGAGATCCAGAGCTTTGTTTCTCAGGTGGACCAGCAAAACGACCGCATCCGCTCGGTTCGCCAATCAGCGGACGCCACCATTCCGGCGCTTATCAATACCCTCAACGAGCTGTCGGGCAAAATGCGCGGCGCCGCTTCGCTTTTGCGCAGCGTGGCGGATCAAATCGACGGGAGCGGCGGCGGCGCCGCGGGGAACCTTCTGGGCAAGCTTTCGGAGCTGGAAGCCAAGATCCAGCAGCTTACCGACGGGATCGTCAGCCTGGACGACGGCATCCGGCAGTATACCTACGGCGTGGATCAGCTCGCGGACAATTACCCCTCCATTCACAGCGGCATTTCCGGCGTCGGCAACGGCCTCACCCAGCTCTTTGGCGGCGCGGAGACGTTTTCCGAGGGTACGGGCCAACTTGCCGAGGAGACGAGCGGTATGGATACCATGGTGGAGGAGAAGATCGGCGAGGTGCTTTCCGATTTTGACAAGAGCGATTTTGTGCCCGTGTCCTTTGTCTCCATGCAGAACAAGAATGTGACAGAGGTGCAGTTTGTCATAAAGGCCGAGGGCGTGTCCGTTGAGGCGGCGCCCGTCGAGGAGGCCGCGCCCGAGGAGAACGCCAGCTTTTGGTCGCGCCTTGCGGATCTGCTCGAAAAGTATAAGATCATTCGCTAAGCATGCTTTTCTTTTCAGGGAAAAAGAGAAGCAGCAAAAGAAAAGCCAGGGATTTGTTGGTTCACCGGCTGCGCATTGCGCGAATGTGCAACAACCTGTGCCTCACCGCGCGCCCTGCAATCGCGCAAGCACCGCTTTGTTCCTTGTCAGCATGCCGTCTCCGTTCCGCTGGTAGCGGTAGAATACGTCCCGCATGCGTTCCCTGTTTTCGGGGCTTATCGCGTCCGCGCTTTGGGCGGCAATGCCCTGCCAGCGCGCGTAGGGCGTATAAAGGTTGTGCAGGCGATGGTCGGTCAGGCGCACGCAAAGCTCTTCCATATAACCATGCGTGGGCAAGGTTTCGTCAAAACCGGCCAACTCGTGAAAGGTCTGCGCAGAGAGCATGAGCGCGCCGTTTATGGCCGTTACGTTTCGTATACAGTTTGTATAAAAGTTTTGCAGCGGTTTATCTACGGCGTCCCTGTATCCCCTGTAAAGCGAAACGGGCTGTGGCTCAATGCCGCAAACAAGGCCCGCGCTGATGATACGCCCATCGTCGCCAAGCACCTTCCCCCCAACCGCCCCAACGCCCGGCAGCAGAGCGAGCGTAAACATGCGCTCCAGCGTGTCCACGCGTTGCGGATAGGCGCCCGCTGGCAAAAACAGCAACGCATCCCCTCTTGCTTCCGAAGCTGCAAGATTCAGCAGGCGCGCGTGGTTCCCGGCCGCCTCCAATCGGATGCATTGAGCGGCTTTGCTCTCCTTGAGCGCTTGCAGATAGCCGCGCGAACGCGGGCCGTAATTGGGCTCGTGCGCGACAATGTAATCGCAGGGCAGCACGCCCCGCGCCGAATCGATGCGCTCAAGCGTGCGGCGCAACGCATCCGCGTCCCCGTCAAAACGCACGACAATGGACAACCGCTCGGAGGCGCAAAGCCCATAGCGGCGGTCAAAGCTGCCGGGATACAGGCCCTCCCATGCTTCCCCGCCCAATCCGAGCCTGGTTAGTGCCTGCTGCACATAGGACGGATTTTCAACCGCCTGGGGCATAGGGCCGCTGAAAAGCACCTCCGGGATGTGCGCAACCCCGCGCGCCATTTCGCTTGCGCGCAGCGTAAAATCATAAAGCGCCTCCTCGCTTTCACAGCAATTGCAGGGCGGCTCGCCGGGCAGCAGCCGCATGCTGCCGCTGTTTTTAAAAAGGCCCTCCTCCACGGCGATGGGGCAGCCCATATAGTTGCAGGAAAGCAGGGTTTGAGGCGACCAGTCCGGCTTATAAAAGGGTCGCTCGCTTTCGCCCGCGCAATATGCTTCATCCGCGTAAATGAGCTGCGCGCCGGAAAGCGCGCGCGCGCGAAAACGCGCGGCCGCCTCCGGCAAGAGCGTTCCGCCGGAGCGGGTAATGATCAGATACGTCCCGTTTTCCGTGTGTAATCGATTCATACGCATAGGGTATGAAGCTGAAAGGATATTCATCCTTTCAGCAGAAGGAAATTCGTGTTTTGAATGAAAAGGGCCAATGAAGAGGCGGTCAGTCCCCCGCCGTTTCCTCCACGCCAAGCCCGCGAAGCGTGCACACGCCGATTGCATCGCGCACTGCCTGCGCCGTTTCCCGCACGTACGAGGGCGGATGCGGCATGGGGTCGAGCGCGTCGCGCCGGCGGTACTGCTGTAAAAAATAGCGCTCCGCGCCCTCAATAAGCAGAGCCGCTTCCACGATATCCTCACGCGTGAGCTGCGGCGCGAAGGTGGTGCGGAATTCGTGCGGCACGCCCATGTTGCGCAAAACGGTAATACTTCTTTGAATATCCGCCGTATCCAGCTTGACGCGGGCAATTTCCGCATAGCGGCCAAGCGGCGCTTTTAAATCCATGGCCACATAATCCAATAACTCCGCGCGAATGAGCCGCAAAAGCACGTCGGGCCTGAGGCCGTTCGTGTCGAGCTTCACGGCATAGCCCAGCGCGCGCACCCGCCCGATGAACACGTCCAGATTTTGCTGCAGCATCGGCTCGCCACCAGAAATCGTAACCGCGGTAATGAGGCCAAAACGCTTTTTCAAAAAAGCAAGGATCTGCTCCTCGTCCAGCAACGGCGCGCCGCCTGTAAGCAGCTCGCGGTTGTGGCAGTATCCGCAGTTCATGTTGCAGCAGGGTGTAAACACAACCGCGCAGGGCCTGCCCGGATAATCCACAAGGGAGGTTTTTTGAAAGCCCGCAATCAGCATAGCCGCCTCAAAAAGCGCACGGCGGCCACGCTTGACCGCCGTGCGAAGGTCGATGCTCAGATGACGAATTTTTTCCGCATCATGTATTCTTCCTTCTTGCCGGGGTTATAATTCTGCACCGGGCGAAGGTATCCTACCACACGCGACCAGACCTCGGTATCCCTGCCGCACTCCGGGCAGGAAAAATGCTCGCCGGCAATATAGCCGTGCTCATGGCACACCGAGAAGGTGGGCGTAATGGAGATATACGGCATCTTGTAACGCTCGAACACCGAGCGGATGATGCTCTTGCAGGTTTCGATATCCTCGATGCGCTCGCCGATATACAGGTGCTGCACCGTGCCGCCGGTATAAAGGGACTGAAGCTCATCCTGCAAATCGCAGCACTCGAAGATATCGTCCGTATAGGCGACCGGGAGCTGGGTGGAATTTGTGTACATGGGCTCCTCTACGCCAGCCTGGATGATATCGGGATACCGCGCCTGATCGAGCTTGGCGAGGCGATAGCTCGTGCCCTCCGCCGGGGTAGCCTCCAGATTGTAGCTGTGCCCTGTCTCCTCCTGAAATTGCACCATGAGGTTGCGCAAAAACCGCATGACCTCGAGCGAGAAGGCAAGACCCTCCGGGCTGCCGACATCCTTGCCAAGGAAATTGAGGCAGCTTTCGTTCATGCCGACAAGGCCAATCGTATTGAAGTGATTGGTCCAGTATTCGCCCGTGCGCGCCTTTACGCCGCGCAGATAATGCTGCGAATACGGATACAGGCCCATTTCGGTCTCCTTCTCGATGATCTTGCGCTTGATCTCGAGGCTCGTTTTGCCCAGAGTCGCAATATGCGCAAGGCGCTCGAAATACTCCTCGCGGGTCTTGGCCAGATATCCGATGCGGGGCAGGTTGATGGAATACACGCCTATGCTGCCCGTCATGGGGTTGGAGCCGAAAAGGCCGCCGCCGCGCTTGCGGAGCTCGCGCTTGTCGATGCGCAGCCTGCAGCACATGGAAACCGCGTCCTCGGGCGAAAGATCGGAGTTGACATAGTTTGCAAAGTACGGAATGCCGTATTTGCAGGTGATGCGCATAAACTCATCCACCACGGGGCTCTGCCAATCAAAGTCCTTGGTGATGTTGATGGTTGGAATCGGGAAGGTAAACACACGGCCCTTCGCGTCGCCCTCCAGCATGACGGCGCAGAACGCGCGGTTAAACAAGTCCATCTGCTCCTGAAAATCGCCGTAGGTTTTGTCGAGATACTGGCCGCCGACAACCACGGGCTCGTCCTTTAATGTGGAGGGAACCTTGATATCGAAGGTCAGATTGGAGAAGGGGCACTGGAAGCCTACCCGCGTGGGCACGTTAATATTGAACACGAACTCCTGCAGGCACTGACGCACGGCGTTAAAGTCCATGTTATCATAATAGAGGAAGGGTGCGCAGTAGGTATCGAACGAGCTCCAGGCCTGCGCGCCGGCGGTTTCGCCCTGGGTGGTGAAGGTGGAATTGACAATCTGCCCAAGGAAGGAGCGCAGATGCCGGGCGGGACGGCTCTCAACCTTGCCCTCTACGCCGCCGAAGCCCTCTGTCAAGAGCTGGCGCAGGTCCCAGCCCGCGCAGTAAGGCCCAAAGAAACCCAAATCGTGAATGTGCGCGTCGCCGCTTTCGTGCGCGCGGCAGATATCGATGGGGTAAACCTCATACAGCCAGTATTTTTTCGTAAACGCCTCACGCACATAGTTGTTGAGGCCGTTCACGCTCTTTTGCATATTGGCGTTCTCTTTGATGTTCCAATCCTTATCGTTGAGATAATCGCCGAACATATCGATGGTCGCGCCAATGAGCGCGTTGATTTCACGGGTGCCGCGGCGCTTCTCGCGGTACAGGATATAGGCCTTGGCCGTGCGAGCGTGGCCCGCCTCGATCAGCACCTTCTCCACAATGTCCTGTATGCCTTCCACATCGGGAAGACGATCCGCGTATTTCAGCTCGGCAAGACGGATCACCTCGTCGGTAAGCCGGTCGCTGAGCGCTTCATCCGTGCCGTTGACCGCCTGAGCCGCTTTCCAAATCGCGCTTTTGATCTTTGTGCGATCAAAGGCTTCCGTCCGTCCGTCGCGTTTGACAATTTGTGTAAACATCCCTTTACCCCCAACTCGTTCACGCTTTTTCCTGTACCGTTAGTTTAGCAAAACCCTATATTTAGTGTCAAGCGGCATGCATGCATGCTAAATATTGATAATAACGGTGGATATACGGTGGATAATTTTTCTAATTAATGCGATGAAAAAAACGAAAGACTGAACGGCGGGGTTTATTTTGGCATTTTGCAAATAGGAACAGCCGTATATGTCCCTGAATGCCCGTTGCATGCGGTGAATGCTTATAAGTTTTGTTTATAGAGTGTTCATATTCTGTTTCGAAAATCTACAATAGATTGTGTACGGTTTGTTACCGGGGGTCTAGATGTTGCGGTTTTGCGCATCCGCGCAAGAAAGCCGCCCAAACCGCCCTAGGGCGGCCCGGCGGCCGGATTCGCATATGGGTAGCGGCGAAAAGCCTACCCGTTGTTCTCCACGGAAAAGCTGCTTTTGGCGAACGTGCCGCTTACGGCAAGCGGAGGCAAGTTGAACTGCGTGCCCGCTGTGCTCGCGTCAAAGAGCGAAAAGCTGACTTCCACCGTAAAGGGATCGGGGAGCTCGTCAAAGGGCTGCGCGGCATAATAGAAAAAGCTCGCCAGATTTTCCTCGGTGCTGGTCTCTTGATAGGTTTTCCCGCTGCTTGTAAAATCGACGGCGTTTTCCTCACCCGCAAAAAGAAGCTGCTTTCCGTTGACCGTTACGCTCGGATGCACGGCTGTGAGCGCGAGCGGCTCCCGCATGCCCGCCACAGTCATATTGAGAATGAATGCGCTGTCCTCCGTAAAGATGACGCTTAGATCCTTGACGCTCACATGCTCCAGCGCTTGGTTCACGCTTTCCGGCCAAATGGAAAAGCGGGTAAAGGCCGTATGCGCCTTGCGCGCTTCATCGTGCAAACCATACCACTCCGCATCCTGCTTTTGGTTGGGTATGCGCGCCTTGCCGGTGCTCCAATTATAATAGAACAGGATCACGTTGGCCTGCTCCGCGCCATAATCGAGGCCGACGGCCACAAGGGACTCGTCGCCGCGCTCCGCTTGCTCAAAGCCCACATAGCTTCGGAAGAAGGCGGCCTGCGAGGCGCTGTTTTCAGGCAGATAGCGAACCTGCTCAAAGAATGTGCGGTAGCCGTCCACATAGCAAAGCATGATGCTGTAGGAGGCCTCCGTATCGCAGACGAAGCCAAAATACAGCCAACCGTCCCGGTAAGAAACGTCCGCAAGGGTAACGGCGCCCTTTGTCATTTCGATCGGGGTCGCGCTTGCGGGAAGGGCTTGCAGCGCGGCAAGCTCGGCGCCGGGCTGCGAAGCGATCAAGCTTTCATAAGTGGCCGAAGCAAGCGAGCCGCCGTTCCTTCCCGCGGACGCGCCGCCTCCGGCATTCCCCTTGACGGCTCGCACGATGAGCACCGTTGCGAGCACGCACACAGCGGCGATTGCCGTGAGCGCCACGCTGAGCGCAAGCGCCTTTCGGCTTTTGCCAGCCGTTTTTTCCGGCTGCCCGCGCGTTTCCACCGCGTCCGCTTGCCGGGGCCGCCCCTGCTGGTTGCGGCGCGGCTTTCCGCCCGACAGGAGTGTGGCGAGCACACGCTTTTCCACATTCGGATCAAGCGCGATATGCTCCATAGCCGAAGCGTAAAGCTCCGGGTCGAAGCCGCCGCTCTCCCCCAGCATCGAAGCCGCCGCATAGATGCGCTCGTTCACCTTCTCTTCGCTCCGCTCCATCACGCGCGTAAGCTCGCGGGCAGTCAAGCCCTCGCAGCATTGGAGCTGCACGACCGTGCGGTACTTTGCGGGGAGCGCCAGCACGCGCAGCAGCAGCTCGTGCTCCTCCGCCGTAAGCGGATCAAGCTCATGCAACGGGCCGGGCTGCCAATCCTCAGGCCTTGACCGCAGACGGCTAAAGCCCGCTCTGACCGTGGCGCGCAGCAAAAGCGCCCGCTCCTCCGCCTCGGGCCAATCCTCCCGATCCTCCCGCAGCAGCGCATCGAACGCTGCGACGGCCATGCTCCCCGCCTCCTGCATATCCAACAGGTATAGATAGGCCAGACGTACAAGGCTCCTGGCCTCCGCAAATACGAGTTCCTCAACACTTCGCTGGCTCAATTCGCTTCACCTCCGGCTTGCATCCTTTACAGATCGTTCACAATAAGAAAAAGCCGACGGTTGGGTCGGCTTTTTTGGGTTACAGGGCGAATTTCTTGGCTATGATATCGACGATTTCCGCGCCAATCCGTTTTTGCGCCTCGCTTGTGCTCGCGCCGATGTGCGGCGTGGACGAGACCTTGGGGTGCGAATAGAGCGCCTTGTTCTTGGCGGGCTCCTCCGCGAACACATCGAGGCCCGCGCCGTACACCTTGCCAGAATCGAGCGCTTCAAGAAGCGCCGCTTCATCGACGTTCGTGCCGCGGGAGGTATTGATGATGATCACGCCGTCCTTCATCTTGGCGATGGTCTCGCGGTTCACCAGCGGCTGGCCCGGCAGCGAGGGCACATGCAGCGAGATGATGTCGGAATTGGCAAGCAGCTCGTCCATCTCGACATACTTCATGGTTTCACATTCAAGGCCCTCGACCTTATAGATATCGTATGCGAGCACCTTCATGCCCAGCGCCTGGCAGCGGCGGCCCAGCGCCTGACCGATGCGGCCATAGCCCACGATGCCGATGGTGCGGCCTGCAATCTCGATGCCCTTATAGGCCTTCTTCTCCCACTTGTCCTCGCGCATGGTGTGACCCGCAATGGAGATAAAGCGCGCGACCGAGAAGATGTGCGCAATGGCAAGCTCGGCAACCGCGTCGGAGCTGGCGCGGGGGGTGTTCTTCACCTCGATGCCAAGGCCTTGCGCATAGTCCACGTCGATATTGTCTACGCCCACGCCGCCGCGAATGACCAACGACAGCCTGCCGGCAGCCTTCGCCGCGTCCAGTTGGGCTTTGCGAACCTTGGTTGCGCTGCGCACGACCAGCACATCATAATCCTTAACGGCTTCGCAGAGCGCGTCGGGTTCAAAGAAGGTGCAGTCCACCTGGCAGCCTTTTTTCTCAAGCGCGGCGATGCCGCTCTTGTCCATACCGTCCGTCGCAAGAATCTTGATCATGTTATTTGTGCTCCTTCTCATATTTCTTCAGGAATTCGACCAGCGCCTCAACGCCTGCCTTGGGCATGGCGTTATAGATGGAGGCGCGCAGGCCGCCCACGCTCTTGTGGCCCTTGAGGTTGTCGAAGCCCTCCGCCTTGGTCGCGGCTACGACGGCGGCGTCCTGCTCGGCGCTCTTGGTAACGAAGGGGACGTTCATGAGCGAACGGAAATCCTTCTCCACCGTGCCCTTAAACATTTTGCTGCTGTCGAGGAAATCATACAGCACGGCGGCCTTCTCCTCGTTGCGGCGGTTCATCTCGGAAAGACCGCCCATGTTCAGCAGATACTTGAATACCTTGCCGCAGCAGTAGATGGCCCAGCAATTGGGCGTGTTGTACATGGAGCCGTTCTGGGCATGCGTATCGTAACGCAGATAGACCGGCGTCTTGGGATCGATATCCTCGCGGATAAGATCCTCGCGAATGATGACCACCACCATGCCGGCCGGGCCGACGTTCTTCTGCACGCCCGCATAGATTACGCCGTAATCGGCCACGTTGCAGGGGCGGGAAAGGAACATGGAGGACTGATCGGAAACGAGCACGTGGCCCTTGGTATCCGGGAGCTTGGGCCAGGTCACGCCATGGATCGTCTCGTTCTCGCAGATGTAGACATAGTCCGCATCCTCGGGAATGTCGAGGTTGGCGCAGTCGGGCACGTAGGTATAGTTCCTGTCCTTGGAGGAACCAGCCACGATGACCTCGCCGTACTTCTTAGCTTCGGAAATGGCCTTCTTGGACCATGCGCCCGTCTCAACATACACAGCCTTGCCGTTCTTCATGAGGTTCATGGGGATCATGGCAAACTGCATCGTGGCGCCGCCCTGAATGAACAGCACCTTGTAATTATCGGGAATGCCCATGAGCTGCCGCAGATCGGCCTCAGCCTCGTCGATGATTTGCTGATATACCTTGGAGCGGTGCGACATCTCCATTACGCACATGCCGCTGCCGCGGTAGTTCATCATTTCGTCCCGAATCTCCTCGAGTACGGGTTCCGGCATCATGGCCGGGCCAGCGGAAAAATTGTAAATGCGATCGTACTTCATGTGACACGCTCCTAAGAAAGTATTATTTGGAAACCAATTGCATTCGATGCTATTATAGCCCGCTTGGTCTGTCAATTCAACAGCAGAACGCACAAAAAAACGATTCAAAAATATATATTTTTATGCAGTCAGACAACGCAAACGACTGAAAACGGCCCCGCCCCCGCAAAGGGAGCGGAGCCGCCGATGCAAAAATATGCAGCCGAAGCTTTAGCGCTCCTCCCGGAAGTAGGCCAGGCCGAGGCTTGCCGGGGGCTGATCCTCGCGTTTTCTGCGCAGGGAGCTTGTAACGAGCACGAGGAGCGTAACCACATACGGCAGCATTTTGAAGATTTCCTGCGTGCTGCGCGTCAGGCCCGGGATGTAGAAGAACAGCCAGAACAGCGCGCCGAAAAGGTATGCGCCCCAGATTGCGCGGCGCGGCTTCCACGTGCCGAAGATAACGAGCGCCACCGCGAGCCAGCCCAGCTTTTCGATGCTGCCGTCTGTGGACCACGTACCCTTGATATAGTCCATTGTGTAATACAGCCCGCCAAGACCGGAAATGCCCGCGCCGATGCATGTGGCCATGTATTTGTACTTGGTCACGTTGATGCCCGCAGCGTCCGCCGTCGCGGGGTTTTCGCCCACGGCGCGGAGGTTTAGGCCCACGCTCGTTTTGTTGAGTACGTAGCTGAGCGTAAACGCCACGAAAATGGCAAGGTAGGCAAGGAACCCATAGGAGAACAGCGCCCGCCCGATTCCCCCAAGCTCCGTGGAAAGGAACGGAAGGTTCGTGCGGAACGCGGTGCTGGTCAGCGCCACGGAAATCTGCCCCGCGCCGCCCGCCATTTTGTTGAGCGTGCCGCCGAACAGGTTGGCCACGCCGCCGCCAAAGATCGTCAGCGTCAGGCCCGTTACGTTTTGATTGGCGCGCAGCGTGATGGTGAGCACCGAATAAATCAGCCCGCCGAGCATCGCTACAAGGAACGAAGCAAGGAGCGTAAGGAGTACCGCCACCGCCGGAATGGGATTTGCCGCGTTGTTTTCATAAAGGAACGACATGATCAGGCCCGCGATGCCGCCAAGGTACATGATACCGGGCACGCCGAGGTTGAGGTTGCCGGATTTTTCCGCCAGGATCTCCCCGACCGACCCGAACATGATGACCGTGCCGAACGCAACCGCTGCCTGGATAAGGGATACGAGCTGTTGGCCCATGTGTTACGCCTCCTTCCTGCCCTTGCGGGTGCGGAGCTTGTAATTGATGAAGAACTCGCTGCCGAGGATGAAGAAAAGGATGATGCCCATGATCATCTCGGACACGAAATCGTTGAGATCGTATACGGACGCGATCTCTCGCGCGCCCTGCTGAAGAAAGGCCAGCAAGGCGGCAATCAGGATCATAACGAAGGTGTTGAATTTCGCGAGCCACGCGACGATAATCGCGATAAAGCCCCGACCGCCGGCGGTATCCGTGGAAATGGTATGATCCGCGCCCGCGACCGTCATAAAGCCCGCGATGCCGCAGACCGCGCCGGAAATCACCATCGTGCGGATGATAACCTTGCGCACGTTGATGGCGGCATAGCGCGCCGTGTTTTCGCTTTCGCCCACAACCGCGATTTCATAGCCCTGCTTGCTCTTGGCCAGATACAGATACATCAGCACGGCAAGCGACATGACGAGAAGCACGTTGAGCATATACATCTCGCCGAAGATTGAGGGGAACCAGCCTTCGCGCGTCATTTGATTGATGATGCCCACCGTGTTGGAGCCGAATGGATTTTCCCACTTGGCCACAAAAAATGAGGTGAGCTGCAGCGCGATATAGTTCATCATCAGGGTAAAAAGCGTTTCATTCGTGTTCCAGCGCGATTTGAAGATGGCGGGCAGCAGCCCCCAAAGCCCGCCCGCGATCATGCTCGCGATGAGCATGACAACAAGCAGCGGCACGGTCGGAAGGAATTTGCCGAGATAGAGCATGCACGCCGCCGTGGCAATGCCGCCCACAAGCATCTGTCCCTCCGCACCGATGTTCCAAAAGCGCATCTTAAACGCGGGCGCGAGCCCGATGCCGACGCAAAGGAGCGCCATCATTTCGCGGATGGTCATCCATACGCGCTTGTTCGTGCCGAGCGCGCCCTTGATCATGGCCCCGTAGACCTTGAGCGGATTCAGCTTGGTCAGGCCGTAAATGATGAACGCGCAGAGTACGAGCGCGATCAAAAGGCCGATCAGGCGAATGCCCCATGCCTTCCAAGCGGGGAGCGCGTCGCGCTTTGTAATATGAAACAGGGGCTCGCTGGATTCATGATTTTTGCGCATCGTCCGTCCCCTCCTTGCTCTTAAGATACGTCATGAGGTAGCCAACCTCGTCCTTTGTGGTCGATCTGGCGTCCACAATGCCGCTTACGCGCCCCGCGCACAGCACAAGGATGCGGTCGCACAATTCAAGCAGCACGTCCAGATCCTCGCCGACATAAACCACGGCGACGCCCTTTTGCTTTTGCTCGTTCAGGAGGCGGTAGATGGTATAGGAGGTGTTGATGTCCAGGCCCCGCACGGCGTACGCCGCCATGAGCAGCGAGGGCTTTGAGGCGATCTCCCTTCCTACGAGCATCTTTTGCACATTGCCCCCGGACAGCCTCCGCAGGGGAATGGAAAGATTCGGCGTGACAACCTCAAGACTGCTGACAATCTCCTCTGCCGTCTTTCGCGGCGCTTTACGATCCGCAAGGGGCGACGCGCCGTCCTTGTAGCAGCGCAGCATCACGTTATCGACCAGATCCATGCTGCCCACAAGCCCCATGCCGAAGCGATCCTCCGGCACAAAGGCCAGTCCGACGCCCATCTTACAAATATCGATGGGCGTTTTGCCGATAAGATTGATCTCGCCCTCTCCCTCCGGCGGCGAAAAGAGAATCGTGCCCTCCTCCGCTTTCTGCATGCCGGCGATGGCCTCGAGCAGCTCGCGCTGTCCGCTGCCCGTAATGCCCGCGATGCCAAGGATTTCGCCGCCGTTCACGGTGAAGGATACGTCGTCCAGCTTCTTTATGCCGTCCGTGTCGAGCACGCTCAGATGCTCCACGCGCAGCCGCTCCGCCGTGTTTTGCGGCTCTGGCCGATCAATGTTGAGCAGCACGGCGCGGCCCACCATCATGTCGGTCAGCATCTGCGGATTGGTGTCCGCCGTCAAAACATCTCCGATAAACTTGCCCTTGCGCAGCACGGCCACGCGATCGGAAATCTCCATCACCTCATGCAGCTTATGCGTGATGATCACAATGGCTTTGCCGTCCGCCTTCATGTTGCGCATGACCGAAAACAGCCGCTGCGTTTCCTGCGGCGTGAGCACCGCCGTGGGCTCGTCCAATATTAAAATGTCCGCGCCGCGATACAGCACCTTGACAATTTCAAGGGTCTGCTTTTCCGACACCGACATGTCGTATACTTTTTTATCGGGTTCGATCACAAAGCCATAGCGGTCGCAGATTTCCTTAACCGCGCTTCGGACGTGCTTTAAATCGAGCTTGCGGCTTTCGTTGAGCCCCAGCACAATGTTTTCCGCCGCCGTAAGCAGATCCACAAGCTTAAAATGCTGGTGAATCATGCCGATATGCAGATCGAACGCGTCCTTGGGCGAAGCGATGGTCGCCGCTTCTCCCTCGACGTAAATTTGTCCGCCGTCCGGGAAATAAATGCCGGACAGCATATTCATTAAGGTAGTTTTGCCGCTGCCGTTCTCGCCCAGGAGCGAAAGAATCTCCCCCTTGTTCAGATTAAGGGAAATGCGGTCGTTGGCAACGACAGAACCAAAGGTCTTGGTAATGTCGACCATTCGGACTGCTGCTTTTGCTTCCAAATTCTTGTACCTCTTTTGATCAGATTGGAGATAAGAGGACGCCTGCTGTAAATGGGATGAAAAAAGCGGGGGAAAGCGGCGCCGCCATTCGGCATGGGCCGCTTTCCCTCGCAAAATGGGTTCTCTTAGCTGAGCGGTGCGTTGATGCCGTCAACGATGGGCCAGAAGTACGGCGCGGAACGGATCTTGGACTCGTACCAAATGCCGTTCTCAATCGCTTCGCCGCTGTCGGGCACATAGTCGCCGTCCGTATCCAGATACGGGCTGGAGGTCAGGTTCACGCCGTCTACGGTGAACTTGGAGCAGTCGAACACGTTCAGCGTGCCCGCCTTGATGGCGGCCTCAACCTCGGCTACCTTCTCGGCGGTGCCGGCTGCGCAGCTCTCGCCAAGGGTAGAAATCATGTTGGCGCCGGTGGCATAGCCCTCGGACCAATCGGTCATGATCTCCTCACCCTTCTGGGCGCAGGCGAACGCATACTTGTAGTACACGCTCCAGTCGTTTTGGGCGCTGGTGAGAGCCGCCTTGGGCGCGACGGAGAGCATGTCCACGTTGTAGCCGACGCAATATACGGTCTTGCCGCCGTCAAGCGCGGCCTGCACGGCGCTGGGCGCGCCGGTCGAGTCGGCGTGCTGGCTGATCATCACGCAGCCGCGGCTCATCAGGGCATTTGCCGCCTCGGCTTCCGCGGTGGGATCATACCAGGAGTTGGTGTAGATGACGTCCATGTGCGCCTCGGGGACGATGGAGCGAACGCCAAGGAAGAAGCCGGTGAAGCCGGAAACCACCTCTGCGTACGGGAAAGCGCCAACATAGCCGCAGTACGGATCGGTCACAGCGCCCGAATCCATGATCTCCTTGAGCTTCATGCCTGCGACGACGCCGGACACATAGCGGGATTCAAAGGTGTGCGGGAACGCGTTCTTGAAGTTTTTGAGGCCGGAAACAGCCGCCGTGTCGCCCGTCATGGACACGAACACAACGTTCTCGTTCTCGGCAGCCGCCTGCTGCATGAAGCCCTGATGACCGTAGCTGTCGGAGAAGATGTACTGGCAGCCCGCCTCGACAAGGTCGATAGCGGCGTCATAGCACGCCGCGGTCTCGGCTACGTTGTACTTCCAGAGGATAGCGTCCTTGGAGATGCCAAGCGCTTCCGCCGCCGCGTTGATGCCCTTGATGTGCGCTTCGTCGTAGCCGGTGTTCTCATCGTGCACGAGAATGACGCCAATCTTCAGGCCCTCATCCGCCGCTTCCTTTTTGCAGCCCGCAAAAGAAAGAACCAGCAGAATGCCCAACAACAGAGCAAGTGTCTTTTTCATGATTTCCCTCCTGATTTTGTATATATTGCTTCGTCCGTTTGCGGACGCAACAACCGCTTAGCGAATGCGGCCCGAGGCTTCGAGCGCGGCGAGATCCGGCTCGCAGGCGAAGGGCTTGCCGGCGGCGTCCATGGCGTTTTTCACGTCCTTGAGGCCGCTGCCCGTGCAGATGACCGTAACGGTTTCGTCGGGCTTAATCACGCCCTCCGCAACCGCGCGCTTTACGCCCGCCGTGGCCGTTACGCCCGCCGGCTCGCCGAACACGCCCTCGGTGCGGCCAAGCAGGCGCATGGCGTCGAGAATCTCCGCGTCGGAAACGGAAAGCCAGCGTCCGCCGCTTTTTTCCACCGCGCGCTGGGCCTTTTTGGGGTTGCGCGGCACGCCCACGGCAATGCTGTCGGCCAGGGTATTCTCAGGGGTGGGCGCAAGCTGGCCGTCCCGCGCGGCGGCGTCCACAAAGGGGCAGCAGCCATCGGACTGCACGCCGAGAATCCTCGGGATGCGGTCGATCATGCCGAGCTGGAGCAAATCGTAAAACCCGTTATACACGCCGCCGATGGTGCATCCGTCGCCCACGGACACGGCCACCCAATCGGTGGGCTGCCAAGCAAGCTGCTCCGCAATTTCAAGCGAGACCGTTTTTTTGCCTTCGGTTAAAATGGGATTGATGCCCGCGTTGCGGTTGTAGAAGCCCCATTTCTCAATGGCTGCCTTGCTCAGCTCGAAGGTCTGACGGTAATCGCCCTTGACGGAAACGACGTTCGCGCCAAAGATGAGAAGCTGCGCGACCTTGCCCTGCGGCGCGCGCTCCGGCACGAAGATGACGGTTTTCAGCCCCATACGCGCCGCGTTGCCCGCGCAGCTTGAAGCGGCGTTGCCGGTGGAGGAGCAGGCGATGGTGCCATAGCCCAGCTCGAGCGCCTTCGCGACCGCTACGCCCGAGGCGCGATCCTTCAGCGACGCGGTGGGATTGATGCCGTCGTCCTTGATGTATAGCTTTTTAAGCCCGAGCGTATCGCCCAGACGCAGAGACTCGTACAGGGGCGTCCACCCGATGCGCAGGAAACGGGAAAGGCCCTCGCCCGCAAGCGGCATAAGGGCCTTGTAGCGCCACATGCTGTTATCACGGTCGGCTGCGAGCGTTTCACGGCTCAGCGCCTTGCCAACCGCGCGATAATCATATACAATGTCAAGTATTCCTTTTTCGCCGCAATGCGGGCAGGTCATAAGCTCCGGGCCAAAAGAATATTCACGTCCGCACAGCGTGCAGCGGTAACCGGCAATTCGTTCCATTCGTGACACCTCAATACAATATGTAGTTAATATACCTCAAAACGGATCGCTTGTACATACAGTTTTCATATTCGTACTGATATTTTTGCCACAAGAATCTTTTTATTCTCTTAATATTTTTATACTAACAGATTTTTTGTTATTCAGCAAGAATATTTTTTTGTGTTCAATTGCGTATCTTGTTGCAGGGCGCGATTTTGAAGTAGTATAATAGAAGCAACAAATCGGAAGAATCGTACAAGGGGGTATACGTCCATGCTTTTAATCGGAAACGGCAGACTTCTCACCCGCGACGAGGGCGGCTATTATGAAAACGGCGCGGTTGCCATAGAGGGGAATCTCATTAAAGAGGTCGGTGCGTATGCCGATATGAAGCGCAAGTACCCGGACGCGGAATGGATTGACGCGCGCGGCGGCGTGATCATGCCCGGTTTAATCAACACGCACAACCACATCTACAGCGCGTTTGCGCGGGGGCTTTCCATCAAGGGCTATAACCCCAGGAATTTCAACGATATTCTGGAGGGCATGTGGTGGACGATCGACCGCAAGCTGACGCTGGAGAACGATTCGCTCTCGGCGTATGCCGTGTATATCGACTGCATCAAAAACGGCGTAACGACGGTGTTTGACCACCACGCGAGCTATTGCGACATTCCTGGCTCGCTCGATACGCTTTCAGACGCGGCGCGCGCGCTCGGCGTGCGGACAAGCCTCTGCTACGAGGTTTCCGACCGCGACGGCGAGGAAAAGATGCGGCAAGCCGTGCTCGAAAACGAACGCTTCATCAAAAAGGCCGCAGCGGACGAAAGCGACATGCAAAAGGGCATGATGGGCCTGCACGCGGCCTTCACACTCTCCGACAAAACGCTTGCATACTGCGCGGCGCACAAGTGCGATTGCACGGGCTACCACGTCCACGTGGCAGAGGGTATGGGCGACGTGACCGATTCGCTGAAAAAATACGGCAAGCGCATTGTGGAGCGGCTCTATGAGCTGGATATATTGGGAAGCAATACGCTGGCCGTTCACTGTGTGCATGTGAGCCCAGCCGAAATGGAGCTTTTGCTTGAAACAGATAGCATGGTCGTGCACAATCCCGAATCCAACATGGGCAACGCCGTGGGCTGCGGGCCGGTTATCCAACTGTTTGCCAAGGGACTCTGCCTCGGCCTTGGCACCGACGGCTACACCAACGATATGCTGGAAAGCTACAAGGTTGGCAATATCATCCACAAGCACAACCTCTGCGATCCGACCGTTGCCTGGGGCGAGCTTCAGGCCATGCTCTTTGAGGGTAACCGCCGCATTGCGGAGCGCTTTTTCGCCAGGCCCCTCGGCGTGCTCAAGCCCGGCGCGTACGCCGACGTGATCGTCACCGACTACGACCCGCTCACGCCCATGGACGCGGGCAACGCAAACAGCCATATCCTTTTCGGCATGAACGGACGCACCGTTGTAACGACCGTAATCAACGGAAAGGTGCTCATGCGCGACCGGGCGCTTCTCGTCGCGGACGAAAAGGAAATCATGGCCAAATGCCGTGAAAGCGCGAAAAAGCTCTGGACTTCCATCAACGGATAAGGAGGAAACAACCATGTCCGACCGTATGACCCCCATCCCCTTCGGGGCCCTGATGCAATGGATTCTTGCGGAGAAAAAACAGGAGGGCTCCGTATTCGGCGTACGCAGGGCGTTTACCGCCGCGCCGAACAAGCGGCTGCCTTTCTTTGCCGAAGCGCTGGAAACCCCCATCGGCCCGGCCGCCGGGCCGCATACGCAGCTTGCCCAGAATATCATCGCGGCCTATTATGCGGGCGCGCGCTTCTTTGAGCTGAAAACGATTCAAACGCTCGACGGCGAGGATCTGCCCGTGTCAAAGCCCTGCATTCTTGCAGAGGACGAGTGCTACAATGTGGAATGGTCCACCGAGCTGCGCGCGCAGGAGGCCGTGAATGAATACGTAAAGGCATGGTTTGCGCTCAAGCTCCTCAGCCGGGCGTTCGGGCTTGGTCGTGAAAACGGCTTTGCCTTCAATATGAGCGTGGGATACGATTTTGCGGGGATTACCTCGGAAAAAATCGACGCATGCATTGAAACGCTCAAGGACGCTTCGCGCTCCGCGCAGTGGGCGGCGTGCCGGGAATGGGCATACGCGAATATGGACGCGCTCCCCGGCGTGGACGCGGCTTATATCGAAGGCGTTTGCCCGCAGGTATGCCGCTCCATTACGCTCTCCACGCTCCACGGCTGCCCGCCGCAGGAGATTGAACGCATCGCGGGCTACCTCATGGAGAAGAAGAAGCTCGTTACCTTTGTAAAGTGCAACCCGACGCTCCTTGGCTACGCTTTCGCGCGCCGCACGCTCGATGAAATGGGCTACGGCTATATCCAGTTTAACGATTTTCATTTTCGGGACGATCTGCAATACGGCGACGCGATCCCCATGTTTAAGCGGCTTACCGCAAAGGCGGCTGAAAACGGCGTAAGCTTTGGACTCAAGCTCACCAACACCTTCCCGGTGGATATCGCGCGCGGCGAGCTGCCCGGGAGCGAAATGTACATGAGCGGACGCTCGCTTTATCCGCTCACCATCGAGCTTGCGCGCAGGCTTACCGAGGAATTTGACGGCGGCATGCGCATCTCCTTTTCCGGCGGGATCGACGCGTTTAACGCCGCGCCGCTCTTTGAGGCGGGCGTTTGGCCCATTACGCTTGCTACGACGCTCCTTAAGCCCGGTGGCTACCAGCGCCTCACCCAGCTTGCGCAAAGCATTGAAAAGCTGCCGTATAAGGCCTTTGACGGCGTATCGGTTGGAAAGCTTGAGCATCTCGCGCTCTCCGCGCGCCGCGACGCGCGGCACATAAAGCCCGTTAAGCCCCTCCCCAAGCGCAAGCTTTCCAAAAAGCTCCCCTTGACAAGCTGCTTTACCGCGCCCTGCGCGCACGGCTGCCCCATTGGGCAAGATATCCCGGAGTATGTTTCGCTGGTGGGCCGCGGCGCGTACGAGGAAGCGCTTTCCCTCGTGCTTGAGAGGAACCCGCTGCCCTTCATGACAGGCACGATCTGCACGCACCGCTGCATGGAAAAGTGTACGCGCAATTTCTATGAGGAAGCCGTACGCATCCGCGCAGCCAAGCTTTGCGCAGCGAAAAACGGCTTTGACGGCGTGATAGACGCTCTCGCGCCGCGCAAAGAAAAGAACGGCGCGCGTGTTGCCGTTGTGGGCGGCGGGCCGGCCGGCATGGCCTGCGCGTTCTTCCTCGCGCGGCAGGGAGCAAGCGTGACCCTCATCGAAAAGCGTGAGAAGCTCGGCGGCGTGGTGCGCTATGTCATCCCGGGCTTCCGCATTGGAGACGACGCCGTCGACAGCGACGCGCGGCTGCTTGCCAAAATGGGCGCGGACGTGCGCACGGGCAGCGAAGCGCCATCCGCCGATGCGCTGTTTAAGCAGGGCTATACGCATGTGGTATACGCCGTCGGCGCGCAAAAGGAGGGCCAGCTCCGCCTTGAAAAGGGCGAGGTTCTCAACGCCATCCGCTTTTTGGAAGCGTTCCGCGCGGGCGGTGCGCTCGATCTTGGCGCGGATGTGGTGATCGCGGGCGGCGGCAACACCGCCATGGACGCGGCGCGCGCGGCCAAGCGCGTCCCCGGCGTGGAGCGCGTGCGGCTGGTCTATCGCCGCACCAAGCGCTATATGCCCGCCGACGAGGAGGAGCTAAAGCTTGCGCTGGATGACGGCGTGGAATTTTTAGAGCTGCTCTCCCCCGTTTCCCTTGAAAACGGCATGCTGCTTTGCCACGAAATGGCGCTCGGCGCGCCGGACGCATCCGGCAGGCGCGCGCCCGAGGCGACGGACAAAACACGCCTTGTGCCCTGCACGGCGCTCGTCGCGGCGGTTGGCGAAAAGGCGGATGGCGCGTTCCTTGCCGCAAACGGCCTTGCGCTGAACGAAAAGGGCGGCGCGCTCGTAAACGCCGACACGCTGGAAGCCTCCCGCAAGCACGTGTTTGTCATTGGCGACGCAAACCGCGGGCCCGCCACGGTGGTGGAGGCCATTGCGGACGCGCGCCGGGCCGCCGACGCGATTGTCGGCCCGTATGCCTATGCGTTGCCCCCGCGCGCTGCGGGCGCTGAGGAGGTCTGCCTGAAAAAACAAGGTGTTTTGCGCGTCTACGATCATGCCGAAAAAGAAGCCGAGCGCTGCCTTTCCTGCTCGACGGTTTGCGAATGCTGCGTGCAAGTGTGCCCCAACCGCGCCAATGTGGCCGTGCGCGTGCCGGGCATGGCCATGCCGCAGATTATTCATGTGGACAGGCTTTGCAACGAGTGCGGCAACTGTCTCGTGTTCTGCCCGTACGACGGCGCGCCGTATAAGGAAAAGCTTACGCTCTTTTCCACGGAGAAGGAATTTGATGAAAGCGAAAATCTGGGCTTTTTGCCGCTGCAAGACGGGCGCGTGAAGCTTCGGCTGGATGGCGGCGTACGCATCGTCGCGCCAAACGACGATTCTGTGCCAGCCGAAGTTTCCGCCGTGATGGAAGCCGTGCTGAATACCTATCGCTATCTGCTTTAAGGAGGCCGCTATGGCAAGCTTTACCGTCAACGGCGAAACGGTCGTTGTGGCGCAAAATCAAAAGCTTCTCCCCTATCTGCGCGATACGCTCCGCCTTACCGCCGCCAAGGACGGCTGCTCGGAGGGCGCGTGCGGCGCGTGCATGGTGCTTGTAGACGGAAAGCCGCAGAAAGCCTGCGTGCTGCGAACCGATAAGCTTGAGGGCCGCTCCGTCGTGACGGTGGAAGGCCTGACAGCGCGCGAACGCGCGGTGTACGCCTATGCGTTCACGACGGCGGGCGCGGTGCAATGCGGCTTTTGCACGCCGGGCATGGTCATCTCAGCCAAGGCCCTGCTCGACGAAAACGCCTCGCCTACACGCGCGGAGGTCAAAAACGCCATTAAAAACAACATCTGCCGCTGCACGGGCTACCAGAAAATCGAAGACGCGATTCTGCTTGCCGCTTCCCTCTTTGCAAGCGGCGAGGCCGTGCCCTGTTGCACGCTTGCAGGCGTAACGGGCGAGAACCTGCCCCGCGTGGATGCGCCAGGCAAAACGCTTGGCAACGCGCGCTATGCGGACGATTTGCAGCTTGACGGCATGGCGTACGCTTCGGCCGTGCGCAGCGCATATCCCCGCGCGCGGGTGCTGGCCATTCGCACGGAGGCGGCCACGCGGGAGCCCGGCGTGCTCGCGGTGCTTACGGCAAGCGATGTGCCCGGCGCAAAGAAGATCGGCCACCTCGTGCAAGACTACGATGTGATGATCCCCGTTGGCGGTATAACGCATTTTCTCGGCGACGCAATCGCGCTGGTGGTCGCGGAAACCAGGGAGGCGCTCGCCCGGGGCAAGGCGCTGGTTGAGATCGATTACGAGCCCCTTGCGCCTATTCTTTCCGCTGCGGAATCGGCCGCCGACGGCGCGCCGCGCGTGCACGGCGAGCGGGATAACCTGCTCGCGCACGAGCGCCTTGTGCGCGGAAACGCGGCGGAAAAAATCGCCGCTTCGCGGTATGTGGTTACGCGCCATTACACCGTGCCCTTTACGGAGCATGCCTTCCTGGAGCCGGAGTGCGCGGTGGCCTGCCCGGAGGGCGGCGGCGTGCGCGTCTATTCAGGCGATCAGGGCGTGTACCAGACCCGCAAGGAATGCGCGGCCATGCTTGGCCTCGCGCCTGAAAGCGTGCGCGTGACGGCCATGATGGTGGGCGGCGGCTTTGGCGGCAAGGAGGACATGAGCGTGCAGCACCACGCGGCGCTCGCGGCATGGGCCGTCAAGCGGCCGGTCAAGGTGAAGCTCACGCGCGCGGAGAGCATGCTCATTCACCCCAAGCGTCATCAAATGGATCTGATCTTTACGACCGCCTGCGACGAACACGGCAACCTGACCGCCATGAAGGCGGAGCTGGTGGCGGACTCGGGCGCGTACGCGTCGCTCGGCGGGCCGGTGCTGCAAAGGGCTTGCACGCACGCGGCGGGTCCGTATCATTATCAGGATATCGATATCGACGGCAAAGCCTACTATACCAACAATCCGCCCGCGGGCGCGTTTCGCGGCTTCGGCGTGTCGCAGAGCTGCTTTGCCATTGAATGCAATCTGAACGAGCTGGCGCGGCTTGTGGGCATCTCTGCCTTTGAAATGCGCTATCGCAATGCCATCCGCCCGGGCGAGACGTTGCCCAACGGCCAGATTGCGGACGAAACGACCGCGCTTATTGAAACGCTCGACGCGGTGCGTCCCATTTTGGAACGCAATCCCAAAGCGGGCGTTGCCTGCGCGATGAAAAACAGCGGGCTTGGGGTGGGAATCCCCGATACGGGCCGCTGTCGTATTGAGGTGAAGGGCGGCAAGCTCCACCTGCATTCCAGCGCAGCGTGCATCGGGCAGGGCATGGGAACCGTGCAGCTCCAGCTTGCGGCCGAAGCCGCGGGCCTGCCCGTAAGCGAAATTCTCTACCACGCGCCGGATACCGCCGAAGCGCCCGACGCGGGTAACACCACAGCCTCCCGCCAAACGCTCTTTACAGGCGAGGCCACGGTGCGCGCGGCGCGGCAGGTGCGCGCGGCGCTCGAGCTGGCCGGATCGCTTGACGCGCTTGAGGGGCGAAGCTTTCTGGGCGAATACTGCGGCTTAACCGATAAGCTTGGGTCCGATAAGCCAAACCCCGTTTCACATATTGCCTACGGGTACGCCACGCAGGTGGTCGAGCTGTGCGACGACGGTAAGCTTTTGCGTGTAACCGCCGTGCACGACGTGGGCCGCGCCGTGAACCCCATCGCGCTCGAGGGGCAAATCGAGGGCGGCGTGGTCATGGGCCTTGGCTACGCGCTGACAGAGGATTTTCCGCTTGAAAACGGGAGGCCCACGAAGAAATACGGCACGCTAGGGCTCTTTAAGGCGCCCGCCGCGCCGCCCATCGACGTGATCGTCGTGGGCAAGTCCGCGAAGGACAAGCTGGCGCTCGGCGCAAAGGGCATAGGCGAAATCTGCACCATCCCGACTGCGCCCGCCGTGCAGAACGCTTACTACAATCTGGACGGAGACTTCCGAACGAAACTCCCCCTTGAACATACGGCATACAGCAAAACAGATACGAAGTAAAGGAGAATTTTCATGTTCAGAGACAAGGCCGGAAATGTATCCGGCGGAAAAATCGCGGTCACGGTGGTGCTGCTCGTTCTCGTGCTGGTTTTTCTCGGCTCGAGCTTTGTCATCGTTCAAGCCGGGCACACGGGCGTTGTGCTCACCTTCGGGAAGGTGAGCGACATCGTGCTGCAGGAGGGCATTCACTTTAAGCTCCCGTTTGTACAACAGGTCGTCGTCATAGATAACCGTATCGTCAAGCTCGAGGTGGCTACGGAGGCTTTTTCATCCGATCTGCAAACGATCTCCACGATTGTGGCGGTCAATTACCACGTCAACAAAAGCATGAGCTATTCCATCTATAAGGAGGTCGGCCTCGGCTTTGAGAACGTGCTGATCACGCCCGCCGTCAACGAGGTGCTCAAGGCCGTTACCGCACAGTATACGGCCATGGCGCTGGTCGGCTCGCGGCAGGAGGTCAGCCAGATGCTGAATAACGCGTTGAACGAAAAGCTCGCCGCCTACGGCATCAACATCGACGATCTCAATATCATCAACTGGGATTTCTCCGCCGAGTACATCGCGGCCATCGAGGCCAAGCAGGTGGCGGAGCAGAACCTGATCAAGACCCGCACCGAGCAGGAGCAGGCGCTTGTCATCGCCAATACGGAGGCGGAAAAGCGCGTGATCGCCGCCCAGGCCGAGGCGACCGAGATCAAAACGCTCGCGGAAGCCAACTCGGAAAGCAACCGCATCCTCACCGAATCTCTCACGGACGCGCTCATTCGCTATCAGACCGTGCAGCGCTGGAACGGCGAGCTGCCCATGGTGACCTCCGGCGCTACGCCGCTGATCGATATCGGGCTGGACGCGGGCGGCGCCTCCGGCGGGGCGAATACGCTGGAATAAAGGCTTTGTGTGCGCAACGGGCCGGTTCATTTCGAGCCGGCCCGTTTTTCGTAGCGTTACAGCGCCTTTTGATAGCACGCGCCATGATCCAATGCGCCAAAGAGCGAGCCGCCGGTCTATTCGCCTCCCCCTCAAGGAAAGAGAGCCATCCGCTCCTTCGCCGATGGCTCCCCATGTTGCTTTGTCTGCTTGCTCTACCATACTACTGACGAAGAGCCAGGAAAAGGGCTGTAACGGATTTCCGTCACAGCCCTGTGCTCATTTGCGGACTCTTATTTATCCTCCACAACCTGCGGGGCTTTGGGCTTTGCAAACAGCGCGCCGATGGCCATAATGACGCCGAATATGATAAGGTAATACAGGCAGTCGATGCCGTAGGCCACATATGCGCAGAACACCATAAAGCAGCAGGCAATCACGCCCAGCACCGGCAAAACATAGCGTTTGCCCGCGCTCAGATCCTTCTGGCTCACGATCAGCTTGATAAAGATCGGAATATAGCAGGCATACAGCGTGATGATCGGCAGCTCATCCGGCTCCCAGGTGATGAGATTTGGCAGGGAAACCGTGCCAAGCACTCGATCGCCGAAGAAAAGGAAGTGCCAGTATACAAGCCACACAACGGCCAGTATCACGCCCACGATGGAGGAATTGACGGGCGCGTTGGACTTTTCGTTGACCTTGGCAAGCGAGGCGGGCTTGATGCCGCGGCCGCGTGCTGCGATGGAATACGCGCCGCGCGTGCAGCCCATCATCAGGCCGTTCATCGTGCCCAGGCAGGAAATGACGATGAACACATAGATGATGCTGCCCACAAAGTTCCCGAATATATTGGTGAAGGCAATCTGCGGCAGGGCGTCGCCCGCTTCGATCATTTCGGGCACGGTGAGCGCGCCGGTCAGGCCCACAAAGTACGCGATGTAGACCACGATGACGATGATTGCGCCGAGAATGAGCGCCCTGGGCAGGTTCTTCTTCGAGTTTTTCAGCTCCGCGTTAATGGAGGTGGCGATGATCCACCCTTCATAGGAGAAGCTGAACGCCACGATGGCCGCGAGCATGCCGCCGCCCGTGGAATTGGCAACCGCCGCAGAGGTCTGCGTAAAGGTCTGCACCGTCATGCCGTTGACCATGCCCGCAATCGTGCCAACGATGGCCATGAGCACCAAGGGGATCAGCTTGATGACGGTTGTGGACACCTGGAATTTGCCGCCCAGCTTGGGGCTGAGGACGTTCATGACAAAATCCAGCGCGAGGAAAGCAAGGGCGATGAGAAAATGCGCCGTTCCAAGCGCCTCAAGGCCAAAGAGCGCGCAAGTGTACTGCGCGGATACCCACGCGAGCGTAGCCGTCAGAGAGGGGTAATAGATGGTGGTCATAAACCAGGCTACATAATAGCCGTACGTGGGCCCAAGCGCGACCTCCGCGTAGTCCACAATGCCGTTGACCCGCTCATAGCGATTGGCGAGAATCGCGAACACGAGCGAGCAGATCAGCATGACCACACCCACGATCGCGACAACCAGAATTGCCTTGAGCATGCTGCCGCCGGTGTTATTCAGCACCTTGCCCGCTTTGAAAAAGACGCCGGACCCAATCACGATGCCGACGACCATCGAAATGGCCGTGAAGAGTCCGTACTTTTCCTTGAGTTTGTTTTCCATAATCGTTCCCTCATTTCCTCCTGATAAAGTTATTGTTCCATTTATACTCTCTTAACCCACACTTGTCAACAGGATTATATATAATTTCTTCATGATTTCTCCATAATTGCGTGCCTATTTGTACTTATTCTACGGCTGCTCGCCTTATTCCTGCGCAAAAAAATAATATAGTAAACTGTCCTTCGTAATATGCGCGCGGGCCGCGTCGCCAAGGAGCGCAAAGAGTTTATTGCGCCGGCAGGGCGAAAAGCTCGTCTATGCCCATGCCGAATGTACTCTCCACGGCCACTACCATACGCTTTACCGAATACTGATACACATCCGAAGCGTCCGTGACCAAAGGATCGTTTATAGCCCGAATGAAGTATTGCTCAACCGTGAGGCCATCGTCGCTGCACCATACGTCGACATGCTCGCCCGAGCTGATGAAAAAACTGTATTCCGCGCCGCCGCCGCCGTTATCGTCCGCTCCTACGGAAAACCGTTTTTCGTCCATGTGATAGACCACCACGATGCGATATTCCTTGCTCAGCGGCGTAAAAAAGCGTACCTCGCCGCCGCCCTCCCAGGGCGCCTGTTTTGGATCATGGATCGAAACGTCAAAATAATCGCCAGCTTCATTTTGATACACGTATTGATAGCCGCAAACCTCCTGCCTTGCAACAAACCCAAGGCTCGCGAGTGACAGCGTCGCAAACGGCATCGCGAACAGCTCGTCTGCCGTCATGCCGCAGGCGCTTTCGACCGTGCTGTTATAAAAGTCAACGGGCGCAAGCAGCAGGTCGCCGTCGGCTTCGGGGAAGATAGCGCGAATGTGTGCTTCGGCACTCTCCCTGCCCGCAAATTTACTGTCCAGACTAAAGCTGCCGTCGGCAACAAAATATAAATAGTTAAGCACAAATTCGCCGTTCTTGTATGCCAAGACCACATATGCGTCATGCTCCGGGTAATAGCCGATATCCACCTTGTATCCGTCCGTTCCGAACACCGTTCGAACGCAGTTTTGCATGGAATCTTCCCCGGAATAGCCCCATTCGTCATGGTTGATGCGCACGGACGCCCGCTCACCGTCATAAATGGCCTGCTTGCGCGCATCGTCCATGACAAAGCCCAGCTCTGCAAGCGTGGACGGCGCAGGCACGATCACAAAATCTTTTTCTGCAAGGTTTGGGCAGATATCCGCCAAGGGCGCATAGTCCAGCTTGCAGCCCTCAAGATACAGTTGCTTCAGATTCGTCAGCCCGGCAAGCGGCGACGCGTCCGCTATCGTCGAGTGCTCCAAACGGAGATGTTCGAGGCCGGTAAGCTTTGAAAGCGCGCCGTAGTCCTCCGCCGCACAGCCGGTCAGGACAAGCGTTTTAAGGCTTGTGAGTCCGGCAAGCGGCGAGATATCCGCGATTGGGTTCCCGCCCAGCGCCAGCGTATCGAGCTTTGTCAGGCCAGCCAGCGGCGTTATATCGGTTATCGCGTGATCGGTCAGGTCAAGGCTTTCAAGCCCTGTGAAGTATTCCAGGCCATCCAGGGCCTTCACGGGGATCCATTCGGAGGCATGCCGCTCCCAGTCTGCGCTTAAATCCAGTCTCGTTACCGCCGCAGCGTCGGAAGCGGCGATCTCACCCGCAGGTTTACCAATCGCACCGCGCACCAGCTTTTCCAAAGCCGGATCGGCAAACGCGACCGTTTCTTCCGTCAACGGCTCGCTTGCCTGGGGCAGGGACGCCTCCGGCGCGGCCGTTTCCCGCGGCGCGGGCTGCGAAGCCTGCAATGCACAGGCCGTAAGCGTGCAAAGGAAAATACCTGTCAGCAGGAACGCAAGGCATCTTCTCCTTTGCTTATCCTCCATTCGGTTTCCAATTCGTCCTGATTCTCTCTTTTGCCACACGCATGTCGATTTGATTGGGCAACTGCATTCTATCAGACAGAGCGCGGCGTGTCACGAACATTTCGCGGGTGTAAGCAGCTTTTTGCGCCGCACAGCCACAGCGGCTTTTCATTGACGGCAATGAGGCCGGACGGTATAATGAGCATGGGGTGATGCTGGGATGGTTTCCGTAGAAAACGGCGTGTTTTACCTTTCCACCGCTGCGACGAGCTATTTTTTCCGCGCAACAAAATTCGGGCACCTTGAGCATGTTTATTACGGCGAGCGTCTGCCGCACGCATCGATCGAGCCGCTTCTGCTGAAACGCACAAGCGGCTTTGGCTCGAGCGTGCTTTACGACGAAAGCGACGCGAATTATTGTCTCGATCTGCTTCCGCTCGAGTGGAGCGGCATTGGGCGCGGAGATTACCGCACGCCGCCCGTGGAAGCAAGGCTCCCGGACGGCAGCTATGCGTCGGACTTTACCTATGCATCCTATGCCGTTTCGGAGGGCGCGGTTGAGATGGAGCGTCTGCCCTGCGCCTACGCGGACGAAAGCCCTGTGCAGACCTTGTGCGTCACGCTGCGCGACGTGCCCGGCGGCTTGACGCTTCTGCTTTACTACGGCGTATACGAGGAAACGAACGTCATTACGCGCCGGACGGTGCTGATAAACGAAAGCGGCGGCAAGGTGGAGCTGCGCAAGCTGATGAGCCTGTCGCTCGATTTGGAAAACCGTGGCGATTCGCTGGTCACCTTCGACGGCGCGTGGATACGCGAGGCGCATAGGCATGATCGCAAGCTGCAATACGGCATGTACGTAAACGCATCGTCCACCGGCGCGTCGAGCAACCGCCATAACCCGGGCTTCCTGCTTTATGAGGAGCACGCCTGCGAGCAAACGGGCAACGTATACGGCTTTAATCTGATTTACAGCGGCAATCATTACGGCGCGGCGGAGCTTTCCGCCCAGGAGCTGGTGCGCGTGCAGTTGGGCGTCAATCCCCAGTGCTTCTGCTGGACGCTTGCGCCCGGCGAGCGCTTTGAAACGCCGGAGGCGATCATGAGCTTTTCCAACGGCGGCTTCAATGGCTTGTCCCACAATTTTCACGATTTTATCAACCGGCATATCGTGCGCGGGGACTGGAAGGGCCGGGAGCGGCCGGTGCTCATCAACGATTGGGAAGCCTGTTTTTTTGATTTCAGCCGGGCAAAGCTATTGCGGCTTGCCCGGCGGGCAAGCAAGCTCGGCGTGGAGCTCTTTGTGCTGGACGACGGGTGGTTTGGCGCGCGCGACAACGACCGTGCGGGTCTTGGCGACTATCGCGTAAACAAAAAAAAACTGCCCGGCGGGCTTTCCGGCTTTTCGCGGGATATTGCGCGCCTGGGCATGCGCTTTGGGCTGTGGTTTGAGCCGGAAATGGTCAACCGTGACAGCGATTTATACCGCGCGCACCCGGAATACGCGCTCGAAACGCCCGGACGCACGCCCTGCCTTGGCCGCAACCAGCTCGTGCTTGATTTGTGCAACCCGGCCGTGCGGGATTACATCGTTGCTTCCGTGAGCGGGATACTCGACGAGGCGCGCGTTTCTTATGTGAAGTGGGACATGAACCGGCATATCTCCTGCGCCTTCTCCCCCGTCCTCGCCGAGCAGGGGCGCTTTTACCACAGCTACATACTGGGCCTTTACGACGTGCTAGCGCGCATCTTCCGTCCGCGCCCGCACATTCTGCTTGAGACCTGCTCGAGCGGCGGGAACCGCTTCGATCTGGGCATGCTATGCTATTCTCCGCAGGTGTGGAGCTCGGACGATACGGACGCGGCGGAGCGGCTGAAAATCCAAACGGGACTCTCGTACCTCTATCCCCTTTCCACTATGGGCGCGCATGTGTCCGCCTGCCCGAATCAGCAGACGCTGCGCGAAACGCCGCTTTCCGCGCGCTTTAACATGGCGGCGTTCGGGTGCTTTGGCTACGAGCTGGACTTAAAGCGCATGAGCTTCATCGAGCGCCGCGAGCTGCGCGATCAGGTCACCTTCTACAAAGCGCACCGTCGCACGCTTCAATACGGATGCTTCTATCGCTTCGACCCCGTTAAGCCCAACAAGGCGCACCTGCTCTGCGTTTCGCGCGACGGCTCCGAGGCGGTGGCGGGCTTTTTCCAAACGCAGTCGTGCGCAGCGGAAGGCGGCGACCGCCTGCCGCTTGCGGGCCTGGAAAGGGACGCGGCTTATACGATGGATACCAAGCCGCAAAGGCTTTTTATCAAGCGCTTTGGCGGGCTTATCCGGCACGTTGTGCCCTTTGACCTCAATCCAAACGGCTTTATCATGCGGCTGGTGAACCGCTTTTACGCGCTGTGGGACTGCGAGGAGCACTACGAGGCGGACGGAAAAACGCTCATGCAGGGCGTAAGGCTGAACAATCAGTTTGTGGGCAGCTATTACGCCAAGGATATCCGGCTGCTTGGAGACTTTGGCTCAAATCTGTATGTGATCAGACAAAGAAGGGATGGGATAGGATGAAATCAGACTACAAGCGCAATTATTTCTGCTTTGGCCTCGGCACCATTGGGCGGGACATGTTCTATACGGTTGTGAGCATGTACATGCTGACCTATATGACCGAGGTGCTGAATCTCCCGGACGCGACGCTCGCGCTCATGACCACCGCGCTGCTGCTGCTCCGCATCTTCGACGCGGTCAACGACCCCATCACGGGCGTGATCGTGGACAACACGCGCTCGCGCTTTGGCAAATTCAAGCCATGGATTTTGATCGGCGCGGTGCTTGGCTCGGTCTTTATGGTGCTCATGTTTACCGATGTTGGGCTCACGGGCGTTTCCTATGTAGTATTTATGTCGGTGATGTACCTCTTTTGGGACTTTACCTACGGGCTTAACGACATTGCCTACTGGTCTATGCTCCCCGCGCTTTCTCTGGATCAAAAAGAGCGCGAAAAAATGGGCGCGTTTGCTCGCATCTGCGCCAATATCGGGCTGTTTGTTGTCGTTACCTGCGTCTTGCCCATCACCGGCATGCTTGGCGACGCCTTTGGCAATGCCAAGACGGGCTGGTTCGTGTTTTCGCTCATCGTCGTATTCTTCCTGCTCGCCTTCCAGTGCTTTACGCTCTTTGGCGTGAAGGAAACGGAGGTGTCCTTCAAGAAGGAGGAAAAGACCTCTCTGCGCGAAATGGTGCGGGTGCTATTCCAAAACGATCAGCTTATGATCACGGCGCTTGCCATGTCGCTGTTTAACATCGGGTATTTCACGACCACGAGCTTTGGCACCTACTTCTTTATCTACGCCTACAAGGACCCCAACATGTATTCCATCTTCGCGGTGGTGCTGGGCGTTTCACAGCTTGCGGCGCTGATGATCTTCCCGCTGTTTTCCAAAAAATACAGCCGCAAAACGCTCTATACAGCAGCGACCGTGCTTGTCGTGATCGGCTATATTATCTTCTTCTTCTCCCCGATGAACATGCTCTACATCGGCGTTGCGGGGGTGCTGCTCTTTGTGGGGCAAGCGTTTATTCAGCTTCTCATGCTCATGTTCCTCGCGGATACCATCGAGTACGGCCAGTGGAAGCTCGGCAAGCGCAACGAAAGCGTAACCTTCTCCGTGCAGCCGTTCCTCAATAAGCTGGGCGGCGCGATTTCCACGGGCGTGGTCGGCTTTACGCTCATTATCTCCGGCATTAACGAAGCCACGCCCGAAACCGTCACAAGTCAGGGCCTGCTGATTATGAAGTTCGCCATGATGATCTTCCCGCTCGTTTCGATCGCGGCGGGGTATCTCGTGTACCGCTTCAAGTATAAGCTCGACGCGAAGATGTACGGCGAGATCGTAAGCGATTTGAAGGCGCGCGGCGATATTGCCGAATAGACAATCCTGGTTTTTTGAACGGAAAAAGGCCCCGCGCAAAGGTGCGCGGGGCCGCTTTTCTGCGAACGCTTTTGTATGCGCCGCGCTTGAGGCGCGCGGCAGTCGGCTAAAACGCGCCGCGAATCAGCCTGCTCATGAGCGTGTGACCCTCCTCGATCAAGAGCCCCGTTTCCCCGCACGCCGCCTCCGAATAACGGTGCGCGTGCGGCAGCGTCTCGTGCGCGCTGTCAAAGAGTACAAAGGGCACGGGATCGGCCGTGTGCGTGCGCAACTCCATGGGCGTTGCGTGATCCGGCATGAGCAGCACGCGAAAATCGCCCTCCGCGCGAAGCTTTTCCAGAACCGGCCCGAGTATTTCCCGGTCGATTTGCTCGATGGCCTCCATTTTGCAGGCAAGGTCGCCCGCATGCGCGCTTTCGTCGGGGGCCTCCACATGGATATAAACCAGCTCGCAGCCCTCGTCGTAAAGGCGCATGGCGGCGCGCGCCTTGGCGGCGCAGTCCGTACGTTTGCCGCCCGTCGCGCCGGGGATAAACGGCGCTTGCATACCCATGCACACGGCAAGCCCCTTAATGATATCCACCGCGCACGCCACCCCCGCGCGCACGCCGTACACCTCCGCAAAGAGCGGAATAGAGGGCTTTGTGCCCTCGCCCCACAGCCAGCAGGTATTGGCGGGCGGCTCGCCGCGCATAACGCGCGCCTTGTTGACGGGATGCTCCCTTAGCAGCGCCCAGCTCCTTTTTTGAAAGGCCAGAAGGCGCTCGCTATAGCGTCCCTTCGGCAAATAGGCGGCGATTGGTTTGCCGGTGATATCGTGCGGCGGCGTGAAAATCGTGCCAGTTTCGGCATGATTGAGCACGAGACAGTGTTTAAAGCTCATGCCTGGATACAGCCGCATATCTTGCTCGTTTAGACGCTCCGCCAGATATTGGATGAGCGCCGCGCTTTCCTCCGTGGGGATCTCGTCCGCGGAGAAATTCTCCATCACCGCGTCCTCGTATACGGAAACGTCGCTGAGCGTCGAAAGATTGCAGCGGATGGCCACGTCGTCGTCGCGCAGCGCAATGCCGAGGCTGGCCGCCTCGAGCGGCGAGCGCCCGGTGGCGTACGCGCGCGGATCGCAGCCCAGAACGGAAAGATTCCCCGTATCGGAGCCCGGCGGCATACCCAAAGGAATGGTGCGCGCAAGGCCCGCCGCACCGCCGCGCGCAAGCGCGTCCATGGCGGGCGAATAAGCCGCCTCGAGCGGCGTTTTGCCGGAAAGCGCGGCAAGCGGCCGGTCGGCCATGCCGTCGCAGAGCATTACAAGATATCTCATCACGCATTCCCCCTCCCGCGCCAGGCGCAAGCTTCGACAGTGAGAATATACAAGCTTTTTCATGTTCCGTCAACCGGCACGCTTCACCGCTTGCTTTTCTGCGTTGAAAAGCGGTTCATTATATATTCGCGTCCCGCGCCCGCAGGGCGGTTGAAAAGGGGGCATAAGTGCGCTATATTTAGTTGGAAACAAGGATTCGCGGAGTTCTTCCGTTCCATGGCGGCGCGCCGCCGAATCGATTTTGCCTAACAGGAAGGATGGTGTAGCTTTATGCCGACGCGCATGATGGACGCGCTTGTTAAAACCTCGCCCGGAAAGGGCCTTACGCTGATGAAAATGCCTGTGCCGGAGCCCGGCATCGGCGAAGTGCTGATCAAAATTCACAAGACCGCCATCTGCGGCACGGATGTGCACATATACAACTGGGATGCGTGGAGCCAAGCGCATATCGAGCCGCCCATGATTATCGGCCACGAGTATGTGGGCGAAATTGCCGCCGTCGGGCCCGGCGTGGAGGGCTATCATCCGGGGCAGATCGTATCCGGCGAGGGGCACATTGTCTGCGGCCGCTGCCGCAACTGCCGCGCGGGCAACGGCCAGTGGTGCAAGCACACCGTGGGCGTAGGCGTGCAGCGCAGCGGCGCGTTTGCGGAGTATCTATGCATTCCGGCCACGAACGTGATCGTCATCCCGGAAGGAATCGACGAGGAACTCGTGAGCTTTTTTGACGCGTACGGCAACGCCTTCCACACGGCCACCATGTTCGACGTGATCGGCGAGGATGTGCTCATCACCGGCGCGGGGCCTATCGGGGTCATGGCTGCGGGCATCTGCGCGCACAACGGCGCGCGGCGCGTCATCGTAACGGACGTGAACGATTACCGGCTGGATTTGGCCAAAAAGATGGGCGCGACCGCCACGGTTAATCTGCTCCGCGACGATTTGGACGAAACCATGCGCGGCCAGAATATCATCGAGGGCTTCGACGTAGGCTGCGAAATGAGCGGCAACGGCGCGGCGCTCAATCAAATGCTCAAGCACATGCGCAACGGCGGGAAATGCGCCCTGCTTGGCATCGCAGGCCCGAATACGGTGATCGACTGGAACGACGTCATTTTTAAGGGCCTGACCTTACAGGGCATCTACGGCCGCAAGATGTACGAAACCTGGTATAAAATGACGACCATGGTGGAGGCGGGATTCGACCTTTCGCCCGTCGTCACGCACCGCTTCCCCTACCCCGCGTTTGAAGAAGGCTTTGCCGCCATGAACAGCGGAAAATCGGGCAAGGTCATCCTAAGCTGGATATAAAGGAGGAAACGACGATGAAAAACGCGTATTCCATCTACGAAAGCATGCTGCGCGATATTCGGGCGGCGGGCACCTACAAGGACGAGCGCATCATCACCACACCGCAAAGCGCGCGCATCGACACGACCGCCGCGCGCGGCGTGCTCAACCTCTGCGCCAATAACTATCTAGGTCTTTCGGCTGATCCCCGGCTGATTGCGGCCGCCAAGGCCTCTTATGACGAATGGGGCTTCGGTCTTTCCTCCGTGCGCTTTATTTGCGGCACGCAGGGTATTCACAAGGAGCTGGAGGGCCGCATCGCGCGCTTCCTCGGCATGGAGGACGCGATTTTATATTCCTCGTGCTTCGACGCGAACGGCGGCCTGTTCGAAACGCTGCTCACAGCCTTAGACGCGGTGATTTCAGACGAGCTCAATCACGCAAGCATCATCGACGGCGTGCGGCTGTGCAAGGCCAAACGCCTGCGCTACAAGAATAACGATATGGTTGAGCTCCGCGCGCAGCTCGAGGCCGCGCGGGATTGCCGCGTCAAGCTGATCGCGACCGACGGCGTGTTCTCCATGGACGGCTACATCGCCAATCTTGCCGGCATTTGCGACTTGGCCGAGGAATACGGCGCGCTGGTTATGGTGGACGATTCTCACGCCGTGGGCTTTATGGGCGCGCACGGGCGGGGCACGCCGGAATACTGCGGCGTTATGGGCCGCGTGGATATCCTCACGGGCACCTTCGGCAAGGCGCTCGGCGGCGCGTCGGGCGGATATACGGCGGCAAAGCGGGAGGTGGTCGAGCTGCTTCGCCAGCGGTCGCGGCCGTATCTGTTTTCAAATACGGTGGCCCCCGCCATCTGCGCGGCGACGATCAAGACCATCGATCTGCTGGAGGAATCCACGGCGCTGCGCGACGGTGTGCACGAAAACGCCCGTTATTTCCGCGAGGAAATGGGAAAGCTGGGCTTTGATTTGCTGCCGGGCGAGCACCCCATCGTGCCCGTCATGCTCTACGACGCGGTGACGGCGCAGGAATTTGCGCGCAGGATGCTCGAAAAGGGCGTATACGTGGTGGGCTTTTGCTACCCCGTGGTGCCCCTGGGCAGGGCGCGCATCCGCACGCAGCTCTCCGCCGGGCACACGAAGACGGATCTCGATTTTGCCGTGCAGTGCTTTGCCGAGGTCAAGAAGGATATGGGATTATAGGGCGATTCGCGCTCCTTCTCCGTTCTTTGCGCCGTCTTGTCAGGCGGCGTTTTTTGTTTGCGTTTACCGAAGCGAAAAAATATATTATAATAACCGTGAAGAAAAACGGAAAAACAACGCTCTATATATTGTGATCACAATCAAACGGAAAGGAGAGCGTCTTTGACTGCAAAAGAATTCGAAAAAGGAATCCTCGATTACAAGGATCATCTTTTCCGCGCGGCGCGCTGCATAACCCGTTGCGATGCCGATGCGGAGGACGCGGTATGCGAAGCCATTGTAAAGGCCTATACGCACCTTGACGCGCTCAAATACAGACGCGCGTTTCACGCGTGGATGCTCAAAATCACCATTCGCGAGAGCTATCGCATCTGCCGGCTGCGCGGCGGGGAAACGCCCCTTTCGGACGCGGACGCGCTGCCGGGCGCGCACGACGGCTACGAGGAGGACGGGTTGCTGTGCTACGTAAACCTCTTGCCGGAGGAGCTCCGCCTTCCCGTGCTGCTGTTCTATTTTGAAGGCATGCACACAAGCGAGATCGCCGATCTGCTCAAGATTCCCGAGGGAACGGTGAGCTCTCGCTTGAACCGCGCGCGCACAAGGCTGCGCGTCATGATACCCATGGAGGGAAAAAGCTATGCGATCTGATCAAAAAACAGTTTTTGACAAATATCTGTCCGGCAGGGCACGGCGCGATAAAATTCGCACGCCTGCGGGCTTTAGCGCGCGCGTGGACGACACGCTACGTTCGCTCTCGGGGGGCGCGGAGGCACGGAGCGTTGCGGTTCCCGTGCGCCGTCTTGGCCGCAGGGCCATGGCGGCGCTGGTGGCGGCCGCCATTCTCCTTGTCACCGCTACGGCGCTTGCCGCCGTATACTTTAGCCGCATGCAAAAGTTCAAGGATGAAACGCAGGCTGTGCTGGACGCAAGCTACGTCGAGTGGATGCCTACGAATATTCAGCCCAATGGCCTAAAAACAAACGTCGCCGGGATCGAGCTTTCGATCAATTGGTTCTATTATCAGGATTCGGACGAGGCCGGCGGCAGCAAGCAGTTTATCGTGCAATATGTGGCGTATTCTCCAACCGACCCCGGCGCGATGGAACGTTCGGACTTCTGTATGACGGTCAACAGCGGCGAAGCGATCCCGACCGCGTACAACGACCCGGAGGCCTTTGAAAAGCAAACGGACCCGAGCGAGGGCTACAAAGCCTATATTTCCGCAGCCTACGCGGTGGCGGCAAACCCGCTGACGGAGGGCAACACGCTCCTGTTCACGGGAAAAATCGCGGGTGAGGATTACGCCATGACCTATACGCTCGACACGGAAACCATGGCGCAGCTCAAATCGGAGGTGGAGGCCGAATACGCGCAGTCCTCCGCCGTGTTGGAGGCCATTCCGCAGGAGGCGGCCGAGGTGGAGCTCTCCTTTATGGGCTATACCATCAAGGAGGTCGCGGTCAAGGACGGCTTTATGTACTTTACCCAGCAGAATATCCCGGAATACTGGGAAGCGCATGAAGGCGGCCGTGAAACCTCGCCGGAGGAGGCAGCGCTTGGGGCGGAGGGGATTTACGCAGGCATAGACGTGTTCCCCTTCATCGACGGCTGCCCCATGCTGCACGAAGCGCTTGGCAATGTGGATCAGGTTTACCCGGACGGCTACGTATACCGCACGTATATCGGCCGCAGCCGCGACAAGCTCCCGGCGCGCTCGCTCATTTCGTTTACCGGCATCGTGTTCTATTATGAATGGGCCACGGACACGGTAATCGCGCCAGCGGACGAGGCGGAGCAAAAGGAATGGCGCCAAACGAACATGGAGCTTGTCCGGCAAAACGCCGCAAAGGACGCTTGGTTCAGCTTCTCTGCGGAAACGGACGCCTTTACCGCGACCGACCTAATCTTTAACAATCGCCTTTGGGGCACTATCGGCCTCGCGCTCAATACGCCGGACGCGTACGAGGGCGCGCGGGGCGACGTGCCCGTTGTGACGATTGACGGCACGAAGCTGGAATATCTGGGCGATTCCAAATTTCACATCGACGAATGGCCGGGTGGCTCCCAGCGCGGCAATCAGCGCCACGGCTATAACTACGTGGGCATAGCTGCCGCCGACCTGGGCGAAAGCTTCGAGGTGACGGTGGAGTGGCGCGGCGAGAAAACGAGCTTTACGCTTAAAGGAGCGAGCGCCGTTACGGAGAACATCCCTTATACGGAGTATAAAACGATATTCGGCTACTAAACGGCCCAAAAACGCGGCGCGCCGCTCCACAGTGGAGCGGCGCGCCGTTTTGCGTCGTTTTACAAAAGCTTGTCAAGCATGGCGGCAAGCGCCTGCTTAGGCCGTGCGCCAACCGATTTTTCAGCCAGCTTGCCGTTTTTGAACGCCAATATGGTAGGAATGGTCGCGATGCCGTAACGCGCGGCAAGCGCCGCTTCCTCATCCACATTGACCTTGCCGACGATCGCGCGACCGTCGTATTCCTTGGCAATCTGCTCCACAAAGGGTCCAATCATGCGGCAGGGGCCGCACCAGCTCGCCCAAAAATCGACAAGCACGGGCAGCTCGTTTTGCGCAAGCGCCGCGTCAAAGCTCTCCGTCGTGAAATGCCGAAGGACTTCCTTCTTCTCCATCGTTTGTCACCTCCGTATTTAGTATGGCCCGCATACGCGGGGTAAACCTATGCTTTGCGCGCAGTTTCGGCTCAAGCAGCCGGAGCGCAAGAAAGCCGACCGCGCAACACGCAAGTCCCGTGAGCGCGGAAACGGCGTCGGAAACGAGCGAACCGATAGACAGCCCGCCTACCAGCAGCGCGAGCGGCACGCAATAGGCAAGGAGGCTTGCCAGCACTAGGCTGCGCGCCTCTATGTTTACCTCGACCGTGTCCCCCGCCCGCGCGTTAAGCGTGTTCTTGACCCGAAGCTGCATCTCCTTTTCGCCAATGGCGAGGCAACCGCAGCAGTGCGCGCACATGGCGCTGCGCGTAAAGCGCACCACGGCGTCGCCGCCATCAAGCGAGACGACGCGGCCAAGGTGCGCGCCCTGCGCGGGCACGTCATTCCTCGACACAGCGAATGTGCAGCTCGGCAAGCTGCTTATCGTCCACCGCGTCCGGCGCGCCGGTGAGCGGGCAGGACGCATTCTGTACTTTCGGGAAGGCGATTACATCGCGGATGCTGGAAGCGCCGGAAAGCAGCATGACCACGCGGTCAAGACCGTAGGCGATGCCGCCGTGCGGAGGCGGCCCGTACTGGAACGCGTCGAGGAGGTAACCAAAGCGACGCTTGGCCTCCTCGTCGGTAAAGCCCAGCGCGCGGAACATGCGCTTTTGCAGCTCCGTGGAATGGATGCGGATGGAGCCGCCGCCAATCTCCGTTCCGTTGAGCACGATATCGTAGGCTTTGGCGCGCACCGCGCCCGGATCGGATTCGAGCAGCTCCATATCCTCGTCCATAGGGCTGGTGAAGGGATGGTGCATGGCCATAAAGCGGTTCTCCTCCTCGCTCCAATCCAGCAGCGGGAACTCCGTAATCCAGAGGAGGTTGAACTTGCTTTTGTCAATGAGGCCCAGCTTATCGCCAAGCTTTAGGCGCAGCGCGCCCAGCGATGCGAACACCGTTTCGTTCTTTGCATCCGCCACGAAGAAGGCAATATCGCCCGTTTCAAGGCCAAGCTGCGCGGTGAGCGCGGCAAAGCGCTCCTCCGAAAAGAACTTGTGGATGGGAGACTGCACGCCGTCCGGCTTGCAATTGATCCACGCGAGGCCCTTGGCGCGGTAGGTCTTGACGAATTCGGACAGCGCGTCGATCTCCTTGCGCGAAAACGCCGCGCTTTGGCCCTTGGCCACGATGCAGCGCACGCTGCCGCCCTCGGCGAGAGCATTGTCGAAAACGGAGAAGCCGCAGTCCTTTACCAGCGCCGAAACATCCTGCAGCTCAAGCCCAAAGCGCGTATCCGGCTTGTCGGAGCCAAAGCGGTCCATGGCCTCCCGCCAGGTCAGGCGCGGCAGCGGAAGCTGGATTTCCATTCCCATGATCTCAGCAAAGAGCGTCTTGAGGAACCCCTCGTTGACCGCGAGCACATCGTCGATCTCGACAAAGGACATTTCGATATCGATCTGCGTAAAGTCCGGCTGGCGATCCGCGCGCAGGTCCTCGTCGCGGAAACAGCGCACGATCTGCATATAGCGGTCGAAGCCCGACACCATCAAAAGCTGCTTAAACTGCTGCGGGCTTTGCGGCAGCGCGTAAAAGCGGCCCGGATGCACGCGGCTCGGCACAAGATAATCGCGCGCACCCTCCGGCGTACTCTTGGTGAGCATGGGCGTCTCGATCTCTAAAAAGCCGTTTTCAGAGAAATACTTGCGCGTGCAGAACGCGATTTTATGCCGCAAAAGCAGATTCTGCTGCATCATGGGGCGACGCAAATCGAGATAGCGATACTTTAAGCGCACAAGCTCGCTGGCGTTACAATCGTCATCCACCTCAAAGGGCGGCGTTTCGCTGCGGGAGAGGAGCTTAAACTCGCTGACAAGCAGCTCCAGCTCGCCCGTCTTCATGTTGGGATTGATCATATTGCCCGTACGGAGCGCCAGCTTCCCCTTGACCGCGAGCACATATTCGGAGCGGATCGCACCCGCGCGGGCAAACGCCTCCTGTGAAAGCGTGCCGGAATCAAACACGACCTGCATAATGCCGCTGCGATCGCGCAATTGCACAAATATGAGCGCGCCCAAATCACGCCGCACGTTCGTCCAGCCCATGAGGCAGAATTCCTTGCCCGCGTCGGAGCGCGTCGGCTCCGCGCAATAACAGCTCCGCCGCCATTCGCCCAATAATTCACTCATTTTCTGCTTCCTCCTGCTGTTTGATACAGCTCATGATTCCCGCTACGGACAGTGAAACCTCAATCGTTGCTCCGTCCGACAGATTTTTCAGCTTTGCGCGCCCGGCGGCAAGCTCGTCGCCGCCGACGGTGAGCACCCGCTTTGCGCCGAGCTTATCGGCGTACTTAAACTGCGCCTTTAGGCTCCTGCCCACGTTGTCGATCTCCGCGGATACGCCGCCTCTGCGGATTTCGTCCACAAGCGGAAACGCCGCGCGATAGCTTTCCTCGTCAAGGGTCGCTACATAGAGCTGCGCGCGTGCGGGCTTTGGAATGGCGAGCCCCAGCTCGCGCATGAGCAACAGCACGCGCTCCATGCCCATGCCAAAGCCGACCGCCGGCATCGCGGGCCCGCCGAGCTGCGCAATCAGCCCGTCGTAGCGCCCGCCGCCGCAGAGAGAGCCCTGCGCGCCGATTTGATCCGAAACGATCTCGAACACCGTCCGGGTGTAGTAATCCAGCCCGCGCACAAGCGAGGGCGTTACGCGGTAGGCAATGCCTACGCTGTCGAGCAGCGCGCAAAGCGTTTCAAAGTGCGCGCGACAATCGTCGCAGATATAGTCCTGTATGCTCGGCGCGCCCTTGACGGCCTCTTTGCACGCGGGAACCTTGCAGTCCAGCACGCGAAGCGGATTTTGCGCAAGGCGCGTGCGGCAGGTTTCACAAAGCGAAGCTTCGCGCTCGGAAAGGAACGCGATAAGCGCCTCTTGATAGCGCGGGCGGCAAGCCGGGCAGCCGATGCTGTTGAGCAGCACCGTAAGATCGCGCAGGCCCAGCCGTGAAAAAAGCGTAACGACAAGCGAAATGCACTCCGCGTCCGCGCCCGGCTTTTCCGCGCCGAACAGCTCCACGCCGAATTGATGATGCTCCCGAAGCCGCCCCGCCTGCGGCCGGTCGTAACGGAATACGGGCGCGTTGAGATAATATACCTTGGTGGGCTGTGCATCGGAAAACAGCCCGTTTTCCACGAACATGCGCACCATGCCCGCCGTCCCCTCCGGCTTGAGGGTGATAGAGCGGTCGCCCTTGTCGTTAAAGGTGTACATCTCCTTTTGCACAACGTCCGTCGTGCCGCCAATGCCGCGCAAAAAGAGCTCCGTATGCTCGATCACCGGCGTGCGCGTTTCCAAATAACCGTAGCTTGCGGCAAGCGCGCGAATCTGCGCTTCAAGATACTGCCACTGGTAGCTCTCCTGCGGCAAAACATCCTTGGTGCCCTTGGGCGCCTGATAGGCCATGGTGGTTTCCTCCTTCTGCCTTCCCCGATAAAATAAAAAGCAGGCTTTCGTCCATGAGGGACGGAAAACCCGCGGTGCCACCCTGATTGAGCGAAGATCGCTCCTCTTTTGCCCGATAACGCCGGTACGCGTCACTGCGTACATTGCTTCGGCAGCGCGGCTTACGGGTGCCCTTGGCGGAGAACTCTGCATGCGCGGCTTGCAGCACGTGCCACGCTCTCTGAAAATGCCGTCTCTTCGTTACTCTCCCGGTCACAGCCTTTCGTCACATTATACGCAGCCAGGCAGCGCGTGTCAATCGGAAAATAAGCGTTCCTTATCAAAAAGGAGCTGAGGAAGCTTGCCGATGTAGGTCGGCACGTCCTTGGGCGCGGGCAGGCGTTCAATACGGCCGCCGGATTGATACACGCGCTTGGTCATGGCGTTGGCGCCATGTGCGAGGATGCTCACGCTCTCCTCCATCATGTCGATATTATAGGCGCACTCCGTTCCCGGCAGCGCGTAGCCTACGTTTTCCAGATTGCCCCGCATGTATTTTTGCCTGTACATATAATACGGCCGCATGCCAAGCCCGCGCGCTGCGTCCAGCCCCGCGCGAACCATAGCGGAGGCCTCCTCCTGCTCCGGCATGGGGTGCTTTTCCAGCTCGCGCCGCAGCAACGACGCGCGCTTGACAGCCAGCGTATGCACGGTGAGGTTATCCGGCCGGAGCGCGGAAAGCGCGTCAAGCGTGTGTTGTCCGTCCGCAAGGCGCTCACCCGGAAGCCCGGCGATTACGTCCATATTGATAATAAAGTCCCCCGCCGCCCGCGCAAGCGCATACGCGTCCGCAATATCTGCCGCCGTATGCTTGCGCCCTACGCGCGCGAGCGTTTCGTCGCGCATGGTCTGCGGATTGATGGAAACGCGACAAACGCGATGCCCAGCAAGCACGGCAAGCTTTTCAGCCGTGATCGTATCGGGCCGCCCGGCCTCCACGGTGCATTCTCCGCCCAGAGAGCCGTAGCAGCTTTTCACGTGCGATAACAGCTTGTCGAGCTGCCCGGCGCTAAGGATGGTGGGCGTGCCGCCGCCCATATACAGATTGCGCAGCGAAAAGCCTTTTTTAGTAAAGAGCCGGGCGCCCGCCGAAATGTCCTCGTAAAGCGCGGTCAGGTAGGCTTCGACGGCGGCCGGATCGCGCGCGACCTCGGAGCCGAACGAGCAATACAGGCAGCGCGACGCACAGTACGGGATGCCGATGTACACATCCAGCGCAGCGGGCTTTACGGAGGAAAGAAAGGGCCTTTGCACAGCGCAGATATCCCGCGTAAGCGCAAGCTTCTCGGGCGAAACGTCAAAAAGACGCGCAAAGCTTTCCTCCGCGTCTTGGCCCCGCAAGGTCAGCTCCCTGAAAAGCTTGGTCGGGCGGATGCCCGTAAGCGAGCCCCAAGGCGTGGCCACCTCCGGATAAAGGCGCTTAAACAGACGGTAGGCCGCAAGCTTTGCCATGCGCTTTTCCACGCGCTTTTGCTCCAGCACGCCGGTGGGCCGTCCGGAGGCGGCGCTTTCTGCCGACAGACCCCCCATCCGCGCCGTGGCGTGGGGTACGCCGTCCTCAGAAAGGAGCGTCACAAAAAGCGTGTCCGCGTCCTCCTCGGCTTTGGAGGCAAGGGCTTCGGGAACCAGCTCAATGGGTGCGTCGCCCAGAAAGAGGCGCATTTCCTCGGAAATATCGTTAAAGAAATCGGGACGGTTTGTAACGAGCTTCACCAATCGAGCCTCCCGCCAACCTTGACGAGCGGATTGTTCACGCGCTCATAGGCCATGTGCGTTTCCTCGCCGTGGCCCGGATAGAGCGTGTAATCGCCCGGCAGGGAAAACAGCCTGTCCAGCACGGAATGATACAGCTCCCGCTGGCTGCACCCGGGAAAATCCGTGCGCCCGCAGCTATCCTTAAAAAGTGTGTCGCCGCAAAAAATGGTTTGCTCTCCCTCGACAAGATAGCACGCGCCGCCCGGCGAATGCCCCGGCGTATGCAACACGCGAAAAAGCAGCCCTCCGGCGGATATCGCGTCGCCGTCGGAAAGGAGAACGTTGGCCTGCATTTTGGGCAGCAGATCGCCCGTGAGCACGGATAGGTTCTTGCGGTTGCTTTCCAGCATGGGCGCGTCCAGCGTGTGCACGCAGACCTGCGCGCCGGTTTCCGCCTTGAGCGCGGGCAGACCGTACAGATGATCGAAATGCCCGTGCGTAAGCAGAATGTGCGTGCAGCGAAGGCCGTCCGCGCGCAGACTCGCGAGAATAGGCGCGGCGTCGCCCGGATCGATCACGGCGCATTCGCCGCCGTCGGAAGAAACCAGATAGCTGTTAACGGAAAGCGGGCCGCAGACGACGGTTTGTACGCGCATCAAAAACACCTCCTGCTGTCGAGCAAAATCGTAAAGGGGCCGTCATTTGTGATAGACACCCGCATATGCGCCTGAAAACGCCCGGTCTCCACCGGGACGGCGCGCGAAAGGCGTTCAATCCCCTTTTGGTAAAGCGGGCGCGCCGCTTCCGGCCTTGCCGCCGCGATGTAGCTGGGCCGCCTGCCGTGGCGCGCGTCGCCGCAAAGCGTAAACTGGGAGACAAGCAGGATAGAGCCGCCCACGTCTGTAACGGAACAATTGGGAACCTCGTTTTCGTCGTCGAACACGCGCAGGCCCAGCAGCTTATCGCAGATATAGTTTAAATCCGTTTCCGTATCGCCCGTCTCGATGCCCAGCAGCACCGCAAGGCCCAAACCAATCCGGCCCGTTTCCTCGCCGTCCACCGTCACAAACGCGGACGATACCCGCTGCACAACCGCGCGCATAGCGCCTCCTATTTACTGATGCGGTGCACGTCGCGCACGCATTTTATTTTCCGAATATTCTTCATAATCACGTTGAGCTGCTCGGCGTTGGTCACGGCGAAGGTCATCTCAACCAGGTATTGCTCCTCGTGCCCGGGCCTGCCGTTGATGCTCTGAATGTTGATATTCAGGCTGGAAAGCAGCGCGGAAATATCCGTAATGGTCCCCGGGCGGTTATCCGCGTGCACCAGCACGGAGGCGTTAAACGAGCTGCGCGCGCTCACAGCCCATTCCACGGGAATGACGCGGTCGCGGTCGTTTGTCAGGTTGGCCGCGTTTGTGCAGTCGGCCCTGTGAACCGAAACGCCCCGCCCGCGCGTGATGTAGCCGATAATCGCGTCGCCCGGCAGCGGATTGCAGCAGTTGCCGAAACGCACCGCCATGCCCGGATCGCCGCGCACGATAATGCCGTTGACCGGCACCTGATCGTGCGCAGTACGCGGACTCTCATCGGTGTCCTGCGCCGCGAGCTTCTGGGCGATGGCCTCCTGCTTTTCGTCCTTGCGGCGCAAATCCATGAGCTTGTGCACCACCTGCCCCGCCGACACGCCGCCAAAGCCCACGGTGGAATACAGATCGTCCACAGAATTGAGATTGAAGCGCTTGAGCACTTCGGTCACGTATTCCTGCTTCATCAGCAGCGGCAGGCTTTGCCCCTGCCTTTTCGCGTTATCCTCGAGCATTTCCTTGCCACGCTGAATGTTCTCCTCGCGGTTTTCCCGTTTAAACCACTGGCGTATCTTGTTGCGCGCGGACTGGGTCTTTACGATATTGAGCCAATCGCGGCTGGGGCCGACCTGACTGTTGGAGGTGATGATCTCCACCACGTCGTTGGTTTTCAGCTTGTAATCGAGCCGCACGAGCGTGCCGTTCACCTTGGCGTGCTGCGTGTGATTGCCGATGTTGGTATGGATGCGGTAGGCGAAGTCGAGCGGCGTGGAGCCAATGGGCAGATCGATAATCTCGCCCTGCGGCGTGAGCACAAATACGTATTCGCCCAGAAAATCCTTGAGAATATTATCGACGAATTCACGGCTGTCCTCGGTCGTTTCCTTGGCCTCCACGACCTGGCGGAGCCAGCTTGTTTTGCGGTCGAAAATGCTCTGGACGGTACGGCCCTCCTTGTACATCCAGTGGGCCGCGATGCCATATTCCGCCGTGCGGTGCATCTCCTGCGTGCGAATCTGCACCTCGAAGGGAATGCCGTTTTCCGCAAGCAGCGTGGTGTGGAGCGAACGGTACATATTGGGCTTGGGGGTGGCGATATAGTCCTTAAAGCGCCCGGGCAGCGGCTTCCAGCCCGCGTGGATCACGCCGAGCGCCGCGTAACAATCATTGATCGAATCCACGATCACGCGGATGGCGACAAGATCGTAAATCTCGTTCATGCTGCAATTCAGACGCTGCATCTTGCTGTACACGCTGTAGAGATGCTTGGGGCGGCCGCTGATCACGGCCGTGATGCCCGCGTCCTTCAATTGCTTTTCGATACGCTCCATCGCATCGTCAAGCAGCGCCGTGCGGTCGGATTGCTGCCGCTCGAACTGCTGCTTGATGTTATCGTATTCGGCGGGCATGAGATAGCGAAAGGAAAGATCCTCCAGCTCGCCCTTGACCGCGCCCATGCCGAAGCGGTGCGCAAGCGGCGCATAAACCTCCAGCACCTCCTTGGCCTTGCGCGCACGCTTGCCGGGATTGCAATAGGCGATGGTGCGCATATTGTGCAGGCGGTCAGCCAGCTTGATGATAACGACGCGTACGTCCGCTGCGATTGCCAAAAACAGCTTGCGCAGGTTTTCGGACTGCTCCTGTTTTTTGGTAATGTAGGTCTGCTTGCCGGAAATGGTCAGCTTGGTCACGCCGTCCACCAGCATGGCGACCTCGCCGCCGAACTGAGACTCGATATCCGCGATGGTTACGCCCGGGCAATCCTCCACCGCGTCGTGCAAAAGCGCGGCGGTCACGCTCTCCGCGTCCATGCCCATGTCCATGACAATCTGCGCCACCGCGACGGGATGGATAATATACGGCTCGCCGGATTCGCGAAGCTGGCCCCGGTGGGCGTTGGTTGCGAAAACGAGGGCACGCTCAAAAAGCACCGTCTGTTCCGGCGTGTATCGCTCAGAAAACGTTTGCAGCAGCGGATGCATAGGACAGCCCCCTTCCGTAACATTGAAAAAGGAACAACGCGGTCGCTGTTCCTTTCCTTACAAATCAGAACCGCATGACCGACGCAACGTCATAGCCCTCGAGCGGCTTGCGACCGTCAAACTCGGACGCGAGCTCGATGGCAAAGCGCACCGCCACAACCTCGCCGCCCGCCTGCTCGACCAGCTTGACGGTGGCCAGCGCTGTGCCGCCCGTTGCCAGCAGATCGTCCACAATGACCACCTTTTGGCCCGGCTTGATTGCGTCCTCATGAATTTCCAGCACATCCGTGCCGTACTCGAGGCCGTATTCATAGCGCATGGTCTTGCAGGGAAGCTTGCCGGGCTTGCGCGCCACGACAAAGCCCGCCTTCAGCGCGTAAGCAAGCGCCGAGCCGATAACAAAGCCGCGTGCCTCCGGGCCCACGACCAGATCGACCTGTTTGCCGCCGAGCGAGGCTTTGATTTCGTCGATTAAAGCGCAATAGCCCTCCTTATCCTTCAAAAGCGTCGTGATATCACGGAAAAGAACGCCCTTAACGGGGAAATCGGGTATGTTGCGGATTTTCGAGGTCAGATCCATTTTTGTTTCCTCCTGTTGTTCCAAGCTTCCATCAAAATTTTCCAGACCGGCTCCCAGCCGATAAAGCACACTGTTTTCCAGCGGCGTGCGCCGCGCCTCCCGCACAGGGCAAACGCGCCCCGTTTGTGCGTCGAAGCGGAAAAAGCCCAGCTCCATAAACGCGAGCAGCGCAAGCCGCTGCTCAAAGGAGAGAAGGCAACGCGCCTCCCTTTCCGGCAGGCCGCCATCGGCGCAAAGCGCGGTCAGCGCCTTAAACAGCGCGCGCATGCGCCCGTTTTCCCAACGCAGTGCGCGAATACGCGCGCGCGCCTCCCGTTCCAAAGCAGAATACCGCATTTCATCACAGCATGCCTTTTGATTATACAGGATATCGTGCCAAAATGCATCTATGAATTTTTCAGCGGCATAAAGGCGCGCACGCGCAGCGCAATAGAACAGCTCCGCGCTCTCCGCGCCGCGGAAGCGATTCACGGAGGGCGAAGCGACCAGATCGAAGGCTTGGCCCGTTTCCCAAGCGCCGCAAAGCCGTCCCGCGCCGAACGCAACCGCGCGCAAGTCCGCCTCCCCCTGCCGCACGAGCGCGGAAAGGTGCTTCCCTTCCTTGCCCATACGCTTTACGGATGAAAAGCGCACGTCCTCGATGAGGTAGCACGGGCGCTCGTTCCCCTCGCCAAAGGGCGCGAGCAGCATGAGCTCCTTTTCGGCGGCAAGCGTAAGCTCGGAAAGCGGCACGACCGCCTCATAGTATACGGTTGGCTGAAGCGCCTCCGGGGGCAGGGCCGCCTTCGCCAGCGAAAGAAAGGCCTCCGAAAAGGCGGCGAGGTTTTCGGAAGGCATGGTAATGCCCGCCGCTCCGGCATGCCCGCCAAAGCGCGTAAAGAAGCGGCTGCATGCCGCCAGCGCCGCCGCCAGATCGAGCGCGGGCACGCTGCGGCAGGAGCCGGTCAGCTCGTCTCCCGCGCCGCAAAACAGCAGAGCGGGGCGGGAATACCGCTCGGTAAGGCGTGAGGCCACGATGCCGATCACACCCGGGTTCCAATCCAGCCCGCAGAGAATGAGCGCGGGGAGCGTGGCAAGCGGAAGCTGCGCAAGCCGCGCCTCCGCATCGGCCAATATGCCGGCTTCGACGCGACGGCGCTCCTGATTGTCCGCGTCGAGCGCGGCGGCAAGCGCCATGCAGCTTTGTTCGTCCACCGCGGTCAGCAGCTCGACCGCGCGGCCCGCGTCGCCCATGCGGCCCGCCGCGTTGAGTCTGGGCGCGAGCGCATAGGCGAGCGTCGTTTCGGTGGGCGCTTCTTTTTCAGCCCCGGCGACGCGCAGCAAGGCCGCAAGACCGGGGCAGCGCATGATCAGCGGCAGGCCCTGCGCGACCAGCACGCGGTTTTGGCCGGTGAGCGGAACAACGTCCGCAACCGTGGCAACGGCGGCCAGCGCAAGCGCGCGCTCCCCCGCCTCCCCGCCAGTAAGCGCCCGCGCGAGCAGATATGCCACGCCCGCGCCGCAAAAGGGCGTATCGTCAGCTTCGCAGCCGGCTTCCGCATTGCGGCCGGTTTCGCCTGCTCCTTCTGCCGGCAGGCCCGGCGCGCCCGGGCAAACGACCGCCGCGCACGCGGGCAGCGTTTCCTTGGCGCGATGGTGATCGGTTACAATCACTTCCATGCCAAGCGACGCTGCATGGGCGATTTCATCGTGCGCGGAAATGCCGTTGTCCACCGTAACGATGAGGCGGACGCCTTCCGCGCGCAGCGTGTCCAGGCCGTTTACGCTCAGGCCGTAGCCCTCCGCGTGCCGGGAGGGCAGATAATAGCATACGTTTGCGGAAAGCGCCCGCAGACAGGACAAAAGCAGCGCCGTGGCGCACACGCCGTCCGCGTCGTAATCGCCGTATACGCAGATGCGTTCGCCGCCGCTGATGGCGGCGCGGATGCGCGCAACGGCGTTCTTCATGCCGAAAAGCAGATACGGATCGGGCAGGCTCTGCGCTTGCGGGTGCAGAAACGCCGCGATCTCGTCCTTTTCCGTCACGCCCCTAAAAATGAGCGCGCGCGCAAGCTGCGGCGTTACGCCGTTTTCCTTGCATACGCGGTCAAGCAGGGCGGCGTCGCAAATAACGCTCTCTTTTAAGGAGAGCCTGCTCATTGGCCTTCCCGAATATGAATTCCAAGCGCGCATTCCGTGCGCATGCGCATGAGCGCGCAGCTCATTTCATGCGGGTGCATGATGCTGCCGCCATACAAAAAGGCGTTTGCCGCACAGCCGCCGCTGCAAAAATACTTGGCCCAGCAGCGTGCGCAGCTTTCCTTGGTTTCCACATTGCACGCGGCAAAGCGCGCTTGCTTTTCCTCGTCGAGCACGCCGGAAAACACGTCGCCAAGCTTCCATTCGGGAAGCCCGACAAATTGGTGGCAGGGGTAGATATCCCCGTCCGGCGTAACGGCGGCGTATTCCGCGCCCGCGCCGCAGCCCGTAAGGCGCTTGCGCAGGCAGGGGCCGTGCTCGAGATCAATCATAAAATGAAAGAAATGGAACCACGTTCCGTCCTTGCGCGCGCGCAGATAATGCTTTGACAGTGTTTCATATTCCTCGCGAACGCGCGGCAGATCGGCCCCCGTGATGGCGAGCGGGTCATCTTCCGCCAGCACGACCGGCTCAAGCGAGAGCTGCGTAAAGCCCTCGGAAACGAGCGCTTTCACATCCTCGGTAAAATCGAGGTTGTTTTTCGTGAACGTGCCGCGAATATAGTATTCCTTCCCGCCCCGGGCCGCGATCAGCTTCTTCGCCTTTTCCAGAATGATATCGTAGGAACCCTTGCCGTTTACGGTAGGGCGAAGCGCGTCGTGCACCTCCCGACGGCCGTCGATACTGATGACCACGTTGTCCATTTCGCGGTTGATCCACGCGATGCTTTCGTCCGTCAGCGCCACGCAGTTGGTCGTCATGGTAAAGCTGATGTGCTTGCCGAACGCCTTTTCGCGCGCTCGGCCATAGGCCACGATTTCCTTGCAGAGCGGGAAATTCAGCAGCGGCTCGCCGCCGAAAAGATCGACCTCAAGGTGCTTGCGTTTGCCGCTGTGCGTGAGCAGAAAATCGATGGCGCGGCGCGCCACGTCCGCGTCCATGAGCATGCGGGCCCCGTGGAAATCACCCGTGGAGGCAAAGCAATATTTGCAGCGCAGATTGCAATCGTGCGCCACGTGCAGGCAGAGCGATTTAATCACCGCGCCGCCCGGAACAAACGGCGCGCAGCGCTTGGGCGTATCGAACGCGCCCTGTGCGCGGAGCTCCTCCAATTCGGCCAGAATATCCAGAGTCAGCGCTCTGTCGAGTCCCTGCGCGAGCGGATCCTCCCCGCGCTCGATGGCGGAAGCGACGAGAAAGGTATCCTCGTCAACGAGCGAAAGCGCGCCGCTCTCCACGTCGAGCAGGATTCGGTCGTCCAAAAAACGGAATGCGTGTATCACAAAAGTTCCCCCACAAACAAAGAAAGGCCGCCGGGCCTTTCCCTGTTTCATAATATTTCGTTATTTGCCTTCCTTGGCGCACTTCTGATTGCCGACGGTGCAGGATGTTTTGCAGGCCGACTGGCAGCTTGCCTGGCACTCGCCGCACGCGGTGTTTTCGCCCGCACGGATGCAGGGCTTCTGAACGATTTGAATATGCTTCATAACGGATTGCCTCCTTTTTATTTCTGTTCCAGTATACACGCTTCGCGCTTACAGCGCAAGGGCGGCGGTATCGCGCGCGATGGTCATTTCCTCGTCGGTGGGGATCACGTATACCTTCACGCGGCTGCCGGGCTTGGTGAGCTCCACCTCCTGCCCGCGCGGGCAGGCTTCGTTATAGTCAAAGTCCACGTCGAGGCCAAGGTAATCCATGTTTTCGAGCACAAGCTTGCGTACACGGCGGTCGTTTTCGCCCACGCCTGCTGTGAATACGATCGCGTCCACGCCGTTGAGCGCGGCGGCATAGGAGCCGATATACTGCTTGACCTTGTAGCAGAACATCTGAACGGCCAGCTCGGCGCGCTCGTTGCCCTCGCGGGAGGCCGCGTCGAGATCGCGAAAATCGCTCGACACGCCGGAAATGCCCAGCATGCCGCTCTTCTTGTTCATGTAGGTATCCATTTCCCTGGGGGTCATGCCGGTATGCTCCATGAGGAAGGGCATGATGGCCGGATCAATGGAGCCGCAGCGCGTGCCCATGGGAAGCCCTTCAAGCGGGGTCAGGCCCATGGAGGTATCGACGCAGCGCCCGCCCTTGACGGCGGATACGCTCGAGCCGTTGCCCAGATGGCAGGTAATGACGCGCGTCTCATCCTTGGGAATGCCAAGCGCGGCGAGCTTTTCAACGGCGCGGCCCGCCACATAACGGTGTGAGGTTCCGTGGAAGCCGTAGCGGCGAACCTTATACTCGGTATACGCCTCGTATGGCAGAGCGTACATAAAGGCCTTTGGCTCCATGGCCTGTCCCCAAGCGGTATCGAACACCGCAACCATGGGCACGTTTTCCATCACCTCCATGCAACCGCGAATGCCCATGAGGTTAGCGGGATTGTGCAGCGGGCCCAGCGGGATGCACGCCTCGATTGCCGTGAGCACCGCGTCGTTAATGAGCACCGGCTCGGAATACTTTTCCCCGCCGTGCAGCACGCGGTGTCCGACAGCCGCGATGGACTTCATGTCGGGAATGACGCCCAGTTGCGGATCAACCAGCGCCTCCAGCACAAGACGGATGGCGTCCGCGTGATCCTTCATGGCGCTTTCCTTTTTGTGCTCCGTTCCGCCAGCGGGCTTATAGCTGATAAAGGAGCCTTCGATGCCGATGCGCTCGCAAATGCCCTGGGCGATCACCTTGCTCTCGTCGATATCGATGAGCTGATACTTCAGCGACGAGCTGCCCGCGTTGATAACCAGTATGTAAGTCATAGGTGCTTTCTCCTTGCTGTTATGCCAAGTTTTGCGCCTGCACGGCGGTGATGGCCACGACCGATACGATATCGTCCACGGAGCAGCCGCGCGACAAATCGTTTACCGGGTACTTAAAGCCCTGACAAATGGGGCCGACCGCGTCCGCGCCGGCAAGGCGCTGCACGAGCTTATAGCCAATGTTGCCCGCTTGCAGATCGGGGAACACAAGCACGTTTGCCTTGCCCGCCACGCTGCTTCCGGGTGCCTTGAGAAGGCCGACCTTTTCAACCAGCGCCGCGTCCGCCTGCAATTCGCCGTCTGCGCAGAGGTCGGGAGCCTGCTCGCGCACAAGGCGCGCGGCCTCGGCCACCTTATCGACCAGCTCGTGCTTGGCGCTGCCCTTGGTGGAAAAGGACAATAGCGCGACGCGCGGCTCCAAGCCGCAGAGCGCCTTGCCCGTCGCGGCAGAGGAAATGGCGATGGCCGCAAGCTGCTCGAAGGTGGGGTTGGGATTGACCGCGCAATCGGCGAAGATGAGCGTGCCGTTGTCGCCGTAGCGCTGATCGGGAACCTCCATGATAAAGCAGCTCGACACGACCGAAATGCCCTTGGCCATTTTGATAATCTGCAAGCCGGGGCGGAGCGTATCGCCCGTGGTGCAAAGCGCGCCGGCCACCATGCCGTCGGCCTTGCGCTCGCGCACCATCATGGCCGCGAAAAACAGAGGATTCTTCATTGTGGCGGCCGCCTTTTCGGGGGTTACGCCCTTCTCCTTGCGAAGCTCGTAAAAGAGCTCCGTATACCGTGCAAGCTCCGGCGAGGTCGCGGGATCGACGATCTCCACGCCGGAAAGATCCGCGTTCAGGCGGGCCGCCGTCGCCTTGATCTCGGATTCGTCGCCGAGAAGGGTTACGTCAGCAATGCCTTCGCGGGCAATGATCGCCGCCGCCTGCACCGTGCGCTCCTCGCTCCCCTCGGGAAGAAGCACCCGCTTTTTGTTCGCTTTTGCTTTTTGCTTAATGGAATCCATCAAAGACATGGCTATATTTGCCTCCCGTAAATTTTCATGGGGATTATACCACATCCGAGCGGAAAATGGTATACTGAATTACGGAAAGGGAGGACGCGCGGGGGCAATGCGGATCGTTGGGGTGATTGCGGAGTACAATCCGCTGCACAACGGACATATTTATCATCTCGAGCAGGCGCGCGCGCAAACGGGCGCGACCTACTGTATCGTCGTGCTCTCGGGCAATTTTGTGCAACGCGGCGAGCCCGCCTGCACGGATAAGTTCACCCGCACCGAATGGGCGCTCAAGGCGGGCGCGGATCTTGTTTTGGAGCTTCCCACCGTATACGCCGTTTCCAGCGCGGAGCGCTTTGCGCTCGGCGGCGTACGCACGCTGCTTTCCACGGGCGTTGTGACAGACCTTGCCTTCGGCTGCGAGGAAACAGACCTCGAGACGCTCTACCAGCTCTGCGATATTCTGGTTTCCGAGCCGCCCTCCTTTAAGGAAGCGCTCCGCTCTCACCTTCAAATGGGCAAGTCCTATGCGCGGGCGCGCTACGACGCGCTGGCAAGCTACGGCGTGCCGCAGTATATGCTCTCCGCCGTCGCCAAGCCCAATAATTTGCTGGCTGTGGAATATCTGCGCGCCATCAGGCAATACGCGCCGGATATCGTACCGCTGCCCATCTCCCGCATCGGCTGCGGTTATAACGACGCGGCGCTGACGGGCGAATTCTCCAGCGCAACCTCCATCCGCAAGGCGTTGCAGGAGGGCAACCGCGAGGTGCTTTCGGCTATGCCCTCCTTTGTAGGCGGGCCGCTGCTCTACGATACGCAGTTTCCCGTCACCCTGCACTCCGTGGGCGATATGATTCTCTACGCCATACGGCGCATGTCGGCGGAGACCCTGCGTGAAACGCCGGAAATCGGCGAGGGACTGGAAAACGTGATGATGAAGGCCGCGCGCAACTGCGCGGATATCGACGCGTTCTTTGAACAGGTCAAAAGCAAGCGCTATACCATGGCGCGCTGCAAGCGAACCGCAATCAACGCGCTGCTGGGCGTAACCGCCGCGCAGGTGAATGCGAGCGTGCGGCGGCCCGAGAGCGCCTATCTGCATGTGCTGGGCTATAACAAGGCCGCGCGCGGGCTGCTTTCGCTTGTCGGCCGTGCGTGCAGCGCCCCGCTCATCCTGCGCGGCTCCGATTACGACGCGTGCTCGGATATCGCGCTGGCAAACCTTGCCACCGACGCATTGAGCACGGATATCCTGCGTTACGCCACCAAATCCGATATCCGCCGGGATTATATGGCTCCCATTATGATATAACCCGCGCGGCGATCCGCAATGCGCGCACGTCCGGACGCAGAAGCATCCGGGCGTTTTCATCGGTCGGTTAAGCGTTAAGCCGCAAAGCCGCGCGCTCCATATAGCCGTCCTGCCAAGGCAGCAGCTTTTTGCGGGGCACGGCCCTCGGAATGCCGTTTTGTTCAAGCAGCTCATAAATGGCGGGCAGCGCGTTTTCCGCCGCACGCCTGCCTTCGCCGACAATCGCCTCCGCGTCCGACGTTTCAAAGCGCCCCTTTACAAACAAAACCTCGGGAGCGATCAGAATATCCGCCTCCCGCGTGCGCAGCTTCGTATTTTCCCATTGCATGATCTCCAATGCGCGGTTAATCTGCGCGTAGGCGTTGGTTCCGCTGTACTGCCCGACGCCGCCGCGATAACCCACGTCCACGCCGATAACCACGTCCGCGCCGCGCACGCGCAGCGTCCGGCAAGGCACGCGCTCGATGACCCCGCCGTCCACCAGCGTTTTGCCGTCCAGCTCGACCGGCATAAAGATGCCCGGAATCGACATGCTGGCCCGCACGCTTTCGCAAAGCTTTCCCGTATCCAGCTCGCACAGCTCGCCTGCTTTCGCGTCCACGGACACGCAGCAGAAGGGAATGCGCGTTTCCTCAAAGCGCTTGTCGTGTGTAAAGATGCGAATGAGCTTCCGCAGCCGCTCGCCGTGGAGCAAGCCGCCCTGCAGGGGATTGGATAGATCAAAATAGCCCCACAAATTGAGCGAGCACGCATATTTTTCCAACAAATACATATCGCTGCCCACAGCATAAATAGCCCCGATAATCGCGCCCATGCTCGAGCCGGCGATCAAATCCACGGGCACTCCGTTTTCCTCAAAAACCTGCAGCACGCCTATGTGCGCAAAGCCCTTTGTGCTGCCCGCGCCCAGCGCGAGGCCGACCTTTTTTGCCATACCGTTCCTCCGCATATCCCAATGCACCTATATCATATTTATGACAGTATAGCACAATGATGGGGAGTTTTGATAGATTGAAAATAGCGATCGTCCTTTGCTCCTGCCTGCTCATGGCACTGCTGCTGTTCTTCTCGGCGGAAGCCGCAGCGGCCGCTCAAAACGCCTTGTTGCTCTGGTGGCGGAGCGTACTCCCCGCGCTGTTTCCCTTTTATGTGTGCGCGGATCTTCTACAAAGCGGGGGGCTGTTTTCGTCGCTCGCGCGTGTGTTCCGGCGGCCCGCCGCACGGCTCGAGCTCTCCCCCGCCGCCGCGCCCTGCTTCCTTTTCGGCGCGCTGTTTGGGTTTCCCACAGGCGCGCGGCTTTGCGCGCAAAACGGCGTTCCGTCTCTGGCCGGCTTTTGCAACCTGTGCAGTCCAGTTTTTCTGCTCTCTGTGCTCGCGTCGCTATTTGGAAACAGGGCGTTCTTTTGGCCTGTCGCCATCGCGCACTATGGCGCGGCGCTCCTTTCCGCGGCGCTCACGCTTTTCTTGCGGCGGCGCGGGAAGAAACGCGCGCCGCTGCCGCCGCCGAGCGCGCATGCGGAAAGCGACGCGCCTTTTTCGCTCATCTCCAGCATTGGAGAGGGCATGCTCGTTATGCTCCGCATCGGCGGGTGTATCGTGCTCTTTTCCGTGCTGGCGGCGGTGCTGGAGGCGGTGGGCGTTGTGCGGCTGCTTTCCGCCGCGCTTGCGCCGCTTGGCATAAACGCGGAGCTTGTGGCCGCGCTGCTTCGAGGCGCGCTGGAATTCACAAACGGCTGCGCGTCCGCCCTCGCCTGCGGGTTAGCGCCGCGCATCACCGCCGCGCTTTGCGCGTTCCTCATGAGCTTCGGCGGGCTATGCGTATATGTGCAGGCGCGGCTGTTTGTCAGCCGCGCGGATATGAAGCGCTATCTGCCGCAAAGGCTCGCGCAGGGCCTGCTGGCTTTCGGAATCGCCTATCTGACCGCGCCGCTCTTTCTCGGCGGCGCTGTCCCGGCGATGGAATACTCCGTGGATACCATCCGCATAAACGCCTCCGGCGGCGCGGCCATGCTCGGCGCGTCGGCCGTTGGCATTTCGGCGGCCTATCTTGCGGGCGTGCTGCTCAAAAGAGGCGGGGGCGCGCGCAAGGGGAGGCGGCGATAATACGGGCAAACGGCCCGGCAAAATGCCAGGCCGCCAAGCGCGTATTTGATTTACAGATCGTCGTCCTCATCCTCGTCGTCGTCGTCGATGAACTCGATCAGGCGTTTTCTCGGCTTCTTCTCCTTGGCGGGCTTTTTGGCGGCGGGCTTTTCTTCTTCCCAATCGTCCTCCTCGTCGTCAAACGCCTCGTCGTCCGTGGCCTCAAACATGCGGCGGAACAATCCCTTTTTCTTTTCCGGCTTGGGCGCTTCCTCCTCGTCCCGGCGAGCGGCGCGCGCGGGCGCAAAATCCTCCTCGTCGTCGCGGGTTTTGCGGGCCGCCTCACGCGGGCGGACAAAGGTCCGCGTTTCATCCATCGCCGCCGCGGACTGCGCGCGCGCGGGCGATTGACGCTCGCGCGCAAGGCGCGTTACGTCCACAGGCTCGATGCCGTCCAAATCGTCGATGCTCGCGGGGCCTGCCGTGCGGGTTTGAATCTGCGGCTCGGGCGTGCGCTGCTGCGCCGCAGGCGCGGGCGCGGCCGCAGCAGCCTGACGCTGGAGCTGCTGCTCCTGCGCACGCTGTTGCGCGGCAAGCTGCTGCTGCTGGGCGCGGCGCTGCGTTTCCTGATAGTGCTGCTCGGGCACAACGCCAAGCTCGCTGCGATTTTGCTGGATCAATCCGTTGTACTCGGTCAAATAGCGCTGCAAATCGGCCAGAATATCGTCCGCGTATTTGCGCGCGCCGTTATAGATGGCGTTCGCATTTTCGCTCGTTTCGGCCATCATCTGCTGGGCGCGGGCGCTCGCCTCCTGCAAAACGGAGGATTCTCCCACCCGGGTTTCAAACTCGATTTCAGCCTGATGATACAGATTTTCCGCGGAGGCCTGCGCCTGCCCCAAGATGGTGTCCGCGTCCTGATTGGCCTGCTCCACGATCTCACCGGCGGACTCCTTCGCGTCGCGGACAGTATTCTCCGCTTCGGCAATGATGCCCGTTGCGCGCCGGATATCCTCGGGGATGGTGACCTTTAATTCGCCAAGCAGATCATACAGGCGGTCGATTTCGACGATCCGCTTGTTCTGCGTGCCGAATTTGGTCTTGGGGCTTTCCTCCAGCTCCTGCTCGATGCGGGAAAGAATGCTGTAGATCTTCATGCTCTGTGCGCTGCTCATCGTTTTGCCAGCCTTTCTGCTATCGTTTTCTCAATGCACGCGGGAACCAGTCCGGCGATTTCGCCGCCCCAAGTGCCTATCTCCTTGACCGCGCTCGAGCTCAGGAAGGAGTGCTCGGCGCTGGCCATGATGTAAACCGTCTGTATGTCCGGCGCAAGATGGCGGTTGATTGCGCCGATTTGGAATTCGTATTCAAAATCGGTCGTGGCGCGCAAGCCGCGAATGATGTAGCCCGCCTTGGCCTCTCGGCAAAATTCTACCAGCAGCCCTTCAAAGCTGCGCACCGTTACGCCGCTTATGCCCTGCGCCTCGAGCGCCCGTTCGATCATGGAAACGCGCTCAGAGGCGGAAAAAGCCGGTCGTTTTGCCACATTGTTGAGCACGCCCACGTGCACGCGGTCAAACAGGCCGACGGCGCTTTTCAGCACGTCCATATGCCCCTCGGTAAAGGGGTCGAAGCTTCCGGGATACACGCAGCTCCTCATGGGCGAAGGTTCCCTTTCAGCGTGCTTACGGCGCACTTGCCGTAGCGTCTCGTCCGCACAAGCGCAAGCAGCGCGGGCTTGGGCGCGGGCACGGACGCCGCGCTGTGCTCGAGCAGGATAAGCCCGTTTTCCGCCATAAGGCCCTCCGATGCTAAAAGCTCGGCGGCCGCGAGCGCGGTTCCGTCCGCATAGGGCGCGTCGAGGAACGCATAATCAAACACGAGCTTTTCCTCGGCATAGCGCGCGACGGCCGCGCGATAATCCAACTGGGTCACGCGCACGCGCTCCTGCAAGCCCAAGCGCGCGGCGTTTTGCCGGATAAGCGAGGCGCAGGCGGCGGCGTGATCGTTGCAATACACGCGCGCGGCGCCGCGCGAGGCGGCCTCAAGGCCCAGATTGCCCGAGCCGGAGAATAAATCCAGCACCGTGCTCCCGGCAAGGCCGAACTGCACAGCCCCAAACACGGCCTCCTTCACGCGATCCAGCGTGGGCCGTGTGTCAAGGCCCTGCGGCGCTTCAAAACGCCTGCCTCCGGCGCTGCCCGCGATTATGCGCACTGTCCGACACCCATAGCGCGTGTATTATAACATTAAAAGAACACGGATTCAAGCAAAGGCAGAAAATTCTCGGTAATACGGCGTAAAATTCTTAATCATCCGCCGAAAGGCGGCGAGCCTTGTCGCGTATGCGCCCGCCAAACGCGACAGGGCCGGCGGGTGGACCGCCGGCTTCTGCCGCTCGTACTTATTTATTCAATTTATGTTGTCATTTGCTGCTGCCGCCGCTCATGTTGTTTTGGGCATAAGCGATCATGCGCTTCACCATCTCGCCGCCGACCGAGCCCGCTTCACGGGAGGTCAGGTCGCCGTTGTAGCCCTGCTTGAGGTCCACGTTCAGGGAATTCGCAACTTCGGACTTGAGGCTCGAAAGCTTATCTTTGCTCTCGGGAACCAGTGCGCCATTACGTGCCATTGTATGTTTCTCCTTTCTTCAAACTTATTTTCAGTCAGGCCGCGCGCTTAGTGCATATTCTGCTCCGCATACGCGATCATGCGCTTGACCATTTCGCCACCGATGGAACCGGCCTCGCGAGAGGTCAGATCACCGTTATAACCCTGCTTCAGATTCACGTTGAGGGAGGACGCGACCTCCGACTTCATGCTGTTCATCTTCGACTTGGATTCGGGAACCAATGAGCCGTTTCTAGCCATTCCGTTTCACCTCCTTTTTCGGATGTGGTTTTAATTTGTGCAGATTTTGTTGTTTTATGACTGGAAAAAATATGCGTGGCGACATGAAAAAACTTCCTGCCGCGCGCGGTCAGGAAGCGAAACCTGCTTCAAATCTCAGTTCATCGCGATGCGTGCGCCCGCCGCAAGATAGGTTTCCTTCGCGCGGTCGAGCAGCGCGTTGTTTTGCACAGTCGGCAAGGCCATGATCTCGCCCGCCGCCTCGCGCGCCTGCTTAAGCCGTTCAAGATCGAGCGCGCCGCCTACGCGCAGCGCCATGCCCTCGCCGTGCTGGCGCATGCCGAGAAAATCGCCCGCGCCGCGCTGCGCAAGGTCTTGCTCGGCAATGGCAAAGCCGTCGCGCTCGCGCACCATGGTTTCGATGCGCGCCATGGCGTCCTCGCCCGGATGATCGGAAAGCAAAAAGCAATAGGCTTGCTCGCGCCCGCGCCCTACGCGCCCGCGCAGTTGATGCAATTGGGAAAGCCCGAAGCGCTCCGCGCTCTCGACCACCATAACCGTGGCGCTGGGCACATGCACGCCCACCTCGATGACCGTTGTGGTCACGAGCAGCCCCGTTCGGCCCGCGCGGAAATCCTCGATTGCCCTTTGCTTTTCCGCGGGCCGCATTTTGCCGTGCAGCAGTCCCAGCGGCGCGCCCGGCAGCTCACTTTTCAGCCGTTCAAACAGCGCCGTTACGCTCTCCGCCTCCACCTCCCCGCTCTCCTCGATGAGCGGGCACACGATGTAAGACTGCCTGCCCTCGGCGGCGCATTTGGCCAAATACCGATACATATCGCCGCGCTTGCCGGGCTGAATGTAGCGCGTAACGACGGGCAGACGGCCGGGCGGAAGCTCGTCAAGCACGGATACGTCTAAATCTCCAAACAGCAGCAGCGCCAACGTGCGCGGAATGGGCGTTGCGCTCATCACCAGCACGTCGGGCCGCACGCCCTTGTCCTGTAATATCGCACGCTGCGCTACGCCGAAGCGGTGCTGCTCGTCGGTTATGACAAGACCCAGTCGCGCAAAGCGCACGCCGCTTTCCAGAAGCGCGTGCGTGCCAACGACGTATTTTGCTTCGCCCGAGGCAATGCGGCTGCCGGCCGCGTCGCGCGCGGCTTTCCGCATGCCGCCGGAAAGCAGGCAAGCCTCCGGCCCAAACAAGCGCGAAAGCTCGCCGTAATGCTGCTCGGCCAGAATTTCCGTTGGAGCCATGAGCACGGCTTGATAGCCGTTGCGCACCGCAATCGACATGGCATACAGCGCCACCGCCGTTTTACCCGCGCCCACGTCGCCCTGCAGGAGCCGGTTCATGGGCACGGAGCGGCTCATATCCTGGGCAATTTCGCGCATGGCGCGTTTTTGCGCGCCGGTCGGCACAAAGGGGAAACGCGGGCAAAGCGCCTCGTACGCGCCCGCGCAGTCAAAGGCAATTCCGTTTTGCCGCCGTCGCTCCGACTTGGCGCTTTCTACAGCCAAGAGATACAGCAGCGCGCTTTCGAAGGAAAGACGGCGCAAGGCCGCCTTGAGCGAATCCTTGCTTTCCGGGAAGTGGGCCTCACGCAGCGCCTCGGAAAGCGGGCGCAGCCCGTATAGGCCGCATAGCCACGCGGGAAGCGAATCAGGCAGCTCCGGCGGAAGCGCGGCAAGCGCGGCGCGCACGCTCGCGCGCATCGCGGCCTGCGTAAGCCCCGAAACGAGCGAATACACGGGCAGGATGCCAGGCGGCTCCTCCTGAATGGAGGGGTTTACGAGCGCGAGTCCCTTGCGCGCGTCAACCCGCCCGCAAAACACCTGCGTTTCGCCCAGACGGAGCTGGCGAGCGCGATACGGCTGATTGTACCACTTGACCGTGACCGCGCCCGTTTCGTCGAAGGCCTTTGCGCTCAATACCCGCATGCCGTGAAAATACGCCGTGCGCGGCGCGTCCGCAGCGCGCGCGCGGACGGCGGCAAGCTGCCCGTGCTTGAGCGCGGACACCGGCGTCGCGAAGGAAAAATCCTGATAATCGCGCGGTAAAAAGCGCAAAAGCTCCTCGGCTGTGCGGATACCCAGTCTGCCGAGCGCCTCCGCGCGCTTTGCGCCGATTCCCTTGATTTTTTCTACCGAACCGTTTAACATACCGTTTCCATCAAAAAAAGGCGGGCCGAGCGGCCCGCCCCCGTCTCTTATTCATTCGACAGAGAAAAAATAATAATATAATGGCTGGCCGCCGCGCTGCATAATCAATTCCGCGTCGGCATATTCCCTCGTCAGCTTCGCGACCAGCGCCTCCGCGCTTTCTTCATCGACATCCGCGCCGTAAAAGACGGTGACCGTAGCGTCGGACACCTGCCTTTTCTCCATCATGCGGCGAACGAGGGCCGCGCCGGCCTCCTCCACCGAATGCGCCACTACGCAGATTTGATTGTCCATTAGCCCGATGATATCGCCCTTGTGAATATCCGAGCCGTTGACCTTTGTATTGCGCACAGCGTAGGTGACCGCGCCGGACAAGACGCTTTCAAAGGCGGCGGTCATGCTTGCGCTGTTTTCGTCCGGACTCGCGTCTACGGAATACGCCATAGCCGCGGCAATGCCCTGCGGAATGGTCTTGGTCGGAATCACGAAAACCTTGCGCTCGGTCAACTGCGCCGCCTGCTGCGCCGCCATGATGATGTTGCCATTGTTGGGCAAAATGAACACATTGCGCGCGTTTACGCGGTTAATGGCTTGGACGATCGTATCGATCGAGGGGTTCATGGTCTGGCCGCCGGGGATGATATGATCCGCCGACAGCTCGCGGAAAACCGTGTCAAGCCCATCGCCCGCGCTCACGGAGATGAAAGCCTGCTCCTTTTCGGCGCGCTTCCGCTCCTCCTGAAGCTTGCGGTTCTGCTCCCGCATGTTTTCAATTTTCAGATTGTCCAATTCGCCCAGTCGGAGCGCCATCTGAAGCACCTTGCCCGGAGAATTTGAGTGCACGTGCACCTTGACCATATCGCTGTCCGACGCAACGACGACCGAATCGCCCAGCTTTTCAAGATGCGCGCGGAAAAGGTCAACGTCGCTTTCGGAAAACGCGGGGTTGAGGTGCACGATGAAGAACTCCGTGCAGTAGCCGTAGATAATGTTTTCGCCCGAAAAGCTGTCGGCCGCGTGGGGCGCGCTTTCCTCGGCGTCAGGCTCGACATAATCGGCGATTTCCTCGCCGTCGAGGGACAGCTTAAAGCCCCTGTAGATGGTGACAAGCCCCTTGCCGCCGGAATCCACAACGCCGGCCTCCTTGAGCACGGGAAGCTGATTGGGCGTGTCGAGCAACGCGCGCTCGCCCTCGTCCACAATCGCGTCAAAGAGACGGAAAACATTGGCTCCCTTGTCCTTATACTCCGCAACATGCTCCGCAATGCGGCGCGAAACGGTCAGGATCGTGCCCTCCTTGGGCTTCATGACGGCCTTATAGGCCGCCTCCGAGCCCATGGTCAGGGCGCGGGAAAGAAGCTCCGCATCGAGAAAGGTTTCACCCTTGCAGGCGCGGGAAAAGCCTCGGAAAAGCTGGGAAAGAATCACGCCGGAATTGCCGCGCGCGCCGCGCAGCGCGCCTGTGCTGAGCGCGTCCGCCACCTCGGAAATGGACGCCGTTACAGGCAAGCCGCGAAGCTCGCGCACCGCGCTCTGCATGGTCATGGACATGTTGGTGCCCGTATCGCCGTCGGGCACAGGAAAGACGTTCAGCGCGTCTATCGTCTGCTTGTTTTTCTCCAGAAGCGCCGCGCCTGCATAAACCATATCGCGGAACTGAGCGCCGCTGATTTTCAAACCGTTCAATTCGTATCCTCCAAAAGCGCTTCGCCGGTACGTCCGGCGTTCCTACTGCGCGCTCTCCACACGGATGTTCTCCACATGCACGTTGACGCTCTTGACCGTAAGGCCCGTCATCTCCTCCACGCGGTAGCGCACGTTGCTGCGCGTGTTCTGCGCCACGGCGGGCAGGGATACACCGTATTCCAGCGTAACGTACAGGTCGATTTCAACCTGATTGTCCGCGGTTACGTTCACCCTTACGCCGCGCTTCATATTGTCGATTTTTAAAAGCTCAACAAAGCTGTCCGCAGCCTTTTTGGCGTTCATCCCGACAATTCCGTAATTTTCTACGGCCGCATAGCCCGCGATGTTCGCGATGAGATCGTCGTTGAGTGTAATGGTTCCAAGGTCCGTTTTCGTCTCCGCAGCCATGATCGCTCCTCCTATACAAAAAATGTACGATGGGACTATTCTAGCCGAAAATACGGCCGGACGCAAGCGCAGCCCCGTTACGCGTCGTCCTCGGGCAGTACCGCGTTATGGAACACCTCCTGCACATCGTCGTTGTCGTCGAGCCGTTCCAGAAAGCGGAGAACCTTATCGACCGTCTCCGCATCGGTCACGTCCACGTAGTTTTGCGGGAGGCTCCGCACCTCTGCGGAAAGGAACTCGTAGCCCGCGGCCTCGAGCGCCTCCCGCACGGCGGAAAAATCGTTCGGGTCGGTATACACCTCGAACGCGTCGTCCAGCGCGGCAAAGTCCGTCGCGCCCGCGTCCAGCGCCGCCATCATGATCTCGTCCTCGTCGGAGAGCGCCGTGCGCTCGATGACGATCAGGCCCTTTTTGTCGAACATCCAACCCACGCAGCCCGTGGAGCCGAGATTGCCGCCGCTCTTATCAAAGATATGCCGCATTTCGGCCGCGATGCGGTTTCGGTTATCGGTGACCACGTTTACGATGACCGCCACGTTTCCCGGGCCGTAGCCTTCATATACGGTTTCCTCATAGTTGACGCTCGCACCGTCGCCCGCGGCCTTTTTGATGGAGCGGGCAATGTTGTCGTTCGGCATATTGGCGGCCTTGGCCTTGGCGATGACATCGCGCAGTTTGCTGTTATTGGCCGGGTCGCCCCCGCCCTCGCGCACCGCGATGGCGATTTCACGCCCGATCTTGGTAAAAATTTTACCGCGCTGGGAATCGGTCTTTTCTTTTTTGTTTTTAATGTTTGCCCATTTTGAATGCCCTGACATGGTTATGCCCCCTTTATTGATTCAATGACCGCAATAGCTCGTTCCGTTTGTCGCGAAGCGCCTGCATGTCTGCCCAGGCGTCGCGTTTCTTGCTTTCGTCCCGCAAAAGTGCGGCGGGGTGATACGTGCCCATAAAGAGCGTGCCTCCGCGCTCGAGCCATTTGCCCCGGTCGCGGGTGATGCGCATTTCGCGCCCCATCAGGTGCCGCATGGCCACCGCGCCCAGGCAAACGACAATGCGGGGTCTCAAAAGCGCGTATTGCGCCCGAAGATACGGCAGGCAGGCCGCCGCCTCCTCATCCGACGGGTTTCGGTTCCCCGGCGGACGGCACTTGACAACGTTAGCAATATACACATCCGCGCGCCGAATGTCAACCGCTGCGAGCATGCGGTCGAGCAATTGCCCGGCAGGCCCCACAAAGGGACGGCCCTGCAAATCCTCCTCGCGGCCCGGGCCCTCGCCCACGAGCATCACGTCCGCATGCAAATCGCCCTCGCCGAAGGCCGTGTGCGCGCGGTGCTCGCACAGGCCGCAGCTTTGGCAGCGTTCCACCTGTGCAAGAAGGGAATCCCAGCTCACCTGCGCCATTGTCGTCCCTCCCGAAAAGCGCGCTAGATCCTGGAGGCCGCATCCTCGTCCAGCAAAAAAATCACGTTGCCGTGGAGCTGCAAATAGCTGGCGGGCACGGCGGGAATAATGGGTCCGTTGAAGATGGCCGAGGCGATATCAGCCTTGTCGGCCCCGGAAATCACAACGACGAGCTTTTTCGACGACATGAGCGTCGTCATGCCGACGGTCACGACCCTGCCCTTATCGGTGCGTTCCACATGCGTGACGGGCGCGAGTTCCGCGCTGCCCAGATTATACGCTACGCTCCCGTCCGCGCAAACGTTGAGCAGCGAAAAATCGATGCCGCCCGCGTTCAAAATCGCGTTTTCAAAATCGTTGCAAACCACGCTCCAGTCGCTCCCCGTCCCGTTGGGCGAAAAGCGCTTGTCCTGCGGAATGCCCGCGCGGTCGAGAAAGCAGTCGCTGAGCTGCTTGACGATGGAGGAATCGCCGTCCTTGCGCACCTGCTCGGAAAGCACGAAGGCCGTAGCCTCCGACCAGTCCAGCAGGCCCTCCGCGTTCATGCGCGAAAGCGTGCGGAAGGTGGGCGCGAGCTCCTCGGAATAATCAAAGCCCAGTACGGAGGCGGGCTTTTCGATCATTTGCGCGGCAAGCAGGGTCGACGCGGCGACGCTGAGCACGCTTCGGTCGCGGTAAACCAATATGCTCATTTCAGCTCACCCTGCGCGGCGACCGCCTCCACAAACAGGAGCACGTCGCCGTACGCCTCAAGTCGGTTCGTTTCGTTGAGCATCTCGTGCCGGCCGCCCGGATAGAGCTTCAGCTCCGGCTTGTGCCTGCTGCGGTTTAGCCAACCGAACACCTGCTTCACGCCCTTGCCGCGGTTGCCAACCGGGTCCATATCGCCGCTCATGAGCAGAATCGGCTTGTCCGGCACGCGCGCCGCCCAGTCTGCGCTGGAAATTTCGCCCAGGCCGTCGAATAAATCCAGCATGCCGCAGGCCGTGAACGGAAAGCCGCAATCCTCGTCGGCGATATATTTATCGATCACCGCCTCGTCGCGCGTAAGCCAATCGCAAAGCGTACGGTTGGGCCTAAAGGCGTTGTTGTACGCGCCAAAGCTCATGGCGTAAAGCGTTTTGCTGGGCGTGCCGCCGCCCGTTTTCTTGATTTCACGCCTGGCAAGGAGCTTGCCGATTCCAAGCACGGGGTTCTTCCCGGCCGTACCGGAGAAAATATACGCGTCAAAATCGGAGCCGTGCCTGCCCGCGTAAGCGCGCGCGAGAAACGAGCCCATGGAGTGGCCGAATAATATATAAGGAAGCGCGGGATAATCCGCCTTGACGAGGGAAAGCAGGGTGCGCATATCCGTTATGAGCGCGTCCCAGCCGCCCGACGGGCCAAAATACCCGCGCGGCTGCTCGGGCTTGCGGCTTTTCCCGTGGCTTGCGTGATCCTGCCCGTATACGAGAACGCCGTTTTGGGCAAGAAACATGGCAAAGTCGGCATAGCGGTCGATGTACTCCGCCATACCGTGCGTGAGCTGAACGGCGATCCTCGGGTCCTCGGGAATCCACATCCGATAGCGAATCGCGCACAGGCCCGTTGCGGACGGAAAAGACTTATCGCACTGCGTAATCTTCATAGAACGACCACCTTCGGCAAAATATATATGGATAGAGTATAACACACGCGCGCGGCTTTCTCAACGGTTCCCTTTCAATTTTCGATGGTACGCGTTTTTTCGTTCGACGGCGCGGGCGCGAGTCTCCCGCATGCATTGCGGCATTTGTGGAAATGCTGTATAATCAACTCGAATTTTGAACGGGAGGAAAAACCATGGCTAAGTCTTCTGCGCTTCTCAAAGTCGTAAGTTTAATCCTGATCATCGGCAGCCTCCTTACGCTTGTTCCGGGCGCTGTCGCCGTTATCGCGCTCGCGGGCGGAACCGGGCTGGCAACGGGCAGCGGCATTTTGGCAATCCTCGTTGTAATTGCCGGCGCGCTGAGTATGATCAGCGCCATCCTCATGCTCATCGCGGGCATTCGCGGGCTCAACGGCAGGCCCGCCAAAGGCTTGATGACCTTTGTGCTCGTCATCGGCGTGATCGGGCTCGTATTCGCGCTCCTCGGCGGCGACATGGAATGGTCGAACGTCAGCCCGCTGGTTTTGCCCATTCTCTATTTACTGGGCGTAAAAAGAGCAAGCTGACGCAAAGCATGGCCTAAACCGTGGCCGCTTACGGCGCGCGCGCCGGGGGCGGCCTCTTTTTTCCGCGGTATGCGCTTTTCAATCTTGACAAAGCAAACGCCTCGAATTATGATGTTTAAGTAAGAAAGTAGCGTATACTTTTTTTTTCACTTTTTTTCGGAAACGTTTGCGCCGACCGCATAAAATTGCAATCAGGAGGAAATGGCATGCCGCAGATCAATACCATCATCTTCGACGTGGGAAACACGCTTCGGGTCGTCGAAAAAGACAAGGCGTTTTCCGACAGCGCCGAACGCGAGCTCATGAGGCTCGTAAAAAGCGCCGAGAGTCACGAAGCATTTTACGAAAAGCTGGAGAAAAACTGGAAGGCGTACCGAAAATACGCAAAGAAGAGCCTTCTGGACGCATCGGAAATGGAGCTTTGGACGCAATGGCTGCTGCCGGATTATCCCAGGGAGCTTGTCGCGGAAAACGCGGGCAGGCTTACGCGGCTCTGGCGCGATCACGATGGCCGTCGCGTGCCCAGGCAGGATGTAAAAAGCACGCTTCATGAGCTGGATAAGCGCGGATACACGCTTGGCATCATTGCCAATACCATTACGGAAACCGAGATCCCCGACTGGATGATTGCGGATCAGGTCGCGAGCCTCTTTAAGGTGGTCATTCTTTCCTCCAAGGTGCGCATCCGCAAGCCCGACCCTGCCATTTACCTGCTGGCCTGCCGGGTGCTCAATGTGGAGCCCGCCTGCTGCGCGTATGTTGGGGACAATCCTGTCCGCGACGTGCAGGGTGCGCTGGACGCGGGCTACGGCGCGATGGTGCTCATTCGCGAGCCTGATACGCTCGCCAAGGAGCCCCCGCCGCCGGGACTGGAGCCGCACCACACCATTGAGAAGCTTTCGGATCTGCTGGATATCTATCCCGCGTTGGCATAGCGCGCAAATAGCATTGGGAGGCAAAGTTTGAAAGACAAATCTTTCAAACTCACATTTTGCGGCTTTTGCCGCACACAGGCGGCAATTTTGCTTCGCAAAACCAGCCGCAATTCTGAAGAAGGGATGCTTTTGCTTTGCAAAAGCCATGGTCATAACGATGAACAAAACCTTTGACACACTCTTTTTTGATCTGGGCGGCACGCTCCGCCTGCTCTACGACGCGCCCGCGCATCAGGAGGCGGCCATCCAAAAGGTAGCGAAGATGGTCGGAACGGATATGGAGCCGCACGCCTTTGCCAAGCTCCTGGACGAGCGCTACGAGGTATATCGCCGGGTCTGCTTCGAGCAAATGTGGGAAGCCACCGAGCCCGAGCTTTGGACGCGCTATATGCTGCCGGATTTCGATCGCGGCATGGTCATTAAAAACGCGGTTGACCTCTCCTACGAATACCGGCAGTTCACCGGCATCCGCCACATGGCCCCGCACAGCAAGGAAACCGTCATCGAGCTGCACAGGCGGGGCTACCGTCTCGGCATCATCTCCAATCTCATCACCTCGCAGGAGGTGCCGGACTGGCTTGCCGAGGAGGGACTGACCGAGCTTTTTGGCACCGTTTTGCTCTCCGCCGTCATCGGATTGCGCAAGCCGGACCCGCGCATGTATGAAAAGGCCTGCGCGGATATGCGCCGCGCGCCCGCCGAGTGCGTGTCCGTCGCCGACAATCTCAACCGCGACTTTACCGGCGCGAAGGGCGCAAACATCGGCATGAACGTGATGTTTACGGATAATCTGGAAAAGCTCCGCACGGATCGCGCCAAGGGCAAGGTCAAGCCTGAAAACCGCCCCGACTGCGTGATTACGGACTTTGCCGAGCTTCTTGACATCTTCCCCGAAGCGCCGCTGGTCAACTTCTCCGCCATGCGCCAAATCGAGGACGTTTGAAGATGAACACGGATATTCAGGCGATTTATACGGATCTCGGCGGCACCTTCCGCATTGTGCGGGAGAACCCGGAATACCAATATGCCGCGAAAAAGCGCATCGCGGAGCTGGTGGGAACCGACATGGAGCCCGTCGCGTTCCACGCGCTGCTTGAAGAGCGCTATGAGGGCTACCGCAAAATGGTGCTCACCACCACGCACGAAACGACCGACGCGGAGCTTTGGACGCACTGGCTGGCATACGATTATCCCCTTCCGCAGGTGGGCAAGAACGCGGAGGAGCTGACCTACCAATACCGTCGCGCCAAGGGCGAGCGGCTTGTGGTGGACGGCGGCTACGAGGCGCTGGAGGGTCTTTCCAAGCGCGGCTACACGCTGGGCATCATCTCCGACCTCATCGGCTCGCGTGAAATCTACGAGTGGCTCGAACAAGACAAGCTCGCGCACTACTTTAAGGCCGTGGAGCTTTCCTCGGTATGCGGCATCCGCAAGCCGAATACGGAGATTTACCTGCGCGCCTGCCGGGCGTCCGGGATCGACCCCGCGCGTTCCGCCTTTGTGGGCGACAATCTGAACCGGGATATCGTGGGCGCAAAGCGCGCCGGCTTCGGGCTCACCATCGCGGTGGAATATCCAGATATGCCCAAGCTCAAGCTCACCGAGGAGAACAAGCCGGATATCGTCATCCGCTCGTTTTCCGAGATGCTCGCCATTTTCCCGGCGGCGGGAAAAATCGACACAACGCGGGTGCGAACGCTGTAACAGGATTAAGCAACACGACATTGCGCATGCAGGCGCAACACTTTTAATCGGTATTGGGGGCGTTTCATTATGAAAGAAAACAATGGCGGCGAGCAGCTTGCAAAAGCGGTTGAGCTTGCCTACACGCGCGGCCAGACGGACTATAGCATGGAGCCGCTCGTACGCGTTGATGACGGAGGCAAGCCGGTCGGCTTAATCGAGGATAGGGACGCGGTTGTTTTCTGCTGCCGCAGGGGCGAACGCGAAATTGAGCTCACCGACGCGTTTACTGCGAAGGATTTCCCGCACTTTGCGCGCAAGCCCTTCTCCGAATTGGATTTTGTGATTCTGACCATGTATCATGAGAAGTTTAAGGAGCTGCCCATCGCGTTCGCGCCGTCGAAGGTTGCCGCCACGCTTGCGGAAACGCTGGCAAATGCTGGCCGCACGCAAATGCATTGCGCGGAATCTGAAAAATTTGCGCACGTGACCTTTTTCTTTAACGGCGGCAACAACGAAGCCTTCCCAGGCGAAACCGACGTGCGCATTCCCTCGCCCAAGGGAGTGCCCTTCGATACGGTGCCCGAGCTGAGTCTGCCGTCCGTTGCCGATTCCGTGCTTGAAGGGCTTGAAAAAGGCTACGACTTTATTGTGACCAACTTCGCAAACGGCGACGTAATCGGCCATACCGCAAACAACGGCGCCAAGGTGGCCTGCGCGGAGGCGGTCGACAAGCATCTCGCGCGCGTCGTGGAAAAGGCGAAGGAGCTGGGCTATGTGGTGGCCATCACGGCCGATCACGGCAATCTCGAGGTTATGACCACACCCGAGGGCAAGCCGCACGTGGCGCACACAACGAACCTTGTGCCCTTTATCTTGATCGACCCGGCAGCGAAGGTTCCCGCGGCGCTTCGCGAGGGCGCGCTTTCCGACGTGTCCCCCACCGTGCTTTCGGTGCTTGGCGTGCCGCAGCCCGCCTCCATGAGCGGCGCGAGCCTGCTGGAGGGCGCCGCCTTTGCGAAAGGGCGCAAAATGCTGCTCCTCATATTGGACGGCTGGGGCCTTGGCGCTGCGGATGAAACAAACCCCATTCACCTTGCAAGCACACCCTATTGGGACGCGCTGCTTGCCGCATATCCACACACGGCGCTGCGCGCCTCCGGCGAGGCGGTGGGCCTGCAAGCGGGCAAGGCGGGTAACTCCGAGGCCGGGCACATCAACATCGGCTCCGGCCGCACGGTGCTTCAGGACGACGTTCGTTTGGACAAGGCCATGAAGGATGGCTCCTTTGAACGGAACGAGGTGTTTCTTGATACCATCGCGCGCGTCAAGGCGCGCGGCGGCGCGCTGCACCTGTTCGCGCTGCTGACGAAGAAATCCTCCCACGGCTCCATCGATTATCCGCTCGCGCTCATCCGCATGGCCAGGGAAGTGCCCGAGGTTTATCTGCACGTTATTTTTGACGGACGCAGCACGGAGCCCGGCAGCGCCCCCGCCCTTTTGCGCGAGCTGGACGGGCTGATCGATGAAAGCGGCCACGCGCAGATCGTGGACGGCGTGGGCCGCGGCATCGCGCTCGACCGCGATCAAAACTTTGCCAAGGTGAAAAAGGCCTACGACGCGTTTGTCTTCGGTACGGGAGAACGCTACCGTTAATTTGCGCATCGATTCCCGCTTGGCGGCCGGGCCCATGCCCGGCCGTTTTCTTGCGCGCTTGTTGAAAAATACCCGCCCCTTTTGTATAATGGTGTCACGCCGCGCAATTTGCAGCGGCAGCACGGACGGTTATGTGCCAATCGTGCGGAAAGGCGGACAGATGCAGCAGGTACACGAAAAAACGCCGCGCCGCTTGCGCGTTCTGGCCCTGCTGGCCTATTGCACGGTCATATCCGCCGTGCTGCTGAGCGTATGCACCAAATCCTCCTTTCTCTATCCCGTCAACGATTGGGAGGACGCGAACATCTTTTTCACCATGGGCCGCGGCATGATGCGGGGTCTTGTCCCCTATGCCGAGCTGTACGATCAAAAGGGCCCGCTCGTGTATCTGCTCTACGGGCTTGCGTCGCTTGTTTCAGACAGCTCCTTTTTGGGCGTATATCTATTGGAAACGCTTGCGTTTTCCGCGTTTCTGTACTTCTGTTATCGCATTCTCGGCCTCTATACGGAGGAAAACCGCCTGCTTGCGCTGCCGGTGCTGGGCACGGTGATTCTTTCCGCCATGAGCATCACGCACGGCGGCAGCGTGGAGGAGCTTTGCCTGCCCGTCTATGCCTGCACGCTCTATCACTCGCTGGATTATTTCAAGAACCGTTATCCCGCGCCCATGCCTTGGAAGCGGCTGCTGCTCAACGGTTTTTTTGCGGGCTGCGTGCTCATGATGAAATACAACATGCTCGGCTTCTATTTCGCCTTTATGGCCGTGATCGCCATCGCGCTCGTTGTGAAAAAACAGCTCTGGCTCGCGGCGCGGAGCTGCCTCGTCTTTCTTGGCGGCATGGCGCTTGCGTGCCTGCCGTGGCTCTGCTACTTCGCCTTCCACCACGCGCTCGAGGACTTCTTCCTCTATTATTTTTACTATAACATCTTTCTGTATTCTGAAATTCCCGATCCGTCGCTTGTCAAAACGCTGCTCGTTGTGGGCAAGGATACGCTCGCAACCTTTTACCGCAACGCGCAATATTCGCTCTTTACCGTGCTGGGCGTAGGGTATTTTAGCTTTTGTAAGCGCGCGCAAACCAAAACGGTAGAAAAGGTGAATCTCTGGTGCCTTTGCGTGCTGCTTACGATCGGCATCTATTGCGGCGGGCAAGGCTTCCGCTATTACGGCGTGATCCTGGCCGTCTTCGCCGTGCTGGGCTTTGTGCCGTTGCTGCGGCTACTCAATGGCAAGCTTGCCGGCCGCAGGCCGCTTGGCAAATTCGCGCCCGCGCTCCCCTGCCTGCTGCTATGCGCGGGGCTTGGCTTCTCCCTGCTTGTTTCCGACAACAGCTACATGCTTCCATACAAGCGCTCCGATACGCCGCAGTATCGCTTTGCGGCTGTGATCAAGGAAAGCGCGGCAAAAGAGCCGGTTACGCTCCTAAACTACGGCTTTCTCGACAGCGGCTTTTACCTTGCGGCGGGCGCGCTGCCCAATTGCCGCTATTTTACCGCGCTGAATATTGCGCTTTCCGAGGTGGGCGTCGAGCAGGCGCGTTATGTGCGCGAGGGACTCGCGGAATTCGTCGTCACGCGCAACGCAGAGCTATCTGCCGAAAACTACGTGCTGCTTGACAGCGCGTCCTATTACTATGAGGATTACGACTGGCTGTACAGGCTGTACAGGCGGGTCGATACGGAGGGAGCCCTGCATGGAACAACTGGAGCATGACGGCGTGGCCGCAAGCGCGAAGAAACGGAAGGGTGGGCGGCTCGCTTTGCTGGCGGCGGCGCTGCTGCTTGTCTGCGCAGCCGCGTTTTTCTTCACGCACGCTTTTATAAACGGACAGCTTGTTTCCCTCCGCTGTGAAGACTATGCCGTGGAAAGTGGCGAACGCGTGGACGTGGATGCGCTGTCGCGCTTAACGCGGCTTACGCGGCTTGATTTGCGCGCCGCGGACATAACGCCCGCGCAGCTTGAAACGCTTTCAGCCGCGCTGCCCGCGTGCGATATTCTTTGGAACGTTCCCCTTGGGGGCGCGCGCTTTGACGCGCTCAGCGAGGCGCTCACGCTGCCGGCGAACGCTGTCGAAGGCGATCTTGCGCTTCTCTCGTATTTTCCTCGCCTGCGCAGCGTAGACGCGTCCGCCTGCGATTGTTATGAAGCCGTCGTCGCCTTGAGCAAGGAGCGGCCTGAGCTCGCCTTTGTGTGGGGTGTGCCGGTCGGCGGCACGCGCGTGCGAAGCGACGTGGCTGTGCTTACCGTGGACAGCGCGACCGACGCTTCGGACATACTCGACGCGCTCCCCCTCCTCCCACTGGTTACACAAATCGAGCTAACCGGCAAGCCCGCGCCGCTTTCGACCGTCGACGCGCTCCGCAAGGCGCGGCCCGAGCTTACGCTTTCCTATACGATCAGCCTGTGCGGGCTTGTGTTCAGCACGGCGGATACCAGGCTCGATCTCACCAACGCTCCTTCGTTTAGCCCGGACGCGCTTATGTCCGCGCTCCCTTACCTTCCGCGTGCGGCGGAGATCGCGCTTGGCAGTCTGCCCATGTCCGACGCGCAGCGCGCGGCCCTTGCCGCCGCATACCCGGACCTTTGCTTTGACTGGCGCTTCTTGCTTTACGGCCTTGAGGTAGATTCTGCCACGGAAAGCCTGGCGCTAAGCGGCCGGCAGGATATCGACCCCGCGTACCTTTCGGCTCAGCTTGCCTGTCTGCCGAAGCTCACGCTGGTTGAGCTGTGCGGCAGCAATCTAGCCAACGCCGAGATGGAGCAGCTCGTCGCCGCGCATCCTGCCGTCAAGTTCGTATGGACGGTGCGCGTTGGGCAATGGGAGCTGCGCACGGATATAACCGCGTTCAGCACGGGAAACGTTAAAACCTTTGAGGGCGGGCGTTTTCTCGGCGGACGCGCCTATTTGACCAACGACGACGTTGAACCGCTGAAATACTGCGTCGATCTCGTTGCGCTCGACCTTGGCCACAATCGACGCATTACGGACGTTTGGTTTGTCGAGCACATGCCCAAGCTGCACTTTCTCGTTCTGGGCATGATGCGCCTTACGGATATAACGCCGCTCGCGGGCTTGACCGAGCTGGAATTCCTGGAAACCTTTCAAAATTACATTACCGATATTTCCCCGCTGCTGAACCTGAAAAAGCTAACCAACCTGAATTGCAGCACCAATATGTTTACGGATATCTCCGTACTTTCTCAAATGACACAGCTTGAGCGGCTATGGCTCATCCACTCCCGGCTTTCGCAAGCAGACATTGCCAAGCTCCGCGAGCTGCTGCCAGACTGCCAGATCTGCACAAGCGGCGATCACTCCGCCTCGAACGGCTGGCGAACGGATAACCAGCTCTATCTGGAAATGCAGAAGCTGTTCAACCTTCCCGCGCAAGATCAGGGAGGGCGACTGAATACGGACTGACGAAAAAACCGCCCGCGCCCAGCGAATTTTTTCCGGCGCGGGCTTTTTCGCGCCGTCATCCCGTTTTCTCAAAGTGATAAATATGATTTACGCAAAAATGGTCAAATCAACCCTTTACAAAATGGAATTCCTGCTCTATAATACTTATGCGCTTGGGGCATTTGCTCAGTTGGTAGAGCGACCGCCCGCAAGGAACAGAACCGAGTTCTTTACCGACATGCGTGGGGCGTTAGCTCAGTTGGTAGAGCGACCGCCCGTAAGACACAGAACCAAATCCTTTACCGACATGCGTGGGGCATTAGCTCAGTTGGTAGAGTGCCACACTGGCAGTGTGGATGTCAGGAGTTCGAGTCTCCTATGCTCCACCAAA
>CAZWSI010000006.1:0-89934 GCA_964636405.1 uncultured Oscillospiraceae bacterium
TGACGTTTCCGTCAAACTGATTTCGAGTCAGCCCCGTTATGACCGCTTCGATACCTCTCCACATTTATCTTCACCAAATGCCGCTTGGAAAAAGGGCAGACATTCAGGGCAGACATCAAGAGTTTATTCATTTTTCAAAACCCGCAAACCCGTATAAACACTGGATTGTTGGGCGCGTAACCGTCCGCTTTGCAAGAGGATTTCGAGTGCCGCACGATCGACCGCTCTGACAACCCTCCACAGCGAAGTTCAGTATACTAAAACGAACGAAAAAATGCAATCCCCTTGCCCGCTGAATCAGGAATTTTCTTTCCCGATCCAATCGATCCAATCATGGAGCTTCGCGCCGAAACAGGAGTTGGCGGAAGGCACGCGTATGGGGCTTATCGCCGCGCGCGAAAAAAGTCCGTCAACAGCCCGGCGCATTCCGCTTCGAGAATGCCGCCCCAGGTCTCGATTCTATGCCCCAGCGCGCCGTCGGCAAGATCGTATACGGAGGCGCAGCAGCCCGCGCTTTTATCGCTTGCACCGAATACAAGGCGGGGGAGACGCGCGTTAATCAGCGCGCCCGCGCACATGGCGCAGGGCTCCAGCGTGACAAAAAGCGTGCAGCTGTCAAAACGCCCGCCAAGCGACGCGGCCGCGCGCTGCATGCAAAGGAGCTCCGCGTGCGCCGTTGGGTCCGAGCGCGCCTCGCATTCGTTGTGCGCGGAGGCGAGGACTTCGTCGCACCGCGCCAGCACCGCGCCAACAGGCACCTCGCCCCTTGCCGCGCCCGCTTTTGCCTCCGCAAGAGCAAGCCGCATAAAATGCGCGCGCCTGTCGTGCGTCCTGCCCTCTTGTTCGTTCATAGGCCTTTTAGTATCTCCTCCGTGTCAAAGCCCGGATAGCGTACCCGCATCAGCGTCAGGCCCTGTGGCGGCGCGGTGGGCCCCGCGTCCGCGCGCAGCCCGCTGGCAATCGCGAGCGAGATCGCGTTTTCGTTGCGCTTGCCCGTGCCGATTTCCAGCATGGTGCCCACGAGTATGCGCACCATGTTGTATAAAAAACCCGTCCCGGTCACGTCAAAATTAAGCAGCGCGCCCTCTTGCGTCCAGGCGGCGGCGAGAATTTGCCGCACCGTGTTTTCCATTGTTGTGCCAGCGGACATGAACGCGGAAAAATCATGCGTGCCCACGCAGTCCGCCGCAGCGCGCGCCATGGGCGCGCGCGCAAGCGGGGCGTGCGCGTGCAGCGCAGTCGCGCGCGTAAACACCCGGGCGTGCGGGCCGGTCTGGACGGTATAGCGGTAGGTTTTTTCCTTGGCGGAGAAGCGCGCATGAAAATCCGGCGCGCATTCCTCTGAAAAGAGCACGCGAATATCCGGCGCGAGATACATGTTCATGGCGATGGCGAATTTATCCGCCGGCATGCGCACGCTTGTATCAAAGTGCGCCACCTGCGCGCGCGCGTGCACGCCGCTGTCCGTGCGCCCGGAGCCAAACAGCGCGGCGCTTTCGCCCGTTACCCGGAAAAGCGCCGTTTCAAGCGCCTGCTGCACCGAGGGGCCGTTCTCCTGCCGCTGCCAGCCGACATAGGCCGTGCCGTCGTATTCAACAATGAGCCGTACGCGCCTCATAAAAAGAGTCCCTGCACAAGGAGGATCGCGCCGATAAAGCTCGCCGTAATCAGGCAGGCGTACGCATCGCGCGGCGCAAAGCGCAGCTCATGCATGCGGGTACGGCCCTCGCCGCCGTGGTAGCAGCGCGCCTCCATGGCCATGGCCAGCTCGTCTGCGCGGCGGAAGGTGGAAACAAACAGCGGCACAAGGATGGGAATCATGCTTCTTGCCCGGGCAAAAAGGTTCCCGCTTTCAAAATCCGCTCCGCGCGCCATCTGCGCCTTGCGGATGCGGTCGGTTTCCTCCATGAGCGTGGGAATAAAGCGGAGCGCGATGGTCATCATCATGGCCAGCTCGTGCGCGGGAAAGCGGACGAGCTTCAGCGGCGCAAGCAGCTTCTCCAGCCCGTCGGTCAGGGCAACGGGCGAGGTGGTGAGCGTCAGCAGCGACGTGCCGGCCACCAGCAGCAAGAGCCGGAGGAGCATAAAGAAAGCTTGCAAAAGCGCTTCCTTTGTGATGCGTATAAAGCGCCAGCTCCACAGCACCGTATCGCCCTGCGTGAAAAAGAGGTTAAGCAGGAACATGAAGACAAGCAGCAGCCGTATGGGCTTGAGCGCGGACCACAGATACGAAACGGGCACCCGGGACACAAGGAGCATGAGCAGCAAAAATGCGGCGGGCAGGGCAAAGCAGGGGAGCGCCGTCACCACAAACACCATCACGATATAGGCGATCATGAGCAGGATCTTCGTGCGCGGATCGAGCCGGTGGATGGGACTTTCGCAGGGATAGTATTGGCCCAGCGTAAGGTTCGCGTTCATGCGCGCCACCTCCCCGCCAGGTGTTGCACGAGCGTCTCTGCGGAGAACAGACCCTCTGGCACATCCAAACCGCCCGCCCGCAGGAGACGCGCAAGCTGAATGGTCTGCGGAAGATCCAATCCCATGGAGAGCAGCTCCTCCGCGCGCGCAAAGACGCGCGAAGGCGTATCGCACATTGCGAGCCTGCCGTGCTCCAGCACCGCGATGCGCTCCGCATGGCGCGCCACATCATCCATGGAGTGCGAAACCATCACGATGGCGCAGCCCGTTTCAGCACGCAGACGCTCGAGCATGGCCAGTATCTCCGCGCGGCCGCGTGGATCGAGCCCGGCCATGGGCTCGTCCAGCACCAGATATTTCGGCCGCATGGCGAGTATGCCCGCAAGCGCCGCGCGGCGCTTCTCGCCGCCGGAAAGATCGAAGGGGGACTGCTCGGCAAAACGATCGTAATCAAGCCCCACCAGCGCCATCGCGCCGCGCACGCGCTCGTCGATCTCGTCTTCGGGCAGCTTTAGGTTCTTCGGCCCAAAGGCGATGTCCTTTGCGACCGTTTCCTCAAACAGCTGGTATTCGGGGTACTGGAACACCATGCCCACAAGCTTGCGCGCCTCGACGCGCTGCTTTTGCTCGCGGGTGTCGAAGCCGTCCACCAGCACGCTTCCGCCGGTGGGCAGAAGCAGACCGTTGAGATGCTGCACAAGCGTGGTTTTGCCGGAGCCCGTATGCCCGATCACGCCCAAAAACGCGCCTTCCTCGACGGTCAGGTCGATTTCCTCCAGCGCGGGAAAGGCGAGGGGGCTTCCCTCAAGATACGCGTGGCTCAGGCGTTCAATAACAATCGGCATAATTCCTCGGAAAGCGCCTCGGCGGTCTGGGGCGCGCCCGCGATGGGCAGGCCTGCGGCCGTCAGCTCGTCTCGAATTCGGATCATCTCGGGCACGTCCAGCCCGCATTGCAAAAGCCGTTCGCGCTGCGAAAACACCTCGGCGGGCGTGCCGTCGAGCAGAACGCTTCCCCGCTCGAGCACCAGCACGCGGTCGCAGAGGGCGGCCTCTTCCATATATTGCGTAATCATCACCACACCCATGCCTTCCTCGCGGTTGAGGCGCAGCACGGTGGCGAGCACCTCCTGACGCCCCTGCGGATCGAGCATGGCGGTCGCCTCGTCGAGCACGAGCATTTCGGGCTGCATGGCGAGCAAGCCTGCAATGGCGATGCGCTGCTTCTGCCCGCCGGAGAGCGCATGGCTCGCTTTTTCGGCAAAGGCGGACATGCCCACCTCGCGCAGCGCCGCGTCCACGCGCGTGCGAATCTCCGCGGGCGGCACGCCGAGGTTTTCCGGCCCAAAGCCCACGTCCTCGCCGACGATGGTGGTCACAAGCTGGTTGTCCGGGTTTTGGAACACCATGCCCACACGCTGGCGGATGGTGAGCGTGCAGCTTTCGTCGCACGTATCCATGCCGTCCACCGTCACCTTCCCTTCGCCGGGAAGCAGGAGCGCGTTAAGCAGCTTTGCGAGCGTGCTTTTGCCCGAGCCGTTGTGTCCGACAACCGCAAGCAGCGCGCCGTCCGGGATGGTCAAGTCGATGCCGGAAAGCGCGGGACGCTCCGCGCCTTCATATTGGTAGCCCGCGTGCGAAAGAACGATCATGGGCTAGTCAAGCCCCGTGATGGCAAAGCTTGCCTGCTCCGCGATGGACTCATACGCGGGGTACATGTCGGGCGAGAGGTTTACGCGTTCGAGCGTCTTAAGCCCCAGCAAGGGCGTTAGGTCAAAGAGCGTGTCGTTATCGCGCAAATCCAGCGTAACAAGCTCCGTCAGCCCTTCGATGCCGTTGAGGTTGTCGAGATAGTTGCCGCCCACCGTAAGGTGCTTGAGTCCCTTTATTTTCGCCAAGCCCTCAAAATCCATCAGATCGCACCCGGAGAGGGAGAGGGTTGTCATTTCCGCGCCCTCGAGATAGGGGACGATGCAGTGCGCCGCGATGCCGTCGACATCCAAATCGTAAAAAAGCTTGATGTTTGCCAGCGGCGCGTAGTTCGGCTCGGGGTAGCACGAGAGATCGAGCGTAATTCCGTTTTCCGCCTCGGGGAAAGCGCATTCGCCCAGCGGCGAGAAATCGGAGAGACGGTAGCAGAAGGCGAGGCCCACGCGCGTAAGCTTCGTGAGCTGCTGAATGCCGTTGATATCCTCGATGGAGCTGTAGGAAAGATCCAGCTCGCGGAGATTCACAAGCTGCGTTATGGGCGCAAAGGTGGCGAACGGGCAGCCGCGCAGATCGAGCACCTCGAGCCGCGTCATTTGCGCCGCACCGTCGTGCACCCACACTTCATTGCCCGCAAGATGGAGTTCGGTGAGCTTGGGCAGCCCGTAAATCGCGCTCGGATCGTGGATATTCTGAAAGCACAGCGTGAGCTTTTCCAGATTGACGCAGGCGGCAAGCCCGGATACGTCTTCGATCGTGCCGCGCTCTACGGACTCGCCGTTTACGCCGTAGCGGTGGTCGTAGAGATCGTTGCTCCAGTTCTCCCAAATATCGCCGGAGGCCGGATCAATGGGCCGGTCGCCCACGACGATCAGCTCCGTGATGCGGGGCAGGTCCTCTTCGGTGAGCTTGTCCACGCCCAGGCTGAGCTTGGCCGCCTCGTCCAAGAGCTTATTACCCAGCACATAGCGCGGGGTAAAGGGCTTGAAGACGATCAGTACAAACAGGAGGACGGCGAGCGCCGCGCCCGCGATAAGAAGCTTTTTCTTATTTACTTTGCAGAAGCGCACAAACGCCTCCCGCTTCGCTTTTTTTTGCTCAGGGGTGGGCTTTTCGCGCCTGGCCTTTGCTTTTGACATAAAAGCCGCTCCTTTCAAATCTGAATATTCGATCATTATAACATAACGCGCCGCATTTTTCACCGTCGGAAAAAAGATTCCGCGTTTGGCGGGCGCGCTATGAGATATTTGAAACGAATTATGAGACGCGAAACCCCGTTTGGCTTTATCGGCCGGGATCACACGCAGGGCGGGCGGCCGCCGCGCAAAGCGTAGCGTCGAGCCTTGCCAGCGCGCAGCTTGCCATAAAAAGCGTTTCCGCGCGCACGGGGTCTTGGGAGGCGCCGGAGGAGCGCGCAATTTTCCCCCGCGCGAAGTATTGGCCCGTCACGCTTTCCACACCCGCGTCCGAGGCGAGGAAAACCGAAGTGCGCGCGCCCTTTTCCGGCGTGAGCAATACGGCGCGGGAGAGGCGCGCAAGCCAGGTAAGGCGGCCTGTTGCGCGGTTAATGAGAATATCGGAGGCCACGATGCCCGGATGCGCCGCGTTGATGGTCGCGCGGCTGCCCGCGGCTGTCAGACGCCCCGCCAGATATCGGCAAAAGAGCAGATTGCACAGCTTGGATTTGCCGTAGGCGGTCAGCCAGTTAAAGCGCTTTTCCAAATTGAGGTCGTCGAAGCGGATGTCCGTCCACTTGTGCGCGACGGAGGAGAGCATGACAATCCGCCCCTGCGGCGCGGCGGAGAGGGCGGGAAGAAGGAGCATGGTTAACAGGAAGTGCCCCAGGTAGTTTACGCCAAAGTCCATTTCAAAGCCGTCGGTCGTTTCGCGGCGGCGGTGGGTGAGCACGCCCGCGTTGTTGACGAGCACATCGAGCGTGCCGAACCTGCCGAGATAATCGCGCGCAAAGGCGCGCACGCTCGCAAGCTCCGATAAATCAAGCCGCATGACCTCCGCGCTGCGGCCGGGCACGGCCAAGAGCTCTGAAAGCGCCTTTTGCGCGCGCTCCGCATTGCGGCAGGCGAGGATTACGTGCGCGCCCATGTCGCAGAGCGCAGCCGCCGTGGCCTTGCCGATGCCGGCGTTCGCGCCCGTTACGATCACGCGCTTGCCGCGCATGCGATCCGACGGCTCGTTTTTTTTAGCCAAATCAATCCTCCGCGCGGATCATGCTCTCCAAGGCGTATACACATTCCAGCGCGAGCACATCCGAAACCGCATCGCGAACAGCCAGCTCGCCCGCCTCGTGTGTGAGAAAGGTAATGTGCGCGCCATCGCTTTCCGCTTCGTTCAATTGCAGCACGCTTTTAAGGGAAACTCCGTGCGCGGCAAAGCAGCCCGCAATCGCGGCCATGGCGCCGGGCCGATCCGCCACGTGCAGACGCAGGCAATATACGGAGCGGAAGTCCGACACAAGCTCGATCTCCCCGCTCATTTGGGGCTGGTTTACAAAGCTCGTATAGCGGTGTCTGCCTTGATGATGGCACGCGTAAATCAAATCGGATACCACGGCGCTCGCGGTCGGAAGGCAGCCCGCGCCCCGGCCGTAGAGCATCACGTCGCCTACGGCGTGGCCGGTCAGCAAAATGGCGTTATAGACCCCGCGAATGGACGCGAGCGGATGCGTGACGGGGATCATGGTGGGGTGTACGCGCACCTCGATGCGCGTCCCTTGTTTTTTTCCGATGGCGAGGAGCTTGATGCGGTAGCCAAGCGCGCGCGCCGTATCAAAATCGGCCTTGGTGAGCTTGGTAATGCCCTCCCGGTGGATCACCTCGATGGGCATGTGCGCGTGGAAAGCGAGCGAGGACAGGATGGAGAGTTTATACATCGCGTCGAAGCCCTCCACATCCGCGGTGGGGTCGGCCTCGGCGTAGCCCAGGCGCTGCGCGTCCGCAAGCACGCCGGAAAGCTCGCCGCCCTCCTCGTCCATGCGGGTGAGAATATAGTTGGTCGTGCCGTTGATAATGCCCATCACACGCTGAATATTGTTGGCCTGCATGGAATCCGTAATGGTGCGCAAAATGGGAATGCCGCCGCCCACGGTCGCCTCGAGGTAAAGGCCCGCGCCGGTCTTTTTGGCCTCGTTTTCGAACTCGAACCAGTGCTTGCTCATGACCTCCTTGTTGGCGGTCACAACGGTTTTGCCGCGCTTGAGCGCATCCAAAATATAGCTGCGCGCGGGTTCTACGCCGCCGATGCATTCGATGACAATGGAAACGCTGCCGTCGCGCAGCACCTGTTCGTAGTCCGTGGTAAAAAGCGCGGAGGGGGCCAGACTGCGGCCCGGCTTATCGAGCGAAGGATCGCGCACGAGGATGTGCCGCACGGAAAGCGCAAGATCCTCCCGGTGCAGAATGTCCCTGCTGTTTTCCGTCAGAATCCGATAAACGCCCGAGCCTACGGTGCCAAAGCCGAGAATGGCCACATTAAAACATTCCATGATACCTTCCCCCTATTCGAGCATGAGCGCCGCGCCTATGGCCGTTGCAAAGGGCGCGTCCTCGGGCACGATAAAGCGTACGTTGTGAAGCTTGGCGACCCGCGCGAGGCTTTCGGCAGCCACGGGCCAATCGGTGATGGTGCCCACGACCACAATCCGATGCGTAATCTGCGTTTTGCCGGCGAAGGCGGCCATGACGCCGATGCTCTCAAAAATGAGGTTGCACAGGCCCTTGGCAAGATCCGCGCGCGAAGCCTCGGGGTTCAGCTTTTGCAAATTGGCGACGGTGGTTTCCCCCGTCATATTGCGCAGCTTGCCCTCGCATACGTCCGCAAGCTGCAAATCGACCTTGGAAAGGTCGCCCTCCCTGGCGAGCGCTTGCAGCTCGCTTATGTCCGATAGGCCAAGCAGCCGCTCGGAAAGCCCCGCAAGGAGCCCGCCGCCCATGCCGGTGCCGCCCACGTGCCATGCGTGCAGGGGCGTAACGCGCACAAAGGAGGTCCCAGTGCCGACGCTCACCACAAGGCAGCTTGCGCACTTGCCGCAGCTTGCCGCGCCCTTGGAGAGCGCGTCGAACTCGTCGACAAGCGTGGCGGGTACGCCGCGCACGGTGGAGCCGAGCGCGCGCGCACCCACGCCCGTAACGGCCACGCGCTTTACGCCGCTCACGCCGAATTCCGCCAGCGCCTCGTCCAGCGTTTGTCCGTCGGGCTTGCGCACGGCGCGCACCACGCGGCCGCTCCGTATGAGCGCGAGCTTGGTGGTGGACGCCCCGATATCGATGCCCAGCACCAGCGCGCGGGGCGTGATGGCCGTGAACACTGCGGGCACGATGAGCATGGCGGCTACAAGCTCAAGCACGCCGTTTGCCGTCGCGATATAGAGCAGCGCGCCCTTAACGGCTTCAAAGACGGCGGCGTAGCTTTTCATCATACCGCCGAAAAGATTGATGGCAAGCAGCACCAGCACGGTATTGGTCACGGTCGCCGCCGCCGCCGCCAAGCAAGCGGCAAGCTGCTTTTTCATGCGCGTTTTGGATAGTCCGTAGTATACCGTGCCGCCGGCCGCACCAACGAGCACGCGGGGCAGCACGGAAATGAGCGGATTGGTGAAAAGCGCCCATGCCGGGTTGGTGAACGCGCGCAGCAGACAGGTAACGCCCCAGACAAGGCCCAAGATCATGCCGTACTTGGCTCCGAGGCATACCGCGCCGATGGCCACCACGATGTGCAGCGTGGTGATTTCAACGAGGCCGTAGCTGATGTAGCCGGTATAGGGCACCACCGTCATCACGACGATGAGGGCGGACAGCACCGCGCAAAGCACGAGCTTTTTCGTTTCCGTCCGCTTGGGAATGCGCTCCTTCACCGCGTATCTCCTCCGTTCATCCGAAAAACTGGTTATTTTTTCACATTATATAGGATTTCTGCGGATATGGCAATCCAATTCACACAAACTACAGGGGAACAAAGGAACGGAGGTCATACACCGTGAAAAGGGATAAAGAGCGCGCAAGGAGCGCGCTGCGCGGCGCGTCCGTGCCTGCGACGGTCGGATTCATCGCCTTAACGCTGGCGCTTCTGGTGCTTGCCGTGCAGCTCATCGCGGGAGCGGCTGCGCGCACCCGCGCGGGCGAGCGGGAAAAGGAACGGACTGCCGCGGCCACGGCGCAGCCGGATGAAATTGCGCTGCCCGATCAGCCCACGCTGGCGGAGGAACCTGTAAGCGAGGCCGCCGCCGTGCTTTCGCCGGAAAGCGCCGCGTCCCTGCCGGGTGAAACCCCGCTTGCCTCCGCCGCGCAAACGCCGTCACCGCAAGAAACGCCCTCCGCAAACGGCGAAACGCCATCCGCGGATGGCATTTTGTCCCCGTCCGCACCCCGCGAAACGGCGCAGGGCGTATTCCGCGAAAAGCGCATGGATTTATTCCTGCCCGTGTTTGGCGAGGACGGGGCGTTGCTCTACCTTGTCCTTCTTGCGACGCGGGAGAATACCGCGACCTTCCTTTTTGCGCCGGGCAATCTGCTTTGCGCGGACGGGCTTCCGCTTTCAGCGCGGCGCTCGGCCTATTCGGCGCGGGAGGCCTTTGCGGGCGTGTTCCCCGTGCGCTACCCCTATTATGTGAGCATCGACGCGCATAAAACCGCCGCCTGCGTGGACGCGGTGGGCGGCATAACCATCGCGGGAAAAGCCCTTGCTGGCAGTGAGGTGCAGAAGCTGATTACGGAGGACGGCTCCGACGAGCTGCTGCGCATAGAAAAGCTTCAAAGCGTGATCGCGGCGTATCTTGCCGCCGTGCAGGAGGCGGGCATACTGCGCCTCATCGGGAGCAAATCCGCTCTCACCGCCGGCACGCAAGGGAATTTGAGCGCTACGCAGTATCTTGCGCTCTATCAGGCGGTCAAGCGCGTGAATGTGCCGGATATAACCTGGCGCATCCTGCCGGTTGACTCGGTCATTTTGGAGCAAACACGCTATTACCGCGCGGACGCGGCGCTCTGCGCGGAGCTTGCCGGCGCGCTTTACGGAGGCTGAGCGTGTACGCGGCCCAGCCATGCGATTATAACCTGTTAATACGGATTCTAAATCGGTTCGGCCTTTTGATACAGCTTGAGCCGCCCCTCCTTCCCAACGCAGCGCACGGCCCCGCGCTTTTGGAGCACCGTCAGCATCACCTGCGCGGCGCGGAGGCGGAGCTTTGCTGCCGAGGCAAGCGTGCGTGAGGTAAACGCGTCGGGGAGCGACGCGGGCAGAAGCCGGAGATAATCCTCGTTTGCGGCAAGCAGCACGGAGCCCGCAAGCGCCGTGGGGATGCGCTCGCAGCGCGTGGAGCCCTTTTTGCCGTCCGCGCTCCAGCCGTCGCGAAAGCGATATTCGTCCAGATTGATCAAAAGCAGCCATATGGCAAGCGAAGGGTGCGCAATGAGCGGCCCCAGCTTGTAAAGCTCCGTAAACGCGTCGCAAAAGCCGCCGCGTTTGGGGCTTTTTCGCGGGCTTGTCATTTCGCCCGTTTCCCGATCCAGCCAGACCAGGCGCTTTTCCGCCGGGATGGGATAAACGACGGTCACCCGCTCCGTTTCAAGCAACGCATCCAGCTTGCCGCGAAGCCTGTTAAAAGAACGGGTCTGGATTTCGAACACGCCGTTGGCATTTCGGATATCCGCGCAATGGCGGCCGAGCTTCACCTCATGCAGCGCTTCGTTGGGCTCGATAAACAGCTTGAGCGCAGCGTGCAGCGTTTTTTCGGAAAGCGTGCCGATGCCGGAAAGCCCGCGCTCCCGCACGCATGCGGCAAGGCAGGCCTCGCGAAAGCGCGCTTCGTCCCCGGGCGGCATGCGGTTATCTTGCGGGCAATCCATAAACCGAGTATAGCACCGTTTGCCTTGCGCATACAAGCGGCATGCGGGCTGGCGCGAAAAGCGAGGCGTATTTGAAGCGGAACGCCTTTTTCTTTACGGCCGGTCGTGGTATAATTCGCGTATGAATCGGCGAGCGGAGTGTAGAAAGGAACGCATTTTATGAGAGCATCGTTATCCGCGCTGTGCGCGCGCTTTATTTCCGACAGAGATGACATAAAGGCTGCCTTCGCGTGGGAGAGCGCGTATATGTATCCCATCTGCGCCGCGATTTTTACGGATAGGCGGCGGCCTGCCGACATCGCGCGCATGCGCGAATGCCGGGCCATGCTCAAGGCGCAGACGGGCGTTTTTTCCAGCTTTCGCGGAACCGCCCGGCTCACGCTTCTTGCGCTGCTCGCGGTGGACGAGCGCCCGGAGGAAAAGCTTCGCAACGCGCTGCGCGTTTATGAGCTGCTAAAAACGCGCTTTGCGGCCTCCGAATACCTCGCGGTCGCGTCCATGGTGCTCGCGGGGCTGGCCGAACCGGCGCGGTATGAGGAGCTGGCCGCCCGTACCCGGTCGATCTATAATTTGATGAAGGAATTGCATCCGTTCCTCACCTCCGGCGAGGATTCCGTTTTCGCGGCGCTTTTGTCGCTCTCCGGGCGCTCGGATGAGGAGATTGCGCGCGAAACGGAGCGCTGCTATGAAAGGCTCAAGCCTCTTTTCTTTTCCCGCAACGCGGTTCAGTCGCTCAGCTACGTGCTGGCTTTGGGCGAGGGCATGGCCGAAGAAAAATGCGACCGGACCGCCGCGCTCTTTCAACTGCTCAAAGCCCGGGGCCATAAGTACGGAACGGACTACGAGCTGGCGACGCTCGGCGTGCTGGCGCTGCTGCCGGGCGAGCTGGACGCGCTTGCGGCGGAGCTCATCGAGGTGGACGGGTATCTTGCCGCGCAAAAGGGCTACGGCTTTTTCGGCGTGGGCAAGAAGCAGCGGCTCATGCACGCGGGCATGCTGGTTTCAAGCGACCGCATCGGCCAGCAAAGCTTCGCCATGACCTCCGCCGCCATCGGCGGGACGGTTGCGCTTATCGCGGCGCAGCAGGCGGCCATGTGCGCCGCCATCGCCGCCTCGAGCGCGGCGAGTGCAAGCGCAAGCTCGTCGCATGGATAAAGAAAAACCGTTGCGGCTGGAAACGGAACGGCTGATTATTGCAAGGCTGACCATGGATATGGCGGAGAGCGTGCATATAAACTCGCTCGATGCGGATAACCGCCGCTTTGTGCCGGACGAGGTGTTTGAAACGCCGGAGGACGCGCGGAAAACCATTGCGTTTCTCATTTCCCGCTATGGTGGCGCGGAGGGTCCGTTCGTGTACGCGCTGCTGAAAAATGAGATATGCATAGGCCATGTGCAGGCCGTGCGGATTCAGGGCGGCTGGGAGCTGGGCTATCATGTCGCGCGGCCCCACACCGGGCGGGGCTATGCAACAGAGGCGGTGAAGGCCTTTTTGCCCGCCGCTATGGAGCTGCTGCGCGTTGACGAAATTTTCGGCATATGCCTTGCGGAAAACGCGGCCTCCCGCGCCGTGCTGGAGCGTTGCGGGTTTTACAAGGTCTTCGAGGGCGTGGACGTCTATCAGGGCGCGTCCCGCGTCGTTTGCAAATATGTTTGGCTCGCAGGGGGCAAGGCGCAGCCCCTATCTCAGCGTATCGGGGGATGAGTAGCCAAGGGCAGGAAAAGCGTCTCCTTTCCTGCCGTATTTTTAGCCAAGAAGAATAAACAAGCCCGCCCGCGGTCAAACTCCTTTTATGAAAGCAAACGATGTTGCCGAAAAACGGAGTGATTCGCCGGCGCGCAAAGCGTTTTTCAGAGAAAACGCAAGGCTGCTGATCTGCACGGCGCTGGCCTTTGTCGCGGGTATGCTCGCGGGCGCAAGCCTGCGCATCGCCGCCGAGGAAAGGAAGGCCGCCGGGGAAAGCGCGGAAACGGGCGTCATTGGACTCGTGTCCGTCTTGCCCTCCACAGGCATTACGCTTGAAACCTGTTTTGCCGTTTGCGGCCATACCGTTTCCAGGGAGCTGGACAACGCCTCCTACGTCGGTTTTTCCGAGGCGGAAATGGCTGAGCATTTCTTCGGCGCGGACTTTACGGAATTCTCGTCAAAGCGCGTTGTGATGCGCCGCTCGCAGCCGGGCTGCTGCCCGGAGCACGTGCTGTTAAAATCCGCCGCGGACGGTACGCTGCGCGTCTATCAAACGGAAGCGGATACCTTCCGACAACGCGAGTTGCAGCATCTGGGCGAAACGCCCGCGCTCCTTGACGAGAGCGTGGCCGCCGAGCTTGCCGCCGGCGTCGCCTTTGACAGCATCGACGAAATCAACGCCTATCTCGAGAGCGTGGAGAGCTGAAGGCGGTCTCCGCAAAACAAGTCCAAGTCAAACCCGAAACCATATCAAGCGAAACAGGGATGCGTATATTCGCGTCTATAGCAGGCTTCCCAAAACGTTTTTACCTCACGCCGGGCGACCATAATCCGCCTTGGCAAATCGCTTTGCGGCAACAAGTTGAAGCCGCGTTTTCATCGCGGCGCGCGCTCTTGCTGCAAAAAAGGCGGGCGCTTTTTTCAAAACGTTTACACAAAATGGGGAAATTTGCAGTTTGTAACAACGCGACAAGAATTGCATGTGTGCAATACATCTGTTATAATATATTCAGTATTGCTATGGCAATATCGGCCGCTTATGCGGCGGAGCGACTTCGAGGAGGCAAAACGCCATGGAACTGACCCGGGACGTGATTTCGAGCATCCGCCTAACCTGCGTACACGGACAGTATTACCTTGCGGAAGAAGTGGACGCCTGCCTTGACGAATTGGCCGAGGCGGTGGACAAGGCGCAGCAGGAAAACGCGAAAATGCTGGAAAAGGCACAGGCGTATGAACGCATGGCGTACGACGCGTCCACCATTTTACTGCTTGCCGAGCAGCAGGCGCGCGATATTGTGAAACGCTCCGATGTGGAGCGAGAGGCTATCCTGTCCGACGCGCTCAAAAAACGCGAGCGGGTCGAGGCCGCAAATCGCGCCTCCTATTACCACGCCATGCAGTTTAAGCAGAGTATTTCCCAGGAATTTAAGGAGCTGCAGCTTCAGCTCGAAAGCGCCATGAGCGCGCTGATTACGGCCGACGGCACGGATTCGCGCTTTCTTTCGGAAGATAACGGCGAAAACGCACCCTACTAAGCGCAAAGCACTGCGCGCGGGAGACATGATGGTGGAGCATAAGCATGAAAACGCGGCCCGTGGCCGCATGGGGAGCCAGGCTGTCGCGTTGCTTTCGGCGTGCCTGCTTTTGAGCTGCGCGCTGCTTTCGGGCTGCGCGCGCGTGCTTACGGAGGGAACCTCCATCAAGGTCGAGGACGCGCAGGTAGAAAAAATCGTGACAAGCCTCCGCAAGGATACGCCCGAGGCGCAGCTCTATACGCAGGTCGTTACGGCCGAGCGGCGGGTTTCCATTCTGTTCGAGGGCTATTCCGACGAGCCGACCATGATGGCGCTCTCCGACCTTGTGCGGGAAAAACGGCTGCCCATCGTTCTGTTCCTTTCGGGCATACAGGCCTCCGATCATCCCGCCGTGGCCAAGTACGCGGCGGACGCCGGCTGCGAAATCGGCAACTACACGCTGTCCGCCGAAAAAAATATGCAGGAAAACTCTGTCGACAAAAACGCGCGGCAGATCTACAAGGCGCAGGAAACCATCAAGACCGCCAGCGGCTATACGCCCGTGCTTTTGCGCTGCAACGGCACGGAGTATACCCCTCAGCTTTTGCAGCTTGCCACGCTCTGCGGCCTTACGGGCGCGGTGGAGCCGAACGCCTTTTTAAACCATCGGAGCTTTGAAACCTACGACAACGCGCTCAATTTTGTTCGCAAGCTGGAGCGCGGCTCCATCATCTCCATCAAGCTCGGGCAGGAGCTGGACGCCGACGAATATAAGGAAGCGGCGGAAAAGCTGGAGGAAAAGCCCGCCATCGACCCGGAGCCGACCATTCGCGACGAAAACCTCGACGAGGCGGAGAGCGTATACGAAAACCTTGTCAACGTGGTGAGCTGGCTGCTTGACGCGCTCGCGGCCGAGCAATACAGCGTGGTATCCCTTGCGCGCCTCGAGGCCTCGCGCATGTCGCTTTCCGACGAGGCAAAGCCGCTCGACGAGGAGACGCTCGCCAAATTCGAACTTTCGCTCTACCCCCATTTTGTCACGGAGCAGCCTCTTGGCGCGCAGCAAAGCGCGGCCGTGGACGACGGCTTCTTTCACGATACGGTGTTTATCGGTGATTCGGTCACCTTAAAGCTTGCCGATTATGTGAACTGGCGGCGCAAGGCCGAGCCGGAATTTCTGGGCACAGCGCAGTTCCTCGCCGTGGGCGGACTGGGCGTGGGCAGCGCGCTGTGGCAAATCAGCGGCGATTCCCTGCATCCGGAGGTAGGCGGCGTAAAGATGACCCTCGAGGAGGCCGTGGCCGTGCTGGGCGCGAAAAAGGTCTATATCATGCTGGGCGCAAACGACATCGCCTTCTATGATACCGAGACGTATTTGCAGAATTACAAAACGCTTTTGTACCTCATCCGCACAAAATCGCCCTCCGTGAAGATCTTTATCCAGTCCATCACGCCCACCACGGACACCCGCGCGGTGCCGCCCACGAGCGATCAAACCTTTGCGTATGATCTCGAGCTGGCTCGGTTCTGCCTTGAATACGGGTATACCTACGTGGACGTGGCCTCGGCGCTGCGCGACGAAAACGGTTATTTGCCCGTTTCGCTTTGTTCCGACGCGGCGAATATGGGCATGCACTTTACAGATGCGGCGTGCGAAATTTGGCTTGAATACCTGCGCACGCATACTTCGTAACGAAGGGATTGGGAGTATATATGAAGCGAACGAAACAGTTTTTTCTCCTTCTGATCGCCTCGCTGGCGTTCGCGGCGCTGCTTGCCGGCTGCGGCGGCGCTTCGGAGCAGGCCGATGTTAATTTATCCGAAGTGCTCGGCTCCCTGCAAAAGGAAATCGTGCTTGATGAAACCATGCAGGATTTTACTGCGGATAAGCTTGCGGCCTTGTGCGGCGTATCCAGCGCGGACATGCTCCAGTTTGCCGGGGTATATACGGGCGTGGGAATTCTGGCCGACGAGATCATCCTCATTCAGGCCAAGGATGCAGAGGCGGCGGATCGAATCGAGGCGGGCGTAAAGGAACGGTACGAGAAGAAGTGCGCGGAGATGAAGGATTATCTCCCGGCGGAGTACGACAAGCTTCTTGCGAGCACCGTGCTCCGCAAGGGGAACTATGTGGCGCTGCTTGTTTCAAGCGAGCATGCGCGCATGGAGGAGATTTTTAACGCGGCGTTCCAGTCTTAACGCGGCGTTTCACACACAGAGAGGCGAAAACCCAATGGCCAAGCGGAGCGAAGCCGAAGAGAATATCCTGATGCAGGCAAAGCCGGACCGCCGGCTGCTTGCCCATGTGCCCGACCCGGAGCACATCCGAAAGAACAGCGACCGCAGAGGCGATCTGGCCGAAAGCGACGATCGTTCCTTCTTTTCGCGCTATGCCGGGCAGCGGTACATGGGCGGCTTTGTCGTGGAGGCGCGCTATAGCGACGTGGTCACGCGCCACCTCAAGGGTGAATGCGTGGACGTTTCGCAAACGGGCATTCTCGTTCGCTTCGACGAGGACGAATACATCACGATAAAGCCCCAGGAAACCATCTGCACCCTGCGTTTTTCCATCCCGGCGGGCGTCCTTACCGAGGGCATGGAGAAAAGCTACAAGATCAAGGCCACCCTGGTGCGTTACGATGAAAAAACGGGCGCGTACGGCTTTGTGTTTGAAGAACCGCTCTATCTATATTTGCAGCGGAGCAAGGATAATTACCTCTTTACCATCTCCGCCCTGTTCCTTGCGCTGGTCACGCTGTTCATCCTCTTTTTGCGCACGGAGAGCGTGCTTTATTTCCGCTTCAACAAGCTTTTGTACCTCTACAGCATCGTAACGGCGGTGTACCTGCTTTCGCGCTATCTATTCGGCGCGTTCTATAAGCCCGTGCCCATCGATCCGGACTTTACACCGGGCGTGACCATCGTCATCCCCTGCTTTAACGAGGAGGAATGGATTCGCCGCACGATTTTAAGCTGCATCGATCAGGATTATCCCGTCGATAAGCTCGACGTGATCATTGTGGACGACTGCTCCACCGACAATTCCGTTTCTGTCATCAACGAAACGGTGCGCCAGCTCTATTTGAAAAACAAGCGCTTCAAAACGCAGGAGCGCCTCCAGTTTTTCATTCAGGAGCAGAACGCGGGCAAGCGCTCCGCCATGGCGCGCGGCATTGTCAATTCGCGGCACGAGCTCGTGGCCTTCGTGGATTCCGACAGCTTCCTCGAGCCCGACGCCATCAAGCACCTGGTTCAGCCCTTCTTTGACCCGGATGTGGCGGGCGTATCGGGGCGGACGGACGTAGCCAACACCTATACGAACGCCTTTACCAAAATGCAGGCTGTGCGCTATTATATCGCATTCCGCATTTTGAAGGCGGCGGAGGCGTTTTTTGATTCGGTCATGTGCCTTTCAGGGCCGCTTTCCTGCTATCGCAAGTCCGTCGTGCTCGAGGTGCTCGACGCGTGGCTGAACCAATCCTTCATGGGCCAGAAGGCGACCTTTGGCGACGATCGGTCGCTGACCAACATGATTGTAAAGAACCACCGCACCTATTATCAGGACACGGCGGTGTGCTCAACCATCGTGCCCAAGGATCAAAAGGTGTTTCTCAAGCAGCAGATGCGCTGGAAGCGCTCCTGGCTGCGGGAATCGCTGGCGGCAGGCCGCTTTATGTGGAAGAAGGAGCCGCTCATGGCGCTGTCCTTCTATATGGGCCTCGTCATCCCCGTGGCCGCGCCCATTATCGTGGTGTATAACCTCATCTACGTGCCCCTCGCAAACCGCGTGTTTCCCACCACCTTTCTGCTGGGCATATTGATGATGTCGCTGCTCATGAGCTTTGCGCAGCTTTTGCTTCGCAAGAGCAAGATCTGGCTTTACGGGCTGTGGTTTTGCGTCTATTACGAGGCCATCCTCCTTTGGCAGATGCCGTGGGCCTGGGTCACCTTCTGGGTCTCTACCTGGGGCACGCGCGCAACGCCGGAGGATATCAAGCGCCGCGAGCGCCGCAAGGCGCGCCGGGCGCGCCGAAGCGCGGAGAAGGAAAAGCACCGCCTTGAAAAAGAGGCCCGCGCGGCCCAGCGCGCGCAGGAGGCCCGGCCATGAAGCAAGATCGTTATCAGGGCAAATACGCCTACACCAAAGAGGACGCCGAAGAACAGCGCCGCTACCGGCCGCGCTTTGCGGACTGGCGGAATTCCAGCCGCTTTCAGGAGATACGCGCGCGCCGCACGTACAAGCTCATCAAGTACATCGTCCAGTTTCTCATTGTGGCGGTGGTGCTCTTTATCGTGGTGCGCGCCACCTTCTTCCCGCCGCGCTATAGCGCGTACAATGAGGATAAGAACGGCACCATCGAGGCGCTTTCAGCGAGCGATGGCGGCAGCTTTATCGCGATTTCCTACTTTGGCGTGGAAAAATTCGATTCCTCCTCCCGCACGCTGATCACGCAAAAGCGGCTCAAGGAGCACATCGACGCGCTGACGGACGCCGGCTACGTGACCATTACGCAGGATGACATCCTCAATTATTATTTCGGCGTGGGCTCCCTTCCCGAAAAGGCGCTGTTCCTCATGTTTGAGGACGGTCGCCGCGATACGGCGGTGTTTGCGCAAAACGTTTTGCAGCGCGCCAATTATATCGCCACGGTGCTGACCTACGGCGATAAGTTTGAGATGAAGGACGGCAAGTTTTTGAGCGCCAAGGACCTCAAGGTGCTGCTGAAAAGCAGCTTCTGGGAGATCGGCACAAACGGCTACCGCCTTGCCTACATCAATGTGTTCGATCGCTACGGCAACTATTTCGGCCACCTGAACTCCAACGAGTTTGTGACCATATCCAAGTACCTCGTGCGCGATTACAATCACTATCTCATGGATTTTGAGCGCGACAAGGATCGGGTGCGGGAGGAATCGCTCGAGGAGATGCAGCAGCGCATCCTGGCCGATTACGAGAGCATGCAGTATATCTATAATGAAAACCTCGGCTATCTGCCGAAGCTCTATACGCTCATGCACTCCAACACCGGCATGTTTGCAACGGACCCGCTGGTTTCCGTTGAGAATCGCAAGCATATTACGAACGTGTTTGCCATGAACTTTAACCGCGAGGGAAGCTGCCTCAACACCCTCGATTCCTCCGTGTACGACCTCACGCGCATGCAGCCGCAGGCCAACTGGTACACAAACCATCTCCTCATGCGCATCGGCGACGATATCGGCGAGGATATGCAATTCGTTGTGGGCGATGAAAACGAGGCCGGCAAGTGGAACACGGACATGGGCGCGACGGAATACCGCAAGAACGCCATCGTCCTTACCTCCGAGCCCAATTCCTACGGCCGCATGACGCTGAAGAACGCCCGCTACGACGATTTCTCCCTCTCCGTTACGCTGGACGGCAACGTCATGGGCAATCAGGGCATCTATCTGCGCTCCGACCGCTCGCTCCAAAACGGGCTGTACGTCGGATTGGAGAACAATGTGCTCGTCGTGCGGGAGCTGTCGGGTGGCGTGGGCGCGGAGACCTACACGCTGGATCTGTTTGAGTTTGACGGCGGCTCTACGCAGTCCGTGGAGGAAAACGAGAAGGAGGGCATCGTTTCCCGCGCGGACGCGGTGCTGCAATACGACGACGATTACCAAAAGCTGCAAGACGCGCAATCGGATATCGACGAATGGGAGAACAAGGACGTAACCGAGCTTGCCGAGGGCGGCGAGGGCTATGTGCCGACGATCGACCTGCTGGATCGCGGCACGCGCAAGCTGGAGCTCACGCTCTCCGGCTCGTCGCTCTCCATCTCCATCGACGGGCGGCCCGCCATCAAGAACCTTAAGGTATCCGTCGGCCGCAAGGGCACCATCGCGCTGGAATCCTCCGCGCTTATTCAGGAGAAGTACAGCCAGCGCAATCTGGCCGACGACGTTTACGACGCGGTTTACACGGACCTGACCATCCATAATCCCAACAACGAACAGGACGTGTATTACGCCTATAAATACACGGGCCTGCAAAGCATCGGTGTATTTTTCACCAACCTGCTGGAAAAGACCGCCGTGTTCTTTACGGACAATTTCTAGGCCGTGAGCAAGGGCATCTGCCGCCGCGGGCGTCATAGCGAGGGGGAACGCGCGCGGGGGGCGCGCCGGGCATTGCTTTTTGCGCTGCTTCTTGCGCTGTGCCTGCTCTCCGCCGGCTGCAACCGCGGGGAGGGCGACCTTGGCCCAACGGCAAGCGCTGCGCCCATTACGCCTACGCCCCTGCTGAGCGCCGCGCCAGCGTCCACGCCGGAGCCCACGCCCGCGCCGGAGCCGCTGCGCTTTTCCATGTGGACACCGTATTGGGATTACGCTTCGGCGGTGGGAGAAATTCCCTTTTGCAGCGAAAACACAGACAAGCTGATTGCCTTCGGCGCGATTTTTGATTGGCAAGACCGCGTGCTCATGCTGCCCGAAATGAATTCGACTGCCGCTGTGCTTACGGAGCTTTGCAGAGACGGCCGCGAAATGTACATCTCCTTTGTCAACGATATTGAGCTGGCCCAAGGCAGCTATTCCAATAAGGACTGGCAGCTCCTTACCCGTCTTCTCGCGGACGAGAGCGCCATGGACGCGCATATAGCCGACGTGCTTGCCACCGCGCAAAGCTACGGCGCCGACGGAATCGAGATCGATTACGAAAACGTGGAGGACGCGGGCGAGCTGTTATGGGCGCCGTTTGCGCGCTTTATCGAAAAGCTTTATAGCCAAACCGTTGCGCTGGGGCTGAAGCTCCGCGTGGTGCTCGGCTGGGATTTTGCGCGGCACGCCGCCTTCCCGGAGGGCCCCGAATATGTGGTCATGTGCTACAACCTCTACGGCTATCACAGCGGCCCGGGTCCAAAGGCGGACAAGGACTTTCTGGAGCTGACCTATTCCATCAATCAAAGCCTGCCCGGGCGTGTCGTGATGGCGTTTGCGACGGGGGGCTTTGACTGGACGCAGGGCGGCGGCATTACTGCGCTGACCGAGCGGAGCGCGGCGCGGCTGCTTGGCGGCCTGGAGGCGGATGCGATTTGCTCCACAGCCCGCGACGAGGCGAGCCGCTGCGTGCGGTTTGTCTATACGAAAAACGGCGAAACGCACGAGGTCTGGTATGCCGACGCGGAAACGCTGCTCTATTGGCGCTCGCTGGGCGTTGCGCGGGGCTATCGCGATTTCGCGCTGTTCCGGCTGGGCGGAAACGATCCGGCCACCCTGCGCGCGTTCACCAAGGCTGAATAAGCGGCGCAAACGCAGCGGCAAAAAGCACCGCCGCGCGCGGCTGGGAGAGGGGGAGACCCATGGTTTTTTCGAGCACCCTGTTTCTTTTTGTGTTTTTGCCCGCGTCGCTCCTGCTTTATTATCTCGTTCCCTTTCGGCTGCGCAATTTGGTGCTGTTGCTTTTCAGCCTGATCTTTTATGGCTGGGGCGAACCGCTGTATGTGTTCGTCATGATTGCCTCCATCGCCATGGATTACCTTTTCGGGTATCTCATCGGCAAAAACGACGCAAGCGAACCCAAACGCAGACTGTATCTCATTCTTTCCATTGCGCTGAATCTCGCCGTATTCTTTTTCTTTAAGTACCTCGATTTTGTGATCGAGAACCTGCGCCTCCTGCCGGGCCTTGACGGGCTTGAAACGCTGGGTGTTTCGCTCCCCATCGGCATTTCGTTTTATACCTTCCAGAAGATGTCGTACGTGATCGACGTATACCGCCGCGATGTGCGCGCGCAGAAGAATCCCGTCAGCTTCGGCGCATACGTGACGATGTTTCCGCAGCTCATCGCGGGCCCCATCATTAAGTATAAGGATGTGGACGAGCAACTGACGCGGCGAAGCTGCGACGCGGAGGGCTTTGCAAGCGGCGTGTCCGTGTTTATGGTGGGCCTGTGCAAAAAGCTGCTGCTTGCCAATACCGTGGGGCAGCTTTTCGACGCGTACAAGGCCATGGGCGTGGGGATGCTCACAACGGCGGGCGCGTGGCTCGCGGTGCTGGCCTATAGCTTTCAAATTTACTTCGATTTTTCGGGCTATTCCGATATGGCCGTGGGCCTCGGGCGCATGCTGGGCTTTGAATTCATGCGCAATTTTGAATATCCGTATATCGCGCGCTCCGTCACGGAATTCTGGCGCAGGTGGCACATTTCGCTCTCCACCTGGTTTCGGGAATATCTCTATATTCCGTTGGGCGGAAACCGGGTGAAAAGGAGCCGCTGGCTGCTCAATATTTTGATTGTGTGGCTCGTGACGGGGCTTTGGCACGGCGCGGCGTGGAACTTTGTGCTCTGGGGCTTGTATTACGCGCTGCTGCTCATTGCGGAAAAGCTCTTTTTGCAAAAGCTGCTTGCTAAGCTCCCGCGCTTTTTCGGGCATCTGTACGCGCTGCTTTGCATCATGGTCGGGTGGGCGCTGTTTGCGTCGGATTCGCTCGGCGCGTGCCTTTCGCTCCTTTCCTGCATGTTTACGGCAAAGAACGGCCTGTACGCGGCGGCAGACGGTTATTTTCTGCGCAGCTATCTGCCCATGCTGGTTGTCATGGCGCTGGCGAGCCTGCCGCTCGCCACGCGCTTTTACCAATCGCTTTCGCCCCGCACGCGGCGCGTGTGCGGCACGCTCCTCGTGCTGATGGCGCTTGTTGTGTGCACGGCCGTGATTGTGGATTCGAGCTATAACCCGTTCCTGTATTTTCGGTTTTAAGGGAGGCGAACCATCGTGGGAAAAGGCAGGCTGCTCACCGTCGTTTTTATCGTTTGGATCTTCGCCTTTTCGCTGGCGGGCTTTTTGCTGCCGGATACGGATTTTTCCGAGAGCGAGAACCGCTTTTTGACGCAGCTTCCCGCTTTTTCGCTGGAAAGCCTTCTTTCGGGCCGCTTCACGAGCGATTTTGAAAGCTACCTCAATGATCAGTTCGTTGGCCGCGACCTGTTCGTAACCATCAGCGAGGCCATGCGCTTTGGCGTGGGCTTGCGTGAAACAGGCGAGGTGTACGTATGTGCAAACGGCGCGCTCGTGCAGAAGACGAACAGGCTCGAACAAGAGCAGGCAGAGCGCAATGCGCGGCTTGTCGGCGCGTTTGCGCAAAGCGCCGAAACGCCGGTCGTTTTCGCGCTCATTCCCGACGCGGCCGAGCTGCTCGCGTCTTTGCTCCCGGCGGGCGCGCCCCATGCAAACGAGCGTGCGCTCATCGACGCGCTCTATACGGCATCCGGCGCAAACGAAGCGTATGCGGCTGTAAAGACGGCGGATATCCTCGGCGCCCTTTGCGCGCGGGAGCCGGCGGCGCTGTATTACCGCACGGATCACCACTGGACGAGCCTTGGCGCGTACTATGGCTACGCGGCGCTTTCGGAGGTGCTGGGCTTTGCGCCCACAGCGCTTTCGGACTATGCGCCAGAAACGGTTTCCACCGATTTTTACGGTACGCTCTATTCCAAGGCCCCGCTGTGGTGGCTTCAGCCGGATTCCATCGAGCGCTACGCCCCGGAGGCGGGGATCACCGTTGCCTCCTACGGCGGCGCGCAGCAGGGAGAGACGGGCCTGTACGTGCCAGAAAATCTGGCAAAGAAGGATCAATACACCTATTTTCTCGGCGGCAACGCGCCGCGCGTTGTCGTAAAAACCGCCGTAAAGGATGCGCCCAGGCTCCTCATTCTGCGCGATTCCTTTGCCGATTCCGCCGTGCCGTTTCTTGCCGCGCACTTTTCCGAGCTGCATTTGCTCGACGCGCGCTATTATAAGCTGCCGCTCTCCGCGTACATGGAAGAAAACGGAATTGATCTGGCGCTTGTGCTTTACAGCGTGAAGACCTTCTGCGAGGATACGAATTTGCCTCTTGTGCTGGAATAAGGCCAGGCAGTGAAATGAAAAAGGGAGTATGGCGCGCGCCGTACTCCCTTTGCCGGATTCGCTTTTGTGCGCCTGCCCTTATTTAAACAGGAGCGAAGCGTTGTGGTAGAGCTCGTAATCGACCTCTTTGCGCTCGGTCACGGCCTTGTCGAGATCAGCCTTGACGATCTGCGTGCCCTGCTGGGCGACCATGTTGCCGTAATCACCCGCCACGACCAGCTCGCCCGCCTTGAAGCCCAGCCTTGTGCCCAGCACGCGGTCGAAGCAGGTGGGGGAGCCGCCGCGTTGAATATGGCCCAACACAACGGAGCGGCACTCGAAAAACTTCCGCTTCTCATCCAGCGCCTCGTCGGCGCGCATAGCCTTCTCAATGCGGCCGGCAAGCTGCTTGGCAATTTCCTTTTCCGGCAGGTTCTTGTTGCCGAAGGCGTCCACGCCCATATCGGTTTCGGCCTCGTCGGCCAGCTCGAAGCCCTCGGCCACGGCGATGATGGTGTGCCGTTCACCGCGCAGATAGCGGTGCTTGACCACCGACAGCACATCTTCAAAGCTCTTGGGAAACTCGGGGATGAGGATGAGGTGCGCGTCGGCAGCCAGGCCCGCCTGAATGGCGATCCAGCCGGTGTGGCGGCCCATGCACTCCACCACGATGCAGCGCGCGTGCGAAGCGGCCGTGGTTTGAAGCTTGTCGATGCACTCCATGGCGATGTTGGAGGCCGTATCGAAGCCAAAGGTATAGTCCGTGCAGGACAGGTCGTTATCAATAGTCTTGGGCACGCCGATCATATTCATGCCCATCTTGTTGAGCTTGTTGGCTACCCCCAGCGTATCGTCGCCGCCGATGGCGACAAGGCCCTCCAGCCCGAATTTTTCCAGATTCTCGCGCACGCGCTCCGGGCCGTTTTCTTCCTTCATGACGTTGGTGCGGGAGCTCTCCAGGATGGTGCCGCCGCGGGTTTGGAGCCCCTCCACATCCTTAAGCGTGAGCCAGCGGCCCTCGCCGTTCAGCGCGCCGCGCCAGCCGGCGGAAAAGCCAAAGACCTCGATGCCGTTTGCCATGCATTCTTCCACAACCCCGCGGATAACCGCGTTCAGTCCCGGGCAGTCACCGCCGCCCGTCAGGATGCCAATTTTTCTCATGTCCTTGATTACCTCTCTTATCTATTGAAAAATATCGAAAAGCGCCCCGTCGATGAGCCGCCCGATTTCGCCGATGCTCTTCAGCCCGCCATCCGCCGTCATGCAGGGGACGATGCGGATCTCCGGCATGCGCCGCGCATACGCAAGATACTTTTCCCGCGCGCGTTGCTGAATATCCGGCAGCGCCTCGTATACGTCGCGCTGGCTGCCCACATAGCCGCGAAAGCCCTTTTTGTCCACATTCTGCGCCGCGTCGCCCGCGTCCATATCCAGCACGATATGCGCGTGCGCGCGCGGAAGGCCCAAATGCCCGTGTTCCAGCGCGAGCACGAAATCCAGTAGATCGGGCTTGCCTAAATCACAGTCCCGAATGCTTTGGTAAACGGCGTTGCTGAGCACATAGCGGTTGATGATTAAATAATCCGCGCCCGCATAATCCAGCTTGTTAAACGCCTCCCAGCGGTCCAGCGCAAACCAGAGCGCCATGCTCTTGCCGTCCACTGCGTCCGCGCGCACGCCGTCCTTGCCCGCAAGAAGCCGTCCGACCTGGCCGCCAAAGAAGCTGTCATAGACAGGGAAGGATATGGAAACGACGGTTGCGCCGCGCGCTGTCAAGCGCTGCGCCAGTGCCGCCGCCTGCGTTCCCTTGCCCGTGCCGTCAATGCCCTCGATGGCGACGATGCGCGTCATAGCGAGCCCTTCCGCACGCGCTCCATGGCGCGGACGGTGTTTTCGCGCGTGGCAAAGGCTGTCATGCGCAGATAGCCCTCGCCCGCCGCGCCAAAGCCCGCGCCGGGCGTGCCCACGATGTGGAGCTTCTCCAGCAGTTCGTCAAAGAACGCCCAGCTATCGCCGCCCGGCGTTTTCAGCCAGATATAGGGCGCATTTATGCCGCCGTACACGGTGTAGCCCGCCTGGGTCAGACCCTCGCGGATGATGCGCGCGTTCTCCATATAGTCCGCCACCACGGCCATAATCTGGGCGTAACCCTCGTCGAGCAGGCCCGCCTCCGCACCGCGCTGGGTAATGTACGACACGCCGTTAAACTTGGTCGCCATGCGGCGCGCCCACATATCGTGCAGCGAAACGCGGTTGCCGAATTCGTCCTTGACGACAAGGCGCCTTGGAACCACGGAATAGGCGCAGCGCGTGCCCGTAAAGCCGGCCGTCTTGGACATGGAGCGGAATTCAATCGCGCACTCCTGCGCGCCCTCAATCTCGTAAATGCTGTGGGGCTTCCCGGGCTCCGTGATGTATGCCTCGTAGGCCGAATCGTAGAGGATCACCGTGCTGTTTTCCCGCGCGTAGTCCACAAAGCGGGCCAAATCGCTCCTGGAAATGGCCGCGCCGGTCGGATTATTCGGGAAGCACAGATAGATCACGTCCACGGGCGTGCGCGGGAGCGCGGGCACAAAGCCGTTTTCCGCCGTCGCGGGGAGGTATACGATCCGCTCATAGCCGCCGCGCGCCTTATCAAAGCGCCCGCTCCGGCCGGACATGACGTTTGTATCCACATATACGGGGTACACGGGATCGGCCACCGCCACCACGCAGGCGGGCCCAAACAGCTCCTGAATATTGCCCACGTCGCATTTCGCGCCGTCGGAAATAAAGATTTCGTCCTCGGTTAAGGAGACGCCCCGGTCAAGGTAATCCCGCTTTAAAATGGCCTCGCGCAGAAAGGCGTAGCCGTAATCCGGGCCGTAGCCGCGGAAGGTTTCCGCCACGCCCATTTCGTCTACCGCTTTGTGCATGGCGGCAATGACTGCCGGCACGAGGGGGCGCGTAACGTCGCCGATGCCCATGCGGATGATTTTCGCGTCTGGGTTTGCCTTCTGAAAAGCGGCCGCGCGCTTGCCGATCTCGGAAAAAAGATAATTCCCCGTCAGCAGACTGTAGTTCCCGTTTGCGATAAACATGCCGTACCTCCCCGCTTTCACTCAATTAAGAATTATAGCATGTTCATAAAGCGCGTAGCAAGAAAAAAGCGGTATTCGACGTAATTTATGCGGCTTTTTAAGCGGATTGTGCAGCTTTGCGAATGAGTGCGGCGCGAGAAGGCGAATGTGGCCGTTTGCCTCTCGCGAATAGCGGTTTTGCGCGGCGCTCAACCGCATTTTTTCGGCATGCGCGCGTGTCTATACTCATGCGTGGGGGGTCGCAAGCGGAATGGAGAGCATACCAAAGCAACAAAAAACGGGCTTTTTGCCCTATATTCGCCGCCGTGCCTTTCGCGGTGAGCTGCTCACGCTGTTTTCTGCGGCGCTCATGGGCCGCATCGTGCTTGCAGGAAATGTGATGCCCTTTGGCGTGGGGTATCTTGCGGCGGTCGCCATGGCCGGACTCAATCCGCACTATGCCTTTGCGGGCGCGGCCCTGAGCGCGCTGCTTTTCAGCGGCCCGCTGCGCCTGTCGGCGCTCTGCTCGCTCGCGCTCTTTTACGCGATTTGGCTCGTGTGGAAGCGCTTCCGCGCAAAGTGCGAAGCCCACGAATATCTCTTTTTGCTCTTTGCGGCGCAGACAGCCCTGCTGCCCATATTCTATGCGGAAAGCTGGCAGCTCGTGCTGCAGGGGCTTGTCTCCATGGGCGTGAGCGTGCTCTCGGCGCTCGTGCTGGGAAACGCGCTCGTCACCGTGCAAAATCTGGAGAACCGGCAGGTGCTCACTGATTTGGAGCAAATCAGCATCAGCGCCTTTTTCGGCGTTCTGCTGCTAAGCATGACGGACGCGGCGGCTTACGGCTTTTCGCTGCCGGTTGTGCTGCTGCTGCTGTTTTCCATGGTGGCGGCGCTTGCGCGGGGGATCGCGGGCGTGGCGGTATCGGTGGCCATAGCAGCCGTGTTGACCATCGGGGGGGAGTTCACGCTCAATTTTGTGGGGAGCCTCGCTGCCTGCACACTCGCGGGCGCGGCGCTGCGCAAAATGGACGCGGTGGGCGTGGCGGGCGGCTTCTTCGCGTGCTCGCTGCTTGTTGGCACATATGTGTTCAACGCGCCGCACACGATCAATCTGTTCAATTTGGCGCTGGCGGCCGTGGTTTTTCTCGTGGTGCCGCGCGAGAGGATGCTGGCTGTATGCGGTTGGCTGGACGCGGATAAAAACCGTGAGCGTTACGCCAAAAAGGCCACCGCTCGCATCCGCGCGCGCACGGCGGGGGAGATGCGGCAGACCGCGCGTGTTTGCCGGGAGCTTTCCAAGCTTTTCCACCCGGAGGAGATCGAGCCCGAGCCCTCCGACGCGCTGAAGCAATGGACGGCGCAGGCGGCCTACGGCGTGTGCGCGGATTGCCCGCTGCGCGTTTTGTGCTGGCGGGACTACGCGCCCGCGGCCGACACGGTGTACGCCACGCTGCAAGCGCATGAGCGCGGGGAGCGCATCCGCATCCGCAAGCCCTTCGATCCATCCTGCAAGCACTTTACTCAAATGGCGGCGGCCGCCTGGCAGGCGCAGAATCAGTATCTTGTGCAGCACGCCCTGAAAACGCAGACGGGCGCGCAGTACGGCTTTATCGAGCAGGAGCTGGCTGGCATTTCTGAGGTGCTCGACGCGCTTGCGCGGCGCGTAGCGGAGGATACCTGGATCGACGAGGAGCTCGAGCATCAGATCGTCAAGCGGCTGGACAAGGCGGGCATCCGCATTTTCGGCTGCGACGCGGCATACCCGGAATCCAAGCTGCAATTGCATGTACGCGTATCCGCGGGCTATTTAACCAACGCCGCGCCCGTGCTCGAGGCGCTGAGCGGGGTGCTGCGCAGGCCCTTGCGGCTGCTTGGTACACATACCGACGCAAAACAGTGCATATTGGTCATAGAGGAGGCGGAAAAGCTGAGCGCCGAGCAGGGCGCGGCGGCGGCCGCCATCGCCCAAAGCGACGTGTGCGGCGATACTACGGGCGAGCGGCGTTTGCCCCGGGGCAAGGTGCTCTTCGCGCTCAGCGACGGCATGGGCGCGGGCGAAACGGCGCGGCTCGAGAGCGAATCAGCCATCCGCATGCTGTTCGACCTCTACAGCATCGGGCTTGCGCGCGACGCGGCGCTTGCCGGGGTCAACAAGCTCCTTTTGGAGCGAAAGGCGGATATGTATGCCACGCTGGACGCGGTGTACGTGGACCTTGCGTCGGGCAAGGCGGAGTTTATCAAGTACGGCGCGCCGCCCACCTTCATTTACCGGGGCAGCAAGCTCCACACCGTGTGCGCGGAGGCGCTGCCTGCGGGCATCCTGCCCGACGCGGTTCCGGCCGTTTCGACCGCGACCTTGCGACCAAACGACACGGTCATTCTCTTTTCGGACGGCGCGCTGGACGCGCTGGGCGGCCAGACGCAGGCGGCCATCGTGGACGCGCTTCAAACCACGCGCACAAGCCGCGAGGCGGCGGCAAGGCTTCTTGAGCGTGCACGCGCGCAGGGGCAGGAGGACGATATGACGGTTATGGTCATAAAAATCGCATAGCGGCATGCGGGTGAGTGTCGAGCTGTTTTTGCTGGATAATCTGCTCATGGATTATCTCATATTGCGCCTTGCGGCGGTCTTTGCAAGCGTGCGGCTTCGCGCGCTCCCGGCCCTTTGCGCGGCGGCGGCGGGCGCGGTCTACGCGCTGCTTGCCACGGCGTATGTGCCGACGCTGAATACCCTCGTTCCCAAGCTCCTGCTGGGGCTTGTCATGGCGCTTCCGCTCGGGCGCGGACGCAGCCGGCGGGCGTATTTGCGGGGCCTTGCGTGCCTGTATCTGGCCGCGTTTCTTTCGGGGGGCTGGCCTTTGCGCTCACCATGCTTCTTGGCGGCCAGAATAGCGGCGGCGTGCTCTACGGAACGGTTCCGCTCCGCGTCGTGCTGCTGGCGGCGGCGGGCGCGGCCGGGCTGCCGAGGCTTGTGCGCGGGCTGCTTACGCTTTATCAAAGCCGGACGCGCTTTGTGCCGCTGTGCATCGTGTGCGAGGATCGGGAAATGCAGCTTACTGCGCTCATTGACAGCGGGAATCTGCTTACCGAGCCGATAAGCGGCCTCCCCGTCGTCGTGGTGCGGCCGGGGCTGCTGCCCGAGGGCCGCTGGCCGGTGGCCTATACGACGATTGCGGGCGGCGGCATGCTGTATGCTTTGCGGCCAAGGCGCATCGAGGTGCGCACGGGCGGCGTTTGGACGGAGCTCGACGCGATGGCGGCTTCCGCGCCCATGCCGCTTTCGGGGGCGGACGCGGTCATTGACAGCGCATTATGGATGCAGAGAGGAAGGGAACACGATGCTGAAAAAATGGATCGGCCAGATTTTGCGCTGGTACTGCGCGCTTCTGAAAAAACGGGGGAAGCCCGTGTATTACATCCATTCGGGCGAGACGCTTCCGCCACCATTTCCGAGCGAGGAGGAGCAGAACTGGATTATGCGGCTGGGGCAAGGGGATACGGCGGCGAAGAACGCGCTCATTGAGCACAATTTGCGGCTCGTGGTGTATATCGCGCGCAAATTTGAAAACACGGGCGTGGGCGTGGAGGATCTTATCTCCATCGGCACCATCGGTCTCATCAAGGCGGTGAGCACCTTTGACGCGGGTAAAAAGATCAAGCTGGCGACCTATGCCTCGCGCTGCATCGAAAACGAGATTCTCATGTATCTGCGTCGCACAAGCCGCCTGAAGCTGGAGGTTTCCTTCGACGAGCCGCTCAATGTGGACTGGGACGGCAACGAGCTGTTGCTTTCCGATATCCTCGGTACGGAAAACGACGTCGTCTCGCGCGATCTGGAGGACGAGGTGGATAAGGAGCTTTTGCGCCTTGCGCTTACCCGGCTTTCACCGAGGGAAAAGACCATAGTGGAGATGCGCTTTGGGCTCAACAACCGGCCGGAATGCACGCAAAAGCAGGTGGCGGATCAGCTCGGCATCTCACAAAGCTATATTTCGCGCCTTGAAAAGCGCATTATGAAGCGCTTGCAAAAGGAAATTGTGCGGATGCAATGACGCCCTTATTCCGCCGCGCGCTTTATTCCTCCGCCGACGGCCAAAGCTCGAGCGCGGCCGCATAGCTGGGCGCGTCCAGCCGGTACGCGTCCGCAAGCGCCGGGCCGCAGCTATTGCTGCCAAGCCCGCTTTGCGCAAAATCTACGCAGAGCACGGCAGCGTCTTCGCCGCGCAGTTCGTATTCATGCGCGGCGCGGGTCAATTCCTCCTGCGCGTACCGGGAAAGATTGAAGGAGAAGGGCGCGTCCGCCGTAACCAGAAGGGTTTTCGCGCCGTCCGTGACGGCAAGATAGTCGCAGCCGCCCCGCGCGCCGTTTTCCTGCGGGAAAAGATACGGCTCGTAAAGCGCGTCCGCGTCCGCGCGAAAACGCCCAAGCCAGCAGGCCTGCCGCTTGTCCGGGTAGTTCTCGCCGGGGCCCAGACCGAAATATTCCGCCTCACGCAATGTCTCCGTTAAAAAGAAGCGCAGCCCAAAGCGAGGGAGCGCGGGCATGTCCGTATTGCGTGCGGCCTTGACGGACACGCGAATATGCCCGTCCGGGAAAACGAGCCAGTCCGCCTCGATGCGGGCGGCCCATTGGAGTCCTGCCGCGCAAAGCGTGACGGCCGTGCTTACGCGCGCCGTGCCGCTTTCGTGCGCGATGGAGAAGCGCGTGCAGCGCTGCCGCACCCGGTCGTAGCCAGCCCGCTCCCATTCGAGGCGAAGCGTGCGGTCGTTGTCCGCCGGCGCGCGCCATAGGTTATACAGCGCCGGGCGCGTCATCGTTTCCGCGCCGTCAATCATCAGCGAGCGGGGCGTGCCCGTTTCCGAATCGAACGCAAGCGAAAAGCGTTCACCCATTATTACGGCGCGGCCGTTTTCCTCCGTTACGGTAAGCGTGCCGCCGCCCAGCGCGGCAGGCCTTTGCGCCCGTGCCGTGCGCGCGCCCTTTTCACAGAGCGGAGCTTGATCAAAGCCGAGCAAATGCCCCTCCGGCACGAGCGGCGTTTCGCACGCGGCAAAATAGCGGAAGGTCGCCGTGCAAACGCCGTCCTCCAGCCTGCGTTCCGGCAGGGCGAGCGTAAAGCGCCCACCGGGCCCTGCGGCAAGCGCCTCGCCGCAAAACGCGCCCTCCGCAAGCGCCTCGCCGTCGCGCTCGAGTCGGTAGGCAAGGCGAATATCCTGCGCGGGATTTGAAAAGTCGCGCCGGTTTTCAAAGACAAAGCGCATATGCCGCGCGTCGAAGGCGACAAGCCGCAGCGGCCGAAGCACGTTTTTGTATTCGGCAAGGCCCGTGTGGGCGCGGCGGTCCGGGTAGACCAGCCCGTCCATGCAAAAGTTCCCGTCGTGCAGCTCCTCGCCGAAATCCCCGCCGTATAGATAGACGGGCCGTCCGTTTTTCGCGCAGCCCGCGTAAACGGCGTGGTCGCACCACTCCCACACAAAGCCCCCGCAAAACGCGGGAAATGCATCCATAAGCAACGCGTACGCTTCCAAATCGCCCGGGCCGTTGCCCATGGCGTGCGAATATTCGCAGAGCAGCAGGGGCTTATCCGGGTTGCCGGCAAGGTACGCGCGCACCTCGGCGGGGCTAGGGTACATCCGGCTGTAGAGATCGAGGCAGGAATAATCCGGCTTGCCCCCCTTGGGCGGATACAGGGCGGATTCGTAGTGCGTCGGGCGCGCAGGGTCGAAGCCCTTTGTCATGCGCAGCGCGGCTTCCATATTGCGGCCGTAGCCGGATTCGTTGCCCATCGACCAGATGATGACCGAGGGCCGGTTGCAATCGCGCCGGAGCATGCGCCAAATGCGCGTGAGAACCTGCTTTTCATAGGCAGGATCATCCATAAGCAGAGGAAAAGCGCGGCCGTCGCCATAAAGCGCGTCCACGCCGTGCGTTTCGATATCCGCCTCGTCCACCACATAAAAGCCGTATTCGTCGCACAAATCGAGCAGCAGGGGCGAGGGCGGATAGTGCGAAGTGCGGATGGCCGTGATGTTACTGCTTCGCATCAGCAGCAAATCCTTGCGCATGCGTGCTTCGTCCACGGCATAGCCCACGATTGGGTCGCTGTCGTGCCGGTTTGCGCCGTGCAGCTTGACGGCGGCGCCGTTGATGCGCAGCGCATGCGTATCGTCGAGCGCAACCGCCCGAATGCCCACGCGCTGGGCGATGTATTCTCCGCCCGCGTGCAGCGCGAGACGGTATAGATTCGGCGTTTCCGCGTTCCAAAGCAATGCGTCCGGCACGGAGAGGGAAAAGCGCCCTGCTTCCGCCGTGCCGGAGGCGACTTGCGTCCCGTCCGGCGCAAAAAGCGCGTATTCCACCGGGCGCGGCTCGCCGTAAAAGCTGTATGAAACATGAATCCGCGCGTCCGCGTCTCCGGCAGGCAGCGCGGTGGTTACGGCAAGGTCCTCGATGTGCGAGGCGTCCCGACTCAGCAGGTATACGTCGCGGAAGATGCCCGACATGCGAAGCTTGTCCTGATCCTCAAAATAGCTGCCGAGGCACCATTTCAGCACCAGCACGCACAGCCGGTTCTTCCCGGGCCGCAGCGCGCCGGTTACGTCGAATTCATGGTTGTCGTGGGATATTTCCGAATAGCCGATGAAGCGCCCGTTCAGCCACAGGTAAAAGCAGGAATCCACGCCCTCAAGGCACACGGTATAGCGGCGCTTCGCGTCGGGCTCGAGCGTAAAGATGCGCTCGTACGCGCCGCAGGGATTGTCGAAGGGCACGCGCGGCGGGTCGAAGGGGAAAGGATAGCGCACGTTTGTGTACTGGTGCGCGTCGTAGCCCTGCGTTTGCCAGCAGGAGGGCACGGGCAGCGCGTCAAAGCCGGAACAGGAAAACCCCTCCTCCCAAAAGGGTTCGTCAAGCGCCCGCACGCTTGGGTAATAGCGAAAGCGCCATAGCCCGGAAAGCAGGAGAAAGCGGTCTGAGCACGCGCGCGGCCCGGCCGCTCCTTCTGGCGTGGACGCAGGAACAAAGTACGCGCGTGGCGGGAGCAGGTTCACGCCGATGACGGCGGGGTCTTCAAAGTAATTTGGGAGCAGCATGGGTGCGCCTCCTGATGCTTTTGTCTGCCGGCTTAAAAAACGTTAATTGCTTGCGCAGGCGCTGACCGCGTATACCCTTGCCGCACCCCCCTCGCGCAGCGCGGCGGCGCACGCAAGGAGAGTAGCGCGGGTGGTGGCCACGTCGTCCACGAGCACCACGCGCAGGCCGGACACGGACGGGCTTGCGCGGAAAGCGCCCTTGAGATTGTCAAGACGCCGCGCGCCGTCCATTTCGGTCTGCGAACGCGTGTTTTTCACGCGCGCGAGGAGCTCGATGCGCATGGGCAGCGGAAAGCGCTTTTGCAGCGCGAGAGCCAATATTTCGCTTTGATTATACATGCGCTTGCGGCGTTTGCGCGGGTGCAGCGGCACGGGCAGCAGGCAGTCCGCCTCCCATTCCGCCGGAATTTCCATATAGGAGGCCAGGAAGTCCGCGAGATAAAGCGCGCTGCCGTACTTAAAGCGGTGGACGGGCCCCTGTGCCGCCTCGTTGTACACTAGGCCCGCACGGAAGCCGTCGAGTCCGGCCGGGCACGCGGGCGCTATGCACAAACGGAGCTTTTCGCGGCACGCGCCGCACAGGCCGTCGTCGCCCAAGAGCGCCTCCTCGTTGCACACGGGACATACGCAGCTTTCGGGATAGAGCGTGCTGAGCAGAAGGGATACGGGCCTTGTCGCTTTCAATGCAGCAGCTCCTTCCATTCCAGCAGCCGCTGCGCGAGCGCGGTGTAGCGCCGCCTGGAATCGTTGTTTTCCACCATGCGGCGGACGGCGTCCTCGCGCCCGATGCACACGACCTGCCTGCGCGCGCGGGTGACGGCCGTATAGAGCAGGTTGCGCGTCATGAGCTGCGGCGCGCCGCTGTGGAGCGGCAGCAGCACAATGGGGAATTCCGAGCCTTGGCTTTTATGAATGGAGATGCAGTACGCCAGATCGATCTCGTCCAGATCGGCGAAATCGTAATCCGCGAGGCGTAAATCGTCAAAGAGCACCGAAAGCCGCCGCGTTTCCGTATTGATGCGCGCAATTGTGCCCAAATCGCCGTTGAACGCGCCCGCGCCCTCCTCGGGCGCGCCCCCGGGCCCGGGCTTGTGCCACACGACCTTGTAGTCGTTGCGAAGCTGCATCACGCGGTCGCCCTCGCGCAGCTTGCGCTCGCCCGCGCCGAATTCGCGCTTGCCGCTTTCAGGCGGATTGAGCGTCTCCTGCAAGCGCGCGTTGAGATTATGTACGCCCAGCATGCCCGCCTTCATGGGGGAGAGCACCTGCACGTCCATGAGCGGCTCTCGCGTTTCCAGCACGGGCGCGGGGTGCGCGCAGAGCTCCAAAATGCGCGCGAGCACCTCATCCTGCAAGGGAATGGACTCAAAGCGAAAATCCGAATCCGTCGCGTCGAGCACGGGCATGCGACCCTCGTTGATGCGATGCGCGTTGACCACGATGGCGCTCCGCTCCGATTGACGGAAGATCTCCGTAAGCCGCACCGTGGGAAGCACCCCGCTCGTAATGATATCCCGCAGCACGTCGCCTGGGCCCACGGGCGGGAGCTGATCCATATCGCCCACAAGGATAAGCCGCGTGCCGGGCGGCACGGCCGCAAGGAGTGCTGAAAAAAGCGGTACGTCCACCATGGAGGTTTCGTCCACAATGATCATGTCGTAAAAAAGCGGATCGTCTGCGTTCTTGGCAAAGCCTTCGCCGGGAATGTACTCCAGCAGCCGGTGCAGGGTCTTTGCCTCGCACTCCGTGGCCTCGGTCATGCGCTTGGCCGCGCGCCCGGTGGGGGCCGTGAGCGCAAAATCCATGCCGATGGCCGAAACAAGCTCCGTAATGGCGCGGATAATGGTCGTTTTGCCCGTGCCGGGGCCGCCGGTGATCACCAGCACGCCCTCGGTGAGCGCCCGCTCCACGGCGTGCGATTGCTCGCCTGAAAGCGTCAGGCCCGCCTGCGCTCGCTCCGCCGTGCAGCGAAGCAGGGGGTTGTCGAGCGGCTTTTCCGCAAGGCGCGTAAGACGCTCGGCAATGCTCGCCTCCATGCGCTGCAGCGCGGGCAGGAATACGGCGGGCGCGCCTGAAACAAGCTGCTCGCACAATTCGCCCTGCTCCAGCATATAGTCCAGCGTTTCCGCGCAGGGCGTTTCGTCCGCGCCAAGCAGCTTGCGGGCGTAGCGCAAAAGGCTTTCGCGCGGCAAATAGCAGTGCCCGTATTCGCTGCGGGCCTGCTGCATGGCGTAGGTCAGCCCCGCGCGGATGCGCGCGCGCGAATCCAGCTCAAAGCCGGCCACGTTCCGCGCGATTCGATCCGCCGTGATAAAGCCTATGCCGTCCACGTCCTGAATCATTTGATAAGGGTTTTCTTCGATACGGGCAAGACAGCCCGCGCCATAGATGCAAAAAAGCTTGTACGCCTGCCCCACGGTCACGCCATAAGGCTCGAGCGCGAGGAGTATATCGCGCATGGCGCGGTTTTGTTGATAGGATTCGAGAATCATAGCCATGCGCTTTGCGCCGATGCCGGGGATCTCCGCCAGACGCTCGGGGGTATTGTCCAGCACCGTGAGCGTATCCATGCCGAAGACCGAAACGATGGCGCGCGCCGTCGCCTCGCCCACGCCGCGCACAAGCCCGCTGCCCAGGTACGCCTCCACGGCAGAAAGCGTGGCGGGCGCGAGCGTTTCGCTTGCGCGCACCTGAAACTGCCTGCCGTATTTGGGATGCGAGCCAAGCTGGCCGGCGAGGCGCAGCCGCTCGCCCTTGCTTGCAAGGGGCAGAATGCCAACCGCCGTGCAGCGCGCGCCGTCGTCGCAAAGGAATTCCAGCACGGCGTAACCGTTCTGCTCATTGCGGTAGATGACGTTGGAAACGACCCCGACAAGCTCCATGGCCTATGCGATAAGCTGCAGCGCAAGCCCCGCGAGGACGGCCACCGCAAATACGGTTCCGAGCACAATGAGGTAGGTTTTCGCGCCGTGCTTGCCGCGCAGCAGCACGAGCAGCCCCACGCCCGCCGCCGTAGAAAGGCCCGCCACGGCGGAGCCAAAGCTGATCATGCCGTCAAGATAGAGCCTTGTTAGCAGCACGGAGGCCGCGCAGTTGGGAATAAAGCCGATCAGCGCCGCGAGCACGGGCTGGAACGGCCCGGGCAGCAGGCATGCGGCAAGGCGTTCTTCGCCCACGAGCGCAATGAGTGCGCCCAGCGCGAGCGTGACGAGAAAAAGAAACGCGAAGATGGAAAGCGTGCGCTTTACGCTCGCCCAAAGGATGTTGACGAAGCGCCCGTCGCTTTCGCACGCGTGCGGCTCGAGCCCGGCAAAGGCGGCCTGCTGCCTGTCCCTGCGCCAGAGCGTATCAAGCGTGAGACCCGCCGCCACGGAGACGACGAGCTTGGCGAGAATGAGCAGACCCACGTCGCGCCAGCCGTTGGGATAGGCGATCAGAATGGGGACGGCCTCGTCGGAGGTGGAAAGAAACACGGCCACAAGTGTGCCCGCCGTAATCAGGCCGCCGTTAAATAGCTGTGCGCAGGCGGCGGAAAAGCCGCACTGGGGAATGCATCCAAGCAGCGCGCCCGCAAAGGGGCCGAAGCGCCCAGCCCTTTGCAGCGCGTCGGAAAGCCGCTCTCCGGCGCGGTGCTCGATCCATTCCATCACAAACACCGTCACAAGCAGGAAGGGAAGGAGCTTTGCGCAGTCTATCAGCGCGTCGAGGAGGATTTCCGCAAAATCGATCATGCGCGCGCTTCCTTAAAAGTCCATTTTCTCGGCGAGGTACGCGTCCAGCGCGGCAATCGGCATGCGCACCTGCTCCATGCTGTCGCGCATGCGCACGGTCACGGCCTCATCCTCAAGCGTTTCAAAGTCCACGGTCACGCAAAACGGCGTGCCGATTTCGTCCTCGCGGCGGTAGCGCTTGCCGATGGAGCCGGTTTCGTCGTAATCCACCATGTATTTTTTGGCCAGCCTGTGATACACGCCCTCGGCCTTCTCCGAAAGCTTTTTGGAGAGCGGCAGCACCGCGCATTTGTAGGGGGCGAGCGCCGGATGGAGCCGCAGCACCAGACGCGTATCCCCGCCATCCAGCGCCTCCTCGTCGTACGCGTCGCAAAGGAAGGCCAGCATCACGCGGCCCGCGCCCAGCGAGGGCTCGATGCAATAAGGCACGTAGCGTGCGCCCGTGAAGGGGTCTTGATACTCGAAGCTCTCGCCGCTGCACGCGGCGTGCGCCTTGAGGTCGAAATCGGTGCGGTCGGCCACGCCCCACAATTCGCCCCAGCCGAAGGGAAAGAGATACTCGATGTCCGTCGTGCCGCGGCTGTAGTGCGAAAGCTCCTTTTGCTCATGCTCGCGCAGGCGCATATTATCCTCGCGCATACCCAGGTCAAGCAGGAATTTTTTGCAGTATGCGCGCCAGTAGCCGTACCACTCGAGATCCGTGCCCGGTTCGCAGAAGAATTCCAGCTCCATTTGCTCAAACTCGCGCGTACGGAAAACAAAGTTGCCCGGCGTTATCTCATTGCGGAAGGACTTGCCGATCTGCGCGATGCCGAAGGGGATTTTCCTGCGTGTGGTGCGCTGGACGTTTTTAAAATTGACAAATATGCCCTGCGCCGTTTCGGGCCGGAGGTAGAGCTCGGCGGCCGTGTCTTCGGTTACGCCCTGAAAGGTCTTGAACATGAGGTTGAATTTTCGTATGCCCGTAAAATCGGTTTTGCCGCAGACAGGGCATGCGATGCCCTGCTCGCGGATGTAGGCTTCCAGCTCGTCGGCCGTCCAGCCGTCGGGATGCACGGCTTCGCCGCGAGAAAGCGCATGCGCTTCGATGAGCTGATCCGCGCGGAAGCGGGATTTGCAGGCGCGGCAGTCCATGAGCGGATCGGAAAAGCCGCCCACGTGGCCGCTTGCCACCCAGGTTTGCGGGTTCATGAGAATGGCGGAATCCATGCCCACGTTATAGGGGCTCTCCTGCACGAATTTTTTCCACCACGCGCGCTTGATGTTATTCAGCACCTCCACGCCCAAAGGGCCGTAATCCCAGGTATTGGCCAGCCCGCCGTAGATTTCGCTCCCGGCAAAAATGAAGCCGCGATTCTTGCACAGCGTAACAATTTGATCCATGGTCTTTTCGGTAGCGGTCATAAGTCCCTCCGTATCGTCTATTAACCTAATAATTATGGTGCGGCGCGCAGCATTTGTCAAGCCGGGCCGCGCGGGCTTTGCGGCTCTTTTGCGCGAAAAGCCGCGCTTTCACACCTTTTCGTCCTCCGGCGTATGATACTGTAACGGCCGGGTTAGGCCGTCGGACAACAAAGCTTGTAAGGAGGCTATATTATGGGTTGCTTGAACAATTTCTGCGGTGGGAATTCCATGTGGTGGATTCTGATTCTCCTGCTCATCCTCGATAATGGCAGCGACGAATGCAACACCTGCAACAGTCTGGTCTGGATCCTGCTCCTCTCCCGCTTCTGCGGAAACGAGGATTCCGGAAGCTGCGGCTGCGGCTGCGGCTGCGGGACCACGCCGCCCGCCTCGCGCTGCGGCTGCGGCTGCGGGATGTAAAATCAGGCCGTAACCCGGTAAGTTGCGCCGGAAACGACGGGCGTAATTTCCGGTAAGGTTTCCTAAAGCGGCCTTCTCTGTGTTATACTGTCTATAACGCGCTCCGCGAGGCGGATCGCGCCGCGGCAAGAGCACAGAGGAGGCGAATTTTTATGAAGGAATATCACGCGAAGATTGAAGGCATGGGCTGCGCACACTGCGTCAAGCGCGTAACGGAGGCGCTCGCGGGCGTCGGCGCGGCGGTGACCAGGGTGGAAATCGGGAGCGCGGACTTCAGCTTTGACGGCGAAGCAAAGGCCGCGGCCGAGGCCATCGAGGAATGCGGCTTTGACGTAACGGACCTTACCGAGGCGTAGGAGCGTTATGCGCGGGGGGCACGTGGTTGTCGGCATGTCCGGCGGCGTGGACAGCGCGGTGGCGGCGTATCTGCTCAAACGCGAGGGGTACGACGTGGTCGGGGTGTTCATGAAAAACTGGGAGGAGGAGGGCGACGACGGTGCCTGCACGGCGGCGGCGGACTTTGCCGACGTGCGCCGCGTTTCGGAGCAGATTGGCGTTCCCTACTATACGGTTAATTTCGCGCGCGAATACAAGGAGCGCGTTTTTTCCTATTTTCTTGATGAATACCGGGCGGGCCGCACCCCGAACCCGGATGTGCTCTGCAATTGCGAGATCAAGTTTAAGGCGTTTCTCGATTTTGCCATGACCACGGGCGCGTCCGCGCTCGCCACGGGCCATTACGCGCGCCTCGATCAGCAAAACGGCGTGCGGCTGCTGCGCGGCGCGGACCCGGGCAAGGATCAGAGCTATTTCCTCGCGGGGCTCACGCAGCGGCAGCTTGCCAACGCGGTTTTTCCCGTGGGCGGATTGCAAAAAAGCGAGGTGCGCCGCATCGCGCGTTCGCTCGGCCTTGCAAACGCCGATAAAAAGGACTCCACGGGCGTGTGCTTTATCGGCGAGCGGGATTTTAAAAAGTTTCTCATGCAGTATCTGCCCGCGCAGCCGGGCGATATCGTGACCGATGCGGGCGAAAGGATCGGACGGCACGACGGCCTCATGTATTATACGCTGGGTCAGCGTCGGGGCCTTGGAATCGGCGGCAGGCAGGGCGGCACGGGGGAGAGCTTTTTTGTTGTCGCCAAGGATCTGGCGCGCAACAGGCTCATTGTTCAGCAGGGCGAGCATGCGGCGCTTTTCTCCCGCGCGCTGCGCGCCTCCCGCATCAACTGGATCGGCGGCGCGCCCACGGCCCCCTTTTCCTGCACGGCCAAGGTACGCTACCGGCAGCCGGATCGGCCTGTAACCGTCACGCCAGAGGGCGAGGGCGCGCGCGTGGCGTTCGCCGCGCCGGAGCGGGCCGTTACCCCGGGCCAGTGGGTCGTGCTCTACGACGGCGACGTGTGCCTGGGCGGCGGGCCGATCGACGAAACCGAGCCGCTTGCGAAAATCTGTCTTTAGGAGGAAAAGCGTATGGCGCGCATCATCCCGAATTTCAATTTTGCGGGCAATTGCGAGGAGGCCATCGGCCTCTATCAAAAAGCGTTCGGCGCGAAAACGGTCTGTTTGCTGCGCTATTCGGATGCAAAGCCGGAGGATTTTCACCGGCCGCTGACGGAGGCGCAAAAGCGCCTGATCTATCACGCCGAGCTGATGATCGGGGCGCAAAGGCTCATGTGCTGCGATCATCTCGACCTGCCCTTTTCGCCGGGGCTGTCTCTCTCGCTGGTGGTTACCCTCGATACAAAGGAGGAGGTGCTGCGCGCGTACGAGGCGCTCCGGGAGGGCTGCACGCTCATCTATCCCCCGCACAGCACGAGCTATAGCTCCTGCGAGGTCGCGCTAATCGACCGCTTCGGTTTTCGCTGGGGCGTGATGACGGAGCAGACGGAGCGGTAAAAAATGCAGCGCTAATGATTTGAAACCGTCCTGCCGGGGCGGATTCCATATCCGCCCGCAAAATTTGATGCACACGGGCGCATATTGTATGCGCCCCTACAATTTGACATGCGCGGACGGCCACAGGCCGCACCTGCGGGTTTTCATGCGCCTATTTCTGCGGCTCCGCCTCTTTGACTGTTTCCGCCAGGTGCGCTTTGAACACCAGATTGCTATACTGGGATAGGGAACGGTCGCACACATTCGGCGGCTTACAGCGCCACCCAGCAGCCGCCACCGCGCCCGCTCTCGATCACGGCCTCCACAAAGCGGACGCCCTCGCGCCCGTCCTGCGCCGTTGGATACAGGGGGCGGGAGGATGGCTGCGTCTCGCCCGCAGGGTACGCGCGCACGTCGGCGAGGAAGCCCTTGTAAAGATTGGCCAGCGCCTCGTAATAGCCCTCCGGGTGTCCGGCGGGAAGCCGGTTTTCCGTGGAAAGAACGCCATTATAATCGTCGCGGCCGCGTAAAAGGGTCTGCACAGGCGCGTTGGGCTTGGCAAAGCGGAGCGTTTCGGGCTCGAGCTGCCGCCACTCGAGCGAGCCCTTCGTGCCGAACACGCGCAAGGAAAGATCGTTGCTGTGCCCGGCACAGAGCTTGGAGCACCAATAGCTGCCCGACGCGCCCGACGCAAAGCGCAGCAGCATGCGCGCGGAGAGATCGAGCGCGCCGCCGTAGCATTCCGTCACGGCGCAAAGCCGCTCGATGGAAAGCCCCGTTACAAAGCGCCCGATATACTCGATATGCGTGCCGATATCGCCCGTGGTGAGCGAGCAGCCCACCAGCGCTGGGTCGCTGCGCCAACCGGCTCGCTGCATGCCCGCGTTTTCGGGCTGGAGCGCCGCAAGCATGCCCTCGGCAAGAAACGAGCCGTCCACGTGGAGCACCTCGCCGATCTCGCCGCCTAGCACCATGGCGCGCATCAGCCGGAGCATCGCGTGGCCGGAATAGGTGTACGCCACGCCGAAGGGCAGGCCGCGCGCTTCGGCAAGCGCCGCAAGCTGCGCGCCCTCCTCGCTTGTAAAGCAAAGCGGCTTTTCGCACAATACGGGAATGCCGTTTTCCAGAAAGGCGCGGGCCGCCTCATAGTGAAAGCGGTTGGGCGTGGTAATGACGGCAAAGCGGATGCCGCCGCTGCGCGCCGCTTCCGCGCGCGCCATTTCCGAAGCGGACGCGTAGCAGCGCTCGGGCGCAACGCCCAACGCGCGCGCGCTCGCCTCGTTTTCCTCGGGCCTGCCGCTAAAGCACCCGGCCTCGAGCGCAACGCCGGGAAAGAAACCAAGCGCCGTGCGGTGTGCCGCACCGATAAACGCCTTGAGGCCGCCGCCGACCATGCCGTAGCCAAGAGCCGTTTTCTCCATAGACCGCGCCTCCGTTAAGGAAATTTCAAAGCGCGCGGAGCCGATCGCGCCGCGCGCTTGCCTGCATCATATTTTAGCGTGTTTCAGCGGTTCCGTCAATCGTCGCCAAAGCCGTCGTCGTCCTCGTCGCTTTCGTGGCTGCTGCGGAAGAACAGCCAGATCACGCCGATGAGTATGACGATGCCCCCGGCGATAATGCCGATGAGCCGCCAGTTGATCGGAGTTTTTTGCGGTGTTGTTACGTCCGTAACGGGCAGCGCGTCAGGGGTCGCGGTCGGCGCGGGCGTAGCGGAGGACGAGGGCGCGGGCGTTGGGGTCGCGTCGGCGGCGAGGCGTTCCTTAAGGAACGCGTAGTCGGAGCAGCTCGATTGCTGCACCGTTGCCCAGCCGGAAATGTCCACCGCGCTGTCCTGCAAATACACGAGCTTGCCGCTCGTCGCGTCGTATTTATAGTAATAGAGCGTAAGCCCGGCGTACTCCTTGCCGACGAGGAGCTTGATGCTTGCCTCGGCGGGCAGCGCGCCGTCAAAGTTAAAGTGCACGGTGGCCACGTGCGCGTCGCCCGCGAGCTGCTTGACGATGCTGTTGTGGATGCAGTTGTTGATCACCACGCCGAAATCGTACCACACCCGCCCGCTTTCCGCGACCATGCTGCCCTTGGAAAAGCTGTATACGGCGTTCCCGGTCGAAATGAGCACGGGCTTCTCCTCGTTGCCCTTAATCAGCTTATTCAGCGTGGAGAAAAGCACGTTTGTGCCGCCTTCGGGGAGCGTGAGTTCATAGAGCTTGTCTGAGGCTTCGGTGGTTCCGCCGGTCGTTCCCCCGGTTGTTCCCCCCGTCGTTCCGCCGGTCGTTCCGCCTGTCGTCCCGCCGTCGCTGTCGGAGAGCGTGTAAAACGAGGCCGCCGGGCTTGCGGGCGAGGCTTGGTGCGAGGAGGTTGCCTTCACACGCTGATAGAAGGTGTATTTTTTGCCTGCGGAAAGGCCGCTGAACACATTGCTGTCCTGCCAGTTCGTGCCGCCGAGCGAATACTCGTAGCCGTTGTGCGCGGTGAGCGTAATGCGGCTTGTGGAGCGGCTTTGGCGCGTGGGCGCGGCGGGCGCTTCCCCGCCGTAGGCGGAGGACACCGTAACGGACGCGGAGGACGCCTGCGAGCTGCCCTGCGTGCTGACCGCCACAAGGGAAACGGTGTAGCTGCCTGCGGCAAGGTTCGTGAGCGCATAGCTGTTTGCGGAGGCGGGGAGCGTAAAGGGACTGCCGCTTACATGCGCGCCGTTTATCATGACGCTCAGAATGTAGCCCGTCAGGGGCGCGCCGTTGCCGTCGGGCGTAATCCACGCGCAGGTGAGCTGGCCGGTCGCGCCGGCCGCGTCGAGCGTGGGCGTCGCCGGGACGAGCGCCGGGATGCGCATGGAGGCCGAAATCTGGCCGCTGTAGAGCGAGCCGTTGCCGCCGGCAGCGGCAGCAACGAGCGTAATCGTGCGCCCCAGATCGTTTGCCGTCACAAGATAGCTTGCGGCCGTAGCCCCGGCGATGGGCGTGGAATCGAAGTACCATTGCAAGGTGTAATCCTTGCCCAAAACCGCCGCGCCGCCGTTCAGCGTCACGTTCGCGGTGATATACCCGCCCGGAGCCGCCGTGCCGGAGAAGCTGATGGAGCCGGTGAGGGCCGCCGCAGCCACGCGCACCGCGCCGCTTGTAAAGGCGCTGGCATAATTGCCCGTGCCGGTCGCAGTCACGGTCAAAAGCTGCCCCACATCGGACGAGACGACCGTATAGCTCTCGCCGGTAGCGCCCGCAATCGGCGTGCCGTTGCGGTTCCACTGATAGGTGAATACGGGCGCGGCGGGCGCTGAAGGCACGGTGACCACGGCCTTGAGCATATCGCCTGCTTCGACCGTGCCCGCCGTGCCGTAATCGGTCAAAAAGCCGATGGCCACGCTCCCCGTGATGCTGGCTGGCAAAATGGTATACTGCGTGGCAAGCCCGCCCGCGGGCAGCGCATAGTTTACGCTTGCAAGGCCCGTGGCCGTGTCGAGCACCGCCGTGACCGTGGCCGCGTAGGTTCCCGCCGCCGTTTCCGTGCCGCCCACCACCTTCAGGGTCAGCGCGTCGCCCGAGGCCTTGAGGCTGCCGGGCTTTACGGAGGCGGTCACATTGGAGGCGACAAGCGCGTCGTACGGGCGCGCCTCCGCGCCGTTCCAGGTCAGATCGTCCGCCGTGAGCACATAGGGCGTTATGTTGATGCGTGCCGTGGGGTAGACGAGCGTATAGTGCGCTGCGTCCGGCCCGGTCAGGCCGCCGCCCGTCACGGTGACGGTCTTGGCAGAGCCTGCCTGCGCGTCGGCGGTGGTTGCGCTGAAGGGGACGGTCGTATCGATGGCTACGCTTTCGCCCGCGACCACGTTTGCCAGATCCAGCGCGGGCGCGCCGAGCGTGAGCGGCACATTGGCCGTGCCGTCGTAAACCTTGGAGGAAGGAATGGTCACGCCCGTAAGCGAAAGCTGCGCGGGCCTGATTGCAAAATCGAACGAGGCCGCGCCGATATAGGCCGCGCCGTCGAACACGACGGTGAGTCTGTAAGTTCCAGGCTTGCTGGGTGCGGCGGAGGAGGAATATCCGTTCAAAGCGCCCGTGTAGAAAAAGTTCGGCGTTCCGGCAAGCGCGGTTACATCCGTGCCGTCGGCAAGCGCGGCGGTGGGCGTGCCGGAAAAGGCCGCGGGCATGCCGTCGTAGGTCTTTTCGGCCAACGCCACGCCGGAGACCGTAACCGTCTCGCGGCCGGTTTTGACATGCGCGGTGAGCGTAACGTTGGCAGAAGGCATCACAAAGGTCGTATTGGGCTGCAGCGGATCGGCAAAGACACCGCCCGCGTCGCTTGCCCAGTAGGCATGATCGCCCGCGTCCAGGGCCGCGACAGACACAACGGTTCCCGCCGCATAGCGCGCTTGCGGCGCGGGCTGGGTCGCGTCCGTGCCGCCGACGATGGCGAGCGTATAGGCCGTTTCCTCGGCATGGGTCACGGCGGCGCCGCCCAGCGCCAGTAAACAGATTGTCATAAGCGCGCAGAGGGCGCGCAAGCTCTTTTTCATGAAAAACGCCCCTTTACCAATCACATTCATAGCTAAAACCTTCGCGCGCGGCAAAACGTTGCGCCGCGCAGCGAAAAACGCATTCTTTTATCAGTATCGCATATCAAATGCCTATATGCAAATGAACAAAGCGTGACGCAAATCCGAAAAACGCCTTCTTTTCATGAGAGCGCCGCCGAGTGGAGCCGCCCGCCGCATCCGTCATATTCCGTATTTCCCAAACCGTAAAAAGCATGTATAATATGAATATATGGATCGCATGGAGATTCTGCGCCAGCGCCTATACCGGCAGTTTCTTACCCATACCGCGTCGCCCCCGCTCGCGGCGGAGCGGCTGCTTGGCGCGCAGGCGCAGTTTTTTTCCTACGCGGCCTACACGCTTTCCCTGCGCGCGGGTGATGCGGCGTATGAGCCGAAGCTTTTTGTCAGGAGCTGGACGCACCGGGGCACGCTGCATCTCTTTCCCGTAAGCGACGCACCGCTGTATCTGCACGAGGGCTTTTCCACGGAATTCGGCCAGCGCGCGCTGACTGACCCGGCCATTGCCGAGGCGCGGAAGCGCCATTTCACCGAGTTTATGCTGGCGGAGATCGCAGCGGGGCGGGGAACCCGCGAGCAGCTAAAAGAAGCGTTTCTCAGCGCGGGCATGACGCAATATGAGCAGGCGGTTTTTCTGCATCCATGGGGCGGCCTTGCGCGCGCGCTGTGCGAGCGGGGCCTTATTGCCTATGCGGGGGATGGGGAAAAGCGCTTCGTGCCCCTTCCGCCCGCCGCGCCCATGCGTGCGGAGGACGCGCGGCGCGAAATGCTCGCGCGTTACTTTTCCTGCTATGGCCCCGCCACGCTCCGGGATGCGGCGTACTTTTTCGGCGCGCCGCAAAGGGCGCTTTCCGCGCGCATGGCCGAATTGCCGCTTGCTTGCGCCCGGGTGGACGGCCGGGACTATTACTGGCTCGGCCCGCTTGCGCAGGATGCGCCCGCCGTGCCCACGTGCGTGTTTTTATCGGGCTTTGATCCCATGCTGTTGGGGTATCAAAAGGCCGAGAGTCTCATTTTGCCGCGCGAACGTATCCACGACGTTTTCAACGCGACGGGCATCGTGTTCCCGGTGGAGCTGTACCGGTGCAAGGCCGCCGCACGCTGGAAGCTTGTGGGAAAGCGCCTGCGTATCATGCCCTTTGCGCCCGTGAGCAAGGCCGCGCGGGAGGCGGTTTTGCGCGAGGCGCGCAGGAAGCTGCCTGCACTTGAGCCTGCGTTTTGGAGGCGGAATAGCCGCCGTGCCATCGTATTAGCGTTACAGGTTATAAATGTGAAGGAGGAAGCATTATGCTGACAAAAGACAGCCGCATCCGGGAGCTTTTGGCAAACCCCATTGGCCGCGACCTAATGAACGCCCTCGCCCAATACGCGGGCGTGAAAATTGATTCCGACACGCCCTTGATTGGCGGGCTGCGCATCCGCAAGCTTGCGCGCCTTTCCGGCGGCATGCTCGACGAAACGCTCATCGATACGCTGCTTGGTCTGTGCAATCAGGAGGAGGGCACGCCCGAGCCCGCGCCCTCAAACGAGCGCGCCTGGTGGAAGGAGGCGGTCGTGTACCAGATCTACCCGCGCTCCTTCAAGGATGGAAACGGCGACGGCGTGGGCGACCTTGCGGGCGTAATCGAGAAGCTGGACTATCTGCAAGCGCTGGGCGTGGACGCTGTCTGGATGTCGCCCATCTGCGATTCTCCCAACGACGACAACGGCTACGACATCCGCGATTACCGCGCCATCATGGCGGAGTTTGGCGAAATGGCGGACTTTGACCGCCTCATTGCGGAGCTGCATAAGCGCGGCATGCGCTTTATTATGGACATGGTGTTCAACCATTCCTCCGACGAGCATCCGTGGTATCGCGCGTCCGCGAGCGACCCTGTCGGCCCCTACGGAGACTATTATATCTGGCGCAAGGGGGAAAACGGGAACCCGCCCAACAACTGGCTTTCCTTCTTCTCCGGCAGCGCCTGGCGCTATGAAGAAGCGCGCGACGAATACGCGCTGCACCTGTTTTCTTCAAAGCAAATGGATCTGAATTGGGAGAATCCCGCCGTGCGGCGCGAGGTGTGCGATATCGCTGCCTTCTGGCGGAGTAAGGGTGTGGACGGCTTCCGACTGGACGTAATCAACATCATCAGCAAGACCTCTTATGCCGACGGCAGCGAAACGATCAGCAAGCTTCTGCATATCCGGGGCATCGAGCATTACTTTTATGGGCGCAGGCTGCACGAATTTCTCCGGCAGCTTCGCGCCGAGGGCCTTGGCGACGCGTACGCCATCGGCGAGGCGGCGGGCTTGGGACTGGAAATGTGCAAGCTTCTCTCCGCGCCGGAGCGCGGGGAGCTGAGCACCATGTTCTGCTTCGATCACAACGACTGTCCCGGCCACCACCGCTTCGAAGGACATCCTTATGACCTGAACCATCTTAAACGCTGCTTTTTGCGCTATGAGGGCGCGCACGCGGAAAGGGCGTGGCCCACGCTCTTTGTGGAAAACCACGACAACCCGCGCATGGTGTCCAAGGTCGATCCCACAAACGTATACAGGAAGGAGCTGTCCAAGCTTTTCGCCGTGGCCACGCTCACCGGCCGGGGGACGCCCTTTATCTATCAGGGGCAGGAGCTGGGCATGACAAACGTAGACTTTGCCGACGTTTCCGAGCTGCGCGATGTGGAAAGCCTCAACCGCTACCGCGAATTGAGTCAGGAAGGCGACGAAGCGCCCTTTGCGCACGTCGCGCGCGGCACGCGCGACCACGCCCGTACCCCCATGCAGTGGACGGCGGGCAAAAACGGCGGCTTTTCAGAGGAAACGCCCTGGATACGCGCCGGCGATTACGCGCGCGTAAACGCCGAAGCGCAGCAGGCCCAGCTTGATTCGCCGCTCAATTTCTATCGCGCGGCGGCGGCGCTGCGGCACGAGGCCAAGGACGCGCTGGTCTACGGCAGCTTTGAGCCTGTGGCGGAGAAGGCGGCTGATCTGTTCTGCTATTACCGCCGGGGCGAAAAGAGCGCTTATTATGTGGAAATGAATTTGAGCGCCAAGCCGCGCCGCGCGCCCAAAACGGCGGGCGAGCTGGAGCGCGTTTTGTCCAATTATCCGGACGCGTCCGACGTGCTCCGACCCTATGAGGCGAACGTGTATATTTGCCGGTAAACGAGTCAAATGGCCAGAAACAGCGCGCGGCGGGGCAAAGAAACTCGCCGCGCATTTTTACGCGCGCAAAGGCTTGCGCCTATAGCGGCGACCAAAGCCGGCAAAGAAGGGCTACGCCTGTTCTTTTTCGTGCGCCGCTTTTTCCGCTTCGCGTTCCCGCTCGTCCATGAGAAGGGAGTAGTTGACGGCGCTGCCCGCTTCGTCCCAAAGCCGCTCGATGTTGTAATACTGCCGCTCTTCCGGGTAAAACAGATGCACGAGAATGTCGGAAAAGTCCAGCACAATCCAGCGGCCGGTGGAATAGCCCTCCTGGCGGCGGAGCGTCAAGCCCAATTCGCCCGCCTTTTCCTCCAGCTCGTCGCAAAGCGCCTTCACCTGGGAAACGGCCCTGCCGCTTGCGATAACGAACCAATCGGCCACCACGGTTTTTTCCATCACGGGGACAGCCAAAATCTCCTGCGCTTTTTTGTCGTAGAGAAGCTTACACAAGCCCAGAGCCTGCTCGCGAATCCTTTCGTTCAATGATGAGCCTCCTTTATGTTTTGTTTCGTTTAGTAAAATAGTCCAGCGCTCGCTCGCTTGCCGGGTGATAGGGGAGTCCCTGCGCCTTCACAAAGGCGCGCACCCGCTCGAGCGCGCAGAGCATACCCGCTTCCGGCCCGCGCCCGCATGCCGCGCGTATAGCCTCTACACCGTCAAAATCGCGCCCGGGCTCCGTAATATCCGCCAAATACAGCGCCATATCCAGCGCCGTCATGTTCGCGTCGCCCGTGGCGTGCAGACGGATGGCCCGCAATACCGCGTCGGAGCTTACGCCGTAGCGCGTTCGCGCAAGCACCGCGCCCGCGGCCGCGTGCAGCACGGGGGGAACGTCCAGATCCTCGCCGGAAAGGAGCAACTGCGTATCGTGCTGCATATATTTGGCGCAGTCGTGCAAAAGCGCCGCAAGCCGCGCAGCCTCGAGATCAGCCCCCCAAGCTTCGGCAAGCCGTCCGGCTTCGATCATCGTTCCCAAAACATGGGCGTAGCGCGGCGCTGGCAGCTCGGCGCGCATCCGCTCCATGCGGCTCGCGATTTCTTCTGGGAAATACAGCGCCTGCTCAAAAATATAGCGTTCCACCGCGTCCGCCACAAGCCCCGTGACGGGAAAGCCGCAAAACACTCTGCGCCGGATATCCGTCGAGGAGAGCAGCAGCGCGCACGCGGGCAGCATGGCCACCTCCACGCCAAACTCGCGCTTGAGTGCCTCGCGCGCAAAGCCGTCCGTTTCGTTGCAGCCCTTGCGGGGGATGCAGGCCACGCGCGCCATGGACAGGATCTCCGCCGGGTTCTTCCAGTTGGGCAGATCGGCGAGCATATCGCTGCCGAGAATGAGCGTTAGCTCCGCGTCCGGGTAAAGCTTTTTGAGCGTGGAGAGCGTGTCGCATGTATAGCTTTTGCCGCGGCGGCCCAGCTCGAGGTCGCTCGCCTCCACACCGGGCGCGTCCTGCGCGGCAAGCTGCGCCATGCGGAAACGGTGTCTGCCCTCCACGGCGTCCGCCACCTGCTTGTGCGGCGGATCGGCCGCGACCATCAGCAGCACGCGGTTCAGCCCGAGCTTTTTTATGGCGCAATTCGCCATTTGTAAATGCGCCTTATGCACAGGATTAAAGGTTCCGCCGAGAATACCGATGCGCATGCCTGCCTCCGGGCTCCGCTAAGCTGTTTGCGGATATATCTATTATAGTATACTTTCGGCGAAAAGGGCAAGAATCAAACATATTCTTTCAGAAGGGAGAAAGCGCTGTGCAAACGCAACGAACCGTTGAGCTATACTATCGCCGCGTCTTTTCGGCGGGAAGGAGCGCGCTGGGCAGAGCGCTGGACTATATCGCGCTGCGGCTCGTGCTCTTTTGCGCGGCGTTTCTCTTTTTCCGCCCGCGTGTCACGGCGCTTCTGCCCGCGCTTTTGCTCGCGCTCACCGTGCTTATGGCGGCCATGCTCCTTTTGCGCATGGTGCGCGAGGCGTGCTTTACGCGCTTTTGCGCGCGGGAGGGGGCGCGATTGCGCGGCGAGATCCTTTCCGAGCGGCTTATGCTGTTGCCGGAAAGGCGCTTTGCCGCTCTTGCCGCGCCGCTTGCGGGCGATTGCACACCCTGCTTCATGCAATGCGCGGAAGCGGCGGACGCCAACGCGCTGCTTGCCTGCCTGCGCGCGGAGGGTAGCCATAAGAAGCTCGCCGTTTGCTCCACGGCCGGTTTCAGCGCCTCTGCGCGTGCCTTTGCCGCCGCCCGGCCGGAAAGGCTTATGCTGATCGAAACGTCCACGCTGATCGCGGCGGCGGAAAAAACGGAGCTGCGGCCCTCGGAGGCCGAGCTTTGCGCGCACATTATACGTATGGAGACGGGGCGGCGCGCGCAAAATCGCGAAAAGCGCCGCGCGCCGTTTGCCGAGGGCGGGGCGAAAAAATATTTCCTGGCTGCCGCCGTGCTGGTGCTGGCCTCGTTTATCACACGCTATTCACTCTATTACCGCATGCTGGCTGGTTTTTGCATGCTGCTTGCGGTCACGGGTCTCGCACTCGGCGTGCCCAAGCGCTTCCGGGAAGAACCGTAACGGGCGCGGCTTTTCGGTCACGAAAGCGGCGCTCCTTTTCATATTATGCCTTGTGCCGACCGTATTGATATTCAGCGAGAATACCCTGTGCGCCAGCAAGGTGCTGGCCGGAGACGCGCAGCTTCCCTTTGTGGAAAGCATGCGCTTTACGGCTGCGGATTTTGCCGGCCGCTCCCGCTCGCCCCTTCTGTGGACGGAGCGGGGTGCGCTTACAGCGCTGGACGCGCTTTCCCGCCTCGCGGGAGTGCCCTTTGCGGTGGACTATGCCTTCAGGCGATCAGGCGAGTGCGGGCACAGTCTCGATTCGCGCCATCTGACGGGCTGCGCGTTTGATGTGGGGCGGAGCCTCGCGCCTGCGCAAAGGCGGTCGCTGCGCGCGCTTGCGCTCAACTGGGCCGGATTCTGCGTATCCGCGCCCGCGTGCCTTTCGGGCTATTGCCTGCACCTTGGCTGGGGGGAGGCGCGCCCCGCGCTTTCAAACGGCGATTGCCGGGCGGCAGTGTGCGTGTTGCAGGACGCGCTGCGCATCGGGGACTTCTTTTCGGGGGCGATTTCGGGCTGCTTCGATGCGGAAACGCGCCGCGCCGTGCTGCGCATGCAGCGCGCCTGCGGCTTTGCGGAAACGGGCGACGTACGCGGGCGGGAATGGGCGCGCGCGGAGGCGCTTCTCGCTGGACACGGCGGGCGTGAAACGGACGAAGCGGTTGACAAGCGCGTGGAGGAATGAGAAAATAGGGCCAGCCCTTCTTGCTTAGAAACATCATTTTTTGAAACGTCATTCGATCGGGAGGCTTGGCATGGACTGGTATAAACTGCAAAACGGGAGCGATATCCGTGGTGAGGCGCTTGACGGCGTGGCGGGGCAGCCCGTCAACTTGACCTGCGCCGTCATGGAGCGCATCGGCGCGGCCTTCGCACGGTATCTGGCAGACACGCGCGGCGTCGCGCGCCCGCGCATTGCCATGGGGCGCGACGTGCGCCTTTCCGGCGAGGCGCTGCTTGCGGCGGCGGCGGAGGGCGCGCAAAAGCAGGGCGCGCATGTGCTCGACGTGGGCCTGTGCAGCACGCCCGCCATGTTTATGACCACGCAGGACGCGGCGCTGCGCGCGGATGGCGCGATGATGCTCACCGCCTCGCATCTGCCCTATAATCGCAACGGCGCAAAGTTTTTCACAAAGGACGGCGGCCTGGAAAAGACGGATATCCGCGCCATCCTTGCCCTGGCCGAAGTGGGGCTGGAGGACGCGCCTGCGCGCGGAGCTCTTGAAAAGCGTGAGTTTCTGCCCGTATATGCCGCCCATCTGCGGACGCTTATCTGCGCGGGCGTGGGCGTGCGGGAGGAGGAGGGGCCCCTTGCGGGCTTCCGCATCGTGGTGGACGCGGGCAATGGCGCGGGCGGCTTTTTTGCCACCGACGTGCTTGCGCCGCTGGGAGCCAACACGGCGGGAAGCCAGTTTCTCGAGCCGGACGGCCGCTTTCCCAACCACGCGCCAAATCCTGAGGACGAAGCGGCCATGGCGTCCCTTGCACGCTGCGTGTGGGAAAACAAGGCCGATCTCGGCGTGATTTTCGATACGGATGTGGACCGCGCGGGCGCGGTCGCGCCCGACGGCACAGAGCTCAACCGCAACAGGCTCATCGCGCTCATGGCGGCAACGCTCCTTGAAACGCACCCCGGCACAGCCATTGTGACGGATTCCATCACCTCCGAGGGGCTTGCGCGCTTCATCACGGAGAAGGGTGGCGTGCACAGGCGCTTTAAGCGCGGCTACCGCAACGTAATCAACGAGGCCGTGCGCCTCAATGCTGCGGGCACGGATTGCCAGCTTGCCATGGAAACCTCGGGCCACGGGGCGCTTAAGGAGAACTATTTTCTGGACGACGGCGCGTATCTCATGGTCAAGCTCATCATTCAGATGGCGCGGCTGCGGCGCGGCGGAAAGCCGCTCATGGCGCTCATCGATACGCTCGCCGAGCCTGCCGAGAGCGCGGAGCTGCGCCTTTCCATCAGCGCGGCGGATTTCGCTTCATACGGAAACGGAGTGCTTAACGCCCTTTTGGGCCATGCGGAGGCGGCGGGCTGGGCGCTTGCCAAGGATAATTGCGAGGGCGTGCGCGCGCGCTTTGCAAAAGGCGGGGGAGACGGTTGGTTTTTGCTGCGTATGTCGCTGCACGATCCCGTGATGCCGCTCAATATCGAAAGCGATACGCCCGGCGGCACAAAGAAAATCGCCGCGGAGCTGTACGCGTTCCTGGGCGATTTTGCGGCGCTTGATACCGAGCCGCTGCGGCGCTATATCAAAGAAGCCTGATTCAAAAGCAAAATGCGGCCTCACCAGCCCGTTCGCCGTCACGGCGGGCTGGCACGGCCGTTTACGGCTCCCAGGGCCGGTAGGTGAGGCCCTGACCCATCTTAATAACGAGCACGCCGTCGATCACCTGCACGCTCTCCGTGTCCGGGTAGCAGGGCATGGCTTGAAACTGCGCGCTGCGCTCGAGCTTATAGAGAAGCTCCGTATCCATACGCCCAAAGTCCACGCCCAGATAAAAGCGCGTAAAGTCCTTAAAGTGCCGGTCGTCATACAGCAGCGCAAATTCACCCGAGCTCCCAAAGCCCTCGCCCCGGCCGAGCTTGCCGAAATTGCCGTCCTTAGCGTGCGGATAATTTCCCCATTCAGCTTCGCCCAGGAGCGCCACGGGCATGCCAGGCTCATAGTCCTCGTGCGTTTCGATGCGGTCGGTCACGCGCCCGGCCAGCGCATAGGCGCTTTCATACTTAAGCTGCATCATCAGATAGCATTGGTTGGTATAGATGGCAAATGAGAACGCGGAAAGCGCGAGCACGAGCGCCACGGCATAGCTGGAAAGCGCGGAAAGGCGGTTCCCGCCCGCCGTTTTGCGCCCGGACAGGCTTCTGTATTGCTCAAAGACGGTCACCAGAAGATAATACATGAGCACAACGGATTCCATCATGAGAATGTGCACAAGGCCCGCGCCAAGCAAATACGCGGTATTGAGCAAAAGCGGCATAAGGAGCAAAAGCACGGCGGCGAGCACGGTTTGCAGCTTGGTTCGGCCGCCGCGCGCGAGCGTGAGCACGGTAAAGAGCGCGGTAAGCACGCCAAGCAGCAGGTGCGCGGCGGAAAGCCATACGCCCGAATACTGCCCGGAGGTATAGAAGGCGAAGTAGAAAAAGCCGTAGTACGCATCCCACACCATGCGGGGGATATCCGATAGCGCCAGCTTGCCCATGGAGTCGATGCCCATATAGGTGGAAACGGGCGTATCGGTCACGCGCAAAAAAAGTTTGGTGAGCAGCAGGTAGGCGATTACGGCCGCAAGCAGCACGGCGGCGTATTGCGCCACCTTGCATCCCACCTCTTTGTTGGTGAGCCTCCCGGAAAGCAGCAGTTGCAGGCCCCGTACGGCCAATATGGCCACCACAAAGCAAAGATACGCCTGATAGGTGGCGGTGCAGAGCAGCACGAGCAGCGCGGCAAGGGGCACGAGCTTCCAGCTTCCCCGGTCCGCAAGATACGCCCCGATCGCGCCCAGCAGGAGCCCGGCAAAATAACCGTCCACGGTAAACATAAACGCCAGTGTATTTCCCACGGCCGGGAACGCCGTCAGCGCCGCCGAGAGCAGCACAATTTGCACGGGGCGCTTGAGCTCAAAGGTGGCGGCAAGGAGCGCCGCCGTGCCGGCGAGCGCGAGCAAGGAAAAAAGCCCGTTGACCCAGGGCATGGAGAAATTGGAGCTCAGCGCGCAGAGCACAACCCCAAACCACCTGCCGCACTCAAGCAGCGCGTCGTCTTCAAACAGGCAGAGGACATCGTCGTGGTTGGGGTACTTGCCCGTAAGCATATACAGGTGGATGACAAGCCCCAGCGCGAAAGCCGAAAGGAACGCGAGCCGTACGCCGCGTGGAATGCGGCGAAAAAGGCCCTTTGCAAGCTGATCGATATCGGGAAGCTCCGCTTTCATTTGCAGATATTGCTCTCCTTTTCAATGTAGATGGGGCGGCGCTTGGTTTCCAGATACATTTTTGCCACGTACTGGCCCAGTATACCAAAGCAGAGCAGTTGGATGCCGCCCAGCATAAAGATGACGCAGATGAGCGTGGGGAAGCCCGGCACCGGGTCGCCGTTGATCAGGGTTTTAATGAAAAAGAAGATCAGCAGCAGCGCGGAGAGCACACAGAATACCAGCCCCAGCACGGACGCGATGGAAAGCGGCTGCGTGGAAAAATTGATGATGCCGTCAACGGAATAGCGCGCGAGTCCGCGCACGGTCCACTTGGTCGTGCCCGCGGCGCGCGCCGTGTCCTCATAATCCAGCCATTCCGTGCGGAAGCCGACCCAGCCGAAGATGCCCTTGGTAAAGCGGTTGTATTCGGTCAGCGAGAGGACGGCGTTCACCATTTGCCGCGTCATCATGCGGTAATCGGTTGCGCCCTGCACGAGGTTTGTCGCCGATATACGGCGCATGAGCCCAAAGAAGCGCCGGGAAAGAAAGGCGCGGAGATTGGAATCACTCGTACGGGTCACGCGGCGCGCGGCGGTGGAATCGCAGCCCGTTTCCTTGATGCAGGCGTACATTTTGGGAAGATACGCGGGCGGATGCTGCAAATCCGCGTCCATGAGCGCCACATAATCGCCTTTAGCCGCGCTTAGGCCCGCGTAAATGGCCGCTTCCTTGCCGAAGTTTTTGGAAAAAGACAGGTACTTGACCCGCGCGTCCTCCTTTGCAAGCGTGCGCAGGAGCGCGAGGGTGCCGTCCGTCGAGCCGTCGTCCACAAAAACGAACTCCGCGATGAGCGGAAGATCGCGCAGCGCCGCCGAGGTTTCCCGATAAAAGAGCGCCACAACCGCTTCCTCATTGAAGCAGGGCACTACGATGGAAAGCAAATCCATGCAAAAGCCGCCTTAATTATAGTATTCGTACACCTTGCGCAGCCCCCGGTCCGGGCTGGAGTGCAAAAACCACGCAACGTCGGTGAGCGTAAAGTGCATCGCGTCGCAGGAGGTTTCGAAGTAGTAGCCCCACTTGAAGCCCGCGCGGAAAAACGCCAGCTCATAGAGGAAATAATTCAGGAGCGTGGTGGGAATGCGCTCATACCTGCCCTTGTAGCTCCCCGTATAGGTAAAATCGTAGTATTGCTGGCCCTTTTCGTCGGTCTTGATCCCGTTGTAAACAAGATAATCCCGCACATCGGCGCCAATCAGCTCCTGATTGGTAAAGACGTTCGTGTTGGGGTAGATGTACGCGTTGATATCCACGCTGGTGCCGAGCGTATGGTGGCTGACATAGCGCTCGTTGGTCTGGAAGCGCGGCACATACGCCCCGCAGGTCTTAATGAGCTTTTGAAGCTGCATGACGGGGAGCTGCTTTTCGCCGACGGTCAGGCGGATGTAGCTTGACTCGAGATATTCGTAGGCCTTTTGAAAATACGGCAGCGCTTCCTTGTGCACGCGGCCCAGCTTTTCCCTGCCGTAGCGCACGCCGGAATCAACCAGATAGGCTTCGCGCCAGGCCGTCGCGGTATTGATGTTGCGCGCGCCGTTCCACTTGTACTTCATCAAAAACGCGTCCGTATCGTAGCGGAAAAACTCCGCCACATATGCGTAGTTGTCGGAGAAATTGCTCTGCTTGAGCGGAATCATCGTTTCCTTTTGAAGCTGGAACGCCGCGCTGTAAAGCTCCGCCTCCGCGCCGCCGGCGGTCTTTGCGGTGATGGTCATGCGGTGCTTGCCCTGCCGGAGCAGGGCGAAGTTTACGCTCTCCTCGAGCGATTTGCCCTCGAGCGTTTCCGCGCTGTCAAGGTAATACGCGTGCACGTCGTCCGAAGGATTAAAGGTGACGGAGGCCGAAACCGTATCGGCGGAATCGTAGGGCTCGATGCGGATGCTCACGCTGGCAAGCGCGTCCTGCGTAAACACGCCGCCGTGCAGATTGCACTGAGAAAGGGTGTAAAGCGTTTCACCCTCTGCGGGCAAGGGGACGTCGAAGCAGGGCGTGAAGGCGATGGGCGCGGGCGCGCAGGGCGCGCCGCCCTTGCCGACGAGGTATTTGAGCAGCGCAGTCGCCACCTTGACGGGCGGATTATAGGCCGTCGTGTGCGCGGTGGCGCGCAGCCAGGTGTCGTAGCCCGGCGCGTCCTCGCCCCTGCGGAGGATCTCGGCGGCGTCGGCGGCGGATACGGCGGCCGCGCTATAGGGCGCGGCTTCGCTCTCCCCCTCGGCCAGAGCGCGGGCGGGCGGGAGCGAAAGCAGGGTGAGTACGGAAAAAAGTACGGCAAAAACGCGCTTCATCGGCAAAACAACCATCCTTTGGCCCACATTATAACAGAAACAGCGGGGTTTGTACATGCTTCGCGCGTGTGGTATAATCAAGGAGCGTTTGACTATCAGGAAAAAGAGGATGAAGGGCATGGAATTTCGCATCGGGATCGATCTGGGCGGAACGGGCATAAAAACGGGACTTGTGGACGCGGAGGGGCGCATCGTCAGCCGCGTCAGCCGCCCCACGGACGCCGCACGCGGCCCGAAGGCCGTGGTGCTGGATATGGCCCAGTCCGCGCGCGAGGCGGCGGAGACGGCTGGGCTTTCGCTTGCGGACGTTTCATCCGCCGGCATCGGCACACCGGGCTGCGTCAACCCGCGCACGGGCGAGCTCCTTTTCTCCAACAATTTGTTTTGGCGCAACGTCCGCTTGCGCGAACTGCTTGAGGACGCGCTGGGCCTGCCGGTGGGCATTGGCAACGACGCGAACTGCGCCATCCTCGGCGAATTGCTCGCAGGGGCTGCCAAGCATGCCGGCAGCGCGCTCATGCTCACGCTCGGCACGGGCGTTGGAAGCGGTGTGGTGCTGGACGGCAAGCTGTTTTGCGGCGGCGACGGCACGGGCCCCGAGCTGGGCCATACGCCCTTTATTTTCAACGGCGAGCCATGCACCTGCGGCGTCAACGGCTGTCTGGAAAGCTACGCCTCCGTTACGGCCCTCATCCGCCAGACAAAGGCGGCGATGGACACACACCCGGGTTCCGCCATGCACGCGTACACGGCGGAGCGCGGCGGGCACGTGAGCGGGCGCACGGCGTTCGACTGCGCGCGGCAATTTGACGCGGCGGCGCTTGCCGTTGTGGATCAATATATCGAATACGTAGCCGGTGGCGTGGGCGGCTTTGTCAACGCCTTCCGGCCGGAGCTTGTCATCATCGGCGGCGGCATCAGCCACGAGGGCGAAACCCTGCTCGGGCCGCTGCGCGACAAGCTCCCGCGTTATGTATACGCGGGGGATCTGATTCCCGTGCCGCCCATTGTACGCGCTCTTTTGGAAAACGACGCGGGCATCATCGGCGCGGCCTTTCTCGACCGCAAATAGAACATATAAAACATGGAAATATGAAGAAGCTAACGGCGGGACAGATTCAGAATATCGTCTTTACCGTAATCGTGGCGCTGGCCGCGGTGGCGCTCTATCTGCTGTCTGGCCGCGCGGCTCCGTTTTCGGAGGGAAAGGCTTCGACGGCGGATCAGCTTGCCGTGCCGACCGCAAGCGCTTTGGCGTGGGCCGCCCCAAGCCCGGAGCGGTTGGAGACCGAAACCGCCGCGCCGCAGAGTGAACCCGCGCCCACGGCTGCGCCCGCGCCGGGCGCGGAGGAGGCTGCGTTCCTTGGGCTGCTTTCCGAGCGGCTGGACGTGCGCGCCGTTTCCGAGCGGGCGGGAAGCATGCGCGTTTCCGAGCCGGGCGAACGCACGGTTTATGCGGAATTGTTCTACAGTGTACGGGACGGAAGCGTTCTTGGCTGGACGCTGCGCATGGAATATCCCGAAAAGCCGGTGGTGCAGAACAAAAAGAGCGCCATCGAGCAGGCGCTGCTGGATTCCTATATGGCGCTGCTGCCGAGGCGCAACAGCGCGCTGAAAACCCTGCTGCCGCTTTTGACGAAGGCCTGCGGCGCAGAACAAACCGTGCCGGGCGTGGTGGCGCTGGAGTGGTACGACGGCGCGCTTTCGGCTGCCGCAGCCGGCGTGCGCTATGAAGCGGAGCGCACGGACTGCGTGTTTTGTGCGTATGTATCCATGGAGGGCACGGTGCGCACGCTTGTGTGCACGTTCCTCTTTTCGTAAGCGTACAGTGCAAAGCCGAAGTCGTTTTTTGCGGCCCGGCCCCGTGAGCTTAGCGGTATATGCGCACCCGCCCCGCAAACACCTTTTGGATCGCTTCCGAAAGGCTCTTTGCGCGCCCGCCCGAAAGATCGTACACGGTTAAACGCGCGGGCGCCATGCTGACCAGAAGCCCCACGATGCCGTCCTCTGAGCAGTCCACATATTCGATGCGGGCGTCGGAATCGTCCGTCAGGGTGCAGCTTCCGTCCGGGTTGAGGCACACGGACAATTCGCCTATGCGCGGCTGCTGGAGCTGCACAAAGGCGGAGAGCACGCCCATCAGCTCCGTGTACTCCCGGCAAAGCAATTGCTCGGCGGCAGCACGCTCAACCAGTCCCTGCCAGAAAGAAAGCACATCCTGCATGCGAAATTGCAGGTAGCCCTCCAGATTGATCTCGTCCCAATCCGCCAGATATTGCGCGAGCGCCGCGCGCACGCCGCGCGGAAGCGCCTCCTGCCGCGCAAGATGCAACGCGCTCGTTACGACCTCCTGCTTTTCCGCAAGGCTGAGCGGGAGCGGGTCGGCCATTCGCGCAAGCTCAAAGGGCAGCAGATCCCGCGTGAGCAGGAGCGAGAGCGCCTGCGCCAGCGCGTCCGCCGCGTCCGCGCAGCTTACTTCCAGCAGCACGCAGCCCGCGTCCGCCGAAAGCACGCCGTATTGCGCGCCGCATTGCGCAAGCCGCCGCTCCAGGAGACGCGGTATGTCCACGTCGTATTTTTGTGTGCAAATCTGGTATTTGGCCATCAATTCGCTACGCTCCCAGTTTTTATCCGTTTCGTCGCTCCCTATCATCATATTCAGGAGCGCGGGAATTTGGCATCCCCGGCAAAGAATGCGAAAATCGCCTCCGCATTGCTTCGCCTCGCTTAGTATGGCCCGCATTTTGCTTTTGCCGCATGGAAACATGATGGATCAAGCAAACCGCAGGCCGGCGGTTTCGCGAGCATGCCACATTCGTGACTGGATTTTCCATAAAACTGCCTATACTCTACAATTGTGAGTTCAAAATTATGTTGTAAAACGGTGAGCATAAGAGGTGAACGATATGGAATATGGAGATTGGTACGAGCGCTATCAAAACGAAAACGGACAGCGCCAAACGCAAAAGAACGGACGCAGCGGGCAAACGCGGCGCAGCATCGGCGCTTTCGGACTGATCGTATGCATGCTGGTGGCCGCCGTGCTGGGCGGCGGCGTTGGCGGGTATATTACCAAAAACGCCATGGAAGCGCAATTGACCGACGCAACCGCCGCCTTAAACGCCGCTGCCAGCGCGCTTGCGGATCATTCAGTTCCGAGCGAATCAGCAGCCAAGCCCGTGACCTCCTCACAGCAGACGGAAGAAAGCACGCTTCCCATGGGCGCGACGGCCGGCTTTTCCAAGGCGCAGATCATCGAGCTGTGCGCGCCGTCGGTGGTTGGCATCGACGTAACCTACCAGAGCGCGGGCTATAGCTACTGGGGCCAGCAGTATGCGCAGGAGAGCACGGGCTCGGGCAGCGGCATCATCATCACCAGCGACGGGTATGTGGTTACCTGCATGCATGTGGTGGAGGGCGCAAGCAGCATCAAGGTGGTGCTCAACGACGATACGGTGCACGAAGCGACGCTCGTCGGCTGCGACGAACGCACGGATCTTGCCGTTATAAAGATGGAAGGCAGCGGCTTTACGCCCTGCACGCTGGGCGATTCGGATACCCTGACCGTGGGCGACGAGGTGATCGCCATCGGCAATCCCCTTGGCGAATTGCGCGGCACGGCGACAAGCGGCATCATCAGCGCGCTGAACCGGCGGGTGAATGTGGAGAATCTGAGCATGTCCCTGCTGCAGACCGACGCGGCCATCAGCCCGGGCAATTCGGGCGGCGGACTCTTTAACGACAGCGGCACGCTCGTTGGCATTGTGAACGCCAAGGCCAGCTCGAGCAATGCGGAGGGTCTGGGCTTTGCCATCCCTGTGTCGAGCGTGCGGGAGATCATTTCCGATCTCATGGACCTCGGCTATGTCCGCGGCCGCGCGTATCTGGGCGTGTATACCCAGAACGTAACCTTGCAGTCCGGCGTGAGCGGCTGGGGCGGCTCGAGCTATTTCGGCAGCCACTTCGGAAGCGGGAGCACCTATTGCGTAAAGGTTGAACAGGTGGTTTCGGGCAGCGCTGCGGACGCGGCGGGCATTCAGCCCGGCGATTTGATTCTGGCGGTGGGCGACGTGACGGTCAGCGACGGAGATTCGCTATCCTCCGCAATCGGCGCATATAACGCGGGCGACACGGCCACACTAACAATACAACGGGACGGAGCCAAGCAGGACGTGACCGTAATCTTTGGGGAATACAGTCCCCAAGCCTGACCGAACCCGGGTCATTCCGCCTCTTGAGGCGATGACATACCCCCCAACCATCCTTGCGCACAAAGCCGCCCACCCCCCGGGCGGCTTTGTGCATGTTTCTGTATGCCGCTTAGCTGATTCCGATATCCACGTCTCCGCTCACCGTTTCAAAGGAATAGTCGCACGCGCCGTTGCCGCAAACAATGCCGTTTTTACGCATGGTGCCGCTGATGGCGCAGCTTACATCGCCGGATACGGTTTCGTATTTTGCCGTAAAGCCGGTGTCGGCGGGGATGTTAAAGCGGATGCGGCCGGATACGGTGTTTAGCTCCGCCTCCTTGGGCGCAACGCTCGTCGTGACCGTGAGTTCGCCCGAAACGCCCTCGCAGTCCACCTCGCCGAACGCGCCCGTGGCTTCCGCTTTGCCGCTTACGGTTTCCATATCCAGCTTGAGCGCCGTGCACTGGAGGAGCGCAATGCGCCCGCTCACGCTCTGCGCGTCCAGCTCGCTTAAGGTTGCGCCGCTTACGCTGATGTCGCCGGAGATCGACTCTACCTCCAGCTTGGAAAGGGAGAGGCCCTCGGTAATGAAATCGGCGGACACAAGCTCCAGCTCCAGCGAGGAAAGCGATTTTGTAAGGGACGTGGGGAGCGTGACGGTCAGGCGCTTGGCCGGGATGTTGAAGCGGTCGAGATCGAGCCAGTTCCAGGTGTTGAAGGTATCGTCGCAATAGCTGATTTTAAGCGTATCGCCCTGCACGGAGTAGCGGAGACGCTGCGTATTGGACAGGGCGCGGTCCGCAGTTTCGGAGAAGCGAATGTCGTTTCCCGCATCGGCGGCAAGCTGCACGTCGCCCGCCACCCACTGGATCTTGATCTTTTTAATGCCGTCCGCCGCCAGCGCGACCTCGTCTTCGGTTGAAGCGGAGACGGCTTCGCCTGTCGGGCGCGCCGCGCCGCCCGAACTTGCGGCGCCGTCCGGGCTCGCCGTGCGAAACGGTGTGAGTGCGTCGCTCTGCGTATCGGAAACCGAACCGTGCAGCGCCTCGTCAAAGCTTACGTCCGCGCGCAGGGCGCGGAAAAACCGTGGGAGGTTCACGCCCATCAGGCAAGCCGCGAGAATGGCGGTGAGCAAGACGGCGACGATCGAGCCGGTCACGATGCGGATGATTGCTGAAGTACGCATGTTATTTGCCTCCTGCGTTCACTAGGTCGAATATGGCGCGGATGACGGAGCATGCGGCGCCCGTAATGGGGAAAACAAGCCAGGTGATGTACCATGCCTGCGTCATAAAGCTGATGTAAAAATAGAGTCCGAGGCCAATGAGCCAGACCAGTCCGTTCATGGCGTTTACGGCCTGCCGCTGCCCCTTGTTTTCTTGCTTCCATTCCTTGAATTCTTCCACCATGGTGTCGTCGCGCCGCATATAGGTTCTGCCCGTGATGCGGTTGTAGATCAGCAGCGCCGTGGCCAGCGCGATCATCACGAACATGAGCGCCGGACCCGCGTTGCCGGAAATCAGAATGACCGGCACGAGCGAAAGAATATACAGCGCGATGGCAAGCGAAACAAAGACGGCGCTTTTGGCGCGGCGCTTATCCTCCGCGTCGCCGCATAGAGCGCTGCGTGCGCCAAGCAGCTCGCGCACGTCGCCGATGGAGGCGACGGCAATGTTGTAGGCTGCGTCCTCGGTCTTGCCCTCCGCGCGCAGGTCGTTATACTTGTCAATCAGGTTCTGGAGCATTTCTTCCTTGAGCTCCACCGTCCGCACGGTCTGCGGCGCGTCGGCAAACAGCCGGTCAATGTGCGCTCTGAGCTTTTCGTTCATTCCGTTTCGCCCCCCTCGATGAGCAGTCTGTCGATGAGTTCCTTGGCTTCGTTCCAATCCTTCTTGTGCTCGGCGTAAACTGCGCGGCCCTGTGGCGTGATGGAGTAATAACGCCGCCGCGCGCCGGTCGCCTCGTCTCCCCAATAGGAGCGGATGCTGCCCGCCTCCTCGAGCCGCCGGAAGGCCGTGTAAAGCGTGGCCTCCTTCAGCTCGTAGCGTTCGTTTGTGGCGCGCAAAATGGCCTTGTTGATCATATAGCCGTAGCTGTCGACGCACATAAGCTGCGCGAGAATGATGGCCTCCGTATGCCCGCGAATGATATCCGACGCGATGGACAAACGCCGCACCCCCTTTCTGCGTGTTATATCCTAGCATGTGTTACATCGCCTGTCAATGTACTTCGCAAAAATATTTACCTTGGGGGAGGGCAAGGGGCTGGAAAGACGGCGCAATCCGTGGTATGATCGGGAAAATCGAGCGCGGGAGGGGCTATTATGCGCATCCGCTCATGCATGATCCTTTTACTGGCCGCGGCGCTCTTGGGCGGTTGCCAGGCAAAGCCCGTCGAAGCCGCATTGCCGGAGACGGAAGCCACCCCGCTGCCCGAAGCGAACCAAGCGAATATCGAGGAGGAAATCACTGTGACGCAAAACCCTGTCGTGACGATTGAAATGGAAGACGGCGGCGTGATCAAGGCCGAGCTGTATTACGACGTTGCGCCCAACACCGTAAAGAACTTCGTATATTTGGCAAACAGCGGCTATTACGACGGCGTGATCTTCCACCGCGTGATCCCGGGCTTTATGATCCAGGGGGGCGACCCGGATGGAACGGGCATGGGCGGGCCGGGCTACCGCATCAAGGGCGAGTTTACGAACAACAAATTTCAAAACGACCTATTGCATGAGCGCGGCGTGCTTTCCATGGCGCGCAAGGGCAGCAGCTACGCGCCCGCGTCCGCATACAACACGGCGGGCAGCCAGTTTTTTATCATGCACGCCGATTCGCCCCATCTGGATCAGGATTACGCGGCCTTCGGAAAGGTGATCGAGGGCATGGACGTGGTGGACGCCATCGCGAATGCGCAGACCGGCCGCGGCAACCGCCCGGTGGCAGACCAACGCATGAAGAAGGTCACGGCGGAGACCTTCGGTGTGGATCTTGGCGAGCCGGAGCGCATCTATGACTGAGCAGACCGTTTACCTCGCGGGCGGCTGCTTCTGGGGAACGGAGCGATATCTCAAGCTCATCCCGGGCGTGCTTTCCACAGAGGTGGGGTACGCAAACGGCAATCGGGCGCAAGTGAGCTACGAGGCGGTCTGCAAGGAAAACACGGGCCATGCGGAAACCGTGCGCGTGCGTTTCGACGCGGACGCGCTGCCGCTTTCCGCGCTCCTTTCGCTCTTTTTCGACGCGATCGATCCCACGAGCGTCAACAAACAGGGCGCGGACGTGGGCGTGCAGTACCGCACGGGGATCTACTATGCAGACGAGCGGCAGCGCCCGGAGGCCGAGCGGGCCCTCGCGGCGCTGCGGGCAAAGCTCGGCGCGCCGCTTGCGGTGGAGCTGCTGCCGCTTGAAAGCTACTGCGCCGCTGAGGAATACCACCAGAACTATCTGGAAAAAAACCCGGGCGGCTATTGCCACATTGGCGTAACGCAGTTTATCCGGCTCGCGGCGCGCCTGAAATAGCTGGATTAGGGAAACGCTGATTCATTCGGCACGGCGGCCAAGGCGCTGATTATTCCGCCATAGCTCACAAATAAGCCTCGACGCAGCGCCGCTGCGCCTGCTTTTTCGGTGCGACGCTGCCGAAAAAGCATCTCGCTTAGCCGCCATCCCTCATTTAATCAGAACCTCCTCAATAATATTTCGGCCGCCGGAAGCGCGTCCAGTCCGATTTGCTGTGCGATTGCCGGTCAACGAAGCTGTAGCCGCGTCGGTTATCCAGCCGCGTAAGCTGGCAGCCGTATGCGCCGCCCAGCCACTCCACGGCATAGCCGCCGCCTGCGTACAGGCCGATGTGCCCGCTGTAGCCCACCCAATCGCCGCTTTTCAGCTCGCTTTGGGCAATCGCCTCGGAATGCGCTTTTGAGCACAGGTCGTTTGCCGTCTGGTCAAACCGGCCCGCTACGTGGCCGAATTTGCGCAGCAGGCCCACAATGCCGCCCGAGCAGTCCGCGCCGGTGGTAGAAGGATGTTTTTGGATTGTTTCCAGCATCATCCGCTTACGCCCGCCGCTATAATACTGCGGCTGATTGCGCGCGCCGAGCTCGATGCGCGCGGCCGTAATGATCGAAGGCTCGCCGTTTGACGCGTACAGGTTCGCGCCGCGGATATACAGGCTGAGGGGGTAATCCCGGGGCACGTCCGGGTCGTAGGCGTAACTGAGCGCGTCGAGCACGATGCGCTGCCGCTTGCCCGTGGCACGCGCAAGCGCGGGCGCGATGGCGCTTGCCGCCGTTTGCCCGATGTTGGGCGGCAGCTCGACGCTCGCCTCCGGCAAAAGCGCCGCCAGCACCGCGTCCCAGGTAAAGCGCCCGATCACGCCGTCCACCGCGAGCGGCCTGCCGTCCGCGTCCGCGTGCGCGCGCTGGAAGGCGAACACTGCCAGCTCGGTATCGGCGTCGAAGGTATCATGGATGCTTTTTTTGGTATTGTCGGGGTAGCATCCAAGCGCGAACAGCGCGTCTTTCATATAATACACATCCGCGCCCGAGGAACCGCGCCGCAGATTGCGTGTAAATTCCATCAATAGCTCCCTTCCACCGCGCCCGTCGCGCGGCATTGAGATGTATTATTAAATATGCTAGAATAGTAAAAAAGGTTTGGGGGACAGAGGCAATGGGCTTTTTGCGGCTGCTTGAGGGGATGCGGAACCCGTTTCTGGATACGATTTTTCAGTGGATTACCTACTTTGGCGAGGAAACGCTGTTTATAGTCATCGCGCTGATCTTCTACTGGTGTCTTGACAAACAAAGGGGCTATTTTTTGCTGTTTGTGTGCTTTACGGGCACGGTGATCAATCAGTTTTTGAAATTGCTTTGCGCCGTGCCGCGCCCCTGGGTGCGCGACCCGAGCTTTACCATTGTGGAAAGCGCGCGCGAGGGGGCGGGGGGCTACTCCTTCCCAAGCGGGCATACGCAGTCCGTGGCGGACACCTTTCTGGGCATTGCGCGCTTTTCCAAAAAGAACTGGCTGCGCGCCGCGTGCGTGGCGCTTGTGGCGCTCACGGCCTTTTCACGCATGTATCTGGGCGTGCACACCCCGGCGGATGTATTTGTTTCGCTGGGCGTGGCGCTCGTGCTGGTGTTTGCCGGATATCCGCTGTTTATGCGCGCGCAGGAGAACAAGCGCCGCATGGCCGTGCTGCTGGGGGTGCTGATCGCCGCGGCCGCCGCTTTCGTGCTCTACGCGGAGCTTGCGCCCGCTACTGAGCGCACCATTGCGGAATTTGCGGCGGCGGGCGTAAAAAACGCGTGGCAAATGCTGGGTCTTGCGCTGGGCTTTGCGCTTGTGTGGTGGCTGGACGAGCGCTATATCCGCTTTGACACGAAAGCGCCTCTGCTTGGGCAGGCGTTAAAGCTGGCGCTGGGCTTCGGGCTGATTCTGGCGGTGCGGCTGCTGCTCAAGGCTCCCCTGCTTGCGCTGACCGGCGGCCATGAAAGCGCGCACGGCATCCGCTATTTTCTTATGCTGGCGGTGGGCGGCGGGCTCTGGCCGCTGACCTTCCCGTGGTTTGCCAAGCTTGGCAAAAAGCAGGCCCCGGCCGAGGCCGAGGCTGCCTAAAAACGAATCATTCCCATACAGTAGGGCCGCCCGCGAGCGGCCCTTTGCGTTACCGTATCTCCTGCTCCAATTCGTCGAAATACGGCGTGCCGTAGAATTCTGCGAGCGTGATTTCAAACCCATCGCATAGCTTTTTGATGGTAACCGAGCCGGGATTTTTGCTTTCACCGCCGAGTATGCTTTTGATCGTGGACTGCGGAACGGCAGAAAGATTGGCCAGGCCGTTGGGCGTAATGCCGCGCGACCTGCACAGCTCCAAAATCCGTTTCGCAATGGCCTCCCTTGTATCCATGAAACCGCTCCTTTGCATGAGATCACGGTTTCATACTATTTCATTCAAAAGAACGCTATTAGTGATACTTCACTAGTTCGGGTTTTTCTGTTAGAATGAAAGAAAAAATATGCTATAGGGAGTATGACCATGACGGAAGACGAAAGGGGAATCATAACAGCAGCCATTCGCGCTACGGCAGTCGAATATGCCATGATAGAAAAAGAGGTGCGCCGCAACATTGCGCACCCTCGAGGAGGCAAAGGCCAATCCAAATCCAGACGTACGGGCCGCATGGTCGCAGGTGCCCTGTGCCGGAGAAATGCCTACGGTAGAGGAGGTACTTGCCTATCTAGTCAATCAACTCTCGCACATAAAGCCGTAATGCCGCTTCCCTCATCCCAGCAGCTTTTTCACGCGCCAGAGCGCGTCCTCATGGAGCAGGGCTGTGATGTGCGTGCCGTCGCTCTCGTGCGTTTCGGAGAGGATGTTGCCAAGACGGCGGATCAGCTCCACGGCCTCATAGCGGTCGTAGGGCACGGTGAGCTCCACCCTGTGCTGCCGCTCGGCAAGCAGCTCCTCTACGCGGGCAAGGAGCGCCTCGAGCCCCTCGCCCGTTTTCGCGCTGACGGCGATTGCGCCCGGGAGGCGCGGCGGCGGGTTCTCGGCCGCGTCGATCTTGTTGTACACGCGAACGCAGGGCGTATCGGCCGCGCCCAGCTCGCCGAGCACGCCCTCCACCACGCGAATCTGCACGTCAAAATAGGGGCTTGCCGTGTCGATCACATGAAGAATGAGGTCCGCGTCCTTGACCTCGTCGAGCGTGGAGCGGAAAGCGTCGATGAGATCGTGCGGAAGCTTATTGATAAATCCCACCGTGTCGCTGAGCATGCATTCCGCGCCGGAGGGCAGGCGGACGCGCCGCAAAATGGGATCGAGCGTGGCGAAAAGCTTATCCTCCGCGAGCGCGTCGCTGCCGGAGAGCGCGTTAAGGAGCGTCGATTTGCCCGCGTTCGTGTAGCCGACCAGCGCCACAAGCGGCGTGGGCCCGGCGCTGCGCGCGTCCCGGCGCAAGCCGCGCTGCTTTTCAATTTCTGCCAGCTCCCGCTGCAATTCATAGACGCGCCTGCGGATGCGGCGGCGGTCGATTTCCAGCTTCTTTTCACCCGGGCCGCGCATGCCCACGCCCGAGCCGCCCTGCCGGGAGAGCACCTTGCCCATGCCGAGGAGCCGGGGGAGCCGGTATTGAAGCTGGGCGAGTTCGACTTGAAGCTTGCCTTCGCGGGATTGCGCGCGCTGCGCGAAGATATCGAGTATGAGCATCGTTCGGTCTACAATGGGAAGCCCGAGAATCTCCTCGAGATTGCGAAGCTGCACGGCCGTGAGCTCGTCGTCGAACACGAACAGGTCTGCTTCGGCCGCGTTGCCCGTAAGCGCGAGCTCCTCCGCCTTGCCGGAGCCAAGATAGGTCGCGTTGTCCACGGAGCGCTTGCGTTGCAGCGCGCGCTCTACCACCTGCAAGCCCGCCGTTTCGCAAAGCGCCGCCAGCTCGCCCAGGGAATCATAGCCGTCGCTCGATTCAATGCCCGCTAAGATCGCGCGCTCGGGCCGCGCCTGCGTAACCGCGTAGGCGGGCGCAAGCAGCCGTTTATCGGCTTCAAAAATCGCGTCCATCAGCCGCTTTTGCGGGAGACGGTCCGGGCGGAGCGGGCCATAGAGCTCCGTTTGGCGCACGCCGTCGTCCATTTCGCCGATAAAGCCGGCGTAAACGGTTGTAGCGCGTCCGTTTTGCACGCCGACGGCCGCCATTGCGTCGAGGCGCAGCACATTGAGCGAGCCCATGTCCACATCGGAAAGCATGCCGTCGCCGCCCGGGTGCGTGTGGATGCAGCGCACGCCGCAGAGACGGTCCACATTGCGCACGAGGCGCAGCTCGGGGAGCGCCACCGTGAAGCTGTCGCCCACGCGCACCTCGACAATTTCGCCCTGACGGGAGGCATATACGAGAATTTCCCGGTTGACCGCGCAGGTGAAGCGCACCAGCGCGTCCAACAGCTCGGCGGAGAGAAACTCCGCAGGCTGCATGCGGCACTCGTAGAGCGCGCACATTTCATCGAGCAGGGTTTTGCGGATGCCCCGCGTGTTTCCATGCACTTCATTCTTCATGCGGGCATTGTAACAGATAAAAAAACGCTTGACAATGCATTTGGGCCGCGCTATATTAGAAACCGCTTAACTATTAAGCGCTTAATTAAACGCTTCGGGATGGCAGCCGGGCTTCCGGCTCCATTCTTTTTGCGAAGGCCGGCTAGCACGGCGCGGAAGGACGGAGGAACCGTATGGAACGCAAGGAACTGGGCGCAAGGCTGATACGCGTCAATCACATGCGCAGGCGGCGCGTGCAGCGGATGACGGCGGGCTACGAGCTGTATCCGGGCCAACTGCCGATTTTGGAGGCCATTAAGCGGAACCCCGGCAGCACGCAGCAGGACGTGGCTGCGCAGCTTGGGGTTACGCCCGCGTCGATCGCGCTGTCGGCCAAGCGGCTCAACGCGGCCGGGCTGATTGAAAAGCGCGTGGACGCTGAAAACAAGCGCCGCAACCAGCTTTTCATTACGAAGCAGGGCGGGCAGGCAGCCGCGCTGTATCGGGAAAGCTTCGACGCGCTCGATGCGGAAACCTTCGCCGGGTTTTCCGAGGAGGAGCAGCAAAGCCTTTGCGGTTTTCTGGACCGCATGATTGAAAACCTGCGCGCGCAGGGTGAAACGGACGAATGTCCGTTCTGGAAGGAGGGAACGAAGTGCTGAAAAAGCTGTCCCGCTATGTGGGAAAATACAGGATCTACGCCATACTCTCGCCCATACTCGTGGCGCTCGAGGTGGTGTTTGAGGTAGCCATTCCCTTTTTGATGGCCAATATCGTGGACGTGGGCGTCCCGAATCAGGATTATCTGTACATTTTCAAGATGGGCGGGCTCATGGTGCTCATGGCCGTGTGCGCGCTTGCGCTCGGCGCGCTGTGCGCACGCTGCGCGGTGGTAGCCTCCAACGGCTTTGCCATGAATCTGCGCATGGCCATGTTTTCCAAGGTGGAGTCCTTCGCCTTTAAAAACACGGACAAGTTCAGCACCGCGTCGCTCATCACCCGCATGACCAACGATATTACCAATATCCAGCAGGCGTTCCAGATGATCATTCGCATGCTGGCGCGTTCGCCCATGATGCTCATTCTCGCCACCGTCATGGCCGTGCGCATCAGCCGCGAGCTTTCCGTTATCATTCTCTGCGCCATCCCGTTTTTGGGGGCGGCGATGTTCATCCTATCGAAAATGGCGTTCCCCCGCTTTGAAGCCATGCTCAAAAAGTACGATTCCATGAACGCCCGCACACAGGAGAACCTCATCGCCATCCGCGTGGTCAAGGCCTTTGTGCGCGGCGATTATGAAAGCGTAAAGTTTGCCGATGCCGCTGGCGCCCTCAAAACGGCGCAGCGCAGGGCGGAAAAGGTGCTGGTGGCCGGCTCGCCGCTCATGCAGATGACCATGTATCTTTGCATCCTGCTGGTATTGTGGTTTGGCGCGGGGGATATTGTGGGCGGCACGCTGCTAACCGGGCAGCTTATGAGCTTTATCAGCTATATTTCGCAGATTCTCGTATCACTGATGATGATCATGATGGTGTTTGTCAACCTCGTGCTCTCCACGGCCTCGGCCAAGCGCATCCTCGAGGTGCTCGATGAAGTGCCCGCCATTGACGACAGCGCGCAGTTTGCGGGCGCGGAGGTAGCCGACGGCTCCGTCGTGTTCGACGACGTATGCTTTTCCTACAGCGACAACGCGGATAACCTTACGCTTTCGCATATCGATCTCGCGATCCGTTCCGGGGAAACCGTCGGGATCATCGGCGGCTCGGGTTCGGCCAAAACGACGCTTGTGCAGCTCATCCCGCGCCTGTACGATGTGCTTTCCGGCTCGGTTCGCGTGGGCGGGCGGGATGTGCGCGAATATCCCATCCATGTGCTGCGCGGCGCGGTGGGCATGGTGCTGCAAAAGAACGTGCTTTTCTCCGGCACCATCAAGGAAAACGTCAAGTGGGGCGACCCCGGCGCTTCCGACGAGGCTGTGATTGCCGCCTGCAAGGCCGCGCAGGCGCACGATTTCATTCTGTCCTTCCCGGACGGCTACGATACCGAATTGGGCCAGGGCGGCGTAAACGTATCGGGCGGGCAGAAGCAGCGGCTCTGCATTGCCCGGGCGCTGCTGAATAAACCGAAGCTTCTGATTCTGGACGATTCCACCTCGGCTGTGGACACCGCAACCGACGCGGCCATTCGCGACGCGTTTGCGCGCGTGCACGCGGACACCACCGTGCTGATCATCGCACAGCGCATCGCCTCCGTCATGGACGCGGATCGCATCCTCGTCATGCACGACGGCGCGGTCAACGGCCTCGGCACGCACGACGAGCTGATGGCCAGCAACGAGATTTACCGCGAGGTGTACGAATCGCAACAGAGGGGGGTGGCGTAACATGCCCGGACCGCGTTCCATGAAGGCGCAGGCCAAACCGAAAAACACAAAGGCGACCTTCCGGCGACTGCTGGGATATATGGGGCGTTACCGCGCGCTGCTTCTCGTTATCCTCGCCGGGATACTCGTATCGGCGGGGGCGGGCGTTGCGGGAACCTATATGCTCAAGCCCATTATCAACGGCGTAGGCGAGCTGATTAAAACCGGCAGCGCTGATCTGTCGGGGCTGGCGCGCTATCTGCTGCTGCTTGCCGGCATCTACGCCGCGGGCGTGGGCTGCACGTATTTGGTAAACCGGCTTGTGCTCACCATTTCCACGGGCGTGCTCGAAGCCGTGCGCGTGGATATGTTTACCAAGCTGCAAAAGCTACCGCTGCGCTATTTTGATTCCCAAACGCACGGCGAGATCATGAGCCGCTTCAGCAACGATACCGACGCGATGCGCGAAATGCTTTCGCAGGGCCTTCCGCAGCTCATCAGCAGCTCGATTACGCTCGTGGGCGTGCTCGCCATGATGCTTGTGCTTTCGCCGCTGCTTACGCTGCTCGTGCTGGGCGTCTTCGCGCTCATGCTGCTTGCCGTGTCGAAGCTGGGCAAGAAATCCGCCTTCTATTTTAAGAAACGGCAGGCGGCCATGGCCAGCGCGAACGGCTATATTGAGGAGATGATCGAGGGCCAGCGCGAGGTCAAGGTGTTCTGTCACGAGGAGGCGGTCACGGCCGCGTTTGAGGAGCGCGCCGAGAGCCTGCAAGAAAATTCCACCGCCGCCATGACCTTTGCCATGATGCTCATGCCTATCATGGGCAACCTTAGCTACGCTTTGTACGCGGCGGCGGCAGCGGCGGGCGCGGCGCTCGCCATCATCGGGCGCGCCGATATCGGTACGCTGGCTGCCTTTTTGCAGTACACGCGCTCGTTTTCGCAGCCGCTCACGCAGGTTTCGCAGCTCTTTAACGGTTTTATCAGCGCGCTGGCGGGCGCGGAGCGCATTTTTGAGCTCATCGACAGCGAGCCCGAAACGGACGAGGGCGGCGTAACCCTCAAGCGCGTAACCGAGGACGCTTCGGGCGCGCTTACGGAAACCGAGCGCTACACCGGCAATTGGGCGTGGAAGCGGCCCGACGGAAACGGCGGCTTTGGCTTTGTGCCGCTGCGCGGCGATGTGCGCTTTGAGCACGTAACCTTCAGCTACGACGGCGAGCGCGACGTGCTCACGGACGTTTCGCTCTACGCGAAGCCCGGCCAGAAGATTGCCTTTGTCGGCTCGACGGGCGCGGGCAAGACCACGATTACAAACCTGATCAACCGTTTTTACGACGTGAGGCAGGGGAAAATCACCTATGACGGCATCGACATAAAGGAGATTCGGAAGGACGATCTGCGCCGCTCCCTGTCCATGGTGTTGCAGGATACGCACCTGTTTACCGGCACGGTGCGCGAGAACATCCGCTACGGCAAGCTCGACGCGACCGACGAGGAGGTCGAGCAGGCGGCGCGCCTCGCCAACGCGCATTTCTTCATCACGCACTTGCCGCAGGGCTACGATACGGTGCTTACGGCGGACGGCGTAAACCTCTCGCAGGGCCAAAGACAGTTGCTTGCCATTGCGCGCGCGGCCGTGGCCAATCCGCCCGTGCTCATTCTCGACGAGGCGACCAGCTCCATCGACACCCGCACGGAGCGATTGATCGAACGCGGCATGGATAAGCTGATGGCGGGCCGCACGGTGTTCGTTATCGCGCACAGGCTTTCCACGGTGCGCAACGCAAACGCCATCCTCGTGCTCGAGCAGGGCCGCGTCATCGAGCGCGGCGACCATGAGGAGCTCCTCGAGCAAAAGGGCAAGTATTATCAGCTTTATATGGGCATGTTTGAGCTGAGCTGAGCGAAAGGCCGCCCCAAAATCCGTCTTGCCGCGCACACGGGCAAATCGCCTGCTTCGCTTTCTAGTTCCTTTCTTTCCCATGAAAGAAAGGAATAAGGAAAGAACTAAAAGACGAGCAGCCCGTTTTCGTCATAGCGGAAGTTCGGCCCCCATGCCACCTCCCAATAGTACCCGTCCGGGTCGGCAAAGTACGCGTGGTAGCCGCCCCAGAATACGCTCTGCGGCTCTTTGACGATGACGCCGCCCGCCGCGCGCACGCGCGCGATCGTTTCGTCCACCTCCTCGCGCCGCGCAACGTTGCAGGCGAGTGTGACGCCCGCAAAGCCACCTCCTATGGCCGGCGGGTGCTCGGCGCTGATATCTTCAGCCAGGAGGGGCAGGGGATAGAGCTCAAATTTCGTGCCGGGCGTATTGAAAAACACGACCTCCGGGCTGTCGCCCTTTTCCTCTGTTTCAAAGCCCAGCCCATCCCGGTAAAAGCGCAGCGCGCGCGTCATGTCCCGCACGCCCAGACAGATGCAGGTAATCTTGTTCATGCGTTCGGCTCCCTTCATAACTTTTAATTTAAAAGGCGCGCCCGGGCCGTTTCCGGCTTGGACGCGCCTATCCCAACACAGTGCTTAATAGTACTTTCGCACGTCGTCCCCGGCAGGCTTTTCGGCGGGCGCGTCCGTTGCGTTCGCCTCGGAAAAATCGAAGGCGGAGGTCGGCATGGAGCGCCGGGGCTGTCCCTGCTTTGCCGCGTTTTGCTCGGCCTGCGCCTTGGCGGCGGCCTCCTTATCGGTCATGCGGCGGGTAAACACGATCAGCAGAACGATCATCGCAATGGCGACGCCCAGACAAACGATGGTGAAGATGGAGAAGAACTGCGGCGTGAGGAAGGAGAACTCGCCCAGCTCCATGCGGGGAATGAGCTCGTATTGCGCGGCGGCCGCGTCGGTGGCGGGAACGGTTTCCTTATATTCATAAAGCAGGCTCATCGCGATGGAGGAGCCGCCGTTGAGCAGCATGGACACGCCGATGACAGCGTAGAGCTTGCGCAAAAGCTTGGGAAATTTCTCCTTGTATTCTTCCTTAATGCCCGGGGCGACAAAGAGCCTGCCCTTGCCGCGGATTGCGCTTACCAGCACATACACGCCGATGCCCAGCACCAGAATATCGAAAATGGAAATAGAGCTGCCCATCATTTGTTCTCCTTCAATTCTACAGTTTTTTAAGCTTGGGTCCCTGCGAGGTATCCTCTACGGTAAAGCCCATGGCCTTGAGCTGATCACGCAGCGTGTCGGCCGCGGCAAAATCGCGGGCTTTGCGAGCCTGCTGGCGCTTTTCGAGCAGGGAAAGCGCCTCGGCTGGGAATTCGGACTCCTTCTTCGGCATGAGTCCCAGCACACCCGTAAGCGTGTCGTACAGGGCGGCTGCCCGCGCAACCGTTTCCTTGCAGCGGGGCGCGGTCACATAGCTGTTGGCGGCGCGGGCAAAGTCGAAGAGCACGCCCAACGCGTCCGCCGTATTGAGATCGTCGTCCATAGCCGCGTCGAAGCGCGATTGAACGTCGTCAAGCATTTGCGCAAAGACACGGTCCTGCTCCGTCTCGGCGGGCACGGTTTGCGCTTCGGCAAGGCGCTCGCGCGCGGTCGAAAGGCGCGTAAGGGCCGCGTCGGCCTGCTGCATGAGCTCCCGTGAGAAGTTGACTGGGTTGCGGTAATGCACCGAGAGCAGGAACATGCGCACCGTGGCGAGGTCGTAGGTTTCGGCAATATCGCGCACGGTGAAGAAATTCCCCAGGCTCTTGGACATCTTCTGATTGTCCACGTTGATGTAGCCGTTGTGCATCCAATAGCGCGCGAAGGGCTTGCCCGTGGCGGCCTCGGACTGGGCGATTTCGTTCTCGTGGTGGGGGAAGATCAGGTCCTGACCGCCCGCGTGGATATCGAAGGTTTCGCCGAGAATGGCCATGCTCATGGCGGAGCACTCAATGTGCCAGCCCGGGCGGCCGCGTCCCCAGGGGGAGGGCCAGCTCGGCTCGCCGGGCTTTTCGCCCTTCCAAAGCGCAAAATCCAGCGGATCGCGCTTTTCCTCGCCGGATTCCACGCGCGCGCCGTTTTCCAAATCATCGATGTTCTGCCCGGAAAGCTTGCCGTAGCCCGGGAAGCTCCGCACGGAAAAGTATACGTCGCCGGTGTCTGTGGCATAGGCGTGGCCCTTGTCCACAAGCGTCCGCACAAGGGCAATGATCTCGTCGATGTGCTCCGTGGCGCGCGGGTTGCAGCTTGCGCGCCGCACGCCCAGCGCGTCGGCGTCGTGATAGTATTCCGCGATAAAACGTTCGCCGAGCGCGGATACGGTCGTACCCTCCTCGTTGGCGCGGCGGATCATTTTATCGTCGATATCGGTGAAGTTTTGGACAAAGGTCACCTCGTAGCCCCGGTATTCCAGATACCGGCGGAGCGTGTCGAACACGATAAAGGGACGCGCGTTGCCGATGTGGAAATAGTTGTACACCGTGGGGCCGCACACGTACATGGAGATTTTGCCGGGCTTTTGCGCAACAAGCTCCTCTTTTTTGCGGGTCATCGTATTATAAATCTGCATACCGTACCTCCGGCGAACAGTATATCACAGCTCCCGTTGCTTTTCCAAGGCGTCCACGCGTTTTTTTAGCGCCAAAAGCGCTTCCTGCACGGGATCGGGCAAATGATTCACGTCCAGATCCACGCCCGCCTCGCCAGAAACCGGGCACGCGGCCGCGTCGCCGCAGCTTGGCGCGGTGCAGGGCGCGCCCTCCCGCGCGCATTCGGCGGAGCAGGGTGCTTCGCAGCGCTTTTTGCGCACCACCTGCCCCGGCACGCCCACCACGGTAGAGTAGGGCGGCACGTCGCGCAGCACCACCGCGCCCGCGCCGATCTTCGCGCCGTTGCCGATGGTGAGGGGGCCAAGCACCGCCGCGCCAGCGGAAATGGTAACGTGGTTGCCCACCGTCGGGTGGCGCTTGCCCGTTTCCTTGCCGGTGCCGCCGAGCGTCGCGCCCTGATAGAGCGTTACGTCGTCGCCAATTACGCTCGTCTCGCCGATGACCACGCCCATGCCGTGGTCGATAAAGAGCCGCTTGCCGATGCTGGCGGCGGGGTGAATCTCCACGCCCGTAAAAAAGCGGCACCATTCGGACGCAAGCCGCGCGAGGAAGCGCATTTTGTGCGTGTAAAGGAAGTGCGCGAAGCGATAGCAGCGCACGGCGCGGAAGCCGGGGTAGCAGAGGAGTATTTCCAGCGTGCCGCGGGCGGCGGGGTCGCGCTCACGCACACAGCGGAGATCGTCTTTCAGCGATTGCAGCATGTTCATCCAGCCATTCATATATATTGATATACCAAGGGTATATGATATACTGTATGGCAAGAGGATGGCTTTTGTCAATTTGCATGCCGCAGAAAATTTTCATTTACCATTGTATAAGCTGTGGTATACTATGATTGACATGGAATAGAAACATGCCGTGGCAAATGTGAGGGTTTTTGAAAAGAAAGGAGAAAGCATGCGCATTCTTCAAATTTTAGGGCCGGCCGCCGTGCCGACGCTGATCCTGATTGCGGTTGGCCTTGGAATGCTTCTCATCGAAATGTTTACGCCCGGGGTCGGCGTGCCGGGCGCGACCGGCCTGCTGTGCCTGATTGCCGTGGTGATCATTCAGGTGGGCTGGGGCAGCCCGGAGGTCGCGCTTTATATCGTGGCTATCGTGCTGCTCATCATCGTGCTCGCGCTTATCCTCTTTATTCGTTCTTTCCAGAAGGGGCGGCTGTCGCGCTCGTTCCTTGTGCTCAATGAGAATATCGAGTCCAACGCGTCGCCCGTAGCGGGCAGCGAGGACGCGGCTCTTGCGGGCAAGAGCGGTGTGAGCGCAACACCCCTGCGCCCCGCGGGTATCGTAGAAATCGGGGGCCGCCGCATTGACGCCATGACCGACGGCGCGTTTATCGAGGCGGGCAAGGCCGTTGCGGTCGTGCGCGTCGAGGGCTTGCGCATCGTCGTGGCCGAGCGGGAGGCTGACGGCCCGGAGGAAGCGTAAATCCATGAAATATTGCAAGAAGTGCGGCGTGCTGTATTCCGGGCTGCTCGAGGTCTGCCCCAAGTGCAACGCCGCCCTTGACAACCCGCCCGAGGAATCGCCCCGGGAGGCTACCACGCAGGAAAAACGGCGGCAGTGGCTGTATTTGCTCATCGGAATTCCCGCGCTGTGCGCCTTTTTGTATCTGGTCGGGCTTACGCTTCAGAAGCTCGGCGCCTACTAATACTTCAGGAGGTAATGAAAGATGCTGTCTCTCTCCATCGGTTTTGCGGGCACGGTCGTTGTAATCGTGCTGGTGATCATTTTCCTTGCAATCTTCTTCAGCTTCGTACCGCTCGGGCTGTGGATCTCCGCGCGCGCTTCGGGCGTAAAGATCGGCATATTGCAGCTTGTCGCCATGCGGGTGCGCAAGGTCGTGCCCTCCCGCATCGTCAACCCCATGATCAAGGCGACCAAGGCGGGGCTCACCGTTTCCATCAACAAGCTTGAGGCGCACTACCTCGCGGGCGGCAATGTGGATCGCGTAATCAACGCCCTCATCGCCGCGCAGCGCGCGGGCATTCCGCTGGATTTTGAAAAGGCCTGCGCCATCGATCTTGCTGGCCGCGACGTGCTCACCGCCGTGCAGATGAGCGTGAACCCCAAGGTCATTGAAACGCCGGTCATCGCGGCGGTCGCCATGGACGGCATCGAATTGCGCGCCAAGGCGCGCGTGACCGTGCGCGCCAATATCGACCGTCTCGTCGGCGGCGCGGGCGAGGAAACGATTATCGCCCGTATCGGCGAGGGCATCGTTACCACCGTCGGCTCCGCGACGAGCCACAAGGACGTTTTGGAGAACCCCGACAAGATCTCTCGCACGGTGCTGAGCAAGGGCCTTGACGCGGGCACGGCCTTCGAGATCCTCTCCATCGACATCGCGGACGTGGACGTGGGCCGCAACGTGGGCGCGCAGCTCCAGATCGACCAGGCCGAGGCCGACAAGCGCATCGCGCAGGCCAAGGCGGAGGAGCGCAGGGCCATGGCCGTTGCGCAGGAGCAGGAGAACATCGCGCAGGCGCAGGGCATGCGCGCGCGCGTCATCGAGGCCGAGGCCGAGGTGCCCAAGGCCATCGCGGGCGCGTTCCGCGAAGGCAAGCTTGGCGTCATGGACTATTACAACATGCAGAACGTCATCTCGGATACCGACATGCGTAACGCCATTTCCAAGGGCACCAAGCCTGTCGAGTCCGAGAAGAAATAACCGTTATGGAATCGTTGATTCCGATTCTTCTCATCTGCTGGGCGGTGTTTTCCTTCGTCTCAAGGCAGGCGCAGAAGAAGAAAAAAGAAGAGGCCGCGCGCGTGGCGCGGGAAAACGCCCAGCAAGCGTCGCCCGCGCCTGCGCCCGCGTTGCCGTATTACGACGATCGCGGCGGGCGAAGCGCGCAGCAGAGCGGCATGCGGCAGTCGGATCGGCCCGAGGGAGGCCCGCCCTATTACGATGCGCCGGCCCCTCGTCAGCCCAGATTCGATCCCCAGACGGGCGCGCGCCTTGCGCCGGATGCACGGCCCGCCGCCCGCCAGATGCAGCAGCCGCCCGCCGCGCGGCAGGCGCCGCCGCCCGTGGCGCGCCAGTCGGCGGCGCTGCAATCCCGCGCACAGTCCAACATGTCGAGCACGCTTACGGATATCGCCAAAACGCGGCATCCGTTGGAGGCGTTCGACCGCACGGGGCACGCGCATCAAGAGACGAGCATTACCGGCGTGCAGGGCGAGTGCCCGCCGGAGCGGGAGGGCAAAAAAGCCGCGCCCGCCTCCGCGCCCGCGCCCGTTTCCGCATTCCGCTGGAACCAAAACGCCGTGCTGAGCGGGCTGGTGTACGCAGAGATTCTCAGCCAACCCAAGGCATTGCGCCGGAGATAGTATGCGCGTGAGGGAAAACGACGCTTATGTGTGGAAACGCGTCCTGTTCACCGCCGTTCCCACGATATTGCTGTTGGTCTTTTTTGCCCGCTGGGTCATGATCCGCACGCCGGGTCACGTGGAGTCGCTCTTTGCAGCGGCTCTTTCCGTGTTTCTGTTCGTGCTGCTGGGCGTGCGCTTCATCCCCCGGTGGATGGAGGCGTGGAGCGGTCTGCCTGAAATGGACGTTCACGCGCGCGACGGCAAACGTACCGGCAGGAAACGCCGCATGCACCCGTTCTTCCCCATCGTGGGCGTCATGCTGGCCTTCCGTCTGGGCCTGTTTATCGCGGCCTACCTCATGACGCAGGCGGAAAACGGCTATACGGGCGGTATATTCGACCATCTCGATATCTGGAACGGCGTGAGCCTGGACTCGCGTCACTATCTCAACATTGCGAAAAATTGGTATCAGCCCACCGGCGACGACCGGCTGCTGCTGGTGTTTTTTCCCTTTTATCCCATTGTCGTGCGGCTCTTCACCTATGTGTTCCGAAGCTTTCTGGCTTCAGGGCTGTTTGTGTCGAACATGTGCGCGGTCTTTTCGGGCTACCTGCTCTACGAGCTTGCCCTCCTCGATATGGATCGCTCAACTGCCATGCGCAGCGTGCGCTACTATTGCCTGCTTCCCGCAAGTCTGCTGCTTTCCGCGCCCATGTCGGACGCGCTTTTCCTGCTGCTTTCGCTTGGCACGATGCTGCTTGCACGCAAAAAACGCTATCTGCCCGCCTGCGTGCTGGGTTTTTTCGCGGCCTTTACGCGGCTGCTCGGCGTCGCGCTCTTTGCGCCGGTGTGCTTTGAGCTGGTCGCGGATATTGTGCGCGAAAAAAAGCAGGGCGCGCGCGGGCGCGAGTTTGTCGTTTCCTGTGTGGGGCGGTGTCTTTCGCTTCTGCTTATTCCGGCGGGCTTAGGGCTGTATCTGCTCATTAACCGCAGCGTTTCGGGCAACGCGTTCCAGTTTTTGCTGTATCAGAAGGAAAATTGGGATCAGTCGCTCGGCTGGTTTTTCGCGAGCGCCGCGACGCAGTGCGATCAAGCCATCGAAACGTTGGCAAAGGGTAATATCGCACAGTTTTCCGGGCTCTGGGTTCCCAATATTGCGTTCTTACTGGGTTCCCTTGCGGTTATGGCGGGCATGTGCAATAAGCTAAGGCCCTCGTATGTGGCGTATTTTATCCTCTACTATGCGCTCGGCATGGGCGCGAGCTGGCTGCTCTCCGCGCCGCGCTATCTGGTTGCGGCGTTTCCGCTGCTGCTCGGCATGGGCGCGCTTACGAAAAAAAGCTGGGTAGACGCGCTGGCGACCTGCTTCTGCTTTGCGGGACTCGTTTTTTATCTGTACGCGTTCATTCAGCGCTGGAACGTATACTGATATGCAAGAGGGTGGCCGTCTGCTTTTCGGGGCGGGAGAAAGCCGCGCCGCGTAATTATTCTCGAAAGGGCACGCTCTGACATGTGGAAGGATCTCGGAAGGCTTTACATTACGTTCTTTAAGATCGGCGCGTTCATGTTCGGCGGCGGCTATTCCATGCTGCCGCTGCTAACAAAGGAGCTTGTGGAACGCCGCGGCTGGGAGAGCGAGGACACGCTGCTGGATTATTTTGCCGTCGCGCAATGCACGCCGGGCATCATTGCCATCAATACCGCGACCTTCGTGGGCCATAAACGGCGCGGCTGGCTTGGCGCGGCGGTTGCCGTGCTGGGCGTGCTGACCGCGCCCGTCGCACTGATACTGCTGATTGCCATGCTCATGCGTGGCGTGTGGGCGCATCCGCTCGTGGTGCGCGCGTTTCATGGCATCCGCGTGGCGGTGGCGGCGCTCATCGTGTCCGCCGTGGCGCGCATGATCAAAAAAGGCGTAAAGAACGGCTTTGGAGTCGCGCTTTGCGCGGCCGCGTTCCTCGTGGTGGGCATCTTCGGCCAATCGCCCGTGTGGGTCGTGCTCGCGGCGGCCGCCGCCGGTCTGCTTTATGGGAGGCTGCGCAAGGTATGAGCACGCTCTTTATCCTGTTTTGCGAGTTCTTTTATACCGGCCTACTCGCTGTGGGCGGGGGGCTTGCCACGCTCCCGTTCCTTGCGGGCATGGCGGAGCGTTATCCGGCCTGGTTTGCCGCGCCCACGCTGCCGGATATCGTCGCCATTGCGGAATCCACGCCCGGCCCCATCGGCGTAAACGCCGCCACCTTTATTGGCTTTAACGCGGCTGGACCCACGGGCGCGGTCGTTGCGACCCTTGCCCTCACGCTGCCCTCGTATATCATCATTTGCGTGATCGCGCGCTTTCTCGAAAAGTATCGCGACTCGGCGCTCGTGGAAAGCGCTTTTTCCGGCCTCCGTCCGGCCGTTACGGGTCTGATTGCGGCGGCGGCCTATTCCATGCTCCGTGCCGCGCTCCTTCCGGGGGGTGGGGCGGGCTTTCTCGCGGGCTTCGATTGGCGCTGCGCCGCGCTGTTTGCCGTGTTCCTTGTCTGCCTCTTTTTGCCGAAGCTGAGCAAGCTGCACCCCATCTTCTATATTATCGCGGGCGCCGCGGCGGGCGTTGCGATAGGGCTGTAAAAGCCGTGCGGGCGAGCGGCGCTTGCCCGCAGGCGGCTCCCAAAAGCAGGGCTTCCGGGGAAATACGATGCGTGTTGAAATTGTTCAATATGAAAATCGCTTTGAAAATGAACTGATGGAAATGATCGGGCGAGAGGGCGAGGATTGGAAAATCTATTGGGGAGAACCCAACGCGTCCAAATACCGCAGATCGTTTTCCAAATCCATCACATATCTCGCCTTGGCGGACGGAAAAATATGCGGCTACTCACGCTCACTGGCCGACGCGCTGTTCCTCTATGTCTGCGATTTGTTGGTAGACCGCGCATACAGGGGCAACAGCATTGGCGAAAGGCTGTTGCGCCGCTTGCGGGACGATTATCCCGAGTTTTCGGTATATATTATGTCTGGGAACGATCGTTATTACGAAAAGCTTGCATGCAAAAGGGAAGGCTCCATCTATTTACTGGAGTAAACGGCATCCCGCTCGCCGGGCGGGCCGCAGCGCGGCAATTCCGGCGCGAACCGAATCAATGCGTGTAAAGCGAATCGCTTCCCGCTCATTTTTGGTCATAGACTCGTTTGCAAGCCGTTCAGCCGGTTTGTTCATGGTGCTTGTACGCGCTTTTTACCCATCAGCTCCAGCACCGTGCCGCAGAACGCGCGTACGCCGTTGACCAGCGCTTCCTCGTCAAAGTCGAAGCGGTCGTTGTGATTGGCTGCCGGGCAGCTTGCAAGGATGACAAAATACGTCGCTTGGCCGCCCTGCTGCCGCACACGCTCGGCCATATAGGAAAAGTCCTCGCTGCCGCCCGAAAGGGTGGGAAGCGCCAGCGCCTTCATGCCGAGCTTTTCCGTGCACACATCCAAAACACGCTTGCTGAGCGGCCAATCGCAGCGCAGCGCGGCCGCGCTGCCCATGGCGCGCACCTGGCACGCGCACGCGTGCATAGCGGCCGCAGAAGCGACGATCCTGCGCGCGTAAGCGTCCATGTAGTCGTTGGCCTCCGACGTTTGACCGCGCACCTCAAGCTCCAGCGTCGCTTTTTCGCATACCACGTTGCGCCCGCTGCCCGCGTGCAGCACGCCCACGTTCAGTTGCGTGGGCACGTTGCCAAAGCGCGGGATGGCGTGCAGATTGAGCACGGCGGTCGCGGCGGCAAGCAACGCGTTTTTGCCCGCTTGCGGGGCAATGCCCGCGTGCGCGGGTTTCCCAAGGAAGGTTGCGTCCAGCTTCGTGGTGGCAAGGCCGCCCTCGCCGTCCTCCTTCAGCACGCCCAGCTCAAAGCCAGCCGCCTTGCCCGCGGGGAAGATATGGCCCGCCAGCACATAGTCCACGCCGTCGAGGTGTCCCATCTCAACGATGGATTTCGCGCCGCACACGCCCTCCTCGGCGGGTTGGAAGATGAGTTTCACGGTTCCGCACAGCTTCTCGCGCTGTTGCACAAGAACGCGCGCCACGCCCAGGCCGATGGCCGCGTGGCCGTCGTGCCCGCAGGCGTGCATCACGCCCGGCTCCACGGAGGCGTAGCCTTCGCGTGCCGGCCTGTGCGCGTCCGTAGCGGATTCTACAACGCCCAGCGCGTCGATATCGAAACGGAGCGCCACACACGGCCCCTCGCCGCAGCGGAGGATGCCGATCACGCCTGTATAACCGCCCTGCGTTCCGGGCAGGAATTGCGCGTCCGCGCCGTTTGCCTCCGCCCACGCGTAATGCGCCTCAAGCGCTTCCTCTGAGGGCAGGCCCATCCGTGCCTCGCCTGCACAGACCGCTTTGCCTGTCAGCACCTCATAGCCAAGCACGGTCAGCTCCTTGGCAATGATCGAGGCGGTGCGCATTTCCAGCCAGCCGGTTTCCGCATAGCGGTGGAAGTCGCGCCGCCGCGCGGTCAGCGCGCCGCGCAGTTCTTCCGCATCCGCGTTGATTGTTTCGTACAATGTACCGTCTCCCTTCTGCTGCGCCATTCACTCAATTCTATCATTCAAGCGCGAATAGGCAAGCTATGCCCGGAACGCCGGAAATTTGGCCGCAACCCAAAGCGCGTTGGCAACGCGCTGGCACAGCGCCGGGAGTCAGCCTATTTGCACATCGTTTTTTGATCGCAATCGCCAATGCACACGAACATGGCAACAGAGTGGGGCGGCCATTGGCGTCATGCCTGTGCAGGTGCCGATTTGGGGCATAACGGTCGCGCTGCCCGCGCGGACGGCAAAGCGGCGCGGCGAAAGGGCAGCCCTGTGGCGGCCCGAGATTGGCCTCAAACAATAGCGTTCCAGTTTATATAGGCCACCGCCTTGCCCAGGATTCGCACCCCGCCCTCGCCCATGAGCACGAGCGGCGCGACGGCGGGATTTTCGGCAAGGAGCGCGAGGCGGGATTCGTTGCGGTAAATGCGGCGGAGCGTGACCGCGCCGTCGATGGCGACCACAGCCACGTCGTGATTGTGCACGTCGGACTGCTCCCGGGCATATACGATATCGCCCGAGACAATGCCGAGCCGCTCCATGCTGTCGTCCGGGAAACGAAGGGTAAAGTCGCAGCGGAGCTTTTCGGGCACATCGTCATAGCGCTCCACATTGGTATCGCAAAGCAGCGGAAGAGCCTGGATCACGGGCCGGAGCCGGGGCTTTTTTACCGTGCGGGGCAGCATTTTGATCTCCGGCGCGGGAAGCGCGCACGCGCGCTCCTCCACCTCGTCCACCGCCAGATAATCCAGCGATACGCCGAAGTATTTCGCCAGCTTCAGCAGCGTGCCGCGCTTCACGTTATCCGTACCCGTCTTGTAAAAATTCACGATGGTCATATACGGAATGCCCGTGCGCTTGGAAAGCTCGTGCCGGTTGAGCTTCTGCTCCTCAAGCAGAAGGTCGAGCTTCTCCGTCATGGTCAAGTTCCATCACCCCATCCAGAATTACCATCAATGGTATTTTACAATACCGTGCGCGAAAAAGAAAGAAACAAATGGGAAATAAACGTATTTTATCATAAAAAAGCGCGCTGCCGATTGAACCCGGGCCGCATCCGTGCGATAATGCATTCATGCGTGCAAGGTTTATCGTGCGGGCCGCAGCGATTGCGGCCATTTATACGCTACTTACGGTCTTTCTCGCGCCTTTGTCCAGCGGTCTTGTCCAGTGCCGCGTGGCCGAGGCGCTCTGCGTGCTGCCGTATTTTACGGGCGCCGCCGTGCCGGGGCTCTTTATAGGCTGCGCGCTCTCGAACGCGCTTACGGGCGCGCCGTTGCCCGACGTGCTTTTCGGCAGCCTTGCCACGCTCCTTGGCGCGCTGGGAACCTTATGCGTGCGAAAGCTTGGCTGGCCTCGGCCGCTCGCGCCGTTGCCGCCCGTTTTGTGCAATGGGCTTGTCGTCGGCGCGCTGCTTGTGTACGCGTACGGCGTGGGCGTGTCCTATCCGCTCGCGGCGGCGTATGTGGCGGCGGGCGAGCTTGCCGCTTGCTATGGGCTGGGGCTTCCGCTGCTGCTCGTGCTGGAGCGCTATGGCGGGGGCTTGTTCCGCTGATGCGTGCCGCGCAGGCCCCCGTGAAGCTTTCCCTGCAAAATAACAAAAGTCTTGTCATATTTCCTGCATCTTCCGCCCGCCTTTCATTGACATGCCATTTTCGGGGGCTTATAATAGTATACGAAAAGAAATGGGCTTCTCCTGAAATGAGCCAAATTCTGATAAAAGCACCAAGGAGGCAAACAAAGCTTATGGCAAAGACCATGACCATCGACGGAAACACCGCCGCATCGCATGTCGCGTACGCGTTTTCGGACGTTGCGGCAATTTACCCGATCACTCCTTCCTCGCCCATGGCGGAGGTCGCGGACGATTGGGCGGCCGCCGGACGCACGAACCTGTTCGGGCAGAGGGTGCGCATTGCGGAAATGCAGTCCGAGGGCGGCGCGGCGGGCGCCGTGCACGGCTCCCTCAAGGGCGGCGCGCTCACGACGACCTTTACGGCTTCGCAGGGGCTGCTGCTCATGATTCCGAATATGTACAAGATCGCCGGCGAGCTGCTGCCGGGCGTGTTCCACGTCAGCGCCCGCGCGCTGGCCGCGCACTCCCTGTCCATCTTTGGCGACCATTCCGACGTGATGAGCTGCCGCCAGACGGGCTTTGCCATGCTCTCCTCGGCCTCTGTGCAGGAGGTTATGGACCTGGCGCTCGTGACGCACCTTTCGGCCATCAAGGGCTCCGTGCCGTTTGTGCACTTCTTTGACGGCTTCCGCACCTCCCACGAGGTTCAGAAGATCGAAATGATCGATTACGAGGACATGGGCAAGCTCCTCGACTTTGACGCGGTCAAGGCCTTCCGCGCCCGCGCGCTCAACCCCGAGCATCCGCATCAGGGCGGCACGGCGCAAAACCCCGATATCTATTTCCAGGGCAGAGAGGCCGCCAACAAGTATTACAACGCCATCCCGGGCATCGTCCAGCATTACATGGACGAGGTGGGCAAAATCACCGGCCGCAAGTACAATCTTTTCGACTATGTGGGCGCGCCCGACGCGGAGAATGTGCTCGTCATCATGGGCAGCGGCGCCGACGTGGCGGAGGAAACGATCAATTACCTCAACGCCAGGGGCGCGAAGCTCGGCTTGCTCAAGGTTCGCCTGTACCGGCCGTTTGCCGCTGACAAATTCGTCGAGGCGCTCCCCAAGACCGTCAAGCGCGTCACGGTGCTCGACCGCACCAAGGAGCCAGGTTCCATCGGCGAGCCCCTGTATCAGGATGTCATGGCCGCGCTCGTCGAGCAGGGCCGCGGCAACGTAGAGGTCTTCGGCGGCCGCTACGGTCTGGGCAGCAAGGAATTTACGCCCACCATGGTCAAGGCGGTTTACGACAATCTTGACGGAAAAGCGCCCAAGAATCATTTCACGGTCGGCATCGTCGACGACGTGACGTTCAGCTCGCTTACGCCGGCTGAGCAGGTGAACGCGGCTCCCGATGGCACCATCGCCTGCAAGTTCTACGGCCTTGGCTCCGACGGCACGGTCGGCGCAAACAAGAACAGCATCAAGATCATCGGCGACCATACCGATATGTACGCGCAGGGCTACTTTGCCTACGATTCCAAGAAATCCGGCGGCATCACCGTATCCCATCTGCGCTTCGGCAAGAAGCCCATCCAGAGCCCGTACCTCATCGATGCGGCGGACTTTGTTGCCTGCCACAATCCCTCCTATGTCACCCGCTACAATGTGGCCGACGGCATCAAGGAGGGCGGCGTGTTCCTGCTGAACTCGCCCTGGACGGCAGAGCAGATGGAAGCCGAGCTGCCGGCGTCCCTCAAGAACGCCATCGCCAAAAAGCACGTGCGCTTCTATAACATCGACGCCATCGATCTGGCCCGCAAGGTGGGCATGGGCGGCCGCATCAACACCATCATGCAGTCCGCGTTCTTCAAGCTCGCCAAGGTCATCCCGGCCGAGGACGCGCTGGGGTACATGAAGGCCGCCGCCAAGAAGTCCTATGGCAAGAAGGGCGACGACGTGGTCAAGAAAAACTATGACGCGATCGAAATCGGCATGAACGCCATCGAGGAGATCCACTATCCCGCTTTCTGGGCGACGACGACCGAGGGCGCGCAGGTGGCCAAGGTTACGGACGATCCGTATTTTGTCAACTTTATCCATCCAATCCTCGCGCAGGAGGGCGACAAGCTCCCCGTGTCCATGCTTTCCGCCGACGGTACGGTACCCACGGGTACGACCAAGTACGAAAAGCGCGGCATCGCCGTGGATGTGCCCGCGTGGATTCCCGAAAACTGCATCCAGTGCAACCAGTGCGCGCTGGTCTGCCCGCACGCTACCATCCGTCCCTTCCTCGTAAACGAGGCGGAGCTGAAGGCCGCGCCTGAAACCTTCGTCACCAAGAAGGCGACCGGCAAGGCGTTTGATGGACTGGCGTTCCGTATGCAGGTTTCGCCGCTCGATTGCACGGGCTGCGGCAACTGCGTGGACGTGTGCCCGGCCAAGACCAAGGCGCTCAAGCTGGTGCCGCTCGCCGAGGCGCAATCCGACGAAAAGAACTGGGATTACGCCATGACGCTTTCCGATAAGGACGTGGCGCTCAACACCAAGACTGTGAAGGACAGCCAGTTCCTCCAGCCGCTCTTTGAGTTCTCGGGCGCGTGCGCGGGCTGCGGCGAAACGCCGTATGTCAAGCTCATCACCCAGCTCTTTGGCGACCGCATGGTCGTGGCCAACGCCACGGGCTGCTCCTCCATCTATGGCGGCTCCGCGCCGACCTGCCCCTACACCAAGAACGCCAAGGGTCAGGGCCCCGCGTGGGCCAACTCCCTCTTTGAGGACAACGCGGAGTTCGGCTTCGGCATGAACCTTGCCAATAAGCAGCGCCGCGCCAAGCTGGCCGATACCGTCAAAAAGCTCATCGCCGTCGAGTGGTGCGAAGCGGAGATCAAGGCCGCTGGCGAAGAATGGCTTGCCAATATGGACGACGCGGCGGGCTCGAGAGCCGCAGGCGAAAAGCTGCTTGCCGCCTGCAAGGACGGCGTGGACGTGGATCTTACCGGCACCGAGTGGGAGGCCGCGTGGCTTGCAAACGCCAAGAAGTGCCCCTGCGACGCGTGCGCGCTGGCCTATGAGGTGATCGACAACGCCGATCTGCTCACCAAGCAGTCTATCTGGATCTTCGGCGGCGAC